>DATAZG010000001.1:0-63721 GCA_036272155.1 Pseudonocardia sp.
TGTACGCGGGCCGCTGGCCCCGCGATCCGTCATGTGGTTGGTGCTCATGCCTACCCCCTTGGAAGGAAACGTATGGTCCTCAGTCTCGCAGCGCACGGCGCCGTTACACACTGGGTACGAATTGGGTAGACGCGCGGCCTGCGCCGTTTATTCCATCGCCGGCCTCAGCTGGGCGGCGGTAGGAACTCCACCTCGTGCTGCGCCGACAGCGCCACCACGTCGTCGGGGTTCTGATCGGCCATCGCGTCGATCCCGGCGAACAGGTCATAGAGCTTGCCCTTGGGTGTCACCCAGAACCAGCACGTCAGGGTCTTGCCGGAGCGGTTGAACAGCCCGTGCGGCTTGCCCCGCGGCAGGCGTACCAGGTCTCCCGCCGTGGCAGCGTGGTCACCCTCGCCGTCAAACAGGGTCAGCTCGCCGTTGAGGATGAGCACGTACTCGTCCTGGGTGGGGTGGATGTGCGGCGGCACGAAGGTGCCGGGCGGAAAGGTCGCGTGCCAGGACAGCGAGCTCTCCGTGTACTGCTTGGGCACGTAGGTCTGGCCGAGGATGTTCCAACTGATGCCGTCGATGCCCTCGCCGGCCTGCGTCACTCCCGCATACATCGTTGCCGTCACAAAAACACCATATCCGACGGCCGGAGCCTTTTCCGGTGCCGTTCTCCGTGCCGTTCTCCGTGCCGGTGCTCAGCGCAGCGCGCTGGCCCGGAGCTGGTTGTCGATGAAGCTCCTGGCGTGCCGCGCGAGGTCCTCGCCGTCGTCCCACAGGTTGCGCCAGATCGCCAGGTCACCGGTCAGCCCGGGCGCCAGCACGGCCGAGGAGAACGACTCGAAGGTGATCGGCCCGGAGTAGCCGATGTCGGCGAGGGCGTGGAAGAACGCGCCGAAGTCGAGGTGCCCGCCGCCCAGGTAGCCCCGGTGGTTCTCGCCGATGTGCACGTAGCCGAGCCGGTCACCGACCTCGCGCACCGGGCGGACGAGGTCGTCCTCCTCGATGTTCATGTGGTAGGTGTCCAGGTGGATCGTGACGTTCTCGGCGCCGATGTCGTCGGCCAGCAGCAGCGCCTCGTGCGCGGTGTTCACCACGTTGGTCTCGTAGCGGTTGCAGATCTCCAGGCCCAGCGACATGCCGAGGCCCTTCGCCTCGGCCGCCAGCTCGGTGAGCACCCGCACCACGTTGGCCCGCCCGGCCGTGGACAGCGGCGCGCCGTACTTGCCGAGCGCGCTGTACAGGGCGCCGGTCAGGATGGTGCCGCCCAGCTCGTGGGTCACCCGCAGCGAGTCGACGAGCAGCTGGGCGCCGCGGTCGACGACCGCCGGGTCGGCGCTGGACACGTCCGCGTCGAAGGCCAGCCCGCGCGAGCAGGCCACCGCCAGCCCGGCCTCCTCCAGCTGCCGGCGGGTCTCCACGACGTCCATGTTGAGGGAGTCGTGCAGGGAGAACTCGAGCAGGTCGAAGCCGGTCTCGGCGGACTTGGCCACGGCACGGGTCACCGAGGCGGCGGAGGTGTCCCCCGCAAAAACGAGGGCGTGCACGCCGATGGGGTTGGTGGTCAACGAAAGTCCCTTCACGCTGCCTGTGCGCCGGTGATCAGCGCAACGATCTCGGCGCCGGTGGTCTGGGCGACGCGGCGGCCGGCCACACACCGGCCGGCCCGCATCACCCAGACCTGGTCGGCGAGCCGCAGTACCTGGTCGAAGTTGTGGCTGATCAGCAGGACCGCGTGGCCGTCGTCGCGGAGCCGCGAGATCAGCGTCTCGACCCTAGCGGTCTCCTGCACCCCCAGCGCCGCCGTCGGCTCATCCATGATGACCAGCTTCGAGCTGAACCCGGCCGCCCGGCAGATCGCCACCGCCTGGCGCTGCCCGCCGGACAGCCGCCGCACCCGGGCGGTCACCGCCGGCACGTTCACCGCGAGCTCGGCCACCATCTCCGCCGCCCGGGCCTTCATCGCCCGCCGGTCCAGCAGCGCGAGCGGGCCGAAGCCGTGCGCGATCTCCCGGTTCAGGAACAGGTTCTGCCACACGGTCAGGTCCTCGACCAGCGCCAGGTTCTGGTGCACGGTCTCGATGCCGGCGTCGCGGGCCTCCTGCGGGGAGGTGAAAGCGACCGGGCCGCCGTCGAAGACGAAGCTGCCCTCGTCCGGCCGGTGGATGCCGCAGATGCACCGCACCAGGGTGGACTTGCCGGCCCCGTTGTCGCCGACCAGCGCGGTGATCTCGCCGGCCCGCAGCGTCAGCGACACGTCCCGCAGGGCTTGGACGCTGCCGAAGGCCAGCGAGACCCCACTGGCCTCCAGCAGCACGTCTGAGTTGTTCTTGCTCGCGGAATCGGTCATTTGCGGAACCTCGTGAGCAGGGCGGCGAGCACGACCACGACGCCCACCGCGACCGGCTGGTAGAAGGGCGAGACACCGAGCAGGGTCAGCCCGTTGGCCAGCGCGGTGAGCAGCAGCGCGCCGAGCACCGGGCCGAGCACGCTGCCCCGCCCGCCGACCAGGCTCACCCCGCCGAGCACGACGGCGGCCACCGAGTTGAGCAGGAACGACGTGTTCGCCGCCGGCTCCGCCGCACCCACCCGCGCCACCAGCAGGATCGCGGCCAGCCCGGCGAGCACCCCGCACACCGTGTACACGGCGATCTTGATGGCCGGCACGCTGATCCCGGTCGCGGTGGCCGCCTCCGGGGACCCGCCGGCCGCGAACACGTGCGTGCCCCAGCGCGTCCGGAACAGCACCACGTGGGAGAGCACGGCCACCACCGCGGCCACCAGCACCGACCAGCCGATGATGCCGACGCCGCCGGTGGACAGCTTCAGCAGCGGCACGCTGACCACGGTGACCGGCTTGCCGTCGGCGACCACCAGCGCCAGCCCGGACGCCGCCGACAGGCTGCCCAGGGTGACCACGAAGTCGGTGATCCGGCCGTTGCCGACCAGCACCCCGTTGACCACCCCGACCAGCGCGCCGCCGAGCACCGCGAGCACCCCGCACCAGCCGATGCCCCAGCCGCGTGTGATGCCGAACCCGAACAGCACCGCGCCGAACGTCATCGCCGAGGCCACCGACAGGTCGATGCCACCGGTCAGCACCACAAACGTCTGGCCGACCGAGAGCACCACCAGGATCGCCGAGGCCACCAGCATGGACCGGACGTTGCCGCTGGACAGGAACGTCGGGTTGGCCGCCTGGAAGACCACCACGAGCACCACGAGCCCGACCGCGGCCGCCCAGTCCGCCCAGAACCCGCCGTCGCGCAGCCAGCCGCCGAGGGCGGCGGCGCGCGTCGGGGTCGCGGATGCGGTCACGCTCTCGCTCACTTCTTGATCAGCGCGGTGAACGGGTTGGCGTAGCTGGCGAACGGCTTGGGCGCGGCGGCGATGGCCTGGTCGGCGTTGTCCTTGGTGACCAGCGCGACCGGGGCGTCCACCTTGGCCGGCAGGGTGGCCCCGGAGACGGCGGCGCGGCAGGCGTCCACGCCCATCTCGCCGATCGCGTACGGGTACTGCGCCACGGTCGCGGCCAGGTCGCCGGACTTCACCGCGGCCAGCGCGTCCGGGTTGCCGTCCACACTGACCACGTGCACCTGACCGGTCTTGCCGGCGTTGGCCACCGCGCGGGTCACACCGAGGCCCATGTCGTCGTTGGCCACGAAGAAGCCGGCCACATCCGGGTGCGCGGCGAGGATGTTGGTGGCCTGGGTGAGCGCCTCCTGGCGGTCCCAGTTGGCCGCCACGGTCTGCACCACCTGGATGGTCGGGCCGACCCCGCCGGTGAAGCCCTGCACGCGGTCGCCGCTGGTCACGTCGCCCGCGATGCCGCCGACCACGGCCACCTTGCCGCCGGAGGGCAGCAGCTTGCCCATCTCCTGGGCGGCGGTGTGGCCGGCGGCGACGTTGTCGGTGCCGATGTAGGTGGCGATCTTCGCGCTGGCCGCCTGCGCGGCGGCCGGGTCGACCGGGCTGTCGATGTTGACGATCGTCTTGCCGCTCGCGGCGAGCTGCGCGATGCCCTGGACCAGGTTCGTGCCGGAGATCGGGTTGACCACGTAGCAGTTGTAGTCCTGGCCGGCCAGGCCCGTCAGCTTGTCGGCCTGCCCGGTGGTGTCGGTACCGAGGTGGCGGCCTGCACGGTCGTCTGGACGCCGACGGCCGCGCTGTCGTCCTGGATGCCCTTCTGCATGGCCTGGAAGAACGGGTTGTCCAGGCCCTTGATCACCGCGGCGACCTTGGGGGCCGCGCCGGCCTGGCCACCGACCGCCTGGCCGCCGCCGGTCTGGCCGCTCTGACCGCCGCCACAGGCCGCCAGCCCGAACACCGCCACGGCGGCCACCGCGCCGCCGGCCGCCCGGCGCACCCTGTTCGTCCCCCGCGTGTTCGACACCCGCTGCGACACCTGCATGGTGGAACTCCTCGGTCCCTCGAGCGCCTTCGCTCGACCTGTCGCTATTAGAGGCCCGATTATGTCGAGCGTCAAGCAAAAGTCTTTGATGTTTGCATTTTTACTTGACAGAACTACCCTGACCTTGTGACCGAGCCGTCCGGTAGCAACGTCTCGCCAGGCGAGATGCTGGCACTGCTGCGCGCCGACAGCCCGCTGACCCGGGCCGAGGTCATGCGGCGGACCGGCCTGTCCCGGTCCACCGTCGGCCAGCGGCTGGAGGCGCTGCGCGCCGCCGGGCTGGTGGTGGCCGCCGGCGAGGAGGCACCGGGCCGAGGCCGGCCCGCCGGCCAGTTCGCCTTCCACCGCGACCGGGGTGTGCTGCTCGTCGCCGACGTCGGTGGCACCGGCCTGCGCGCCGCGCTGACCGACCTGACCGGCGCCATCCAGCTCGAGCGCACCGCCGCCATCGACATCGCCAGCGGGCCGCACCCGGTGCTCGGCCTCATCGACGGGTTCTTCGCCGAGATGCTCGCCGCCGACGGGCGCACCTCGGCCGACGTGTACGGCATCGGCCTCGACGTGCCGGGACCGGTCGACATCGCCACCGGCCAGGTGGTCAGCCCGCCGATCATGAGCGGCTGGGACCGGTTCGACATCCCGGGCTGGTTCCGGCCGCGCTACGGCTGCCCGGTGATGGTGGAGAACGACGTCAACGCGATGGCCCTCGGCGAGCACCGGCGGGTCTACCCGGAGACCGAGGCGCTACTCATGATCAAGGTGGGCACCGGGATCGGCGCCGGGCTGGTCGCCGGCCAGACCGTGTACCGGGGCGCCGACGGGGCCGCCGGCGACATCGGCCACATGCAGCTCACCGTGCCGGGCGAGGCCGAGCCGCCGGAGTGCCGCTGCGGCAACGCCGGCTGTGTCGAGGCGCGCGCCGGCGGCTGGGCACTGGTCCGCGACCTGCGGGCGGCCGGCCACGACGTGTCGACCGTGCACGACGCGGTGGCCCTGGTCCGGACCGGCGACACCACCGCGGTCAGCCTGGTGCGGCGGGCCGGCCGGCTGCTCGGCGGCGCCGTCGCGGACGCCGTCAGCCTGCTCAACCCCCGGGTCGTGGTGATCGGTGGCCAGCTCGTCGCCGCCGAGGAACAGCTGATGGCCGGCATCCGCGAGATGGTGTACCGCCGTTCCCTGCCGCTGGCCACCGCGCGGCTGCACATCGTGCCCAGTGCACTCGGCGCGCGCGCCGGGCTGATCGGCACCGCGCTGCTGCTCGCCGACCAGGTGTTCGCCCCGCACCGGATCGACGAGCTGCTCGCCACGTAGCCGCCCCGGCTACTGGACGGGCAGGCAGATCGCCGTCAGCACCAGGCCGGACCCGACCAGCCAGCGGCCGGTGAAGCCGGTGAGCTCGACGCCGGCCACCCGGGGCCCCGGCACCAGCAGCTCGGCCCGGAACGTGCCACCCGGAGCCAGCGTGATCGAAGCGTCCTCGAAGCCCAGCCAGCGCCCGGCCAGCGGGAACCACGTCTTGTAGACCGACTCCTTGGCGCTGAACAGCATGCGGTCCCAGTGCACGGTCGGGTCGGCCGAGGTCAGCGCCTCCAACCGGGGCAGCTCGTCGGGCACCGTGACCGCCTCGAGCACCCCCTCGGGCAGCGGGCCGTGCGGCTCGGCGTCGATACCGATGCTGTGCACCTCGACGGCGCGCGCCACCACGGCGGCCCGGTAGCCGGCGCAGTGCGTCAGGCTGCCGACCACGCCGGCGGGCCAGAGCGGTTCGCGCTGCTTGCCCGGCAGCAGCGCCACCGGGTCCAGCCCGAGCTCGGCGAGCGCCCGGCGGGCCAGGTGGCGGACCGTGCCGAACTCGCGGCGCCGCTTCTCCACCGCCTTGCTCACCTGCGCCGCCTCGGCCGGCAGCATGAGCGACTCGGGCACGTCGGTGAACGACTCGTGGCCGGCCACCCCCGCCGGCACCAGCTGCTCGATCACCGCCGGCCGCCGAGCACCGGGCGCGGCTGGTACTCGCCGCGTGCCCGGGGCTTCCACTCGCGCGGGTAGCCCAGCGAGACCTCCTCGAACGGCACCCCGGCGTACTCCGTCGAGCGCGGGATGTGCAGGTGGCCGTAGACGACGGCGGCGGTGCGGTACCGGGTGTGCCAGTCGGCGGTGAGCACGGTGCCGCACCACTGGGCGAACTCCGGGTAGTGCAGCACCAGGGTGGGCTCGCGGACCAGCGGCCAGTGGTTCACCAGAACGTAGGGAATGTCGTCGTGGTGTGCGTCCAGCCGGCGCCGTGACTCGGCCACCCTGGCCCGGCACCAGTCGTCCCGGGTCGAATACGGCTCGGGGTGCAGGAATACCTCGTCGGCGCAGACTATTCCGGTTTCCTCGGCGTACGCCAAGGATTCTTCCTTCGTCCGCGTACCGGGCGCGGTGAATGTGTAGTCGTAGAGCAGGAACAATGGTGCGACCCGCAGCGGGCCACCCTCACCGTCGAATACCGGGAACTCATCCTCCGGCGTCAGCACCCCCAACCGCCGGCACACCTCGACCAGGTGCTCGTACCTCGCCACCCCGCGTAGCTGCACCTCGTCCCGGGGATGCGTCCACAGCTCGTGGTTGCCCGGCACCCACAGGACCGTGTCGAACCGCTCCCGCAGCAGGCCCAGCGCCCATTCGACATCGGCGACCGTTTCCGCGACGTCGCCGCACACGATCAGCCAGTCCCCGGGCGATTCCGGCCGCATGTTGCGCACGATCTCCCGGTTCTCCGGATAACCGACATGCAAATCGCTAACCGCCAGCAGGCGTGCGGCCGGCACACTCATTCCTCGACCTTATAGGCATCCGGCGCCGGCCGCCCCCGGCCCGAGAGCTACCTCACGGGCCACCGGCCCAGGGCGGGGGCGGCCCGGCGGTGCCGCGCCCGGCGCGGTTACATAGCGGGGGCTGGTCGGATCTAGGGAGTTGTGGATGTCAGGGAGCGAGTCGGACACCGTCGACGCGGTCGTCGTCGGCAGCGGGGTGAACGGCCTGGTCGCGGCGGCGGAGCTGGCCAGGGCCGGCTGGTCGGTGGCGCTGGTCGAGCGCAACGACCGGCTGGGCGGGTTCATCGCCACCGAGGAACGCACGCTGCCCGGCTACCGGCACGACACGTACTCGTCGTGGCACCCGCTGTTCGTGGCCGGCGCCGCGTACCCGGAGCTGGGCGGTGACCTGCACCGGCACGGGCTGGAGTACCGCAACTCCGACGGCTGGGCGATCGCCAGCGTGGCCGACGACGGCCGGGTGGCGCGCGCGCACCGCGACCCGGAGCAGACCGTCGCGGAGTTCGCCCACGAGGCCGACCGGGGCGCCTACCTCGGCGCGCTGCAGCGGTTCCTGGACAACGCCGGCGCGATCGGCGGGCTGCTGGGCAGCGAGCTGCACTCCCCCGGCGCACTGCGCCACGTCGGCCAGCTGGTGCGCGGCAGCGGGCGCGCCGGCACCGAGCAGTGGCTGCGCGACCTGGCCAGCAGCGGCCGCGCCTGGACCCGCCGGCACTTCGAGGGCACCGAGGTCGACCAGCTCTGGGCGCCGTGGCTGCTGCACGCCGGGCTGTCCCCCGACCACGCCTCCGGCGGGCTGATGGTGCCGGTGCTGGCCGCCACGCTGCACGGGTTCGGGCTGCCGGTGGTGGCCGGTGGCGCGGGCGCGTTCGTCGCCGCGTTCGAGGGACTCCTGGCCGAGCACGGCGTGCAGGTGCACACCGGCGCGCCGGTCGAGCGGATCCTCACCGAAGACGGCCGCGCGGTCGGCGTCGTCGCGGCGGGGCGGACCATCCGAGCGCGGCGCGCGGTGCTCGCCTCGGTCAGTCCCGGGGCGCTCTACGGTGGTCTGCTGCCCGCCGCCGACGTGCCCGCCGCCGTCCGTGAGCAGGCCGCCACCCACCGCCCCGGGCGGGCCGCCATGATGCTGCACGTCGCCCTGTCCGCCCCCCTGACCTGGACCGACAGCCGCCTGTCCGACATCCCACTGATCCACCTCTCCGACGGCGCGGCGGGTACTGCGATCGCCTGCGCCGAGGCCGAGGCCGGCCTGCTGCCACGCCACCCGACGGTCGTGGTCGGCCGGCAGTACCTGCTCGACCCGACCCGGGTGCCGGCCGGCGCCGCCTCGCTGTGGATCCAGCTGCAGGAGGTGCCGTACGCCCCGGTCGGCGACGCGGCGGGTGAGCTGGACACCGCCGGCGGCTGGACCGAGCAGCTCGCCAAGGGCTACGCGGCCAGGGTGCTCGACCGGATCGCCCTGCACGCCCCCGACCTGCCGGCGAAGCTCCTCGCGACGGACGTCGTCACTCCGGCCGACCTCGAGGCGCACAACCCCAACGCCGAGCACGGCGACCCGTACGGCGGCGCCGCCGAGCTGGACCAGAACTTCTGGTGGCGCCCGTTGCCCGGCGCCGGCTCCCACCGCACCGCGATCGCGGGACTCTGGCACATCGGCGCGGCGACGCACCCCGGCGCGGGCCTCGGCGGAGGCTCCGGACACCTGGTCGCCCAGAGGCTCCTGCAACCCACCGGCCTGGCCCGCCTGCTCCGAGCTGTCACCCCCGAGTAGGCGGCCGGTGGACGCGCCGATCCGGGCCAAGCGCGAGGGCTCGGGCGGTCAGGGCCAGCCGGGGTGCCAGTGCTTCAGGTCGCGCAGCTCGACCGACGCGTGCTGGCCGGGGTCGGTGGTCGCGTCGAACTGGGCGTAGGCGCCGGCCTTGAAGTACCAGGTCGGGCCGCCGGTGGGGGCCAGCGCCGAGCTCGTGATGATCGGGTTGACCAGGTCGTCGAAGAACACGGTGAGCTGGCCACTCGCGACTTTGATCATCCACTCGAACTCGGTCCCGAGAATGCCGAGGCCGCCGTCGGCGTCGCCGGGCACCGAGATCCATTCCGGCGCCGCGAACGTGCCGTTCACCCGGCAGCGCAGCCGCACGTTGCTGGTCTGGAACTGGGTCCGGATGCTCACCCGGTCCACCGAGCCGTTGTGCAGCTGGGCGACGATCAGGCCCTTGCCGGCCTGGCTGGCGCCCAGCCCGGTGATCTTCGTCCGGCCGCGCAGGTAGTGCGTGCCGACAAACGGGTCGAAGCCCATCGGGTTGCCGCGCCGGTCGTACTCGCGCAGCTCCGAGCGGGGGCCACCGGCGGCCGAGGAGGACAGCGGCCCGTCGGACGGCACCCAGAACTGCACCGCCGTGTTGCCGGCGGCCGGCGTGAAGTACGGGTTCTCCGCGTAACCCACCTGGATCGCGTCGGGCCGCACGTTCAGCATGGTGGCGTCGCCGGAGCGGCCGATCTGCACGCCGAAGTGGTTCCGGCCCACGGCCGTGCCGATGTTCAGGATGGAGCCTGGAGTAGCCACGCCCCCAGCATGTACCCGTGAGTGGCGAGTTGGGTTATAGCCCAACTCGCCACTCACGGGGGTATGGCGGAGCGGTCAGCCGAGCAGGGCGCGGTGGGTGCGCAGGGCGGCGAGCAGCCGCTCGACGTCGGCGGCGGTGTTGTAGCAGTGCGGGGAGACCCGCACGTGGCCGGCGCGGGACGAGATGACGATGCCGTCCGCCGCCAACCGCTCGACGAGCTGCTCGGCGTCGGCGGCCCGGACCGCGACCATCGGGCCCCGCTGCGCCGGGTCCTTGGGCGTGGCCACCACGCCGCCCATTGCGGCGACCTCGTCGATCAGCCAGCTGTTCAGCCGCTCGACGTGGGCCGAGGTGCGTTCGATCCCGATCTCCAGCAGCAGCTCGATGCCCGCGACGGCGGCGAAGATCGACGGGATCGGCGGCGTGCCGGCCTCGAAGCGCCGGGCCTCGCGGGACGGTGAGTACCGGTCGATGGCCATCGCGTGGATGTCCTCGTCGGCGAACCAGCCCGTCGCGGTCGGCACCAGGTGCCCGGTGGTGCGGGGGTTGGCATAGAGGTAGCCGATCCCGGCCGACCCCAGCAGGTACTTCAGGGCACCACCGACGACCAAGTCCACGCCCAGGGCGTTGACGTCGATCGGCACCGCCCCGGCCGCCTGGTACGAGTCCAGCAGCACGAGCGCACCGTGCTCGTGGGCCAGCCGGGTGATGGCCTCGACGTCGAGCCGGCTGCCGTTGCGGTAGCAGACGTGGGTGACCGAGACGATCGCGGTGCGGCCGTCGATCGCGGCGGCGAGGCTCTCCAGCGGGAGGGTGTTGTCCGCCGCCGCCGGCACGTGCACCACCCGTGCGCCCCGGCGCTCCTGCGCGTGCCAGATCTGCCCGATGGTGGGGAACTCCAGGCCGGTGGTGACCACCGTGTCCCGCTCGCCGAAGTCGAACGCCGAGGCGACCGCGCCGGCGCCGGCGGACGCGGACGCGGTCACCGCGACGGCGGCCGGGTCGGCGTGCAGCACCGAGGCGAAGGCACGGCGGGCCCGCTCGGTGTGCTCCACCCAGTAGTCCCACTGCGAGCCCTCGGACTCCCACCCGTCCAGGTAGGTCTCGTACGCCGCGCGCACCGAGTCGGCGAGCGCGCCCTGCGAGCAGCTGTTCAGGTAGACCTTCCGATCGAAGATCGGGAACCGCGCGCGGGCGGGCTCCCCGGGGCCGAGGTCGCTCGTTGCGGTATCCATCCCCAGTCCATCCCCCACCCGTCCGCCGAACCTGCCCGCCGCCGCGCGGCCGACTCTCGAGAGTAGGAGCCCGTTTAATGTAGGTCAACGCCGTTCAACCATATTGACATTGCGGGGCACGCTGTTGCACGCTGGACCGGACACAGAGGTGACCACGTGGTAGGTACCAGAATTCGCGCATTGCGCACCGCACGCGGGATGACGGTGACCGAGCTCGCGCGACTCGCGGAGGTGTCCACCGCATTGATCAGCCAGGTCGAACGGGAACTGTCGGACCCCAGCCTGGCCACTGTACGCAAGATTGCCCGCGCGCTCGACACACCATTGTTCAGCCTTTTCTCCGAGCCCGACCCGGACGATGTGGCGGTCGTGAGGCAGGCGGGCCGGATGACGGTCCAGTCGCCGAGCGGGATCGCCTACTCGCGCATCTCCGCCGGTCGGGGGCGGTTGGAGGTCCTGGAGGGCACGCTGCCGGCCGGCGCGGCCTCCGCTCCCGAACCGTGGTCGCACCCGAGCGAGGAGTGCGTACTGGTGACCAAGGGGAAATTGGTGGTCGAGGTGGCCGGCGACGAGTACCACCTCGATTCCGGGGACAGCTGCTATTTCGACTCACGACTGCCCCATCGCTACCTGAACCCGGCCGAAACGACGGCGGCGTTCCTCATTTCCATCACCCCGCCCAGTTACTGAGCACCACCGGGAACTACCAGCGCAGTACCGATCCCAGACAAGGGAGACCGCCATGTCGGGTGCACCCGAGGAGACCGGCCTGCAGCGGCGGCTCAGCAGCGGGCAGATCGCCATGATCGGCCTGGGCGGTGCGATCGGCACCGGCCTGTTCCTCGGCTCGGGGCTGGCGATCTCCCAGGCCGGGCCGGCCACGATCCTCGCGCACGTGGCCTGCGCGCTGGTGGCGCTGGTGATCGCGTGGGCGCTGGCCGAGATGGTGGTCGTGCACCCCGAGGCGGGCGCGTTCGGCGCCGTCGCGCACCGCTACCTCGGCCCGTTCGCCGGCTTCGTGACCCGCTGGACCTACTGGACCATCCAGGTCATCGCCACCGGCGGCGAGGTGATCGCGGCCGGCATCTACGTGCGGTTCTGGTGGCCGGCGATCCCGCTGTGGCTGCCGGTCGCGGTGTTCGGCGTCGTGGTCGTCGCGGTCAACGCCGCCACCGTGCGGCTGTTCGGCACCGTCGAGTACTGGTTCGCCATGATCAAAGTCGTGGCGATCGTGGTGTTCATCCTGCTCGGCGCGGTGCTGATCGTGTTCGGCCTCCCCCAGGCGCCCGCCACCGGCCTGCACAACCTGACCGCCGACGGCGGCTTCCTGCCCAAGGGGTGGGGCGGACTGCTGCTGGCGATGGTTTTTGTGCTGTTCAGCTACATCGGCACCGAGGTGGTCTCGGTGACGGCGGCGGAGTCGGCCGACCCGGTCCGGGACATCCCCAGGGCGGCGCGGCGCATGGTGCTGCGGCTGGCGCTGTTCTACATCCTGGCGATCGCGGTCGTGCTCACCGTCGTGCCCTGGAGCGTGACGGCGCAGGGCTCCGACATCACCGCCAGCCCGTTCGTCCGGGTGTTCGACTCGGCGGGTGTACCGGCCGCGGCCGCGGTGATGAACCTCGTGGTGCTGACCGCCGCACTGTCCAGCGCCAACACCAACCTCTACCTCACCACCCGGATGCTGCACTCGCTGGCCGGGCACGGCTACGCCCCGCGCTGGACAGGGCGGCTCACGGCCACGGGGGTGCCGCGCAACGCCCTGGTGCTGTCCGCGCTCGGGCTCGTGCTGGCCACCGCGTTGTCCTGGCGCCAGGACAACGCCGCCTACCTCGTGCTGTTCGGCGTCTCGATCTTCGGCGCGCTGGTGGTCTGGCTGCTGATCCTGGCCACCCATGCGGTGTTCCGGCACAAGCGGGCCGCGGCGGGCCAGCCGCCGCCCCCCGTGCGGCTGTGGGGTGCCCCGGTGACCAGTGGGCTGGCCGCGGTGTTCCTGGCCGTGGTGCTGGTGTCGACCTGGTTCATCCACGGCCTCGAGCCGGCCTGGGAGTACGGCGTGCCCTTCTTCGTGCTGCTCGTGATCGCGTACTTCCTCACCGCCCGGCGTACGGCCGAGGTCACCGCCCGGCGCCCGGACGAGGCAGAATCCCCCCGCTAGTGTCCTGAGTTCGCAGGAGGCCCACCGTGTCGTTGCTCGCCCAGCTGTACTCGGCCATCACCCAGGATTCGGTGCGGGTGGTGGACCTGACCGCCCCGCTGACCGACTCGACCCCGGTGCTGCGGCTGCCCGACCCGTTCGCGAACACGATCAACTTCCAGCTGGAGGAGATCAGCCGCTACGACGAGCGGGGCCCGATGTGGTACTGGAACAACATCCACACCGGCGAGCACACCGGCACCCACCTGGACGCCCCGAACCACTGGGTGAGCGGGCGGGACGGTCTCGACGTGTCCCAGGTGCCGCTGCGCACGCTGGTCGCGCCGGCGGTCGTGCTGGACGCCTCGGAGCGGGTGGCCAAGGACCCGGACTACCTGCTGCGGATCGAGGACGTCCGGGCGTGGGAGGCCGAGCACGGCGCGCTGCCGGACGGGGGTTGGCTGCTCTACCGGACGGGTTGGGACGAACACTCCGCCGACCAGGACCGCTTCCTGAACGTCGACGAGACCGGCTCGCACACCCCCGGCGTGGCGGCGGACTGCGCGCGCTGGCTGGCCGAGGAGACCCCGATCGTCGGCCTCGGCGTGGAGACCGTCGGCACCGACGCCGGGCGGGCGATGGAGCTGGACCCGGCGTTTCCCTGCCACCACCTCATCCTCGGGGCCGGCAAGTGCGGGCTGACCCAGCTCCAGAACCTCGCCCAGCTGCCGGCGACCGGGGCACTGTTGGTGGTGTGCCCGCTGCCGATCGTGGGGGGCTCCGGCAGCCCGGCGCGCGTGCTCGCGCTGGTGGAAGGCTGAGCCGGTGAACGTGGCTGAGCTGGTCGGCCGCACGCTGGCCCGGCTCGGGGTGGGGCACGCGTTCGGGGTGGTCGGCAGCGGGAACTTCGCGGTCACCGCCGCGCTGCGGGCCGCCGGCGTGCCGTACGTGGCGGCCCGGCACGAGGGCGGCGCGGCGACCATGGCCGACGCGTTCGCCCGGATGAGCGGGCAGGTCGCGGTGCTGAGCACGCACCAGGGCTGCGGCTACACCAACGCCCTCACCGGCATCGCCGAGGCCGCCAAGAGCCGCACGCCACTGCTCGTGCTGACCGCCGACACCGCGAGCGCGGCCGTGCACTCGAACTTCCGCATCGACCAGGCGGCACTGGCCACGGCCGTCGGCGCGGTGGCCGAGCGGGTCCACAGTCCGGAGAGCGCGCTCGCCGACACCGTGCGCGCCTACCGCACCGCCCACCAGGGGCGCCGCACCGTCGTGCTCAACCTGCCGCTGGACGTGCAGGCCCACGCCGCCCCTGTGCACGGCGGCGCTGTGCTCGACGGCGCTGTGCACGGCGGCGCTGTGCTCGAACCGGTGCTCGAACCGGTCCCCGGACCCGCCGCGATCCGCCCCGATCCGGCGTCGACCTCGGCGCTCGCGGAGCTGATCGCCGCCGCCGAACGGCCGGTGTTCATCGCCGGCCGAGGCGCCAGGGCCGCCGCCGGGCCGCTGCGGGAGCTGGCCGGGCGGTGCGGCGCGCTGCTGGCCACCTCGGCGGTCGCGCACGGGCTGTTCCACGACGACCCGTGGGCGCTCGGCATCTCCGGCGGCTTCGCCACGCCGCTGGCCGTGGAGCTGATCTCCGGCGCGGACCTGGTCGTCGGCTGGGGCTGCGCGCTGAACATGTGGACGATGCGGCACGGCAGCCTGATCGGTCCGAGTGCCAAGGTCGCGCAGATCGACCTGGACCAGGCGGCGCTCGGCCAGCACCGGCCCGTCGACCTGGGGGTCTGCGGTGACGTCGGCCAGACCGCCACCGAGGTCGCCGCCCTGCTCGACACCGCGACGCCGAAAGCGGGCTACCGCGAGCCGGCGCTCGCCACCCGCATCGCCGCCGAAGGCCGGTGGAACCAGGTCGAGCACGCCGACCTCTCCACCCCGGACCGGATCGACCCCCGCACCCTGAGCCGGCACCTCGACGAGCTGCTGCCGCGCGAGCGGGTGGTCGCGGTCGACTCCGGCAACTTCATGGGCTACCCCAGCGCGTACCTGTCGGTGCCCGACGAGTTCGGCTTCTGCTTCACCCAGGCGTTCCAGTCCATCGGGCTCGGGCTGGCCTCGGCGATCGGTGCCGCGCTGGCCCGGCCCGACCGACTGCCGGTGGCCGCGCTGGGCGACGGCGGCTTCCAGATGAGCGTCGCCGAGCTGGACACCGCGGTGCGGCTGCGGCTGCCGCTGGTCGTGGTGGTCTACAACGACGCCGGCTACGGCGCCGAGGTGCACCACTTCACCGGGGCCAGCGAGGCCGACCTGGCCACCGTGCGGTTCCCGGACACCGACCTGGCGGCGGTCGGCGCCGGGTTCGGCTGCACGGGGCTGACCGTACGTACCGCCGATGACCTGGCCGGACTCACCAAGTGGCTCGACGGGCCCCGCGACGGCCCGATCGTCATCGACGCCAAGCTCGCCGACGACGGCGGCTCCTGGTGGCTGGCCGAGGCGTTCCGGGGCCACTGAACACAGCCACCGAACACAGCCACCGAGCACGGCTACCGAGAGGTACGGGATATCGTCTCTTTGTGACCGCCGTCGAGGACAGCGCCGTGGATCACGCCGAGGGCGAGGATGCCCCCGGCGGTGCGGTCCAGCCCCGGCAGCTGATCGTCACGGTCTACGGGCTCTACGCGAGGCGCCAGGGCGGCTGGCTGTCCGTCGCATCGGTGGTGCGGCTGCTGGCCGACCTGGGGATCGATGCGCAGGCCGTCCGCTCGTCGATCTCCCGGCTGAAGCGGCGCGGCCTGCTGGTCGCGGAGAAGCGGCGGGGCGCGGCCGGCTACACCCTGTCCCCCGCCGGCCAGGAGATCCTCGCCGAGGGCGACGCCCGGATCTTCGGCCGGCGCCGGGCCACGGTCGGCGACGGGTGGCTGGTCGTGGTGTTCTCGGTGCCGGAGACGGTGCGGGAGAAGCGGTACCGGCTGCGCACCGAGCTGACCCGGCTGGGCTTCGGCACCGTGACGCCCGGGGTGTGGATCGCGCCGGGGCACCTGGAGTCCGAGGCCGCCGAGCTGCTGGAACGGTTGGAACTGACCGCGAACGCCGAGGTGTTCCGGGGCCAGCACGTGGCCTTCGGCGACCCGGCCCACAACATCGCCCGCTGGTGGGACCTCCCGGCCCTGGACCGGCTCTACACCGAGTTCCTGGACCGCTACCGCCCGGTGGAGCAGCGCGCCGCCGGGGCGCCGGGCGCCGCGTTCGCCGACTACGTCGAGATGGTCACGCGGTGGCGGCGGCTGCCCTACGCCGACCCGGGCCTGCCGTTGGAGCTGCTGCCGGCCGACTGGCAGGGCCTGCACGCGCAGGACCTGTTCACCCGGCTCAGGGAGAAGCTGGCCGGCCCCGCCGACGACCACGTCAACGCCGTACTCCACTGAGGGATCCGTTCGGCGGACCAATCTGTCCGAGCGCGCCGCGACGAATGCTGGTTGAGTGGTCTGAGCGGTCCGTTCGGATCCGGATCGGCATGGAGATACATGAGTCTGAACGCCGCGGTGCTGGTGGTGGGCCCGGACAGCGGGCTCGCGTGTGTGCTGCTGGTCGCTCTCGCGGCGGCCGCGCTCGGACTGCTGCGGGCCGGCGCCGGCATCCGGCCGCCAGCCACCCCCGTCGGCGCGATACCGCGCGGCGGACCGCCGGCACGCGGGGCGGACGCCGGCTACCGGGCGCTGTCGACCGCGCGGTTGTGCCGCGCCCTGCACGACAGCTACGCCAGCAATCCGCACGAGCAGTCCGGCAGCCCGGACCCGGCGCGGATCCAGCTGCGCTCCGACCTGCTGGACGAGATCGAACGCCGGGACCCGGCCGGGTTCCACCGCTGGCTGGCGAGCCTGCCCCGCGCCGGGGGCGACCCTGCCCCCTACCTCACACCCGGTCGCTGAGTCAGCCCAGGTCCGGCGCGTTACTCCGGCCGGCCGGCTTGGACAGCTCCTCGATGGGGTACGGCAGGTCGCCGGGCAGCAGGAGCTGCGGGATCTGGGTGAAGCGCCACCCGTCGGGCTCGGGGGTGAAGGTCCAGATCATGTCGAACCGGTCGTGCGGCCAGTGGCGCGGCGGCGCCGGGTGCACCTCGCCGAGGTGCTCGGCGATCTTGTGGATGGCCTCGTGGTGCCAGGCGACGAGCGTGGTGCCGGGGCGGCTGACGATCTCACGGGTGAGGTGCGACTCGTCGCCGGCGGCGAAGCGCTTGATGACCTCGAGGCCGAGGCGGGCGGCCAGTGGGCCGACGGTCTGGGCCGAGCGTTTGCTGTGGCCTCCGGCGTGGGCGGAGGCGTAGATGGTGTCCGGCCGCCTCAGCTGGCTGGGCAGCTCACCCCGGGAGGGCGCGAACAGCTCGACCAGCGCGCCGGCCCGGATCCAGCCGCTGATGGTGAGGCTGTGCGGGTCCATCTCGCCCTCGGGGTCGACCCCGTGCGGGCTGCCGGACGGGTGCAGCGGCTTCTCCGCATGTCGGATCAGAATGATCATGCGGCTGTCCGTGGGCCGGCCGTTGCCGTTGGAGGGGGTAACCGGACTGGTCATCGTTCAGACCCTACCGTCTGCGGGCGGGGCGGAGCTTCATCGAGTACACCACCCGGGTGCAGGTGGATGGTCCGAGTGGCCAGGGCGGTCAGCGCCGGCTGGTGGGTGGTCATGATGACGGTGCGACCCTCCATGAGTCGGGTGAGGGCCTCGACGACGAACTCCTCGGCGTGGGCGTCGAGGCCGACGGTGGGTTCGTCCAGGATCACCACCGGGGCGTCGACCAGCAATGCCCTGGCGATGCCGACCCGCTGACGCTGCCCACCCGACAGCCCTACCCCGCCGGCCGTGACCACGGTGTCGAGCCCATCGGGCAGGTTCGCGGCGAACTCGGTCACCAGCGCCGCCTCGGCGACCCTGGCTACGTCCTCGTCGGTGGCCTCGGGGCGGCCGTAGCGCAGGTTGTCGGCCAGGCTGCCCGAGAACAGGAAGGTGTCCTGCAGGACCATGGCCACCTGCTGGTGCAGCCAGTGCTCCGGTACCTCCGGCACCGAGAGCCCGTCGAGCAGCACCTCGCCGGTGGTCGGTCGGTAGAGGCCGCCGATCAACGACAGCGTGGTCGACTTGCCCGCCCCGTTCTCGCCCAGCAGCGCGATCCGCTCCCCGGCCCGGATGGTCAGGCTCAGGTTCGACAACACCGGGCCCCGGCCGTAGTCCAGCCCCACGGTGCGCAGCTCGATCTCCCCGCTCACCCGCTCCGGTAACCCGGTCTCGGGCAGCTGGTGATCCTGGGGCTGGTCCAGGATCGCCGCGACGCGCTCGGCCGAAGCCGCGCCCTGGGTGAAGCTCGGCGCGAGCTTGGCCAGCGACTTCATCGGCGAGAGCATGTTCTTGAGGTACGTGGTCACCACGACCAGCACGCCGACCTGCCACCACCCGTGCAGCGCCCCGTACCCGCCGACGAACAGCAGCGCCGCGGTGCCGATCGCCGAGATGACCTGCAGCACCGGGCTGAACTGGGCGCTCAGGTCCACCGACCGCAGCCCGAGCCGGAGCACGTCGCGGTTGGTCCGGCCGAAGCGCTGGTCCTGGGCGTCCTGGCTGCCGAACGCGTGGATGGTGCGCATGCCCTGCAGCGACTCGGTGACGAACCCGGTCAGCTTGCCCACCGCGGCCCGTCGCTGCCGGGAGGTGCGGCGGGTGACGCGGGCGTAGTGCATGGCCGCCCGGAACACCAGCGGAGCCACGCACAGCCCGATCAGCCCGAGCCGCCAGTCCACCGCGATCAACACCACTCCCGTGCCGACCAGCGTCAACACCGCCGGCACGAAGGTGGAGAACAGGTCGACGAGGCTGTCCTCGATCCGACCGGTGTCCTGGATGACCCGGGTGGTCAGCTCCCCGATGGACTGCCGGTCGTGGTAGCCCATCGGCAGGCGGTCGACGTAGGAGAACGTGTCGGCGCGGATGCGGGACGTGATCCGCTCCCCGGCCCCGTTCATGATCTTGTCGCCCAGGTAGTCGAACAGCCCGGAGATCGCCGTGATGAGCAGCACCGCCACCGCCGCGACCAGCAGCATCGCCACCGACGAGCCGCCGAACCAGTTCGCGACGTCCTTGAGAATGCCCTGCTTGTGGTCCCCGCGCAGCAGGTCGTCGATGACCAGCGCCAGCGGCCAGGGCGCGGCCAGGTCCGCCGCCAGCTCACAGCCGCGCATCACCGTGCCCAGCACCAGCGACCGCAGCTCGGCCCGGCCGTAGTCGCGGAACCGCCACAGCTGGCGCAACGTGCCGATGTCGGCCTGCTCGCCGATTCCGGGCGGATTCGCCGCGTCCGCGACGGCACCGGCCGCGGGCTTGGTCACTGGTGTCGGCATGGCACGCTCCATCAAGCCTCGTGGTAACGATCGTCTTGGCTGCATCGGCCCAGGCCCGCGCAAGGGTGCGATCCTAGATGCCTCGATCGAGTGATGGCTACCAACCGGCGTGATAGGCGGTTCGGGTTCGCAACAAGAGGTCGCGACAGGGCGACATCGACCGTGCGAGCGCGGCGCCGGCGGTTACCCTTCGATGTTTGCGCAGCTCAGGCCCCGTGAGTGGCGAGTGGCCCCATAGGACCACTCGCCACCCACGGGGTCAGCGGAGGGCGGCGGCGCGTTGGCGGAGCAGGTAGCGCTGCAGCTTGCCGTTCGCGTTGCGGGGCAGCTCGGGCACGAACTCGATCAGTCGCGGGTACTTGTACGGGGCCATCGCCGCCTTGGCGAACTCCTGCAGGGCCCGCCGGGCGGACTCGTCGGCGGCCGCGCCGGGCCGGGGCACCACGAACGCCGTGACGATCGCGCCCCGGTCCGGGTCGGGGGTGCCGACGACCGCGCAGTCGAGCACGTCCGGGTGCTCCAGCAGCACCTCCTCCACCTCCGGACCGGCGATGTTGTAGCCGGACGAGATGATCAGGTCGTCGCTGCGGGCCCGGTACCAGAAGTAGCCGTCGGCGTCGCGGACGAAGGTGTCCCCGGTCAGCGTCCAGCCGTCGCGCACGGTCTGGGCCTGCCGTTCGTCGGCGAGGTAGCGGCAGCCGGTGGGGCCCTTGACGGCGAGCAGCCCCGGGGTGCCGTCGGCGACCGGCCGGCCATCCAGGTCCAGCACGGTGGCGCGGAAGCCGGGCACCACGCGGCCGACCGCGCCGGGGCGCACCTGCTCGTCGGCGGCGGAGATGAAGATGTGCAGCAGCTCGGTGCCGCCGATGCCGTCGATCAGCCAGTGCCCGGTGGCCTCGTGGAACCGGGTGGCCAGCTCGGCCGACAGTGACTCGCCGGCCGACACCGCCCGCCGCAGCCCGCCCAGCAGGTGCGCGCTGGGCGAGTTGAGCATGGCCCGGTACGCGGTCGGCGCGGTGAACAGGATGCTGACGCCGTGGCGGGCCGCCTCCTCCAGCAGCTCCACCGGGGTGGCCCGCTCGACCAGCAGCGTGGCGGCGCCGGCGTGCAGCGGGAACACCAGCAGCCCGCCGAGGCCGAACGTGAAGGCCAGCGGCGGTGAGCCGGTGAACACGTCGTCCGGGGTCGGCCGCAGCACGTGCCGGGAGAACGTGTCGCCGATCGCCAGCACGTCCCGATGGAAGTGCATGGTGGCCTTGGGCTGGCCGGTGCTGCCGGAGGTGAACGCCAGCAGGGCGACGTCGTCGGCGGCGGTCGGCACGTCGTCGAAGCGGGCCGGCCGGGCGGCGGCGCGCGCGGTCAGGTCGCCCGCCCCGGTACCGCCGAACCCGCACACCGGCAGGCCCCCGCCCAGCGCGTGCAGCTCACCGGCGAACCGGTGGTCGGTCAGCGCCACCGTGGGCCGGGCGGCCTCGACGATCTTGGCCAGCTCATGGCCGCGCAGCAGCGGCATCGTGGTGACCGCGACGGCGCCGGCCTTGAGCACACCCAGCCAGCACGCGGCCAGCCACGGGTTGTTCGGCCCGCGCAGCAGCACCCGGTTGCCCGGCACGACGCCGAACTCCTCGACCAGCACGTGCGCCACCCGGTTCGCCGTGGACAGCAGCTCGCCGTAGGTCCAGGTCCCGGTCGGCGACAGCACGCAGGGGCGGTCGGGCCCCCACCTCCCGACCGCCCCGTCCAACAGCTCGGTCGCGCAGTTCAGCCGGTCCGGGTAGCGCAGCTCCGGCAGGTCGAAGACGAGGTCGGGCCAGTCCCGCCCGTTCGGCAGGTTGTCCCGACAGAACGTGTCCACGTGCGCACTGGGCGAGAGCCGCATGGCCGGGCCTCAGTCCCGCTCGGGCAGTACCGGGGCGGGATCGGCCGGACGGCCGGAGGGGTCGGCCGGACGGCCGGTGACGACCAGCGGCTGTTGTGGCGTCGCGTTCAGGTGCAGCGAGAAGACGTCGAACCGGTTGTAGTGGCCGATGATGTCGTGCATCTGTTTCGCCTGGATGCAGCGCCCGAGGTCGATCTCGCCGTAGACGATGCCCTCGGTGTCGATCAGCGGCTCGCTCACCGGGCGGCCGTCCGGGCCGAAGATGCCGGACAGCGCGTTGCGCTTGCGGGCCAGCTGGTCGCGCACGGCCTGGTCGGACCCGGCGATCGCGTCGATCATCTCCTCGGAGATCGTCGACGTCGAGATGACCGAGAAGATCTTGCCCTCGAACGCGTGGGCGGCGGTCCGGATGGCGATCGCGTCGGCCATGTCGTAGTCCTCCGGCGCGACCGGCAGCGCGATGTAGCTGGCCACGTGCACCTGCTCACCCTGCGCCAGCAGCGCGAAACGGGCCAGCGTGTTCGTGTTCTCGCCGCAGGCCAGCACGCCGATCTTGCCGACCTCGGTGTTGTGCACCTTCAGGGTGCTGCCGTCGCCGTGGGTCCAGGTCAGCTTCTCCGCCCAGGTCGGCACCAGCTTGCGGTGCACGCCGAGCAGCTCGCCGGCCGAGGAGATGGTGAGCACGGTGTTGTAGAGCACGCCGAGGCTGTGCCGGCCGCGCTCGTTCACCCCGATCACGACGGTGGTGCGGTGCCGCCGGGCCGCCGCGCACAGCTCGGCCACCTCGGGCCCCGGCACGTCGACCGCCGCCCGGTAGAGCTTCTCGAACCACGGCGAGCCCTGTACCGGGTTCATCGTCCAGTTCCAGTACGGGTAGCCCGGCACGAAGACCTCGGGGAACGCCACCAGCGTGGCGCCGTTGGCGGCGGCCTCCTCGATCAGCCCGACGGCCTTGCGCACCGTCGCGGCCGGGTCCAGGAAGACCGGGCTGTGCTGCACAGCGGCCGCGGTGAAACGGGGTAGCTCGAACATCGTGGTCACCTCGTCAGTAACAGGGTCGGGCGGTCCCCGGCGGGGCGCCAGCGCTGGTGGATCGACGGTTCGGGCTCGGTGCCCAGGGTCAGGCGGGGGCGTTCCCGGTCGGCGGTGCGGCCCGGCGGCGGCGCGCTGCCGGGGCGGTAGTGCGCGGGCCACTCGGCGCCGGGGCCCCGGTAGCCCAGCTCGGCGGCGGCGTGCAGCGCCCAGGCCGGGTCGTGCAGCGCGGCGCGGCCGATGCCGACCAGGTCGGCCCGGCCGGCCAGCACGATGGAGGTGGCGTCGTCCTGGGTGGAGATGCCGCCGACCGCGATCGTCGGCACGCCGGCCTCGTGCCGGATCCGCTCGGCGAACGGCGTCTGGTAGCTGCGCCCGTACGCCGGCCGCTCGTGCGCCACCACCTCGCCGCTGGACACGTCGATCGCGTCGGCGCCGTGCCCGGCCAGCGCGCGGGCGATCTCGACGGCGTCCTCCACCGTCGTGCCGCCCTCGGCCCAGTCGACCGCCGAGATGCGCACCAGGATCGGCCGGTCGGCCGGCCACGCCGCGCGGACCGCGTCCAGTACCTCCAGCGGGAACCGCAGCCTCTGAGCCAGCGGCCCGCCGTAGTGGTCGGTGCGCCGGTTGGTCAGCGGGGACAGGAACCCGGACAGCAGGTGCCCGTGGCCGGCCTGCAGCTCCAGCACGTCGAAGCCGGCGCTTGCAGCGCGCTCGGTGGCGGCGGCGAAGTCCGCTACGACCGCCCGCAGGCCGGGCTCGTCCAGCTCGGCGGGCGCCGGGTCGCCCGGGTGGAACGGGATCGGCGACGCGGCCACGGTCGGCCAGCTCCGCGCACCGAGCTCGCCGGGGTCGCCGGGGGCGGCGGGCTCGGGGTCTCCGGGGTTGCCGGACTCTCGCGCCTCGGCGGGGTCGCCCGGGGCGGCGGACCCGGCCTTGGCGCCGGCGTGCGTGAGCTGCACGCCGACCAGCGCGCCGGACACCCGGTGCACCCGGTCCACCAGCTCGCGCCACGCGGCGGCCTGCCCGTCGGTGTAGAGGCCGGCGCACCGCGCGGTGGCCCGGCCGGCCGCGCTGACCGCCGTCATACCGGCCAGCACCAGCGCGGACCCGCCCAGCGCCGAGCCGGCCAGCCAGAGCGCCTCCTCGTCGCCGGGCACCCCGTCGCGCGCGGTGTAGGTGGCCACCGGGGCGGTGACGATCCGGTTGCGCAGCGTCCGGCCACCGAGGCGCAGCGGCTGGAACAGTGGCGGCTTGGGCTCCCCTACCGACTCCCCCGCCAGCTCCCCTGCCCGCTCCCCCACCGAGACCCGCGCCGTGTGCTGTCCGTCGAACCACCGCGTCAGGCCCGCGATGTACTCCGGGTCGCGCAGCCGCAGGTTGTCATAGGTGACCCGGCGACTGCGGGTGAGCAGGTTGAAGGCGAACCGCGGGGTGTCCTGCCCGACCACGTGCGCGATGTCCTCGAACCACGCCAGGCTGGCCTGCGCGGCCCGCTGGGTGCTCTCCACGACCGGGCGGCGCTCCGCCTCGTAGGCCACCAGCGCCTCGCTGACCAGCGGGTTCTCCTGCAGGCAGGCGGCCAGCGAGAGCGCGTCCTCCATCGCCAGCTTGGTGCCGGAGCCGATCGAGAAGTGCGCGGTGTGCGCCGCGTCGCCGAGCAGCACGACGTTGCCCCGGCGCCAGGTGCGGTTGCGCACCACGGTGAACCGGACCCACTTGGAGTTGTTGGCGATCAGCTCGGCGCCGTCCAGGTCGGCCGCGAAGATCTCGCTGATCCGCCGGATGCTGGGCTCGTCGCTGACCCCGGGCGGCAGGTTGGCGCCGCTCTCCCGGTCGAAGCCCGCCGCGCGCCAGGTCCGCTCGTTCACCTCGACGATGAACGTGCTGCGGTCGGTGCTGAACGGGTACGCGTGCACCTGCAGCGGGCCGTGCGGGGTGTCCGCGACCAGGAACGTGAAGGCGTCGAAGACCTTGTCGGTACCCAGCCACATGTAGCGCGAGGACCGCTCGTCCAGCGTCGGGCCGAACACGTCGGCGTACTGGGACCGGATCGCGGAGTTGGCCCCGTCCGCGGCCACCACCAGGTCGAACTCGCCGGCCAGCCGCTCGACCGGCGGCGCCTCCGTGCGGTACCGGACCCGCACGCCGACCTCGTCGCAGCGGCGCTGCAGCAGTTGCAGCAGCACCTTGCGGTTGATCGCGGCGAAGCCGTGGCCGCCGGAGGTGACGGTGGCGCCCCGGTGCACCACGTCGATGTCCGACCAGCGGGCGAAATTGCGCGCCACCTGGGCGAACAGCTCCGGGTCGGCCGCCTCGATGCCGCCGAGCGTCTCGTCGGAGAACACCACACCGAAGCCGAAGGTGTCGTCGGCGGCGTTGCGCTCCCAGACCACCACCTCGCGGCTCGGGTCCAGCTGCTTGGCCAGGGCGGCGAGATACAGACCCCCGGGCCCGCCACCCACCACGGCGATCCGCATCGATACTCCTTCGCTCGCTGTCGTCAGGCCAGCATGACTGTAGTATAGTTTGCGAACGTCAGAAAGACGCTATACAGCGTAGTGTCTCCACGGCAGTAGCTCCGCCAGACGACACCAGACGACGAGGAGACGCCATGGCCTACAGCGACGATGTGCTCGGCCGGGCCCGGGTCACCGAGACCGCCGAGTTGGGCGCGTACTACGAGCAGCTGGCCAAGCTGGAGGCCGGCGCGCTGTGGACGATCGCCAACAAGATCGAGCCCTGGTACCCGCAGCCCCAGTCGGTGCCGGTGAAGTGGAGCTACGCCGAGCTGCGGCCGCTGGTGCTGGAGGCGTTGCGGCTGGTCACCGGCGACGACGCCGGCCGGCGCGTGGTCGCGCTGTACAACCCGCAACGCCGCGACATCGCCGCCACGGTCGGGCTGCTCTACAGCGGCCTGCAGATCATGGGACCGGGCGAGTCGATGACCGCGCACCGCCACCAGGCGGCCGCGCTGCGCTTCGTCATCGAGGGCACCGGCGCCTGGACGATCGTGGACGGGCAGAAGCTCAAGGTCGGCCCGCGCGACTTCGCTATCACCCCGAACTGGACCTGGCACGAGCACGGCAACGAGGGCATCGAAGGTGGCCTTGGCCCAGCCGGGCCGGTGATCTGGCAGGACGGGCTCGACATCCCGCTGGTCAACGCCTTGGACGCGCCGTTCTACGAGGTGCACCCCGACGTCTACCAGAAGCAGGTCGGCATCACGAACTCGTCACTGTTCACCTACGGCGCCGGCCAGTTGCGCCCGTTCTCCTCTGACGGCACAGACACCTGGCACAAGACCCACTCGCCGCTGCTGGCCTACCCGTGGGAGCCGACCTACGAGGCGCTGTGCAACGCGGCGAAGGCCACCGACGGCTCCCCTTACGACGGCATCATCATGGAGTACTCCAACCCGCTGACCGGCGGGTCGGTGATGCCCACGATGAGCGCGCACATGCAGCTGCTGCGCGCCGGGGAGTCCACCCTGGCCCACCGCCAGGTCGGCTCCAAGATCTACACCGCCGCCAAGGGCAGCGGCACCTCGATCGTCGCCGGCCAGCGCATCGACTGGACCGAGGGCGACATCTTCTGCGTGCCCTCCTGGGCCTGGCACGAGCACGCCAACGCCAGCCGCTCCGAGGACGCCTGCCTGTTCTCCTTCAACGACTTCCCGGTGATGCGCGCGCTCGGCTTCTGGCGCGAAGAGGCCTACGCCGAAAACGACGGCCACCAGCCCGTACCCGCCTGAGCACTGAGCACTGGAGTCCCGATGCTTCTCGTCACCTTCTCCGACCCCGCCGATGACACGACCGGACCGCGCCCGGGCGTGCTGCGCGACGGCACCGTGCTCGACCTCGGTACCGGCTACGGCAGCCTGCTCGACATCGTGGCCGCCGGCCCGACTGTGCTGACCCTGCTCGCCGAGAGGCTCACCGCCGGCGCGCCGGCCCTGCCGCTGGACACCGTCCGGCTGCACGCCCCGCTGCGCCCCGGCAAGATCGTCGGCGTCGGGCTGAACTACGTCGAGCACGTCGAGGAGTCGAGCCGCACCCTGGACACCGCGAAGGACCTGCCGACCCGCCCGGTGCTGTTCAGCAAGCCGGCCACCGCCGTGGTCGGCCCCGGCGAGCCGATCCAGCACAACGGGGACATGACCGCACAGCTGGACTGGGAGTGCGAGCTGGCCGTGGTGATCGGCCGCACCGCGAGGCGGGTCAGCGTCGAGGACGCGCTCGGCCACGTGTTCGGCTACAGCATCGTCAACGACATCAGCGCCCGCGACCAGCGCCGCTCCGGCCAGTGGTTCTTCTCCAAGGGGCAGGACTCGTACGCCCCGCTCGGGCCGGCCATCCGCACCGCCGACGAGGTGCCCGACCCGCAGCGGCTCGACCTCGGGCTGAAGGTCAACGGCGAGGTCAAGCAGAAGGGCAACACCGCGCACATGCTGTTCAGCGTGGCGACGCTGATCGCCGACATCAGCTCCGGGATGACCCTCGAGCCCGGTGACGTGATCGCCACCGGGTCCCCCCAGGGGGTCGGCGCCGCGCAGACGCCGCCCCAGTTCCTCACCCCGGGCGACGTCGTCGAGGCCACCATCGAGGGCATCGGCACCCTGCGCAACCCGGTGGTCGACGCCCGGTGACGCTGCCCAGCATCGTCGTGCACCGCATCGTGGAGTGGCACGACACGGATGCCGCCGGGCACCACCACCACGGGGCCGTCCTGCGTTGGGTGGAGTCCGCCGAGTCGGAGCTGCTGCGCCGGCTCGGCGTGGCCGACCTGTTCGGCCGGATCCCCCGGGTGCACTACGAGGTCGACTACCGCGCCCGGCTCTGGTTCGGCCAGGAGCTGCAGGTCGAGCTGGCGATAGCGGCCGTCGGCGAACGGTCGATGCGCTACGAGTTCGCCGTGCGCGCCGGCGAGGTCCTGGCCGCCACCGGCAACATGGTGATCACGATGGCGGCCCCGGACTCGCCGCGCGCGGCGGCCTGGTCACCCGAGGTCCGCCTGGCCCTGACCGGCAGCGCCCCCGCCACGCTGCCGGGCTAGAACCAGGGCTAAAACCAGGGCTAGCCGATGAGCACCCGGCCGAGCCAGTCCCGGATCAGCCCGACGGCCTCGTCCAGGTGGCTCTCCAGCAGGAAGTGGCCGCCGTCGAGCAGGTGGATCTCCGCCTTCGGCAGGTCCTCGGCGAACGCGCGGGCGCCGTCCGGGCCGAAGATCGCGTCGTTCTTGCCCCAGACGGCGAGCAGCGGCACCTGGCTCGACCGGAAGTACTCGTGCAGCGTCGGGTAGAGCGGCCGGTTGGTGCTGTAGTCGTGGAACAGCTTCAGCTGCACCAGGTCGTTGCCGGAACGACTGACGCCGGCGTAGTCGTGGTGCCAGGTGTCCCGGCTGACCACGCTCGGGTCGGCGAGGCCGTGGGTGTACTGCCACTTGATGGAGTCCAGGGCCAACGCCTCGCGCAGCGGCGCCGCGTTCTCCGGGGACGGGTCCTTGCCGTAGGCCCAGATCGGCGGCCAGAACTCCGGCACGAAGCCGGCCTCGTAGCCGTTGCCGTTCTGGCTGATCACGCCCAGCACCGCCGACGGGTGACGCAGCGCGAGCCGCCAGCCGATCGGGGCGCCGTAGTCCTGCACGTAGATCGCGTAACGGGTGACGCCGAGCTGCTCCAGCAGCCCCGCGGTGAGGTCGGCGAGCGCGTCGAAGGTGTAGTCGAACTCGTCCACCGAGGGCGCGTCGGAGAACCCGTAGCCGAGGTGGTCCGGCGCGATCACGTGGTAGCGGTCGGCCAGTGCCGGGATGAGCTCCCGGAACATGAACGAGCTGGTCGGGAAGCCGTGCAGCAGCACGACCGTCGGCGCGTCGACCGGGCCGGCCTCACGGTAGAAGAGCTGGTGTCCCCGCACGGTCTCGAAGCGGTGCCTGACGTGAACCATGACTAACCCCTTGTCTGAGCTTTTGCGGTTATAAGCAGCGAAGCACAGCGCTACTAACCTGTCAAATGACTTTTAAGGGTTAGAAGAATGGCGACGCGCCGACCCGTCAGGTGACGCGCGGAGATGCCCTCGGGCTCAGCCGAGCTCGGCGGAGTCGGTGACGCGCAGCTTGCGGCGGGCCCGGTCGTAGAAGCTGGAGCCGGCGAACCGCACCACCTGGCCGCCGTCCAGGTCGACCCCGAGGCGCATGATGTCGCCCGGCTGCACGTCGGCGCGCACCTCGCCGTCGACCTCCACCGCGAGCACGCCGCTGCCCGTGAGCACCTCGAGCGCCAGCGGCTCGCTGCAGCTCAGGAACAGTGAGCGGTTGAACGACGAGTGCGGTGCCACCGGCGTGACCAGCAGCCCCTGGGCCCGGGGCGACACGATCGGGCCGCCGGCGGAGAAGTTGTACGCCGTCGAGCCGGTCGGGGTGGACACGATGATCGCGTCCGCCGAGTAGCGCACGAACGGCTTGCCCTCGACCCACAGCGCGACCGCCGCCATGCCCTGGCCGGGCCGCCGCGCCAGCACGACGTCGTTGTAGGCGGTGCTCGCCTGGCCGTCCAGGGTGGCGGTGACCGAGACCCGCGCCTCCACCCGGTGCTCGCCCCGCACGATCGCCTCGAGCGCGGCGGCCAGGTCGGGCACGTCGACCTCGGCCAGGAAGCCCAGGCGACCCAGGTTGACCCCGAGCACCGGCACCTTGCGCCCGTGCACCATGCGCAGCGCGCGCAGCATGGTGCCGTCGCCGCCCAGGCTGACCAGCAGGTCGACCTCGCTGGCCAGCTGCTCGGGCTCGACCGCCTCGGCCAGGTCACGCAGCCGGTCCAGCTCCTGGGAGACCCCGAGCAGCCGGATCCCGTGCCGCGCCGCCCAGGCCGCGATGCACTCCACCGCCTGCGCGTTGTCACGGCGCGGGTGCAGCACGACGCCCACCGCGCCGAGCGTGGTCGGCTCCGACTCCATACTCGGCCCCGCGCACGGGTCCGCTTGCCCCACCGACTCGACCACTGTGCCGTCGACCACGCCCTCGACCACCGATCTCGTCGCTACCAGCACGGCGGGACACGGTTGGGTCCCCCGTTTCAGGCTAATCCCTGTCGCGAGTCCCCGTCGGAACGATCAGTGCGGGTCGGATTGGCGGAACGGTCAGCGTCGACCGCCCGGGCGGCCCCGGCCCAACGGCCAACCCGGGCCCGGACGGCGACCCGGCCGCCGGGGACCGTCGGGTTGCGCCGTGAACCGCAGGTAGCGCACCGCTATCACGACCGAGGCGAACAGCGCGGCGACCGCCGCCGAACCGACCACGCCGAGCAGCAGGCAGCCCACCGCGGACAGCACGGCAACCGCCGCCACCACGTCGTAGGCCAGCCTCGGCCAGTTCACCGAGCGGCGCACGCGCCGGGTCCGCATCAACTCGGCTAAATCGGGAGCGTCGACGGACAGCCCCCGCTCGATCTCGCGCAGCGTCCGTCGTTCCCGATCGGTCAACATCCGGTCTCCTCTGACTCCCCAAGCTCACCCGCTCATTGGGTACCACTCAGGAGCCGTTCCAACCGCCGGATTTTCACCCCGCTGGGCGCATCGAGGTTTGTCCGGTCACCTACGGGGGCATTCGTCGGTGACACCGGTCACATCACAGATGGGCGCGGGCGATTGGCAACTATGCGGAACAACATCGACCCGATGGCGATCGGGATCCAGCAGGTACTCGCCGGCCTGGCCTTCCCGGCCGAGCGCTGGCAGGTCATCGCCCAGGCGCAGTACTACGGCGCCGGCCCGGCGTACTCCACCGAGCTGGCCCAGCTGCCAGCGCGGACCTACCAGAGCCTGCGTGAGGTGGCTATCGCACTCGGCCGGCTGCGCCGGGCGCGGCTCGCCAGGACCGGCGCGACCCCTCCCCGCCTCGTGCCAGCGCCGAGACTGCCGGACCCGAGGCTGCCGGCCCCGAGACTCGCGGAACCGGAGCCGCTGGACGCGAGGCTGCCGGCGCGACCCGGGGCGGCGACACTGCCGAGCCCGGCCACGCCGACATCGAACGAGCCGGTCGCGGCGGGTTAGCACCGTCGACCGGCTCGGGACCGACCGGCGCGGGACTATCGGCCGGTCTGGCCCTTCGTGGTCCTGGTGGCGGTGCTCGGCCGGCGCGGCGCGGAGGCCCGGTTGGCGGCCTTGCGACTCGCGCTTCGGGCGACGTGCGCGGTCTCGTCACCGGCCGCCTCGACCGACTCCGCGACCTCGTCGCCGGCCTCCCGGACACCCGCCGCTGCAGTGCCGGCGGAGCGCTGAGCCCCGAGCGCGGCCCGCTCCCCGACCGACCTGGTCCGGGTGCTCAGCTCACTGAGAGCCTCCTCGCTGGCGTCGTGCACATTGTCGACAGTGCGGCCGACGGTGCGTTCTACGCGCCGGTCCAGCCGGCCGGACGCGTCACGCGCCTCACCGAGCACCCGGGCGACCCGTGGCTGCTGGCGGATCCGCTCCAGCGTGTCCTCGCCGCGGTCGGCCAGCTCGTCGTAGGCCCTGCGAGCCTGCCCGCTGACCGTGTCGACCCGCTTGCGCACCTCGTCGGCGGACAGCCGGGTGCGCAGCTCGCCGGGCAGCTCGCCCAGCTTGTGCAGGGCCAGGTCACCGGCCCCGAGCCAGGCCAGCAGTGGGGTGCGCACGGCGTCGAACCGGGCGGACGCTGCCTTCCCGGCCCGCGCTCGGGCCTTGCGGACATCGGCGGAGTTCGGCGGCGTAACTGCCATCAGTGGTCTCCTCTTTCGTCGCGCTTCGGACTCTCTTCGGACCAGTTCCTCACTCGGGTACCACGAACCGGGCAGGGTAATCATGCTTGCAAAAGCAAGCACCCTGCGTGCGCAGGTGTGGCGGCTGTGACCGGCTGGGGCCACCCGGACGAGCGAGTGATCGACAGACGGGTTCAACCGCGCGACGTCGGGTACCCACCCGTGTCGGGCCAGGGCCGGCCGGCCCGGTCATGTCACCCATCGGCGGCGTTGGAGGGTTCACCATGGGCAGCTCGCCCTATCTGCTCGTCCTGTTCATCGGAGCGGTGATCGTGCTGGTGGACGGCCAGCTGATCCTGCGCAAGAGCCCGGGGTACCTGGACGAGGTCTTCCAGAACCCGGCGCGGTCGCGGCAGATGGCGTCGATGGTCGCGTTCCTGTTCCACCTGGTGATGCTCGGGATCGTCGCGCTGGTCGCCTCGATCGGCCTCGGGGTCGACCCCGGCCCCCGGACGGTCATCGCGCGCACCGGCGTCATGCTCCTGCTCACCGCGATCGGGCACGCCGCGACCATGGCCGTCCTCTCCCGGATGCGCGACCAGGAGCTCAGCACCCAGATGGCGGAGACCCAGCTGGCCGAGTCCCAGGCCGCGCAGCACGACCGCGCCGACCGCACCGCCACTGCCCGGACCGACCGGTCGTCCCGGACCGAGCCGCCCCGAGCGGAAGCACCCCGGCCCGAGAAGCCGACCGTGGAGTCACCCCGGGCGGACGCACCCCAAGGGGAGGCGCCCCGGGCCGAGGCACCCCGGGAGGAGGCGGCCCAGCCCGAGCAGCCGCCGGTCGAGGCGCCCCGGGTGGAGGCCCCGCGAGTGGAAAAGCCGCGGGTCGAGCAGCCGAGGGTCGTGAAGTCCCGCGACGCGCTGCCGAGCCCCCGCCCCGCCGCGGCGGGCAGCGCCGACGGCCGCGGCGCCCGCTGACGGGCCGGCCGGAAATCAGCGGCGCCCGACAGCCCCAGGTCACAAAGCCGACGGCGGACGGGAGCAGGCCGAGCAGGAGCACCGAGACGGTCGCCCCCAGCGGCGCCGCGCCGATCCTGCCGAGCGCGGCCGGGGCGAACGGGAGCAGCACCGCGGTGCCGGTCCACATCGCGTAACAGGCCACCTCGAGGCCGGTGTAGCGGCGCAGCAGCGGCTTGCAGGCGAAGTGGTAGACGCCCTGCACGAGCGCGGCGGCCAGTACCGCCCAGGCCGCGGTGGCGTAGTGCGCGTCGCCACCGGACAGGGCGATCAGCGCCGAGCCGGCCAGCGCCACCGCACTGCCGAGCACGGTCGGCCAGCTCAGCCGCTCGCGCAGGAAGAGCCGGGCCAGCAGGACGCTGAACACCGGCGCGGTGGACACCAGCAGGCTCGCGGTGCCGGCCGGCACGTGCACCTCGGCCCAGTTCAGCAGCAGCTGGTAAGCGTTCATCCCGGTGAGCCCGCAGAGCAGGATCAGCGGCAGGTCGGCCCGGCGCGGCGGCCGGACCCCGAGCAGCGGCGCGGCGAGCCCGAGCGCGACGGACGCGACGAGCAGCCGCAGTACCGAGAGCCCGACCGGGCCGTAGGCGGCCACCCCGACCCGGATCGCGGGGGTCGCGCTGGCCGAGTTCGCCGGCGAGCCGTGGCTCGTGCCCCGCCCGGAGGAGACCTGCCACGAGATGATCCAGCGGGCGTGTGGCGCGGCCGGCTTCGTACCGGACACCGTCGCCGAGGCCACCGACTTCGCCGTGCTCACCGCGCTGGTCGCGGCCGGCGCCGGCGTCGCACTGGTGCCTCGGATGGCGTTGCCTGCCGGCCCGCTCGCGGTCAGCCTGCACCCGCCGCGCGACCCGGTGACCCGCAAGGTGTTCGCGCTGACCGGCCCCGGCGCGGCCCGTCGCCCGGACATCGCCCGCGCGTTGGACGCCCTGTCCACCGCGGCGGCGACGATCAGCGGTGGCCCGGCCGACCACCCGTAACTACCCTGTGAGTGGTATTGGTCGCTATGGCGACCAATACCACTCACAGGTACTGGTCAGGGCAGGTACCGGTCCAGCTCGTCGTTGTGCCGGTCCAGGTGCTCGCGCAGCATCTCCTCGGCGGCGGCCAGGTCGTCGCGCTCCAGTGCCTCGGCGATCAGCTGGTGGTGGTCGACCGCGAACTCCGCCCGGCCGGGCTGGGCCATGAACGCGGCCACGCCGGTGCGCTGCTGGCGGTCGCCCATCGAGGCGTACAGCTCGCTCATCACGGTGTTGCCGATCGCCCGCACCAGGGTGACGTGGAACTCCCGGTCACAGGCGATGATCTCCGGGTAGGGCGCGCCGTCCTCGAGCAGCGCCCGCTGCTTGCGCACCAGCGGCCACAGCTGGTCGGCCACCTGGATCCGGCGCTCGTGGATCTCCCGGACCGCGTACAGCTCCAGCGCCAACCGGGTGCGGGACAGCTCCCGGATCTGCCGCGCGGTGACCGGCGCGACCAGTGCGCCGCGCCGGGGCAGCAGCTGGATCAGCCGCTCCGCGTCCAGCCGCAGGAACGCCTCCCGCACCGGTGTCCGGGACAGCCCGGTGACGCTGGCGATGTCCATCTCGGTGACGATGTCGCCCGGCGGCAGCACCAGGTCCACGATCAGCGCCTTGATGTACTCGTAGGCGAAGTCCTTGGCCGGTACGTGCGGCGGGCGCGCCACCACCGGGAGGTCGGGCCGCACCATCGGCAGCGCGATCGGTTCCCGCATCAACTCGTTCCTAGTGTCGTGAGCCGGCGCCGAAGGGTCCGGGGCCAGCGCAGCCCAGCTTAGGGCCTCGCCGGCCCCGGACCCGACGGTCATGCCGGGGTCACCCGGAACCGGCGGTTGGCCAGCGACGGGTTCACCGCGCGCACCTGGTCGACCCGGGCCAGGCCGACCGTGGCGAGCGCGAAGCCGGGCTGCTCACCCGCCGAGGCCAGCACGGTGCCCATCGGGTCGACGACCACACTCTGCGCGGCACACAGCGGGCCGGTCTGCCCGGCGGCGAGCACGTAGCAGGTGTTCTCGATCGCCCTGGCCCGGACCAGGGTGGCCCAGTGGTCCTCCTTGGCCGGCCCGACCGCCCACGCCGCCGGCAGCACGAGTGCGTTCGCGCCGGCGTCCACCAGCTGCCGCGCCATCTCGGGGAACCGGACGTCGTAGCAGGTCATCGCGCCGAACTTCAGGTCACCGAGGTCAAACGTGAGCGGCTCGGTGATGTCAGCGGGGATGATCTTGTCCGACTCGGCGTAGCCGAACGCGTCGTACAGGTGGACCTTGCGGTACGTGCCGAGCAGCGCGCCGTCCGGGCCGGCGGCGACCAGCGTGTTGTACGCGCGGCTCTCCCCCGGCACGGCCTCGGCCAACCCGGCCACCGCAGTCACGCCGGCGGCCCGCGCGGTCTCCCGCACGGCGGTGACGAACGGCCCGTCCAGCGGCTCCGCGTAGTTCGCGTCGGTACCGACGCCCCTCGGGTCGAAGTACATGGCCATTTCCGGAGTGATCACCAACTGGGCGCCGGCGTCGGCGGCCGTGGTGATCGCCTCCCGGACCAGCTTCGTGTTCTCCCCCTTATCCAGTCCAGCGGCGAACTGGGCGACGGCAACAGCAATGGTCATGGCGGTGTCGGCTCCTTGTGCGGATCGTTGTGGGGTGGTTCCGTGCGAAGTGGTCACGAGGTGGAGGCGGCGGGCATGGTCGCCGAGCGCAGCGGCCGCTCGGGATGGACGAAGAACCAGCAGCCGGCGCCGAGTACACCGGCCACCGCCAGGATCATCAGGGCGAGCAGCCAGTCGCCCCCGATCCCGACCAAGATTCCGGTGAAGAGGGGGCCGGCGGCGGACATCAGGTTGCCGCACAGGTTGGTCCAGCCGGTCACGGTCGCCGAGTGCTCGCCGCCCAGGTCCTGGCAGGCCGCCCAGACCTGGACCTGCACCATGCCGACCGAGCCGAGGCTCAGGCAGAGGAACAGCATCATCAGCGGCACGCTCGGCGTCAGCGCGCCGAGCACCAGGAACGCGGCGGCACTGAGGTAGCCGGCGGCGGCCAGCCGGACCCGGCTGGGCCAGCGCCGGACCAGCCGGTCGTTCAGCGCCCCGATGCCGAACACGCCGATCAGCATGGCGATCCAGGGCAGCGCGCCGAGCCAGCCCATCTGCTTGAGCGACAGCCCGCGCGCCTCCACCAGGTAGGTCGGCAGCCAGGTGGCGAAGAAGCCCTGGATGAGCAGCAGGCAGGCGTACTGGGCGCCGATCGCCCAGAACTGGGTCGAGCTGAAGAACGCCCGCCAGGGCAGCACGGCGGCACGATCCACCTCGTCGACCGCCCGGCCGGACTCGATGTAGTCGACCTCGGCCGCCGAGATGCGGGGGTGCTGCCTCGGCTCGTCCCGGACCAGCCACCACCAGAGCACGGCGAGCACGGCGCCCAGCAGCGCGAACACGTGGAACACCTGGTGCCAGCCGAACGACGTCATGATCCAGACGACCAGCGGCGTGCCCACCACGTTGCCCAGGTACAGCCCGCAGAGCAGCAGCGAGTTGGCCCGGGACTGCTCACCTTGCGGGAACCACCGGTGCAGGGTGAACACCGAGGCCGGCCAGTCGGCCGCCTGGCCGATGCCGAGCACCGCCCTGATCAGCACAAACCCGAGGAACACCACGCCGTACGGCGTGACGAACGTGAACACCGACCACCACAGGCCGGCGAGGGCGAGCGTCCGGCGCGGGCCGAACCGCCGGGTGACCAGGCCGCCCGGCACCTGGAACAGCGCGTACGCCCACCAGAACGCGGTCAGGATCACCGACATCTGGGTCACCGAGAAGTGCAGCTCGTGCTGGATGACCGGAGCGGCCGCCGTCATCGCGGCCCGGTCCATGCTCATCACGAACGTCACCGGGAGCAGCAGGCCGGCGCTGATCATCCAGCGCAGCCCGCCACTCGGTGGTGCCGGGCGGGGACCGCGCGGTGCCCGGCCCGCCGGCCGGCTGGTCACCGACCCGTCGCCGTGCGGTCCCGCCGCCGGCTGAATGGCCCCGGCCACGACGTCACCGCGCCGAGCTGGCGTCGAGCTTGCCCTCGAACGCGGCGAGCGCGCCGGACCACTCGGACAGCCGGGTGCCCTCGGAGATCTTGCGGCGCAGCTCCGGTTCGGCGGACTCCTTGTCCCGCAGGACGGCGGCGATCTCCAGCGCTTCCTCCCTGGCCAGCACGGCGAGCCCGTCCGAGTCGCCGAACACGACGTCCCCCGGGTTGATCACAGCGCCACCGACGGTGACCGGCACGTTGATCGCCCCCTCGATGCCGAGGATGCGGGTGGTCAGCGCGGACACGCCGGCGGAGAACACCGGCAGGCCCAGCTCCAGGATCTCACCGACGTCGTTGATCGCGCCGCTGATCACGGCGCCGACCGCACCCCTGGTCGCCGCGGTGAACGACACCATGCCGCCGAAGCAGGACCGGGTGTCGCCGGACTGGTCGACGACGAGCACGTCGCCGGGGCGCAGCTCGTCGGCCGCGACGTGCAGGGCGGTGGAGTCCAGGTGCGGCAGCCGCACGGTGAACGCCGGACCGACGAAGCTCAGCGGCCGGCGGATCGGGGTCAGCCCCTGGGGGAACCCGTAGTCCCGCAGGTGGCCCAGCGTCGACGTCTGCACCTTGCTCAGTGCCGTGACCACCTCGGGGTCCAGTGGGTCGGCGGCACGTCCTCGCACGAACATCTCGGCTCCCTGTCCGGCGGGTACCCGCGCCCGCCCTCCGTGGTCGATCCCCGCGATGATGAATGCGGGTGATCAACGCATACGCAACGCATGCGTTGTGTATGCGTAACAGTCTCCCGGGCGCCGCTCAAGCGAAGTCCCGAGGTAAACCGATTCAGCGCGCGCAGGTTTTACCTGCCGCTGCCCGCCTCAGTTGGGCAGGCCGCGGAGCAGGCTTCTCGCGAAGTCGCCGTAGCGCTCCGGGGTGAACTCGGCCGGCTCGGTCAGCACGAGCCGGACGGCCTGCTCGCCGACCGCCAGCAGCGCGCGGGCGGCCAGCTCCAGGTCCATCTCGACGAGCTCGGTGCGCCGGGTGGAGCCCCAGGCGAGCAGCTCCCGGAGCTGGTCCAGCGCGAACCGGCGGCCCTCCGAGACGTGCTCGCGGACCTCCAGCGGCGTGTCGTCAGCCGGCAGCATCAGCAGCTGCCAGGAGGCCGGGTTGTCGGCGACGGCGCGCAGCAGGTTCACCGCGGCGGCGGTCAGCGTCTCGGCGAAGTCGGCCTCGTCGGTGAACGCCGGCATCGCCTCGGCGAGCGTGGCCACCACCCGCTGCTCCTCACGCTCGAGCAGGGCGCGCAGCAGCGGGCCGCGCCCGGGGTACGCGCTGTACACCCTCGGCTTGGCCAGGTCGACCTCGCGGGCCACCGCCTCCATGCTGGCCGCCGCGTAGCCCCGCTCGGTGATCAGCTTCAGGGTGGCGTCCAGCACCTGCTCGCGGCGCACCTCGATCGGCAGCCTCGGCTGCCGGGTCCGCCGATGGTCGGCCGGCGTGCTGGTCGCACTCATCGGGGGCAATGTATACGGGATATGGCCGGACGGCGGCGGCTGAACAGATACCGACCCGCGGCGCGCCGGTTGATCACGGTGGGATCGGGCCGCTCCGACCACTCCGGCGGGTGCCGGTGAGCCGTCCCGGGCCACCTGTGGCGAGCCGACTCCCCGCCGACCTCGGGCCGGGTCGGCACGGCGCCGACACCTCGGATCGACCCCCTGACCAGCGGAGACACTGCATCGCGGCGGTCGTGGCCCAGGTCAGGAGGGCCGGCCGGGGCGGCACCGAACGGACCGCCCCGGGGGCGAGTAGCCGATCTTCCAGTAGATCCACTCGGGGCCACCTGCCGTTCGGCGCCCCGACCCGTCCGCTCGGACCGGAATGCCCAACCCGGGCAGAGCAACCGGCCGCGCCCCTGTGATAGCTTTCAGCACGTTGCAGTCGTGTTTTCCTCGATCGTTGCGAAGCGTCCGTGGAGCGTGACACACCGGGCTTCGTAGCTCTGGGGGAACTCCCAGGGAGGCGCTGGCCCACCGCAACACCGGCCGGCGCGGTGTCGGTCGTTACGCACCTCAGGAGAGACATGGCTCAGGGCACTGTGAAGTGGTTCAACGCGGAGAAGGGCTTCGGCTTCATCTCCACAGACGACAATGGCCCGGACGTCTTCGTGCATTACTCGGCCATCCAGGGATCCGGCTTCCGCAGCCTCGAGGAGAACCAGCGTGTCTCCTTCGAGGTCAGCCAGGGCGCCAAGGGCCCGCAGGCCGACTCGGTGCAGGTCATCTGAAGTCGACCGCTAGACAACGACCCCGGGTTGGTAACTCCACCCGGGGTCGTTTGCTGTCCGGGGGTCGGTTCGGTCCCCGGCGCCGCCCTGGGACTCAGGTGTTCGGCACGCGGCGCGCGACCCGGTGGGCCGAGGCCCCGGTGTCGTCGGTGACCGGCGGCGGCACCGCGTCCCGGACCGGTACCCAGCGCGGTCCGCTCGGCCCGTACGCGTAGCTCGGCTCCGGCGCGATCCACAGGCTGGCCAGGTAGATCGCCGCCGCCAGCGCCAGGCTGACCGGCAGGCTGATGTCGATGCCGCCGGCCACGTCGTGCAGCGGGCCGACCACCAGCGGCGGGTAGTTGGCGAACAGCAGGCCCACCGCGGCGGCCACCAGCCAGGCCGTCATCGGCCGCCAGTTCACCCCGCCCGTGAACCAGTAGCGCCCGCCGATCCGCCCCTGGTTGAACACCTGCACGTCGACCGGGTAGTAGTGCCCCCGGCGAACCAGGTAGCCGATCATCATGATGGCCATCCAGGGCGTCGTGCAGATGACGATGGCGCCGATGAACGCGTTCACGCTGGCGGTCAGGTCGAACAGCAGCCGCCCGGCCAGGATGAACACAAACGCCACCGCGCCGACCAGCAGAGAGGCGGCCACCCGGCTCAGGCGGGGGAACACCGAGGAGAAGTCGAGCCCGGTGCCGTACAGCGAGGTGATCCCGGTGGACAGCCCACCGAGGAACGCGACGATCATCAACAGCGGCGCGTACCAGGCCGGCGAGAGCTGGATCAGGGTGAACACGTAGTCACCCCGCCCGACCGTCAGCGTCGCCGTGAGCACCCCGAACAGGAACGGCACCAGCGTGGCCAGCTGGGCCAGCAGCGTCGCCCCGAGCAGCCGGGCGGGCGGGGTGTCCGCCGGGATGTAGCGCGACCAGTCGCCGAGGAACGCCCCGAAGGACACGGGGTTGCCCATCACGATCAGCGCGGACAGCACGAACGTGGGCCAGAACGAGCCGAGCGCGTACTCCGCCGGCGCGGCGCCACCGGTCCCGAAGGCACCGGCGAAGGCGCTGGCGAAGGCGCTGGCGAAGGCCAGCACGGCGAGCAGCATCAGCACCGTGTTGGCGACGACCACGACCTTGTTGACCAGCAGCATGAACTGGTAGCCGTAGACGACAACCACGATCACCACCGCGCCCAGCACCGCGTAGACGGCGGCGCGCAGCCACGTGGAGTCCGGCACGCCGAACAGCCGGGCCGCGCCGCCGACCAGCGCGTCGCCACTGACCCACACCGAGATCGAATAGAACGCGATCGCGGTGAGCAGGGACAGGAACGAGCCGACGATCCGGCCCCGCACGCCGAGGTGTGCCCCGGAGGACACGGCGTTGTTGGTGCCGGTGCGCGGGCCGAACAGCCCCATCGGGGCCAGGATGACCGCGCCGACCAGCACCCCGAGCACGGTGGCCAGCACCGCCTGCCCCAGGCTCAGACCGAGCATGATCGGCGTGGTGCCGATCAGCACCGTGGCGAAGGTGTTGGCGCCGCCGAACTGGATCCGGAACAGGTCCCGCGGACCCGACGTGCGGTCGGCGTCCGGAATGGTGTTGATGCCGTGCTGCTCGATCTCGGTGATCCGGGGCTGCCGGGGGCTGGGAGTGGCGGTCACGGGGCCTCCAGGGGTGCGAGCGCTTGCAGGCAGGGTAAAGACCTGAGCAGCCTTAGACAACTCTTGTTTTCTGACACGACACCTGCGTTACCAATGAGAGGATGCCGGCATGCGCATCGTGGATCTCTCCGTGCCGGTGCGGGCGGGCATGCAGGTCTACCCGGGTGACCCGGCCGTCCAGCTCGACCGGGCCGTCCGGCTGGAGGTCGACGGCGTCAACGTGCTGGCGATCCACGCCGGCTCGCACACCGGCACCCACGTGGACGCGCCGTTCCACGTGCTGGCCGACGGCGCGCGGCTGGACGAGCTGGACCTCGGGCTGTTCCACGGGCCGGCCGTGGTCGCCGACGTGCGCGGCCTGCCGCCCCGGGCAGCCATCGGCTGGGCGGCGCTCGAGCCGTACGCGCCTCGGCTCGGGCCCGGGGTGGTGCTCGTGCTGCACACCGGCTGGTCGGCGCATTTCGGTACCCAGGAGTACCTGGCGCACCCGTGGCTCACGGCCGACGCCGCGCGGCGGATCGTCGCCACCGGGGTGCGCACGGTGGCGCTGGATGCGCTCAGCCCCGACCCCACGGAGAGCGCTTCGGAGGGCGACGGGCCGTTCCCGGCCCATCGGGTCCTTCTCGGCGCCGGCGGGGTGATCGTGGAGAACCTGACCAACGTGGCCGCCATGGCCGAGCTGCCCGACCCGGTGCTGAGCTGCTTCCCGCTCGCGCTGGCCGGTGCGGACGGCGCCCCGGTCCGGGCGGTCGCGATGTCCGCCCCGGCCTGACCCGCCGGCTCGCTCGGCAGTCGTGCCGTGCCGGGGAGCTAGGGCTGGCGCGCGCGGGCGCCGTCGGGCAGCGCCGGGCTGATCACCCAGAGCACGCGTGTCGTGCCCAGCTGCGCGACGGAGCGGAACCGGTGCGGGATGCCCGGGGTGAAGGTCAGCGCGTCGCCGGGCCCCAGAGTCGTGCTCTCCGGCCGCTCGGGGCCCTCGAAGTCCAGCCGGAGAAGGCCGTCGAGCACGTAGACGAACTCGACGTCCCCGGGCAGCGCGTGCGGTTCCGGGCCGCTGCCGCCGTCCGCCTCCAGCTCGGTGACGATCGCCTGCAGCCGGTGCTCGCCGCGCGGCGTGAGCAGGAACTCGCGCAGCCCCGACCCGCCGAAGGAGATCGGCGGGTACTCCCCCCGCCTCACCACCTCCCCCGCCGGCGGTGGCTCGAACAGGCTGCCCACCGCGAGGTCGAGCGTGTGACACAGCCGGATCAGCGCGGCCACCGAGGCGTTCGCCCGGTCGCGCTCCAGCCGGGAGAGAAAGCCCTTGGTCAGCCCGCTGGCCTCGGCGACCTCGGCGACGGTCTGCCGGCGGGCCAGCCGGGCGGCCCGCAGCCGGGCCCCGATCAGCGGGCGCTCGTCCGACTCGGCCAGGTTCCCGGTGCGCTCCACGCTGCCTCCGCCGTACAACCTCAGTTGCCCAGTGGAAAACATCCTAGCTGCCGCCGGCGGAGGCGCGGCGCGGCGACGTTGTGGGAACGGTCTGCGCGGAGGCGGGGCGCTGGGGGCGGTGGCCAGTAGGGTTCGGCCGGGGCGCCGGGGCCCCGGAGGGCTCGGGAGGTCGAGGATGCCGGTCATCGTGGTGATGGGGGTTTCGGGTTCGGGCAAGTCCACGGTCGGAGAGGCGCTGGCCGCCCGGCTGGGTGTGGAGTACGCCGACGGGGACACGTTCCACCCGGCGGCCAACATCGCCAAGATGAGCGCCGGCCACCCCCTCACCGACGACGACCGGTGGGGCTGGCTGGACGCGATGGCCGGATGGATCCACGAGCACGTGGACAGCGGCGGGGTGCTCGGCGCGTCCTCGCTCAAGCGCCGCTACCGGGACCGGCTGCGGACCGGCGGCGAGGTCTGGTTCCTGCACCTGAACGGCGACCACGAGCTGCTGGCCGAACGCCTGCGCACCCGGCCCGGGCACTTCATGAAGGTCGCCCTGCTCGACTCGCAGCTGGCCGACCTGGAGCCGCTCGAGCCCGACGAGTCCGGCAGCACCGCCGACCTCGCCCTGCCGCCCGAGCGGATCGTCGAGGCGGCGCTGACCGCGTTCGCCGCCCGCACCGAGGCTCGCTGACCGCCCCGGTCGCGGGGCCACGCCGTCAGGAGCCGGACTGCACCGGGGCGCGCACCGGTTCGGCCGCCGACCGCTTACCGGCCGCTCGCCGGCCGGCCGGTCCCCCAGCCAGCCCTGGTCGCTGACCCAGAGCTGGTAGGGCACGTTGACCACGACCACGCCCGGGGTGAACAGCAGCCGGGCCTTGAGCCGCAGCGCGCTCTGGTTGTGCAGCACGCCCTGCCACCAGCGCGTTGTCACGTACTCCGGGATGAACACGCTGACCACGGCCTTCGGCGCGAGCTGGCGCAGCTTGCGGACGTACTCCACCAGCGGGCGCAGCATGTCGCGGTAGGGCGCCTCGAGCACCTTCAGCGGCACCGGCACACCGCGGCGGTCCCACTCGGCGAGCAGCTCGCGGGTGTCCTCCTCGTTGACGGCGATGGTGACGGCCTCGAGCACGTCGGGGTGCGTGGCCCTGGCGAACGCGAGCGCGCGCAGCCCGGGTTTGTGCAGCCGGGAGATGAGCACGACGCCGTGCACCTTGGGCGGCAGGGTCGGGGTGTCGTCGTCGGCCGCGATCTCCTTGGTCACGCGGGCGTAGTAGCGGTTGATCGCGCGCATCAGGAAGAACAGCACGACCATGGCCAGCACCGCGATCCACGCGCCGTGCACGATCTTGTTGGCGAACACGTCGATCAGCACCACGGTGGTGATCACCGCGCCGAGCAGGTTCACCGCCTGGGACCGCCGCATCCGCCGCGCCGCCGAGGAGCGCGCCGACCCGCCGAGCTCGGCGAGGTCGCGCTGCCAGCGGCGCACCATGCCGAACTGGCTGAGCGTGAAGCTGGTGAACACCCCGATGATGTAGAGCTGGATCAGCTTGTCGATGTTCGCGTCGAAGCCGATGATCAGCGCCGCGGCGAACCCGGCCAGCAGCAGCACGCCGTTGGAGAACACGAGCCGGTCGCCCCGGTTGGCCAGCTGGCGCGGCAGGTACCGGTGCTCGGACAGGATCGAGGCCAGCACGGGGAACCCGTTGAACGCGGTGTTCGCGGCCAGGATGAGGATGCCGGCGGTGGCCGCCTGGAACAGGTAGAACAGCGGCGACGGGGCTCCGAAGACGGCGCCGGCGAGCTGCGAGATCACCGAGGGGTTGCCGGTCGGGCTGGCCTTGGCCCGCAGCACCACGGCCAGCAGCGTGATGCCGATGAACATCACGATGGCGATCCCGCCCATCAGCACCAGGGTGACCGCGGCGTTGCGGCTCTTCGGTTTCTGGAAGGCCGGCACGCCGTTGCTGATCGCCTCGACCCCGGTCAGCGCGGTGCAGCCGGAGGCGAAGGCCCGGACCAGCAGGATCAGGGTGAACACGCCGCCGGTGCGCACGGTCTGCTCGGCCGGCGCGGTGGCGCTCTCGGCCAGCGGCAGCGTGCCGTGCAGGCCCCGGACGGCGGCGACGGCGAACATCAGCAGGGTCAGCCCGATGAACGCGTAGGTGGGTACCGCGAACACCCGGCCGGACTCCTTGGTGCCGCGCAGGTTCGCCAGCACGAGCACCACCACGAAGCCGACCGAGAGCAGCACGGCGTGCGGGGCCAGTGACCGGATCGCCGAGGTGATCGCGACGACCCCGGACACCACCGAGACGGCCACGGTCATCACGTAGTCGACCAGCAGTGCACTCGCCGCTACCAGGGCGGCCGACTCGCCGAGGTTGTCCCGGCTCACCACGAACGCACCGCCGCCGCTCGGGTAGGCGTAGCAGGTCTGCCGGTAGGACGCGACGACCACGGCCAGCAGGACGACCACGGCCAGGCCGACCCAGGGCGTCAGGGTCAGCGCGGCCAGTCCGCCGGCGGCCAGCACGAGCACGATCTGCTCGGTCGCGTAGGCCACGGAGGAGATGGGGTCGCTGCAGAACACCGGCAGGGCCAGCCACTTGGGGAGCAGGGTCTCCCCGAGACGGGCGCTACGCAGCGGCCGCCCGAGAAGCAGCCGCTTCAGCACCTCGAACACGGCACAAAGGTTGACACCACTCGATATGCGAATGTCGTGATCTTGACGCGATCCTGACACCGCCACTCTCAGCTTCTGTAAGCAAGTGTCGCTGGTCATAGCCTGGACAGGTCACCGGTCACGCACCGCACACCCTCTCTCGTCGCGGCACACCCGCCGCGGTGGGTGTGTGGCACCCGAAGAGGGTGTGCGGTAGCTGGCGAGTCCCGGCGTCCCTGGCCGCCGCGCTCATGGTGTCCGGCATCTTGGCGCCGATCTTTAGACTTGACTTATATAAGCTGCACCTAAATAATTGCCGGGTGCACGCGTTCGATGTGCTCGGGGACCCGGTCCGGCGGCGCATCCTGGAGCTGCTCAGCGACGGCGAGCAGCGCTCGGGCGAGCTGGCCTCGGCAATCCAGCGGGAGTTCGGCATCTCCCAGCCGGCCGTGTCCCAACACCTGCGCGTGCTGCGGGAGAGCGGGTTCGCGTCCGTGCGCGCGGCCGGCACGCGACGGATCTACCAGGTCGAGGCGGCACCGCTGCGGGACGTGGACGAGTGGCTGGAGCGGTTCCGAGGCGTCTGGAACCAGCGACTGGACGCGCTGGCCACCGAGCTGGCCCGAGGTCGCCGCGAGCGGGCCCACGAGCAAGCCCAGACCGGACGAGAGGATCAGGCATGACCGACATCCCGGAACACCTCGAGCGGACCCACCGCGAGCTGACCAGCGGACGCATCCCGGCCGGTGACGGCCGCACAGTCACGCTGCGCCGCACCTACCGGGCCGACATCGAGGACGTCTGGCAGGCCTGTACGGACCCCGACCGGCTCAGCCGCTGGTTCCTGCCGCTGACCGTGGCCCCCAAGGTGGGCGGCCACTACCAGCTGGAGGGCAACGCCGGCGGCGAGATCCTGCGCTGCGAGCCACCCCGGCTACTGACGGTGACCTGGGCGTGCGGTGAGAACCTCACCGACGTCGACATCACCGAGGTCGAGCTGCGGCTCACCGCCACCGGGCCGGACGAGACCGAGCTGGAGCTGCGCCACACCGCCGTGGTCGACCCGGACCGGTGGGCGCGGTACGGCCCCGGCGCGACCGGCGTGGGCTGGGACCTCGTCGTGCTCGGGCTGGACCTCCACCTGGCCGGCGAGCCGAAGGTGGACGAGGCGGCCTGGTCCGCGTCCGCCGAGGGCACCGGGTACATCACCGGCAGTGGCCGGGCCTGGGGTCGGGCGCAGCTGGCCGCCGACGGCGACGCGGCGGCGGCGGAGCTGGCCGCGCGGAACACGATCGCCTTCTACACGGGCACCGAGCAGCTCTGACAAAATCCGCGACTCACCCTGACAGAATCCCCGACTCGCCGACAGGTCGACAGGTCGACTCGCGGGGAGACCGACTCGCGGGAGGGACGGGTGGGTCAGCGGCCCGGGGTGGCGGTGGGGGTACGGACCGGGGGGCGGCCGCCGGGCAGGGCGCCGGCGGGGGCGCGCTGCACCATGGCCAGCAGCCACACCCCGACCAGGGTGATGGCCAGGCCGACCAGCCGGACCGGCGCGGTGTCGTCCGTGGCGAACGGCTCGCCGAACACCACCATACCGAGGCCGACACCGACCACCGGGTCGATCGCCATCATCGCGCCGAGCGAGCCGCCGAGCGGGCCGGCCTGGAACGCCGCCTGGCTGAGGATCGTGCCGCCGGCGCCACAACCCAGCGCCGCCCAGAGCTGCCAGCTGCTGGCCAGCCCGGGCAGCCCGTCGGCGGCGAGCACCGCCCCCCACGCCTTGCCCAGCGCGGCGGACGTCGCCATCAGCACGCCGGCCGAGGCACCGAGGCAGACACACCGGGCGGTGTCCTTCAGCAGCAGGCCACCGGCGAGCGCGGCGGCCAGCACGAGCCCGGCCAGCAGCAGCCCGGGGGCCCAGCCCTCGGCGTCGACCGCGATGCTGACCTGGTCACCCGGCGTGACCGCGAGGAACACCGCGAGGCCGAACACCACGAGCCCGGCGGACAGCATCGCCTGCCGGGTCACCGGGCGCCCGGCCAGCCGCTGCAACACGAGCGCGACCACGAGCCCGACCGTGAGCACCGGCTGCACGACCGACAGCGGCCCGAGGTTGACCGCGAGCAGGTGCAGCGCCACTCCGGCGCCCTGCGACCCGACCCCGATCAGCCAGATCCGCTTGCGGGCCAGCTCGACCATCAGCCCCGGGTGCAGCGGCGACCGGCGGCGGGCCCGCAGAGCGCCGACGTGCTGCAGCACCGACGCCACCCCGAAGCACACCGCCGCCAGCAGCGCGACCGTGATCGTGAGGGTCATCTCGCCTCAAGCCTATCGTCCGTCACCTGAGCCTCAGGCGGTACGCCTGGCCGACCCGCCGGCGGAGTCCGCCTCGGCGAGCAGGTGGATCACCGCCTCGGCGGCGTCCTGCTCCCTGACCACCGAGCTCGGGTCGCTGCGCAGGCTGGCGTAGTCGCGCACCACCTGGGCCAGCTCCGCCTCGTCCTTGGGCCACGGCGCCAGGCCGGCCTCGGCCAGCGTGGCCGCGTTGGCGGTGCCGTGGCCGGGGATGGGGCGGTAGGTCACGGTGGGCAGGCCGGCGGTGAGCGCCTCGGTCACGCTGAGCCCGCCGGCGTTGTGAACCAGTACGTCGGATATGGCCATCAGGTCGGGCACGTCGGTGCGCCAGCCGAGCGCGACCACATCGGGCACCTCGCCGAGCTCGGCCCGCAGCTTGGCGTTGCGCCCGCAGAGCACGAGCACCTGCGCGGCCCCGGTACCGGCGATCTCGCGCACCGCGCCGGGCACCTCCCCCATGCCGAGCGACCCGGTGACGACCAGCGCGACCGGCCGGTCCTGGCGCAGCCCGAGCTCCTCGCGCAGCGCCAGCCGCCGCTCCGGGCTGAGCCGTTCGCTGAACCGGGCCGACACCAGCCCCCCGACCGGCCGCATCGGCGTCCGGTACACCAGGCGGCCCATCCGCGAGGTCGCCTCGGTGACCGTGAAGTGGTGGTCCACCGAAGGGTGCACCCACATCCGGTGCACCGCGGGGTCGGTGAGGTAGGTGACGGTGACCGCGTCCATCTCGCCGGCGTCACGCAGCTGGCCGAGGGTCTGGCTGGCCAGCGGGTAGGTCGACACGATGACCGGGTAGCCCTGTGACCAACGTCGCACGCGGCGCCGGGCGGCGCGGCACAGCCCGAGACACAGCCGCTGCACCCAGCCGCCGTCCTCGAGCTTGTCGAACGTCCAGTCGAACAGCTTCGGCGCATAGCCGACGCTGAGCGTGTATCCGTCGCGCAGCACGCGCCTGGCGAACCAGGGCACGGCATCGAGGTAGTCCCTGCGATCCGCGCGTACGCCGAGGTTGCGCAGCCGCGCGATCAGTTCGTCGGCGGCGCCGTCGTGCCCGGCGCCCACGCTGCCTGAGATGACCAGAACCCGTGCCGTGCTACCTGCCGTCGATCGACCCATCGGGGCTCGACTCCCTGGTTCGGTGGGAAGCAGCTGAACTCCTACAGCGTGTAAGAGTCTAGCCGAACCCGAACCCGGGCCGTCGACACCATCGCCTGATCTCGTTCGGGTCTCCCCGGCGTCAGCCGAGCCAGAGCCAGTGGATCAGGCGGTAGAACGCCAATGTGGCCTGTACCGCCGCAATCGCGGTACCCATTCCGAGGAGCAGGAAACCACCCGGTAGCAGTCGATCCGGGCGCGGCGGGGCCTGGTGCAGGGCCGCCACCCTGGCCGTCACCGAGTTGGCGATGAAGCCCAGCGCGGCCTGCTTCGAGGCGCCCGCCTCGGCCAGCGCCGCCTTGGCCAGTGCCCGCGCGGCCAGCTCCCGGCTGCCGCTCACCGTGGCCGCGTGCTCGTCGGCGTTGCGCTCGACCAGGAACGCCACCGCCTCGCGGACCAGCACCAGCATCGGGTTCATCGCCGCGCACACCTCGGCGGTGGCCCGCAGCCCGTGGTGCCGGCCGGTCAGGTGGGCCCGCTCGTGTGCCAGCACGACCCGCCGCTCCTTGCCGTCCAGCAGCTCCAGCAGTCCCTGGGTGATGAGCACCCGACCGGGGCGGCCGGGCACCGCGAAGGCGTGCGGCTCGGCCACCGGCACGACGGCCAGCTCGCCGACGCCGCAGGACCGGCACAGCTCACGCAGCTCACGGCGCGTCGCCCACCGGGTGCGCACCACGCGGACCACGCGGGCCACCCCGAACATCAGCGCCACCGCGGCCAGCGCGCCGACCACCCCGGGCACCGGCTGGACGAGCACCACGCCCCGCTCGGTGGCCTCCTCGACGGCGAGCGAGGTGAAGCCGAGCAGTGTCAGCGCCAGCAGCACCAGCGCCCAGGTGGTGCCGGCCGCACAGAGCACGGCCGCGCCGACCACCGTGATCATCGTTCCGCGTGTCGGCGACAGTCGCGCCACCATCAGTCGGCTGATCACAGCGACCAGGACGGACAGCGCCACCGGCACGTACACGCTCACGGTCACCGTCGACGCCGCCTCAACTTCAGCATCGCGCGCAGTGCCTCCGCGTCCTCCTCGGACAGCGAGGTGGCGAACCGTTGCAGCACGCTCTGCCGGTCCGGACCTCGGCGGAGTAGGGCCTGCATCTGCTCGGCGGCCAGCTCCTCAGCCCCCTTGACCGGGCGGTAGAGGTGCCGGCGGCCTTCGGCGGAGCGCCCGACGAGGCCCTTGTCGTACAGCCTGGCCAGGATGGTCTGCACCGTGTTGTAGGCCAGCTCGGCGTCGACCGCGCGCTGCACGTCCGCCGTGGTCAGGGGGTGGCCGGCCGCCCAGAGCGCGGCGAGCACCTCCGACTCGAGCTCACCCGCGCCCCGTCTCGGCTCGCCGGCCCGGCGCCGGCGTGGCAGGCGCGCACCATCCCGCATCCCCGACGCCTCCTCCCGAGAGTGGCCCCCAGCTTATCCGGCCCCCGGCCGGCGCGGTGACGCCGACTCGGGTTCGTCCCGGGGCGAGCCCGATCGGGGACGGCGGGCGAACCAGGTTTGCGCGGGTGCACAGTGGGTGGGAACGTCAGCCGGGAGCTCACAGTCGAGGGTGGCCGGCGCGACGGCGAGGGGAGGCGGCATGGCGGTGCACGAGAACGGCGGCAACTGGCGTGCCGCACTGCGCCGGGTGGTCCCCGACCGGCAGGCCCCGGACCGGGACAAACCGACGGACCTCGCCGTCGAGCTGGTCTCCGACCAGCCGAGCGCGGCCGTCGAACGACGGGTCGAGGAAGCCGTGCTGCAGGCCCCGCGCCGCTACTCCCGCCGGGACGTGCACGCGCTCACCGGGATCGCCGACGAGCGGGCCCGCCACCTGTGGCGCTCCCTCGGCTTCGCCGACGTCGCCGAGGACGACGTGATGTTCACCGAGACCGACCTCGCGGCGATCGGCCGGCTCGAGCAGCTGCGCGCCACGGGGCTGGTGTCCACCGACCTGCAGGACGCGGTGATCCGGTCGATGGCCCAGGCGATGTCCGGGCTGGCCACCTGGCAGGTCGAGCTGCTGTACCAGATCCTGCGCGAGCGCCAGAGCGCCGGCGAGGAGTGGTCCGTCGACCTGCGCGAGCTGCTGACCTCGCTGGAGAGCCTGCAGAACTACGTGTGGCGGCGGCACCTCGCGGTTGCGGCGGGGCGGCTGCTGGCCACCGCGCCGGACGAGGCGGACATCCGGACGCTCGTGGTCGGCTCCTCCGACCTCGTCGGCTTCACGCGGATGTCGCGGCGGCTGAGCCCGTCGCAGCTGATCGAGCTGGTCGAGCTGTTCCACGGCATCGCGGCCAACGTGGTCGCCGACCACCGGGGCCGGATCGTGAAGACCGTCGGCGACGCGGTGCTGTTCGTCACCGACCGCCCCGAGGACGCCGCCGAGCTCGGCCTGGACCTGATCGAGCGCACCGTGGCGGCGTCCGGGCTGCCCGAGCTGCGCACCGGGCTGGCCATCGGCCGCACGCTGACCCGGTTCGGCGACATCTACGGCGAGGTGGTGGAGACCGCGTCCCGGCTCTGCACCCACGCGAGGCCCGGTCGGGTGCTGGTGGACCACGAGCTGGCCATGGCACTCGACGGCGACCCCCGGTTCCAGCTCCGGCTGCGCCGCCCGCTGGCCGACCGCGGCTATCCCCGGCTGCACGCCTGGGGCCTGCGCCGCGCGGAGTCGACCGAGTAGGGCAGCGAACCCGGAGAAGCGCCCATTTGGGTGTGTTCCGAGTCACATTGGGGTCTGAGTCCGTCGCCTAACGGGTAGCCGGACTCCGTCAGTTGCCTCGTTACGAACCGCGTGACCCACCCCGAACCGGCGCGCGGACCCCCCGACGGAAGAAGGTCGGACCGATGCCACGACACCGCGCTCCCTCCAAGCACGGCGCCCTTTCGAAGCACGGCGCCCTTTCGAAGCACGGCGCACCCGCACAGCAGTCCCACACGCTCCGCGGCGTCGCCGCCACGGTCACGGTCACCGTCACCGGGGCGGCCCTGGGCGCCTCGGCGCTGGCCGCCACACCCGCCTACGCGGCAACCGCCCACAGCTCGCACCTCAGCAGCGAGCACGACGGCACGCACCACCACCACTACCGGCCGATGACCAGCGGCGAGGAGCAGTACCGCAACGGCTGCCGCCAGGGCTACATCAGCGACGACTGCGAGCAGTTCAGCGTGACCGGCCTGCTCCGGCACGGCATCGACCCGTACCTGTGACCCTAGAGAACGACGAGGTCGCGGGGGCGGCCGTTGAGCCGCTCGCCGCCGTCCTCGGTGACGACCACGATGTCCTCGATCCGGGCGCCCCAGCGGCCTTCCAGGTAGATGCCCGGCTCCACGCTGAACGCCATGCCCGGGACCAGCTCCAGGTCGTTGCCGCCGACGATGTACGGCGCCTCGTGCACGTCCAGGCCGATGCCGTGCCCGGTGCGGTGCACGAACTGGTCGCCGAACCCGGCCGCCGCGATGACCTCGCGGGCCGCCGCGTCGACCGACTCGGCGGACACCCCGGGCCGGACCGCCCGGCACGCCGCGTCCTGGGCCTCCTGCAGCACCGCGTACGCGCTCTTCACGTCCGCCGGCGGCTCGCCGCCCACCGCGTAGGTGCGGGTGCAGTCGGAGTTGTAGCCGGTGCTCAGGGGACCGCCGATGTCGATCACGACGACGTCGCCGGCCTCGATCACCCGCTCGGACAGGTCGTGGTGCGGGCTGGCGCCGTTCGGGCCGGAGCCGACGATCACGAACGCCGCCTCGGTGTGCCCCTCGGCCACGATCGCGTCCGCGATGTCCCGGCCGACCGCCGCCTCGGTGCGCCCGGGGCGCAGGAACTCGCCCATCCGCGCGTGCACCCGGTCGATCGCCTCGGCCGCCGACCGCAGCTCGGCCACCTCGGCCGCGTCCTTGCGCATCCGCAGCTGGGCGAGCACCGGGCCGGCCAGCGTCTGCGCCACGCCGGGCAGCGCGTCACGCAGCCCCAGCACGTGTAGCGCCGGCATCGTGTCGGCCACCGCGACCCGCCTCGGCACCCCGGCCAGGTCACTGACCAGCAGGTGCGGGTCCTCCCCGTCGCTCCAGGTGACGACCTCGATGCCGAGCTCGTCCAGCGGCAGCCCGGCCAGCCCCGGCGCCTCCAGCTTCGGCACCACGAGCGCGGGCGGCGCCCGGTGCCCGGCGGCGGCCAGCACCAGCGCGGTCAGCCGCTCATGGGTGCTCGTGTCGATACCCACCAGGTACCGCAGGTCGGTGCCCGGGGTGACGACCAGCAGGTCCACCTCCTGGCGGGCAGCCTCGACGGCGGCACGGCGCAGCCGTTCGGCCAACAGCTCCACGGGGACGGTCATGCCCGCCAGCTTACGGACCCGTCAGCCGGCCCGACGGCCGGACCCGAGCCGGGGCGGCACCCCGCTATCGTGGGTGGGTGGTCTCCCAGCGCGGCCTCGAACGTCACCCCGCCGCAGGCCGCGGGACCGGTCCCGAGCAGCCAGAACAGTCACCGACCGAGCCGACCCGGCCCGGGCGCGACACCGTGCCCCCGACCGCCGGCGCACCCCCGCCTGAGACCGGTGACAGGCCCGCCGAGCAGGGCGGGGCTCCCTCCGAGCAGGGCGGGGCCCGGCCGTACCGGTTCGACACCGACAGCTCGGCCGGCCGGGTCCGCGCCGAGCACGGCGAGCTCGGGGCCGGGGTGGAGACCGAGACCGAGGTCCGGCTGGCCGGCCGGCTGCACGCGGTCCGCCAGCAGGGCCACCTCAGCTTCGCCACCCTGCGCGACAGCACCGGCGCGATCCAGCTGTTCGTGGACACCGACACGCTCGGCGAGGCGGCGCACCGCGAGTTCGACACGCTGTCGCGGGGCGACTGGGTGGGCGTGCGCGGGCGGGTGATGACCACCCGGCGCGGCGAGCTGTCCCTGCGGGTCACCGGGTTCGAACCGCTGGCCAGGGCGTTGGCTCCGCCGCCGCGGGACGGCCTGCGCGACGTCGAGACCCGGTACCGGCAGCGCTACCTGGACCTGGAGGTCAACGAGCGCACCCGGGAGATCTTCCGGATCCGGCACAGCGCGATCGCGGCGATCCGGCGCAACCTGTCCGACCGGGGCTTCGTCGAGGTCGAGGGCCCGGTGCTGCAGAACATCCAGGGCGGCGCCTCGGCCCGCCCGTTCGTCACCCACCACAACGCGCTCGGCACCGACCTGTACCTGCGGATCGCCCTGGAGCTGCACCTCAAGCGGCTCGTGGTGGGCGGCATGGAGCGGGTGTTCGAGATCGGCCGCGTGTTCCGCAACGAGGGCATCGACACCCGGCACAACCCCGAGTTCACCCTGCTCGAGGCGTACCAGGCGTTCGCCGACTACCACGACATGATGGAGCTGGTGGCCGACCTGGTGCGCGACGCCGCCCGGTCCAGCGTCGGCTCGGCGGTGCTGCGGGTCGGCGACACCGAGATCGACCTCGAAGGGCCGTGGCCGAGGCTGCGCTTCGCCGACCTGATCGAGCAGAAGACCGGCGCCCGGATGCACCCCGCCATGCCGATCGAGGCCGCCCGCGCCGAGCTGGACCGCCTGCGCATCCCGTACCAGGCCAGCTGGGGCGCCGGCCGGCTGATGAAAGAGGTCTACGACGAGAAGGTCCAGCACGACATCACCGGCCCGGTGTTCTGCCTGGACTACCCGCGCGAGGTGTCCCCGCTGGCCAGGGAGCACCGCGACGACCCGGCCTACGTGGAGCGGTTCGAGCTGATCGTCGCCGGTTTCGAGCTGTGCAACGCCTACAGCGAGCAGAACGACCCGGCCGCGCAGCTCGCCGCCTTCGAGGCCGAGGCGCGCGCCAGGGCCGGTGGCGACCCGGAGGCCGGCCAGATCGACCTGGACTACATCCGCGCGCTGGAGCAGGGCCTGCCCCCGACCGGTGGCCTCGGCATCGGCCTGGACCGGCTCGTCATGCTGCTGGCCGGGGTGGACTCGATCCGCGAGGTGATCCTGTTCCCCACCCTGCGCCCGGAGTTCCCACCACCGCCGGACGCCACCAGCTACGGCGCGCCCCGCCCCGTGCTGCCCCCCACCCCGAGGGCGGACGACGTGGTGCCCGCCGAGCACGCGGCGCCGGCCGGGCACTCCCCCGCGCCGGTGCCGGCGGGTGCCGGGCTCTCCGGTGCCGGGCTGGCGGGGGCTGGAGTGGGCGGTGGCGGGCTGGCCGGCGCCGGGGTGGGGCGGACCACGGCGGCGGACGAGCCTCGCTGGCCGGTCCGGCTGGTCGCGGGGCTCACCGCGCTGAGCGGGCTGCTGGAGCTGATCGTGCTGCGACCGTCGCTGCACAAGCGGTTCCAGTCGGTGGCGCAGGTGCTCGACCCGACCTGGTTCGTGTTGGCGGGGCAGGTGCTCTCGGTGCTGGTCGGGCTGGGGCTGCTGCTGCTGGCCGACCAGCTGGCCAAGCGCAAACGCACGGCCTGGCGGATCGCGCTGGCGCTGTTCGCCGTCAGCACGGTGGCGCACGCGGTGAAGGGCTACCACCCGAGCGCCACGGTGTGGAGCGCGCTGATGGCGGTGACGCTACTGCTCACCCAGGACCGGTTCCGCGCGGCGCCGGACCCGCCGTCGCTGTGGCGCCTCGCCCGGTTCGTGCCGACCTACCTCGCCGCGGTGCTCAGCGTCGGCGTCGCCAGCCTGTACCTGGAGCGGCACTACCTGCGGCCGGAGTTCAGCCTGTCCGGCGCGATCAGCACGGTGCTCAGCGGGCTGGTCGGGGTGGACGGCGACTACGTCTACCTGCGGGCCCGGTTCGCGCTGATCTTCCCGGCGGCGCTGCTCGCGCTGGGTGTCGTCGGGCTGATCGTGTTCGCGGTGCTGCTGTTCCGGCCGCTGCGCGCGCGAGGGCCGCACACCGAGGCCGACTGGCGCCACGCGCTGCGCCTGGTGCACACCTACGGCTGGGACACGCTGGCCTACTTCGCGCTGCGCGACGACAAGAGCTTCTTCTTCTGCTCCGACGGTGAGGCGATGGTCGCCTACACCTACGTCGGCGGCTACGCGCTGGTCGCCGGTGACCCGATCGGCGCGCCGGAGTCGCTGCCCACGCTGCTGGACGAGTTCCTCCGGATGTGCGACGACCGCGCGTGGAACCCGGCGTTCCTGGCGATCCGGGAGGCCGACTTCGCGGCCTACGAGGCGCGGGGCTTCCGGGCGTTCTACCTCGGTGACGAGGCGATCCTGCGGTGCGACTCGTTCATGCTGGAGGAGTCGACGCCGAAGAGCGTCCGGGCGGCGGTCCGCCGGTGCGGCCGGAGGTACCGGTTCGAGCTGGTCACCGAGTCCAACGCGTCGCCCCGGCTGGTCCGCGACCTGAACGCGATCAGCGCCCGGTGGCGCGGCAAGGCGCCGGAGCGGGGCTTCACGATGTCGCTGAGCCAGGACATCAAGGGCCAGGGCGCCAACCCGGACTTCCTGCTGTGCGTGGCGCTCGACGAGAACGACGTGCCGGGCGGCTTCCTGCGGCTGGTCCCGGCGTACGGGCCGGACTTCGGCTACACGCTCGACCTGATGCGGCACGACCCGGCGGCGCCGAATGGGATGACCGAGTTCCTGATCGCGTCCACGGCTCGCGCGCTCGGCGACCGGGGTGTGGTCCGGCTGTCGATGAACTTCGCCATGTGGGGGCGGCTGTTCGCCGACGACGTGCCGTTCACGCCGGCCGAGCGGGTGGCCCGCAAGCTGGTCGGCGCGCTCAACCCGTTCTTCCAGATCCGCTCGCTGCGCGACTTCAACGCCAAGTTCAACCCCGAGTGGGTGCCCCGGGTGCTGGCCTACCGGCGCCCGACGGACCTGCCGAAGGTCGGCCTGCTCTACGCCGGCGCGGAGGGTTTCCTGGCGGTCCCGTTCATCGGTGACCTACTGGTCCCGAAGGCCGTCGGCGGCGTCGCCGCCCCCAGCACCCCCACCCAACCGCGGCCGTAACCCCGCGCGCGCTCCCAGCGTGCCCGCTTCCGTCGTGCACATTTCGTGATCATCAGGACAAGAGGGCTGTTCCGGACGCGCCGGAACAGCCCTCAGGCCCTGATGATCACCACGCGGGAGTTGAGAATGGGGGTTGAGAGGTACGGGGTTAGGGGCGGTCGCCCAGGGCCAGGCGGCTGGCGCTGGCGGCCGCGTTGCTGACCAGACCACCGATCGCCAGGCCGATGACCAGGTGGATGATCGCCTCGGCGAAGCGGACCGGGAGCGAGCCGGAGCCCAGGAACGGCACCACCACGGCGGCCACGGTGAGCAGGCCGACGATCCAGCCGAAGTAGGACAGCGGGCTCGGCGTGCTGACCAGCAGCAGGTGCGCCAGCCCGGTGGCCAGCAGTGCCGCCACAGCCGCGATCACGCACAGCTTCGTCGTGTTGTCGTCACCGAAGGCGCCGGACTGCTTCGGGGCCAGCACCGCGAGCTGGAACACCGCGCGGGCGACCAGGATCCCCACCAGCCCGACCAGCGCGGCGACCACCGCGGCGGCCACTCCTCCAGCCCACAGCCGCCCCGCATTGACCTCCGTCTGCACCGGCGCCGGCGGATAGCCGCTCCGGGTGCGTCCGTACTCGTCCTCAGGACCTACATCGCGATAGTCGCCAACCACCCGGCACATGGTGCCGGGCGCGGCCTCAGGAAGCCAGGCAGGAACACCGTCGGCGCACACCCGATCGAATGAATTGGCCTCAAGGGTGGCGCGATGCGGCGCGCCGGAGGGCGACTGGCAAGCTGTCTCGGATGAGCGGACCGTTGCTGCTGCTGGACGCGGCGAGCCTGTACTTCCGGGCCTTCTACGGCGTACCCGAGTCGATCACCGCACCGGACGGCACTCCGGTGAACGCGGTGCGCGGGTTCACCGACATGGTCGCCCGGCTCGTCACCGAGCGGCGGCCGGCCCGGCTGGTCGCCTGCCTGGACCTGGACTGGCGCCCGGAGTTCCGGGTGAAGGCCATCCCGTCCTACAAGGCCCACCGGGTGGCCGAGGAGCCGCCCGCGAACCGGCCCGCGCCGGGTCAGCCGCACGGCGGCACCGGCCCGGCCGAGACGGTGCCGGACACGCTCTCACCGCAGGTACCGATCATCCTGGAGGTGCTGGCGGCGGCCGGCCTGGCCACCGCGGGTGCCGAGGGCTACGAGGCCGACGACGTCATCGGCACGCTGGCCACCCGCGAGCGGCAGGACCTGGTCGAGGTGGTCAGCGGCGACCGGGACCTGTTGCAGCTGGTCCGCGACGAGCCGAACCCGGTCCGCGTGGTGTACGTCGGGCGCGGCCTGGCCAGGGCGGAGGTGTTCGGGCCGGTCGAGCTGGCGCGGCGCTACGCGCTCCCGGCCGAGCGCGCCGGCGACGCCTACGCCGAGATGGCCATGCTGCGCGGCGACCCCTCCGACGGGCTGCCCGGCGTGGCCGGGATCGGCGAGAAGACCGCCGCCACGCTGGTGTCCCGGTTCGCCGGGTGGGAGGAGCTGCTCGCGGCGGTCGGTGACCGGGGCGACTCGCGGCTGGCCGCCGGTGTGCGCACGAAGCTGGCCGGCGCGGCCGACTACCTCGCGGTGGTGGCACCGGTGGTCCGGGTGGCCCAGGACGCCGGGGTGCGGCTGGACCGCGACGACGCGGTGCCCGCCATCCCCGCCGACGTGGACCGGCTGGACGAGCTGAGCCAGCGCTGGGGGCTCGGCGGCTCGGTCGACCGGCTGCTCACCGCCCTGCGCACCAACGCCTCGGGCTGAGTGGGCGGGCCGTCACGACGGGCCGGTCAGGACGGGTGGCTGACCAGGTACGAGCCGTTCCGGTCCTGGATCACCACGGTGACGTCGGCGCGGGCGTTGTTGATCAGGGCGACGCAGCGGAACGAGTGGCCGGGCACGACCTCCTGGTCCGCCGGGCAGACCACCGAGGACACGTTCGCCACGCGGTAGTCGGTGCGCAGCACGTTGCGCACGCCGTCCTGCACCGCCGCCTGGTCCAGCACCGGGTGCACGAACAGGCCCGGCACCACAAAGCCGGCCACCCCGACCGCCGCGACAGCCACGACCGCCGCCGCGCCGAACAGCCAGCGTGACCTCGACCGGCGCGGGGCGGCGGCGTCCGCAACCGGCTCCAACGCCGCCGGCCACGGCGTAACCGGCGGTCCGACCCACCCGGCCGCGGCGGCCTCGGCGGGAGAGGTGGGGGTCGCCGAGCCGACCGACGCCGGCCGGCTCACCGGCCCGGACCACTGGGGGCGCTGCCGAGGCGGCCCGGCGTGCCGGGGCCGACCGGACCTGGGCGCAGTGACGGCACGCGACGCACCGGGCGCCACCTCCCCACCGGACGACTCCTCGGCCAGAGCCTCAGCCGACGGCGCCTCAACGAACGGCGACTCAACGAACGGCGACTCAACGAACGGCGACTCAGCGGATAACTCCTCGGACGAGGACTCGCCAGCCGGCGAGTCCCCGGCCGGAGACCCGACCGACGGCACCTCGGACGACGGCTCGGCGGACGAATCGAGCGACGGTCCCCCGGACGAAGGTCGATGCCGACAATCGGTCTCTTGCTGGTTACTCATCGCGACCTTTCCGGGCGCCAAAATCGGCGATTAGACCGATCGAATCACACCCGGCCACCATATGGGCCACTCAATGAGCACGAAGAGTCAGATTGTGGCCAACCCAACGACCCCCCGTCGCACCGCGCGCACCGCCTGTTCCGCAGCGTGACCGACCGTGCTGTCCGGGTCGGCGACGGCCGCCAGCTGGTCCAGCAGGTCGATCACCTGGCGGCACCAGCGGACGAAGTCGCCGGCCGAGAGCTCCTGGCCGTTCTCCGCCGCCGCGGTGAGCACGGCCGCCAGCGACTGGCCCCTGGCCCAGCGGTGCACCGGCCAGGCGAACCCGAAGTCCGGCTGCCTGGTCCGGTCCACCCGGTGCTCGCGCTCGTCGGACTCCAGCTCGGACCACAGCCGCACGGTGGCGTCCAGCGCGTTGGTCACCGCGCCGGCCGGTACCCGGGGCATGCCGCCGTCGTCCCGGCGTGACTCGTAGACCAGCGCGGACACCACGGCGGCCAGGTCGGCCGGCTCCAGGCCCTCCCAGATCCCGTGCCGCAGGCACTCGGCGGTGAGCAGGTCGGACTCGCCCCACAGCCGCGACAGCCGGGTGCCGTGCGCGGTGACCACCAGATCGTCGCCGGCGCCGTCCAGGTACTCGCGCTCCCGCAGCAGGGCGGTGATCCGGTCGAAGGCGCGGGCCAGCGAGTGGGTGGTGGCGTTGACCTTCTGCCGCAGCTGTTCGGTCTCCTTCTCCAGCCGACCGGCGCGCTCGCCCCACCGGGCGTGAGCCTCCCGGTCGTCGCAGCCGTGGCAGGGGTGCCCCCGCAGCGCCCGGCGCAGCGCGTCCAGATCGGCCGCATCAGCCGCCTCCAGGCCGGCGCGGGCCCGCCGACCGGGGGTGACCGGCGGGTGGATGCCGGTGTTGCGCAGGCTGGCGGCGAGGTCGCGGCGGATTCTGGGCACCCGGTGGTCGACGCGCTTGGGCAACCGCATCCGGCCGAGCACGGTGATCGGGCCGGTGAAGTCGGCGGCGGAGAGCCGGCCGGCCCAGCGGTCCTCGTTGAGCACCAGCGGCCGGGGCTCGCCGGTGGGGTCCAGCCCGGGATCGAGCACCACGGCGATCCCGGACCGCCGCCCGGTGGGCACCGCGATCACGTCCCCGGGGCGCAGCGCGAGCAGCGCATCGGCGACGGCGGCCCGGCGGGCGGCGGCGTTGCCCCGGCTCAGTGCCTTCTCGCGGTCGGTGAGCGCGCTGCGCAGCGCGGCGTACTCGGTGAAGTCGCCGAGGTGGCAGTGCATGGACTCGGCGTAGCCGGCCAGCGCCTCGTTGTTGCGCTCGATCCGCCGGGACACCCCGACCACCGAGCGGTCGGCCTGGAACTGCGCGAAGGACTGCTCCAGCAGCGCCCTGGCCTGCTCGAGGCCCAGCCGGTCGAGCATGTTGACGGCCATGTTGTAGCCCGGGCGGAACGAGCTGCGCAGCGGGTACGTGCGGGTGGAGGCCAGCCCGGCGACCTGGGTCGGGTCCACCCCGGGCTGCCAGATGACCACGGCATGGCCCTCGACGTCGATGCCCCGGCGCCCGGCCCGGCCGGTGAGCTGCGTGTACTCCCCCGCGGTCAGCTCGACGTGCGCCTCGCCGTTGTACTTGACCAGCCGCTCCAGCACCACGGTGCGGGCCGGCATGTTGATCCCGAGCGCCAGTGTCTCGGTGGCGAACACGCACTTGACCAGCCCGAGGGTGAACAGCTCCTCGACGGTCTCCTTGAACGCGGGCAGCATGCCGGCGTGGTGTGCCGCGATCCCCTTCTCCAGCGCGTCGCGCCACTCCCAGAAGCCGAGCACCGCCAGGTCGCCCTCGGGTAGCCCGGTCGTCCGGGTGGCCACGATCTCGCGGATCCGGGTGACCTCGTCCTCGGTGGTCAGCCGCAGCCCGGAGCGCGCGCACTGGGCCACCGCGGCCTCGCAGCCGACCCGGCTGAACACGAACGTGATCGCCGGCAGCAGGCCGTCCCGGTCCAGCCGGTCGATCACCGTGACCCGGGAGGGCGGGCGGAACCGGTCGCCACCCCGTTGCCCGCCGGAGCGGCCGCCCCGCCTCGGCCCGTTGCGGCCCCGGGACCGGTCGCCCCAGCCGGCGAAGGTCCTGGCGCTCTCCTCGGTGTGCCGGATCAGCCCGGGGTCGACCTTCAGCCGGCCGTCGCCGTCCTCCCCGGCGAACAGGTCGAACAGCCGGTTGTTGACCATCATGTGCTGCCACAGCGGCACCGGCCGGTGCTCGTCGACCACCACCGTGGTGTCGCCCCGCACGGCCACGAGCCAGTCGCCGAACTCCTCGGCGTTGCTCACCGTGGCGGACAGCCCGACCACCGCCACCTCGTCCGGCAGCTGCAGGATGACCTCTTCCCAGACCGCGCCCCGGAACCGGTCGGCCAGGTAGTGCACCTCGTCCATCACGACGTAGCCCAGCCCGTACAGCGCCGGCGAGCCGGAGTAGAGCATGTTGCGCAGCACCTCGGTGGTCATCACCACCACCGGCGCGTGCCCGTTGACCGCCGTGTCCCCGGTCAGCAGGCCCACCTGGTCCGCCCCGTAGCGGGCCGCCAGGTCGGCGTACTTCTGGTTGGACAGCGCCTTGATCGGCGTGGTGTAGAAGCACTTGGTGCCCTCGCCGAGCGCCAGGTGCACGGCGAACTCGCCGACCACCGTCTTGCCGGCCCCGGTCGGCGCGCAGACCAGCACACCGTGCCCGTCCTCCAGCGCAGCACACGCCTGGCGCTGGAACGGGTCGAGCTCGAAGGGCAGGATGGCGGCGAATTCCGTCAACCGGGGGCGCGCGGCCCGCTCGATGGACTCGGCGTACGCCTGTGCTGGTGAGCGACTGGCCACGTCACCAGGCTGTCATACCCGGGCCGGCGCCGCCGTGAAGTGGTCCACGGACCCCCGGTGCGGCGCGCGCCTAGTCGCGCGCGCGGTCCCGGCCCTCGCGGAAGAAGCGCAGCGCACCGGCCACGTCGACCAGCGCGGCGACCGGCCGCGTGGCGCCGAACGGGGCGTTCCAGAACGCACCCCGCCGGGGGTGGTGCGGGCCCACGTAGGCGTACGGCTCGGCCAGGTACGCGTCGCCGGGCGAGACGCCGTAGTTGACCTCGCTCAGCGTGATCGCCACGTCGAGGTGCTCCGGCCAGAGCACGGGCTCGGCGTCCGGCGCGAACTCGCGCAGCGCCGCGTCACCCAGCTCGTACGCCGCCACGACGGTCCGCACGGCCGCCGGGTCCAGCGTGACCGTCTCACCTGGCTCGACGCCCGAGCCGTCCGAGTACACGCCCGAGGGTGCACCCGCCTCGACACCGACCGCCTCCGCCAGCTCGGTGTAGCTGCGCCCGCCCATCGGCACCCGCGTGCTGCCGGCGACCAGGTCCTCGCCGTCCACCCGCAGCTCAGGGGCGGCCACCGTGGCGAAGCCGCCGGGCGTGATCCGCAGCCGGATCCGGCCGCCGGTGCGGTGCTGGGGGCCGGCGAGCAGCAGTTCGGCGACGCCGTGCAGGGCCCGCCTCGTCGCGGCCAGATCCGTCGGGTTGCTCTCGGTCATCCGCTACTCCTCGTGTCCCCACACACCTTTGTGGACCGAGCATGCAGGACGCCCGGGCAGGTGCCGCGACCAGGGGGCCTGTGGCTAACCCGGGTCGCCGACGGTGATCGGCTCGGGCGGTGGGAACAGCCGGCGGAACCGGTCCGCGACGGCCGCGTCCCCGGTCAGCCGCAGGGCGCCGGTGTCGATCGCGTCGGCCAGCGGACGGTCCGAGCGCAGCAGGGTGAGCAGGGTGGCCTGATCGGTGTCCAGCACGACGTCCGCCGGCCCGGGGGCCTCGGCGCGGGACACCGTGAGCTGCCCATCGGCGACGGTGGCCCGGAACCGGTCCTCCCCCAGGTGCAGCGCGACCGTCGCCTCGAAGCCCGCCGACGCCGACCCGTCGAACAGCGCCAGCAGCGAGAGCACCAGCGAGTCCACCCCCAGCGGGGCGTCGTAGCGCAGCCCTGGCGAGCGGCTGCTCCACCGCCCGAGCCGGACCACGATCGGCTGCAGCTCGGCCCCCCACTCGGTCAGCTCGTACACCCAGGAGGCGGCCGGCGGGGCGAGCCGGCGGCGGCACAGCACACCCACCTCGGTGAGCTCGCGGAGCCGCTGGGTGAGCACGTCGGGGCTCGCGCCGGGCAGCCCGGACTGCAGGTCGGTGAAGCGCTTCGGGCCGAGCAACAGCTCACGGACCACCAGCAAAGCCCACCGCTCCCCGATCAGATCGAGCGCGTGGGCCACCGCGCAGCCGTCGTCGTACTTCCGCCTACCCACCATGGCAAGGATCCTACCAGCAGAAATAGCACATTCCGCGCATTTACTTGTTTTTCCCAAGTATTCACTACTACTGTCCTACTCATTGCCCGGACGACCGGGCGCGACCGAGCCACGAGGAGCTGACCGCAATGCCCGTGTTCACCATCGACGCACCCCAGGGCGCCCGACCGGACGCCAAGCAGAAGCTGCTGAAGGAGATCACCGAGGCACTCGACGAGGCGTACCACTTCCCGGACACCCGGGGCTGGCTGCGCGAGTACCCGGCGGAGAACGTGTCCCAGGACGGGCGGGTCGGCGCCGAGCCGGTGCGCCCGGTGGTCTCCCTGGAGGCGCCGGAGCTGGCCAGCCTGGACGCCAAGCGCAAGCTGGTGCGGAAGATCGAGTCCGCGGTCGGCGCGGCGTATGCCGGCCTGGCCAACACCGACGAGGTGCTGGTGCTGGTCAACCACTACCCGCTGGAGAACGTGGGCTGGCGGGCCAGCCTGCAGTCCGACAAGCCCGAGATCGTCGCCGCGGTGGCCCAGCTCAACGGCTAGGGACAGCGGAAGCCCGACCCCCGGTCAGGTCGCGTCGTCGTAGCGGGGCGGAGTGCCGTTCTGGCCCGCGTCCAGCGGCTCGGCGGCCGGGGTCGGGCTGGGGGTGGTGTCCAGCGGCGAGGCCTGGTCGGGATCCCAGGAGTCCCAGCCCTCGGCGGTCCGCTGGCGCGCCTTGCGACGGTCGTGCACACGGGCGATCTGGATGCTGACCTCGAACAACAGGGTCAGCGTGAGCGCCAGCGCGGTCATCGAGATCGGGTCACCGCCCGGGGTGGCCACCGCCGCGAACACGAACAGCCCGAAGATCAGGCCTCGGCGCCAGCGGCGCAGCCGGTCGTAGCTGACCACGCCGACGCGGTTCAGCATGACCACCAGCAGGGGCAGCTCGAAGCTCACCCCGAAGATCAGCAGTAGGGCGATCAGCAGCCCGAAGTAGCTCTCGCCGGACAGCAGTGTGGTCTGCACGTCGGAGCTGACGTTGAGCAGGAAGTACAGCGCCTTCTGCACCACCCAGTAGGCCATCGCCGCGCCGGCCAGGAACAGCAGCGCGGCGGACACCACG
>DATAZG010000002.1:0-30317 GCA_036272155.1 Pseudonocardia sp.
TCGCGATCGGGCAGTCGCAGGTGTTCGTGGAGCGGTCCGTCGCCGCCCACCTCGTGGCGGGCACCATCACCCGCCTCAACTACGTGCAGAAGATCGGGCAGGAGTTCACGGCGGCCGCGCTGATCCTGGCCGTGGTGACCTACCCCCGCGTGTCCCGGGCCCTCGCCGACGGTGACCTGGCCGGCGCGCGCCGGCGCTCCGCCCAGGACGTCCAGATCATCGGCGCGCTGGTGCTGGCCGCCACCGCGTATCTGGTGGCGTTCGCACCGGAGGTGGTGGCGCTGCTGTTCCAGCGCGGCGCGTTCACCGCGTCCGACACAGCGGCCACCGCACCGCTGCTGCGGATCTACGTCTGGGGGTTGCTCAGCCAGGCTGTGCTGGCCCTCGTGTCCCGCTCGGTGTTCAGCGACCGGGCGACCTACCGACCGGCACTGATCATTTTCCTCGGGGTGCTGACCACGGCCCTGGTGGCCAACCTGGGTGCGCCGATCTGGGGGGGCTCGGCGATCGCCGCCGGCAACGTGATCGGGATGACCCAGAGCGCCGTGCTGATGGTGTGCGTGTGCCCCGGCGTCACGATGCCGGCCCGCACGGTGGGGCGGGTGTTGGCCCGACAGGTACCGGCCACCGCGGCCGCCGGGTTGTTCGCCTGGTGGGCGGAGCCGCGGATGCGCGACTGGCCCACGGCCGTCGCGGTGATCGTGGGCGGGATCGCCGTGCTGGCCGTCTACGCGGGGGTGGCCGCCGTCTCGGGTGGTCTGTCCGGGATCGGCCGCTCCGGACCGTCGACCCGGTCGGAGTTCGGTCGCCGGCCGGCCGGCCGCGCCCCCTGGGTACTGATGTATCACTCGGTGACCGGCCAGGGCGCCGATCCCTACAACGTCACGGTGGGACCGGACCGCTTCACCCGGCAGATGCGCTGGTTGACCGCGCGCGGCCTGCGCGGCATGGGGGTGACCGCCGCGCTCGAGGCTCGCGCGCGCGGTGAGCGGGACGTGGTCGCCCTGACCTTCGACGACGGGTATGCCGACTTCGCCACCGAGGCCGTGCCGATCCTGCGGCGGTTCGGCTTCACCGCGACGGTGTACGTGCTCGCCGACCGACTGGGCGGGGACAACGGGTGGGACGCCGAGGGACCGCGCAAGGCGCTGATGACCGCCAAGCAGGTGCGGCAGGTCGCCGAAGCCGGCATGGAGATCGGCTCACACGGCCTGCGGCACGTGTCACTGCCCGAACAGGACCCCGCGCGACTGCACCGGGAGCTGCACGAGAGCCGAGCGGTGTTGGGTGAGCTGACCGGCCGGCCGGTCCGGGGGCTGGCCTACCCGTACGGCCACTACGGCGACCGGGAGACGGGGGCGGCCCGCGACGCCGGCTACGAGCACGCCTGCGGCGTCGGGCTCGGCGCACCGGCCTCGGTGTTCACACTGTCGCGCACGCACGTCGGGCAGCGTGACACCGCGCCACGACTGTGGGCGCGCAAGCTCCAGCACGACTGGCTCCGGAGGTGAGCACCATGCGAGTGCTGCACGTCATCACCGCGCTGGACCCGGGCGGAGCGGCGACTCAGCTGGGCGACCTGCTCCGGCACACCCGCTACCGCGCCGAGGTGGTCTCGCTGACCGCACCCGGACCGGTGGCCGAGCAGATCATGGCCGAGGGCACCCCGGTGACCAGCCTCGGCATGCGGTCCCCCACCGACCTCTCGGTACTGCCGAAGCTGGTCGGGCACATCCGGCACGGCCACTTCGACGTGGTGCACAGCCACCTGTGGCGGGCCTGCCTCTACGGGCGGTTCGCCGCCCGCGCGGCCGGCTGCCGCACCATCGTGGCCACCGAGCACTCCCTGGGCGCGGGGATGGTCGAGGAGGATCCCTTCCGCCGGCCCGGCCGGCGACCGGCCTACCTGGCCAGCGAGCGCCTCGGGCACATGACCGTCGCGGTCTCCCCCACTGTGGCGGACTGCCTGATCGCTTGCGGGGTCCGGCCGGCGCGCATCCGGGTGATCCCCAACGGTATCGATCTGGACCGCTTCCACTTCGACGAGGTCGCCCGCCGGCGGGTCCGGGCGCACTGGGGGATCGCCCCGAGGGCCACCGTGGTCGGCACAGCCGGCCGACTGGTCCCCAGCAAGTTCACGGACCGGGTGCTCGAGGCGGTGAGCGAGCTGCCGTCGGTGGTGCTGCTCGTGGTCGGAGACGGGCCCGAGCGCGAGCGGCTCGGCGAGCTCGCCCGCCGGTGGGGCATGGCCGGCCGGGTGGTGTTCGCCGGCCAGTGCCAGGACATGGGCGGGATGCTCGCGGCGATGGACGTCTTCGCCTCCGCCTCCGTGCACGAGACGTTCGGCCTCGCCGTGCTGGAGGCCCTGGCCAACGGCCTGCCGACGGTGTACGTGCACAACCCGGGCCTGGACCAGTTGGCCGACCGGCCCGTACCGGGGGCGCACCGGGCCGGCTCCGACGTCGCATCCGTGCGCGCCGCGATCGGCGGGCTGTTGGGTGCTTCGCGCCGGGCAGCCGTCGACGATCTGGCGGCCTACGACATCCGGCGGACCGCGACCGAGATCGACTCCCTGTACGAGTCGCTGCGCGACCAACGCCCCGGCAGGGCCGGGCACCACACGACAAAGCCACGAGAGGTCCGGGTATGAGCATTCCGACCCGTCAGCGCGAGGCGTCCGATCCCGCTGGCCCGGCCCCGCGGGACCCGGACCGAGCGGCCGGGCCGCACGTCCTGCACGTCTGTCAGCCGGTCGACGGCGGTGTGGGCCGCTACGTGCGTGACGCCTGCCTCGACCAGCTCGGCCGAGGCTGGCGGGTGAGCCTCGCCTGCCCGGCCGGGGAGCTGGCGGGCGAGCTGGCGGAGGCGGGAGTGCGGTGGCGGTCGTGGCCGGCCACCCGCTCCCCCGGTCCGGCCACGCTGGCCGAGACGCTCGCGCTGCGGCGGATCGTCGATTCGGCCGGCCCGGACGTCGTCCACCTGCACTCGTCCAAGGCCGGGCTGGCCGGTCGCCTGGCGGTGCGGGGCCGCCGGCCCACCGTCTTCCAGCCGCACGGCTGGTCGTGGTTGGCGGCCACCGGCCGCACCCGGCGGCTGGCGACCCGGTGGGAGCGCCTGGCCGCCCGCTGGACGACCACCGTGGTGTGCGTGGGCGACGGCGAGCGCGCGGCCGGCGGTGACGCCGGTGTCACCGCGCCCACCCGGGTGGTGCGCAACGGGGTGGACCGGCGTCAATTCCCCGACCCGGAGCCGGGGGCGCGGGCGGGGGCGCGCGCGATGCTGGGCCTCCGCGACGACCGGTCCCTGGTCGTCTGTCCCGGCCGGCTGACCCTGCAGAAGGGTCAGGACGTGCTGCTGGCCGCGTGGCCGGCGGTGCGGGAGCGGTGCCCGACCGCTGTGCTGGCCCTGGTCGGTGACGGCGACCTGGCCTCCGGCCTGTTGCGCGACGCCCCCGCCGGGGTCCGGTTCGTGCCGCCCACCCAGGACGTCCGTGCGTGGCTGGTCGCCGCGGACGTGGTGGCACTTCCCTCCCGGTGGGAGGGTCTGCCGCTGATCGCGCTGGAGACGGCCGCCACCGGCCGCTCGATGGTGGCCAGCGACATCAGCGGGCTGCGCGAGGTGGTGGTGGCGGGCACCGGACGTCTCGTCGGTCCGGGAGATCCGGCCGCGCTGGCCGAGGCCCTCGTCGAGCGGCTCTGCTACCCGGCGACGGCCGAGGCGGAAGGGGCTCGGGCGCTGGAGCTGGTCGAGCAATTCGACCAGCGGCACACGCTGCACACGCTGGCCGGGCTGACCGCCGACCTCGCCGGGACCGGGCCGAGCCGAGGCGGTCAGCGGTGAGCGCAACGGTGACCGGCGCGAGACGCCGGGGCACCCTGCAGGTCATCGCGGCGATCTGGGTGACGCTGTGTCTGTGCCTGGCCGAGATGGACCAGCAGGTGCTGCCGGACAAATACTTCCAGGACGCCCACCACATCGAGGGCCTGGCACTGACGGCCACCGGTCCGGCGACCGACTCCTTCGTCACCACCGCCTGGGTGTACAGCCTGTTCGGCGGGTTCGCCATTCCCGAGCTCACCCAGCTGGTCACCTTCATGCTGTTCCTGGTTCTCCTGTTCCGGTGCGCACCCTGGCTGGAGATCTCCCGGTTCGGCCCCATCGAGCTGGCGCTCTTCTGCTTCTGCGCGCTCGAGGCGGCCATCTACGTCGCCCCGTACTCCAAGGAGAGCATCGTCGTCCTGGTGTTGCTGACGCTGACGCTGGTGCCGACCAAACCGGCGGGCGACGCCGTCTTCGTGACCATGCTCTGCCTGTACGCCGGATTCATTCGTCAGTACTGGTTCATCATCGCCGCGCTCTACGTCGGCGTGCGGCTGCTGTCGCGGACGCGCCGCCCGATGTGGATCGTCGCGTTCATCGGCGTCGCCGTCCTGGTCATGGCGGTCGGCGTTTCGCTCGTCATGCACATGAACCTGAACGGCTTCCGGCAGATGGTGGCCCAGATCAACTCGGCCTACGCGCAGACCGCGATCAAGGACTACATCCCGGTGAGCGGGCCGCTGGGTGGCGCGGCCAACGCCCTGCTCACGCTGGTGCTGCTGGCCGTGCCGATCCCACTGATCATCACCGGCTCACCGGTGTACCTGGTGTTCGCGGGCATGATGATCGTGCTGTGGCTGACCTTGTTCACCACCGTGCGCGACAGCATCCGACAGGGCCTGTTCCACGCGGACGTGCGGTCGGCCCGGGCCACTGCCCTGCTGCTGGCCACCCTGCCCACGCTGGCCATCTTCGAACCCGACTACGGCTCCTATATCAAGCACCTGACCCCGTTGCTACCGCTGTTCTTCCTGTCGCTGCGGGCGCGCCGCGAATTGCACGACCACGCCGGCCCGACGGCGCCGCCGACGTTCTCCTATCCCGCGATCCCGTCGAGAGGGCCTTCATCATGAGCCTGACAGAGATCCTGCGTGCCCTGGGCAGGCGCAAGTACGTCACGATCACCGGGGTCGTGCTGTCGGCGCTGCTGGCCGGGGCCGTCGCAACGCTGGTTCCGAACGACTACAGCTCGGACTCGACCATCGTGCTGACCCAGCCACGCCGGCCCGGGACAGCGAGCTACAAGAACCCGATGCTGGGCGGCGAGAGCAACGTCAACTCGGCCACCCTCGAGCTGATGAACGCGCTCGACTCACCGGAAGTCCGTACCCAGCTCGGCCTGGACGGGAGCGGCGAGAACTTCACGGCGAAGAACGTGCCGTCCGCGTCCGTCGCCGACGTCGGCGATCACCCGTTCCTCTACATCAACGCCGTCGCTCACACGCCCGAGCGCGCGAGCAGCATCGTCGAGGACGTGGTCCAGGCCGGTCGCAACTACCTGCAAACCAGTCAGCGGGAGCGGAACGCGCAGCGGTCCTACCTGATCGAGATTCAGACGGTGGTGGATGCGACCCCGCCCAAGGCGGTGCTCACGACCCGCCTGTCGCTCACCGGGGCCGCGTTCCTGCTCGGCCTGGTGCTGACCACGACCCTCGCCTGCCTGGTGGACGGGCGCAGGCGGCGGCGGCGGGACTCCCAGCGCGCGCATACCGAGCCGACGCCGGCCGTGGAACACCCGGACGGCCCCCCCAACGCACGGCTCCCCCACCCTCGGCCCCGGGACACCACCATCGTGAACATCTCCCGTGACGAGCTCCACGACGAGCTCACCCGGCTCGGCTGGGAGCGCACCACCAGCATCGTGGAGACCCTGCTGATCGAGGCCCGGCGGAACGGGCGCGGGGACGGGACCCGGCCGCCGTCCGAGAACAACCACGTGCCCTGCGAGAACAACCACGCGCCTCCTGAGCAGTCCTGGCTCGGGCCTGGGCGGCGGTCTGGCCCGTGACCACGGGCGGCCCAGCCGACCATGGGTACTCCGTGGTCATCCCGACGCTCGGCCGTCCCACGCTCGCGGCCGCCGTGTTGTCGACGATCACCCAACACCCCCGACCGCGGGAGATCGTGGTCGTAGTGGACGGAACCGATCCGGGGGTGGTGCCGGATTACCTCCTGGAGTTCCCGGAGCTGCGGGTGCTGACCACCGGCGGACGTCGGGGACCGAGCACGGCCCGGATGATGGGGGTGGCTGTGTGCCATGCGCCGCTGGTGACCTTCCTCGACGACGATGACGAGTGGTTGCCGGGCAAGATGACCGCGCAGCTCAAGCTGTTCACCGCGCTGCGCGCGCGCAGCCCCTACCCGGTGGTGAGCTGCCGGGCCTATCTCGCGTACCACGGGCGCGTGACCGGCCAGATCGGCCCGACGAAGCCACTGTGCGACGGAGAGACGCTGCTGGACTACATGTTTGTCCGCCGACACGTCCTGCCGCAGGGTTTCAAGCTCGGTTCGTCCAGCCTCCTCGTCCCGCGCGCTCTGCTGGAGGCCGAGCCGTGGGATGAGCGGCTGCACCTGCATGAGGACTGGGAATGGCTCGTGCGCGTGTGTCGGCGCGATGACGTACACCTGGCCGTGCACCCCGCCCCACTGATCAGCTACACCAAGTCGGGCCGGGGGCACGCGTCCCGGCCGGGCGGGGCCTGGCGGTTGAGCGTCGAGTTCGCCGACCGGATCGGACTCGGCGCACGCGGCCGCGGCGATTTCCTGCTGTCGGCGGCAGGGAATTCTCTCACTCTCCGCGACCGTGCCGAGTCCGTCCGCGCGGCCGCCTGGGTGTGGCGTAACGCTGACGCGGGCCCGGCGGCCTGGCTGGTCTTCCTCCTGCGACTGACACTGCCCGACCCGGTGCTGCGGGCCGCCGTATCGCTGCTTCGGGCCACCCGGCGGGCCGCCCGAACCGCCGCCTCGGTCAGCCGCCCGAGCAGTGCACGAGCCGACCGAATCGTGACGCCGCACCGGCACGGATCGCCGCCCCCCGAGCGGGTGGATGGGCGACATTGCGGGGTAGAGGTCTTCCCTTCCGATACGTCAGGCGGGCCCGCCAGGAGGGGACGGCGACGTTCCGACAATCGGGGCCAGCTCGAGCGGACGGCGGTACCCACTGAAGCCAGTTGAGTGGCAATCATCACACTCTATCGAACCGATTTAGCCTCTTTTGGGGTAGATCGATCGCATCAACTAGCCTGAAATTGGTAGCGGTTAGTGAGCGGTCCTGTGGACGGCTACACCGCGTCGATGTGCCAAGGGGGGCCAATCGGCGGTATGGGCTCGCCAGCACGTTTGGACCCAGCGTCGTGTCGGCTTCTCGCCCGGCCCGTCGGGATGCCATGACGGCCGGGCGACACGAGGAGCGCGTCCTGACACGTCGACGCACCGGGGGGAACACCTTGTCTCGTATTGCCCTATACGACCCGCACCGGCCGGACGGGACGGTGACCTCGATGATCACCGTGGTCGACGCCGCCGAACATGCCATCCCGCGATCCCGCGCCGCGGGATCCGCCTCGAGCGCCACTCCGGTCGCCGTGGTCAGTGACCACAGTATCATCGGGCAAGTGCTCGCCGTCGCACTGCGCGATCTCGGCTTCACCACCCGCCACGTGGGTCGGGGCGAGGCTCTCAGGCCAGACGAGGTCGGCGGACTACAGCGGTGCGAGCCCGGGGCCGAGTTGGCCGTGCTTGTGCTGGAGCCGACGCCGCGGCGACGCCTCGGCGTCGTGGCCCAGGCCGAGGTCGTGCTGGTGAGGGCGCTGCGCGAGTCGGGACACACTGTGCTGCTGTTGGTCAACGCGGCGTCTCTGGACGCCGCGGATGTGGTCACCGTCGAGGCCACCGCCGCCGCGATCGAAGCCGGGGCGGCGGGCGTCCTGGACACCTCTGACTCCCTGGACACCCTGCTGAAGAGCCTGGCCGTGGTCGCCGCCGGCCATTTGCCGACCGAGGTCGAGCCCCGCCGCTGGATGGCCCGTCACGAGATCACGGTGAACCGCCGCCAGCGGCTCCGCCAGCGGCTTCGCCAGCTCAGCCCCAGGGAGCGGCAGATCCTGCACGCGCTCTACCACGGCCAGCGGCCGGCGGCCATCGCGGAACGGTGCGGCATCGCGATCGCCACCGTCCGATCCCAGATCCGCTCGATCCTGATCAAGCTCGACGTGCACTCCCAGCTCGAGGCGGTGGCACTGCTGCACCAGCACCCGTTGCCGGACTACGTCGAGGCCGAGCTCACCGTGGCGGCGTCCCTCGATTCCAGCTCTGCGTGACCGAGCCGGTTCGACCGGCTCCGGCCCCGCTCGTCCTGGACCGGACCACTACTCCAGGGCAGCGACGCCTTCGAGCCTGAGGCCGTAGCCGAGGTTGTCGTGCCTGGCCTTCTTGATCTGGTGGACCATCGCGGCGTGGGTGCCGGCAGTCGGCGTCACCGACACGACCGCACCCGGCTCAGGTGTCGGCGAGCATGTCGGCGGTGACCGCCGACTCGGTGTCCGGCACGCCGAGGTCGGCGGCCTTCTTGTCGGCCATGTGCAGCAGCCGGCGGATCCGGCCGGCGACCGCGTCCTTGGTCATCGGCGGGTCGGACAGCTGGCCGAGCTCCTCGAGCGAGGCCTGGGTGTGCTCGAGGCGCAGCCGGCCGGCGGCGAGCAGGTGGTCGGGCACGTCGTCGGCGAGCAGCTCCAGGGCGCGGCGCACCCGGGCCGAGGCGGCGACCGCGGCGCGCGCCGAGCGGCGCAGGTTGGCGTCGTCGAAGTTGGCCAGCCGGTTCGCCGTGGCCCGCACCTCGCGGCGCATCCGGCGCTCCTCCCAGGCCAGCACCGAGGAGTGCGCGCCGAGCCGGGTGAGCAGCGCGCCGATCGCGTCGCCGTCCCGCACCACCACGCGGTCCGCGCCACGCACCTCGCGCGCCTTCGCGGTGACCCCGAGCCGCCGGGCCGCACCGACCAGGGCGAGCGCCGCCTCCGGACCGGGGCAGGTCACCTCCAGCGCGGAGCTGCGGCCGGGCTCGGTCAGCGAGCCGTGCGCCAGGAACGCGCCCCGCCAGGCCGCCTCGGCGTCGCACAGCCCGCCGGAGACCACCTGCGGCGGCAGCCCGCGCACCGGCCGGCCGCGCAGGTCCAGCAGCCCGGTCTGGCGGGCCAGCCCGGCGCCGTCCTTCACCACCCGGATCACGTACCGGGCGCCCCGGCGCAGCCCACCCGAGCTGATCACCTGCACCTCGGAGGTGTGCCCGTACAGGTCGTGGATCTCCCGGCGCAGCCGCCGGGCCACCGACCCGGTGTCCACCTCCGCTTCGATCACGACCTTGCCGCCCACGATGTGCAGCCCGCCCGCGAACCGCAACAAAGAGGAAAGCTCGGATCGACGGCAGCACGGCTTGGTCACCGACAACCGGCTGAGCTCGTCCTTCACCGACGAAGTCATCGCCACCTCGTGATCTCCTCTCGGCTGAGCGCCGCCCGCATTTCGCTGTCCCGTTCCCGTTCCCGGTCCCGCCGGTCAGGCTCGACCGGCGGCTCGTCCAGCACCGACCGCACCGCCTCCGCGAGCGCAGCGGGATTGTGCCTTGGTGACCCGTCCGGCTCACCAATAGGGGCCAGTACGGCCCTCGCGCCGAGCGCGGCCGCCGAGCGCTGCAGCCGCTCCGGCACCGGCACGGAGCCCGTGTCGGCCAGCACCGCGTCGATCCGCAGCTCTGGGGCGTGCTGGCAGAGTACGTCCAGGTGCCGTTCGGGTGAGAACCCGGCGGTCTCTCCGGGCTGCGGGGCCAGGTTCAGCACCACCACGCGCCGCGCCGGAGTGTCCAGCAGCGCCCGCCGCAGGTCCGGCACCATCAGGTGCGGCAGCACGCTGGTGAACCAGGACCCGGGGCCGAGCAGCACCAGATCGGCGTCCCGTACCGCGGCCACCGCCTCCGGGCACGCCTTCGGGTGGCTCGGCTGCACCCAGACCCGGCGCACCCGGCCCGGCGTGCTGGCCACCGCGACCTGACCCCGGATCCGGCTGACCGTGGTCTCGTCCGTCGGGTCGTGCCCCAGTCCGACCACCTCGGCCTCGATGACCAGCGGCTCGGCGCTCATCGGCAGCACCCGGCCGCGCACCCCGAGCAGCCGGCACGCCTCGTCCAGCGCCGCCACCGGGTCGCCGAGCACCTCGATCAGGCCCGCCAGCAGCAGGTTGCCCACCGCGTGCCCGGCCAGCGCGCCGCTGCCGCCGAACCGGTGCTGGAACAGCTCGCCCCACAGCGCGCCGGACGGCGTGTGGTCGGCCAGCGCGGCCAGCGCCATCCGCAGGTCGCCGGGCGGCAGCACACCCAGCTCGCCCCGCAGCCGGCCGGACGAGCCACCGTCGTCGGCCACCGTGACCACGGCCGTGACCCGCTCGGTCAGCAGCCGCAGCGCGCTCAGCGTGGCGTACAGCCCGTGCCCGCCGCCCAGCGCGACCGCCCGGACACCGTCGGCCCCGTCGGCACCGCCCCCCGGCTCCGGGGTCTCGGGGGCGGCGGTCACTCGCGGCCCAGATCGCGGTGCACCACGCTGACGGTCAGCGCGTCCTCGCCCCGCAGCCGCCGGGCCAGCTCCTCGGCGATGGCCACGCTGCGGTGCTTGCCGCCGGTGCAGCCGACCGCCACGGTGAGGTACCGCTTGCCCTCGCGCCGGTAGCCGCCGTTCACCAGGTGCAGCAGGTCGTGGTAGCGGTCCAGGAACTCCGATGCGCCCTCCTGGGACAGCACGTAGTCGCGCACAGCTGTGTCCTGCCCGGTGAACTCGCGCAGCTCCGGGATCCAGTACGGGTTGGGCAGGAACCGCATGTCCACCACCAGGTCGGCGTCCATCGGCAGGCCGTACTTGTAGCCGAAGGACAACAGGGTCATTCTGGTGTGCAACGAGAACTCGGTCCCGAAGGTTTGCTCGAGCGCCGAACGGAGCTGGTGCACCGACAGCGCACTGGTGTCGAGGACCAGGTCGGCGACGTTGCGCAACGGGCCGAGCAGCTCCCGCTCGGCGGCGATGCCGGCGGCCAGCCGGCCGCCACCCTGCAGCGGGTGACCCCGCCGGACGTGCTCGAACCGCCGGATCAGCACCTGGTCACTGGCCTCCAGGAACAGCAGCCTCGGCTTGTAGCCCCGCGCGTCCAGGTCCTTGATCACCGAGGACAGGTCGTCGGTGAACGCCCGGCTGCGCACGTCCATCACCACCGCGATGCGGGTGATGTCGCCCCTGGCCTTGGCGCCGAGCTCCACCATGGTCGAGATCAGCTCGGGCGGCAGGTTGTCCACCACGAACCAGCCGAGGTCCTCCAGGACCTTGGCCGCCGTGCTCCTTCCCGCCCCGGAAAGGCCGCTGACCAGCGCGACCTCGATGCCCGGCGTACCGGTTCCGCTGTCCCCCGGCGATGTGCTCACGACTGTTCCCCCTCGGTACCGGTCGGCCGCTGTGCGTGGCCCTGGCTGTCGACGTGCAGCGCGGCGACCACGGCCGCCGCCGTACGGGGACCCATCCCGGGTACGGCGGCGATCTCGTCGGCGCCCGCCTGGCGCAACTTGCGCACCGAGCCGAAGTGCTTGAGCAGCGCGGTCCGCCGCGACTGCCCCAACCCGGGCACCGCGTCCAGCTCGGACGCCGTCATCCGCTTGGACCGCTTCTGCCGGTGGTACGTGATGGCGAACCGGTGAGCCTCGTCCCGGATGCGCTGCAGCAGGTAGAGGCCCTCGCTGGTGCGCGGCAGGATCACCGGGTCGGGGTCGCCGGGCAGCCAGACCTCCTCCAGCCGCTTGGCCAGCCCGCAGACCGCCACGTCGGTGATGCCCAGCTCGGTGAGCACGTCCGAGGCGGCCTCCACCTGCGGCTGGCCACCGTCCACCACCATCAGGTTCGGCGGGTAGGCGAACTTGCGCGGCCGGCCGGTCACCGGGTCGATGCCGCCGCGGACCGTCGGCTCCGCCTCGTCCGACTCGAGCTCGTCGGCCGGCTCGGCGGCGGTCGGGTCGGCGGCGGTCAGCTCGGTGTCGGTCAGCTCGGCGGCGGCGGCGGCGGTCGGATCGGCGGCGGTCGGGTCGGCGGTCGGCTCGCCCGTCTCGACCAGGTAGCGGCGGAACCGGCGGCGGACCACCTCGGCGATGGACGCCACGTCGCCGCCGTCGGCACCGTCGCGCACCGCGAACCGGCGGTACTCCGACTTGCGGGCCAGCCCGTCCTCGAACACGACCAGCGAGGCCACCACGTCGCTGCCCTGCACGTGGCTGACGTCCACACACTCGATGCGCAGCGGCGCCGAGTCCAGCGCGAGCGCCTCCTGGATCTCGGTGAGGGCGGCGGACCGGGCGGTGAGGTCGCCGGCCCGACGCAGCTTGTGCTGGTTCAGTGACTCGGCGGCGTTGCGGGCCACCGTCTCGGCCAGCGCGCGCTTGTCGCCGCGCTGGGGCACCCGCAGCTGCACCCGGGAGCCGCGCAGCCCGGTGAGCCAGTCGGCGAGCGCGTCGGCCTCCGGCGGCAGCTCGGGGACCAGGATCTCCCGGGGCACCGGCTGGATCGCGTCGTCGGCCGCCTCGGCCAGCGCGGCCTGCTCGCCGTAGAACTGGGTGATGAACCGCTCCACGAGCACGGCGGTCGTCTCGGCGGCGCCCTCCTCGGCGTCGGTCACCCAGCCCCGCTGGCCCCGCACCCGGCCGCCGCGCACGTGGAACACCTGGACGGCGGCCTCCAGCTCATCACGCGCGAAGGCGACCACGTCGGCGTCGGTGCCGTCACCGAACACCACCGCCTGGCGCTCCATCGCCCGGCGCAGCGCCCCGATGTCGTCGCGCAGCCGGGCGGCCCGCTCGAACTCAAGCGCGTCGGACGCCTCGGCCATCTGCCGCTCGAAGTCGCGGACCATCCGGTCGGTGCGTCCGGACAGGAACTCGGTGAAGTCCCCCACGATGTCGCGGTGCTCGTCGGCGGTGACCCGGCCGACGCACGGCGCGGAGCACTTGTCGATGTAGCCGAGCAGGCAGGGTCGGCCCATCTGGCCGTGCCGGCGGAAAACCCCGGTCGAGCAGGTGCGCGCCGGGAACACCCGCAGCAGCAGGTCCAGCGTCTCCCGGATCGCCCAGGCGTGCGCGTACGGCCCGAAGTAGCGCACGCCCTTCTTGCGGGGGCCCCGGTAGACGTGCAGCCTCGGGTACTCCTCGTGCAGCGTGACCGCCAGCACCGGGTACGTCTTGTCGTCCCGGTAGCGCACATTGAACCGGGGGTCGAACTCCTTGATCCAGTTGTACTCGAGCTGCAGCGCCTCGACCTCGGTGGTGACCACCGTCCACTCCACGTGCGCCGCCGTGGTGACCATCTGGCGCGTTCGGGGGTGCAGGTTCGACAGGTCGGCGAAGTACGAGTTGAGTCGGCTGCGCAGGCTCTTCGCCTTGCCGACGTAGATCACGCGACCGCGCTGGTCGGAAAACCGGTACACACCCGGGGCCTCCGGGATGGTGCCGGTGGCCGGGCGGTAGGTGGAGGGATCGGCCATGATGTCTCCAGCGTAGATGGGTGGCCAAGCACCCTCGCCGAACCACTCAGGCGGGCAGCGCCAGCAACCGCTCGATGACGTCGTCCAGCCGCTCCGCGACCACGTGCGGCGCGTCGAACACGTCGGACATGCCGCCCTCCAGCCGCGTGGTGAAGCCGGCCAGCAGCCCGGCCCGGACGGCCCCGTGGATGTCCCAGGAGTGCGCCGCGACCAGCGCGGTGCGGGACGGCTCCGCGCCGACCCGCTCGCAGGCCCAGTGGTACACGGTGGGCGGCGGCTTGAACGAGCCGAGCTCCTCGGCGGACAGCACCCCGCGCAGGTAGCTGCGCAGCTGGGCGCGGTCCAGCGCCGAGCGGACCACGTCGGCCGAGCCGTGCGTGAACGCGTAGGCCGGCACCTTCGCCTTGGCCAGCATGATCAGCGCCGGCTCGACGTCCGGGTGCGGTGGCAGCTCGCTGAAGCCGGCCAGCACGTGCTGCACGGCCGCCTCGGACAGCCGCCGGCCGGTCGTGTTGATCAGCGCCGACCGGGCCACCTCGGCGAACGGTGGCGCTCCCCCGGCCAGGGTGAGTGCCATGCCGTCGCGCAGGGTCTGTGCGAAGAACAGCTCGAGCTCGTGTTCGGGGCGCCCGACGTCAACGAACCGGGGGCGCAGCGCCTCCAACTGCAGCAACGTCTCGAAGACGTCGAGCAGTACCACCTTGGGGCGCCGGGCCCTGGTGCGCTCCGGCTGACTCGTCGGCGGGGTCACTACCGCACCGCCTCATCGCGTAGGGGATCTTGATGACGTGACGGGTGAGGAGGGTAACGGGGGGCGCCCGGGCGGTTGCTCCCGGTAGCGCTTAACTGCACGGAGGACCCGGCGCACCCGGGCAGCGTACAGCGGAGTGAGCGCATAACCAGGGTAGGAAGCCAACCAGCTGGCGCTGCCGAGGCTCACCGCGTCGGCGCCGGCCCAGAAGTACTCGCGACAGTCGTCCACGGTCCGGATGCCGCCGGTGGCGATGATGGGCAGCGTGACGCCGGCGTCGCGCAGCTCGGCGACCACCCGCAGCCCGATCGGCTTGATCGCCCGCCCGGACAGCCCGCCGAAGCGGTTGGCCAGCAGCGGCACCCCGGTGCGCGGGTCCAGCCGCAGGGCCTTCACGGTGTTGATCGCGGTCAGCGCGCTCACACCGGCCTTCGCCGCCCGCCGGGCGTTGTCCAGGTAGTCCACGTCCGGGGACAGCTTCAGAATGACCGGATGGTTGCTGCGAGGCACCGCCTCGGCCAGCACCGCGTCCAGGATCTGGGAGAAGTCGAAGTTCACGTTGTGGCAGGACACGTTGAACTCGACGGCGGCGATGTCCCCGGCCGGCACCTCGGCGTTGACCGAGTCGACCAGGCTGACGAACTCCTCGGCGGAGAACCCGCCCAGCGAGATGATCGTGCGCTGCTCGCGCGTCCTCGGGTAGTAGTCGCGCAGGTAGGCCTCGATGCCGATGTTGCACCAGCCGAAGGCGTTGATGAAGCCGCCGTCGACCCCCCGCAGCACCCGGCCGTAGCGCTTGAGCAGCCCGGGGAGCTCCCGGGGTGACCAGTCCTCCCGGGTGGTGAAGTGCCCCTCCCGGGGCGCCACCGTGAGCGTCCGGGTGGTCACCGCGCCGAACTCGGCCAGCGGCACCAGCAGCGCGATGGGGCTCATCCCGTAGAACCCCGAGCTGGACACCCCGTAGCCGAGCAGGCTGGACGACGTGACCAGCCGGTTGCGCAGCTCGATGTCGCCGAGCCGGACGGACCCGCCCGCCTGATTACCCCGCGACCGCGGCACCTGGACCTCCCGAGACGTTCCCCCCATTGTCCACCACCGCCGGCCGGGCGTTCCCACCGAACCGGGCGGTGCCGGAGCGGGCCGTCCGCCGGCGCCTTGGCGGGTGCGGCGACGGAGGTCATACTCGGGGCAATGTCGGGCGGTGCCGACGAGGCCGGGCGGTGCCGGCACACAGGCCGTGGCGTCGGCACACAAGCCGCGGCGCTGGCACACAGGCCCGTAGCGCCGGCACACGGGCTGCCGCTCTGGCACACAAGCCGTCGCGCCCGCACACAAGCTGTCGCGCCGGCACACAAGCTGTCGCGCCGGCACACGGCCTGCCGCTCTGGCACACAAGCCGTGGCGCTCGCACACAAGCCCGTAGCGCCGGCACACGGGCTGCCGCTCTGGCACACCAACTTCCGACACCACGCACGAGTTCTAACGCGTGTGTGGTGTCCACAGTCGTTGTGCCAGAGCGAGGCGCTGTGTGCCACCCCAGGCAGCCAGAGGCCGTGTGCCACCACCAAGCACCGTGTGCCACCTCCGGACACTGTGTGCCACCACCAAGCACCGTGTGCCACCTCCGGACACCGTGTGCCGCCTCCGGATGAGGCAGGTATTCCGTGATCGAACCTGCCTGGCGTGCAGTTCGCCAACAACAGACAGACCGTCGCCGCGTAGGGCGCCACGCGGAGTGACCGGCCTGCCACTCATTACCCACCGACACGGGAGGTAGGCGTGGCCGGTCATCGCCTGACCGAGATCGACCTGGTGGCTGTTCGATCATGAGCAGGCGACCATGGCGTCGATCTCGGTGCCTCGGCCAGCCCGTGCCCCGGGCCGGGCGAGGCCGTGCCCCGACCGGGCCGTGGCGCCCCGGCCAGCGCTACTCCGGGGCGCTACTCCGGGGCGCTACTCCGGGGCGCTGCCGGCGGTGCTGTAGCGGGTGTGCAGTGCGCGCAGCCGGCCGATCGCCGTGACCGCGTGCTGGCCGTCCACCAGCTGGATCGCCGACACCGGCAGGTACTCGTCGTCGGCCAGCTCCAGCCGGGCCCACCGGGAGCCGTCGGGGAAGCTCACCTCGAGCACCTCCGACCAGGGCAGTCGCCGCGTGATCAGCAGGTTGCGGACCTCCACACCGTCGGCGTCGGCGCGCACCCTGGCCAGCGTCGGCATCAGCACGCCGAGCGAGATCAGCAGCCCGAGCACCACCATCGCCACCTGGTCGTCGGTGCGGAAGTACACCCCGGTGGACACCTGGCGCAGGGCCACCGCGACGAACACCATCACGGCGAACAGCGCGATCGCGGCGATCCAGGCTACCCAGCGCACCCGCCGGGGCCGGATCTCCAGCTCGAGCTCACTCACCCCGCCGACCCCGAGCGGCCCGCGCCCGCGTGGCCGCGCAGTGCACGCAGGGCCAGCGCGGTCCGTAGCGCGGCGTCGCAGGCGTCGGCGCCCTTGTCCTCGTCGGAGCCGGGCTGCCCGCTGCGCGCCACCGCCTGCTCCTCGGTGTTGCAGGTCAGCACACCGTTGCCGATCGGGGTGGCCTGGTCGAGCGCGATCCGGGTCAGACCCGCGGTGACCGAGTCGCACACGTAGTCGAAGTGCGGCGTGCCGCCCTTGATCACCACGCCCAGCGCAACCACCGCGTCGTGGCCACGCGCCAGCTCCTGGCAGATCACCGGCAGCTCCAGCGAGCCGGGCACCCGCACGACGGTCGGCTCGAGGATGCCGGCGTCGGCGGCCACCGCGAGCGCCCGCTCCAGCAGCCAGTCGGAGATCTTCGGGTGCCACTGCGCGGCCGCGATGCCCAGCCGCAGACCTCCCGCGTTCAGCTCGCCGGATACCTCCGGCCGGCCTTCCCCACTCACTTGCCCACCTGCCCGGTCTCGTTCATACCGCTACCTTGCCGGATCCGGTGCCGGTGCCGCCGCGGCGGGTCCCCCGGGTGTCTCAGTGTCCCGAGGGCCCGCCGGAGCCCGCGGTGACCCAGGCGCTCGCTCAGGCGGTCACACCGCCGGTGTCCAGGTCTTCCAGGCCGTCGATCGAGTCCAGGTTCGGCAGGTCGTGGCCCATCCGGTCGCGCTTGGTGCGCAGGTAGTGCAGGTTCTCCCGGGTCGGCCGGATCGGCAGGGAGACCCGCTCCACGACCCGCAGGCCGTAGCCCTCCAGCCCGGCGCGCTTGTCCGGGTTGTTGGTGAGCAGCCGCATCGAGCTGACCCCGAGGTCGACCAGGATCTGCGCCCCGGTGCCGTAGTCGCGCGCGTCGGCCGGCATGCCCAGCGCGAGGTTCGCGTCCACGGTGTCCACGCCGGACTCCTGCAGCTGGTAGGCCTGCAGCTTGTGCATCAGCCCGATGCCCCGGCCCTCGTGGCCGCGCACGTAGAGCACCACACCCCGGCCCTCGGCGGCCACCGCGGCCAGCGCGGCGTCCAGCTGGGGGCCGCAGTCGCAGCGCAGCGAGCCGAACACGTCCCCGGTCAGGCACTCCGAGTGCACCCGGACCAGCACGTTCTCGCCGTCACCGAGGTCGCCGTAGACCAGCGCGATGTGCTCGATGCCGTCCAGCACGTTGTCGTAGCCGTAGGCCACGAAGCCACCGTGCGGCGTCGGGATCCGGGCCTCGGCCACCCGCTCGACCTGCTTCTCGAAGCGGCGGCGGTAGGCGATCAGGTCGGCGATGGTGACCAGCGCCAGGTTGTGGTCCTCGGCGAACACCCGCAGCTCGTCGGCGCGGGCCATGTCGCCTTCGTTCTTCTGCGACACGATCTCGCAGAGCGCGCCGGCCGGGTGCAGGCCCGCCAGCCGCGACAGGTCGACGGCCGCCTCGGTGTGCCCGGGCCGGCGCAGCACGCCGCCGGCCTTGGCCCGCAGCGGCAGCACGTGGCCGGGGCGGACGAAGTCGCTGGCGTGCGCCTCGGCGGCGGCCAGCAGCCGGATGGTGTGGGCACGGTCGGTCGCCGAGATGCCGGTGGAGACGCCCTCCTTGGCGTCCACCGTGACGGTGAACGCGGTGCGGAACGCATCGCCGTTGGAGTGGTACATCGGCGGCAGGTCCAGCCGGTCGCAGTCGTCCTCGGTGAGCGCGACACAGATGTAGCCGGACGTGTAGCGGACCATGAACGACACCAGCTCCGGCGTCGCGCGCTCCGCCGCGAAGATCAGGTCGCCCTCGTTCTCGCGGTCCTCGTCGTCCACCACGACCACGGCCTTGCCTGCGGCAAGGTCCACGATCGCGCGTTCGACGGCCGCGAAACGGTCATCCAGCGAGTTGTACCCGGGGTTGCTCACCACGACCTCGCACCGCCCTTCTCGACGGGCTCCACCGCTACCGGCAGAGCCTGTCCCACCGGTCCGGGCAGGTAGCCCGAGACCAATCGCTCGACGTATTTGGCGAGAACGTCGACCTCGATATTGACGCGGTCGCCCTGTTGCCGCACCCCGAGTGTGGTGTCGGCCAGGGTGGTCGGGATGAGCGCGACGGAGAAACTGTCCCGGTCCACCGAGGCCACCGTCAGCGACACTCCGTCCACCGCGATCGACCCTTTCTCGACCACGTAACGGGCGAGTCCATCGCCCAGCCTGAACCTGATCTCGGCGCTGCGCTCACCCGGTGTGTGCGATATCACCGTGGCGGTGCCGTCCACGTGGCCCTGCACGATGTGCCCGCCGAAGCGCTGCCCGTTGGCCATCGCGCGCTCCAGGTTCACCCGCGCGCCGGCGCGGACGCCGGCCAGGCTGGACCGGCGCAGCGTCTCCGGCACCAGCTCGACACTGAAGTCGGCGCCGGCCACCTCGACGGCCGTCAGGCACACGCCGTTCACCGCGATGGAGTCGCCGTGGCGGGTGTCCGAGGCGACCACCGGTCCGGTGATCACCAACCGCACCACGTCGGCCTGCTCGATCACGTCGCGGACCTCGCCGACCTCCTCCACCAGTCCGGTGAACATCAGCGCGCCCCTCCCCGGTGTGCGGACACGCGGCCGGCCTGGGCCCGCAGTGCCTTGACCGCCCGGCTCGGGTCGGCAGCGCCGTACACCGCCGAGCCGGCCACAAAACAGTCCACGCCCGCCGCCGCCGCCGCTTCGATCGTGTCGGCGTTGATGCCGCCGTCGATCTCCAACAGCAGGGTCAGCTGCCCGGTGTCCACCAGTCGCCGCGCCATCCGCACCTTGTCCAACACCTCGCTGATGAATCCCTGGCCGCCGAAGCCCGGCTCCACACTCATCACCAACAGCGTGTCGTAGTGCCGAAGTATTTCCAGGTACGGCTCGAGCGGCGTATTCGGCTTCACCGAGAGCCCGGCCTTGGCCCCGGCCGCCCGCAGGTTCGCGGCCAGCTTCACCGGGTCCTTGGCTGCCTCCACGTGCACCGTCACGTTGTACGCGCCGGCCTCCGCGTAGCCGATCGCCCAGCGGTCCGGGTCGTCGATCATCAGGTGGCAGTCCAGCGGGATGTCGGTGTGCTTGAGCAGCGCCTCCACCACGGGCAACCCGAGCGTCAGGTTCGGCACGAAGTGCGCGTCCATGACGTCCACGTGCAGCCAGTCGGCGCCGGCCACCGCGGCGGCCTCGTCGGCCAGCCGGGCAAAGTCCGCCGACAGGATGCTCGGCGCGATCATCGGGGACACGTCCGCAGATTACGCCCGGATGCGGTGCCCGGCGTAAGGCGACGGTGTCGACGATGGGTGACGAGGATTACGCCCGATCGGGCGCCGGTCGACCCGACCGCTCACCCAGCCGCTGACCTGGCTGCTCGCTCGGCTGGTCACCCTGTTGTTCTGCCTAGCTCGTCCGGCGGAGCAGGGCGAGGAACATCGCGTCGGTGCCGTGCCGGTGCGGCCAGAGCTGCACGGTCGGCCCGTCCCCCAGGCCCGGCATCGCGGGCAGCACCTCGCGGGCGTCCAGCCGCTCGACGTTCGGGTGCTTGCGCAGCACCCCGGCGAGCACACCGTGCGTCTCACCCACGTGCGGCGAACAGGTCGCGTAGCCGACGACCCCGCCGACGCGGACGTGCCGCAGTGCGGCGGTCACCAGCTCGCGCTGCAGCGAGGTCAGCCCGGCCACGTCGGACGGCTGGCGGCGCCACCGGGCCTCCGGGCGGCGGCGCAGTGCCCCCAGCCCCGTGCACGGCACGTCCACCAGTACGCGGTCGTAGGCGCCGTCCGGCAGCGGCGCCTCGCGCCCGTCCGCCACGTGCACGGTGACCGGCAGCTCGACGGTGTTGTTGCGGACCAGCTGCGCCCGGTGCTCGGCCGGCTCCACCGCGTCCAGGTGGCCGCCCTCCATGTCGACCAGGCCACCCAGCATCGCCGCCTTGCCACCGGGGCCGGCGCACAGGTCCAGCCAGCGGCCCGCGTCCTCCCCCAGCAGCGGCGCCCTGGCCAGTCCGTACGCGACGAGCTGGCTGCCCTCGTCGATCACCAGCGCGAGGCCATCGCTGACCGCGTCCAGGTCGCCGGGGTCACCAGCGCCGCTCTCCAACCGCACCCCGTACGGCGAGTACGGCGCCAGCTCGCCGCCGGTGGCCAGCGCCAGCTCCTCGGCACTGATCACCCCCGGCCGGGCCAGCAGGTGCACCGAGGGACGCTCGTCGTCGGCGGCCAGCAGGTCACCCAGCTCGGCGGTCGAGCCGCCCAGCGCGTCGGCGAACGCCTGCGCGATCCAGGTCGGATGGGCGTGCTGGAAGGCGAGGTGACCGATCGGGTCGGCCTCGGCGTCCGGCGCCAGCTTGGCCACCCACTCGGCCTCGGTGCGCTCCCCCACCCGGCGCAGGATGGCGTTCACGAACCCCGCCGAGCGGCTGCCGGCCGAGGCGCGGACCAGCTCGACCGTGGAGTCCACGGCCGCGTGCGCCGGGATCCGGGTACGCAGCAGCTGGTAGGCGCCGAGGCGCAGGGCGTCCAGCAGCGGCGGCTCGATCCGGCTCTCCGGGCGGTTGGCGCAGTCCAGGATCACCGCGTCGAGCAGCCCCTTGGCCCGGCAGGTGCCGTAGCCCAGCTCGGTGGCCAGCGCGGCGTCCCGCCCGGTCAGCCGGGCCCGGCGCAGGATGGCCGGCAGCGCCAGGTTCGCGTACGCGTCGCGCTCGCGGACGGTGGTCAGCAGCTCCAGCGCGGCGGCCCTGGCCGGGTCGCCGGCCGGCGGGCGGACCGGGCTCGTGCGCCGGGCGGGCGGGCCGGAGTTGCCCGGCCGGGACGGCCGCCCGGAGCGGCGCGGGGCCGTCACGAGCGTGCCTCGGTCAGTCCGGCGCTGGCCCCGGTGCTGGCCAGTGCGAACCGCTCGCCCGGCTCCGGGCGGATGCCGCGCGCCCAGTCCGAGGCCGGCATCTCGCGCTTGCCGGCGGCCCGCACCGTGCTCAGCTCCAGCGCGCCGGCGGCCGCGCCGACCAGCACCCGCCGCTTCTCCACCCGCAGCTCACCGGGCAGCAGGCCGCCCTGCTCCACCGGGTGCGCCGGGCCGAGACCCAGCCGCTCGGCGCGGAACGTGGTCCACGCTCCCGGGTCAGGGGTGACCGACCGGATCAGCCGGTCCACCGCCGAGGCCGGCGTCCGCCAGTCGACCTCGGCGTCCGCGACCGTCACCTTGGGCGCGTAGGAGACGCCCTCGGCGGGCTGCGGCACCGGGCGCAGCAGACCGTCCTCGATGCCGTCCAGGGTGGCCAGCAGCAGCTCCGCGCCGGACCGGGCCAGCCGGCCCAGCAGGTCACCCGACGTGTCCCGGGGGCCGATCGACTCGGTCACCACGCCGTACACCGGACCCGTGTCCATGCCCTCCTCCAGCCGGAAGCAGCTCGCCCCGGTCACCTCGTCGCCGTGCCGGATGGCGGCCTGCACCGGCGCCGCGCCCCGCCACGCGGGCAGCACCGAGAAGTGCAGGTTGACCCAGCCGTGCGCGGGCACCGCGAGCAGCGCCGGGCGCAGCAGCGAGCCGTAGGCCACCACCGGGCAGCAGTCCGGCTCGTAGGCGGCCAGCGAGGCCACGAAGTCGGGCGCGGACGGCTTCGGCGGGCGCAGCACCGGGATGTCGTGCTCGACGGCCAGCTCGGCCACCGGGGACGCGGCCAGCCGGCGGCCCCGCCCGGTCGGTGCGTCCGGCCGCGTGAGCACGGCGACGACGTCGTGCCGAGGTGAATCGAGCAGCGCGGACAGGGCCGGCAACGCGGCGGTCGGCGTCCCGGCGAATACGAGCCTCACGTGCCTACCGGGCCTTCCCGAACAGTGGATGGGGGCTGGTCTTGACCACGGGGCGGCTCACCGGGTCGGTCTGGTTGAACCACGGCGCGGAGCGGATCTCGGCCATCGCGGCCTTGCGCGTCTCGGCGTCCAACCGGTCCAGGAACAGCACGCCGTCGAGGTGGTCGGTCTCGTGCTGGATGCACCGGGCCAGCATCTGGGAGCCCTCCACGGTCACCGGCTCGCCGTGCATGTTCCAGCCGTTGGCCACGACGTGCAGGTGCCGGCGGCAGTCCCAGTGCAGCCCCGGGATGGACAGGCAGCCCTCCGGGCCTTCCTGCATGTCCTCGCCGACGACGTCGAACGTCGGGTTGACCAGGTGCCCCTCGAAGCCGTCACAGTGGTAGGTGAACACGCGCAGCCCGACACCCAGCTGCGGGGCGGCCAGGCCGGCGCCACCCTCGTCGTTCATCGTGTCGGTCAGGTCGGCGACCAGCCGGCGCAGCTCGGCATCGAAATCGACGACCTCCGCCGCGCGGCTGCGCAGCACCGGATCACCGAAAAGTCGAATCGGCTGGATCGCCATCGTGGGTTGTCACCCCCTGCTCGAGCACACTCCTGACCACCGACCAGCTTAGTGTCCGCCCAGCCGACCCCGCCGCCCCCGGTCCGAGCCGGCCCCGGTCCGGCCGTCGCCGGTCCGGGTCAGCCGATCTCCTGGGGGTCGAGCTGGACGCGCACCGGGTCGGCGGCCTTGCGCGCCGTCCGGGCGGCCTGCGCGGCGACCATGGCGGCGGCCAGTACCCGGCCGTCGGCGCGCGGGACCCGCACCAGCGCCCGTTCGCGGACCGCGCCGGACGGCCCCGGGTCCAGCTCCACCGGGCCCAGTACCTCGGCCGACTCCGGGAGCTGCGCGGCCTCGATCAGCTCGGCGACGGCGGCGGGCGGACCGTCCACGGCCGCCATCCGCACCGCCGGCGGGAAGCCGACCTCGGTGCGGGCGCCCAGCTCGGCGGCGGCGTGCCCGACCGGGTCCCAGCGGATCAGCGCCTGCACCACGGCGAGCTCGGTCTCCCCGGCGACCACGACCCGACCCCCCACGTCCCCCGGCCGGACCAGCGCGGCGGCGGCCATCCAGCGGCGCAGCGTCTCCTCGGCCACGCGCAGGTCCGGCCTGGACAGCAGCGCCCAGCCGTCGAGCAGCAGCGCCGCGCCGTAGCCGGCCCCGCCGCCGACGCCCTCCACCCAAGGTTCGGCGCCCGGGGTCGCCACCACCAGCGCCGGTCCCGGCGGCACCGTCGCGTGCACCTCGGCGCCACCTCCGGAGGCCCGCACAGGGATCCCGGCGAACGCCCGGCCGAGTTCCTCCGCGGTGCGCCCCGCGCCGACCACGGTGGCCCGCAGCCGCCGCGACCCGCAGTTCGGGCAGCGGAACGTGGGCTCGGCGACCCCGCACCACCGGCAGGTCGGCGAGACCGCCGCCGCCTCGGCATCAGCCCCGCCAGGCCCGGCACCGCCAGGCCCGGCACCGCCATGCCCGACAGCGCCAGGCCCGACAGCGCCAGGCCCGACACCGGACCCGTTGGTCCCGAACGGCCGGAGCGACCTGTCCCCGCCCGACCGGTCGGCACCCCCTGGCCCCTCGGCCCGCACCGACCCGTTGGCCCGCACCGACCCGTTGGCCGAGGCGGCCGGCCGGGTCGCCCTCGGCAGGCCCAGCGGACCAGCGCAGTGCCGGCAGCGGGCCGTCTCCCGGCAGCTCCCGCAGGCCAGCCCCGGCACGTAACCGGCCCTGGGCACCTGGATCAGCACCGGCTCACCCCGGCCGAGCGCCGCCCGCGCCACGTCGAACGCGACCTTCGGCAGCCGGGCGGCCTTGGCGTGCGGGTCGGAGGCGAGCTCGAAGTCCGTGTCGCCGACCGACGCGATCCGGGGCGCGGCGGCCCGCACCTCGGTGCGGTCGGCGACCACCTCGCGCGCCCACCGGGACTCGACGAGCAGCTGCGCCTCGGCGGTCCTGGCGAACCCGGCGACGAGCAGCGCGGCCCCGGTGGCGTGCGCCCGGTAGACGAGCACGTCGCGGGTGTGCGGGTAGGGCGCGCGCGGTTCGGCGTGCAGGTCGTCGCCGTCGTCCCAGATCACGAGCATGCCCGGGTCCACGATCGGGGCGAACGCGGCCGACCGGGTGCCCACCACGACCCGGGTCAGCCCGCGCCGGATCGCCAGCCAGCTGCGGTACCGCCGCGCCGGGCCGAGATCGGCGGTGAGGGTGCCGACGGGGTCCGGGCCGAGCAGCGCGGTGCAGGCGTCCGCCACGCGCGCCACGTCCCGCTGGTCCGGGCAGATGATCAGGGTGCCCCGCCCGGCGGTCAGTGCGGCGGCGGCCACCTCGGCGAGCCGGGCCGGCCAGTCCTCCCCCGGCACCGGCTGCCACACCGCGTGCGCGCCCCGGCCGGCGGCGACGGCGTCCAGCAGCGGGCCACCGTGCCGGTAGCGCCCCCACGCGGCCGCCCCGGGCCCGGCCACGGCGGGTACCGCCGCGCTGGCGGCCTCGGCCGGTTCGTCGGTCACCGCACCCGGCTCGACCTCGACAGCGCCCGCCCCGACAGCATCCAACTCACTCTCGACACCGTCAGCCTCAACACCGTCAGCCTCGACACCATCGGTCTCGACACCGTCAGCTTCCACAGCATCAGCCTCAACAGCGCCCGAGCCGACAACATCCGAACCGACAGCGTCCGAACCGACAGCCGCGTCCGACTCAGCACCCTCGGCTTCGACGCCCCCCGGTGCATCGGTCACGGTGTCCAGGTCGACGGGCTTCGGGCGGGTGAACTCGGCCTCGACGCGGGCGTGCCGGGGTGGCACCGCGAGCCGGACGACGTCGGCGAAGGTGCCGGCGTAGCGGTCGGCGACCGTGCGGCACAGCGCGACGAGCTCGGCGGAGAGCACCGGTTCGGGTGATACGACCCGCTCCAGCCAGCCCAGCTTGCCGACGTGCTCGGAGCGCGCCACCCGGTCGAGCAGCACGCCGTCCACCAGCCGGCCGGAGAACCGCACCCGGACCCGCACCCCGGGGCGCGCGACCTCGGCCAGCTCATCCGGCACCTGGTAGTCGAAGGGCCGGTCCAGGTGGGCGAGCGGCACGTCGACGGCGACCTTGGCGACCGGCAGCTCGTCGGCCGGGCGCCGTTCTCCCCGCCGCGTCGGGCGTGCCGTGGTCACGTCGCCCGGTCTATCAGACACGGCCGGGCCACCCCCGCACCGGCCGACTCCCGCCGGACGACAGGCCGGCCGGGCGAGTGGTCCCGCCCGGCCGGAGCCCGTCCCGTCAGGCGCCCGCGGCGGACTTCAGCGCGTCGGCCCGGTCCGTGTGCTCCCACGGCAGATCCAGGTCGGTGCGGCCGAAGTGACCGTAGGCGGCGGTCGGCGCGTAGATCGGGCGCAGCAGGTCCATGTCCCGGATCAGCGCGGCGGGGCGCAGGTCGAACACGTCGGCGATGGCGCCCTGGATCTTGCTCGGGTCGACCGTCTCGGTGCCGAACGTCTCGACGAACAGGCCGACGGGGGCCGCCTTGCCGATCGCGTAGGCGACCTGCACCTCGACCCGCTGCGCCAGCCCGGCCGCGACCACGTTCTTCGCCACCCACCGCATCGCGTAGGCGGCCGACCGGTCGACCTTGGACGGGTCCTTGCCGGAGAACGCCCCACCGCCGTGCCGGGCCATGCCGCCGTAGGTGTCCACGATGATCTTGCGCCCGGTCAGGCCCGCGTCGCCCATCGGACCGCCGATGACGAACCGCCCGGTCGGGTTGACCAGCAGCCGCGTGTCGGTGGTGTCCAGCTGCAGGGCGCCCAGCTCGGGCCCGACGACGTGGGTCTTGATGTCGCCGACCATCTGGCCGTCCAGGTCGACCTCCTCGGCATGCTGGCTGGACACCACGACCGTGTCCAGCCGGACCGCCTGGTCGCCCGCGTACTCGATGGTGACCTGCGTCTTGCCGTCCGGCCGCAGGTAGGGCAGCAGGCCGGACTTCCGCACCTCCGCGAGCCTCCTGGCCAGCCGGTGCGCGAGCGCGATCGGCAGCGGCATCAGCTCGGGGGTGTCGGTGCACGCATAGCCGAACATCAGGCCCTGGTCACCGGCGCCCTGCCGGGCGATGAGGTCCTCGAGTTGGGCGCTGGCCTCGACGCGCGCCTCGTACGCGGTGTCCACGCCCTGCGCGATGTCGGCCGACTGGGCGCCGATCGCGACGTTGACCCCGCAGGAGTTGCCGTCGAAGCCCTTGGCCGAGGAGTCGTACCCGATCTGCAGGATGCGCTCCCGGACCAGCGTCGGGATGTCCACGTACGCACTCGTGGTCACCTCGCCCGCCACATGCACCTGGCCCGTGGTGACCATCGTCTCGACCGCGACCCGACTGCGCGGGTCCACCGCCAGTAGGGCGTCCAGCACCGAGTCGCTGATCGCGTCGCACATCTTGTCCGGGTGACCCTCGGTCACCGACTCGCTGGTGAACAACCGCCGGCTTCCGCCTGCCACTCCGCACCTCACGTCTGTTTGCTGTTCGATACCGCCTCCTGAGCCTAGACGACGATCCCGACGCCTTCTGCAGCAACGAAGCCGCTATCACAACTAGCCGTTCCGATACCAGCCCCAATTGAGCACGGAACGAGACCGATGCGTTACCGAACGGCGACCCCCTCGTTGAGCCCGAATGAATGCGGACCCCGCGACCGTTTCGAGAGAGGTAAAGAACATGCCGAAGCTCCGAGTTAGTGGCCGGATAGCCGCCCTGGTCGGCCTCGTCGTGGCCACCGCGACCGCCCTTGTGCTGGCCATGGCCGGCCCGGCGATCGCCGCAGGCAGCCAGCTGACCAGCTGCACCGACCAGGTGCGCGTCCGGTCCCAGCCGAGCACCTCGGCGCCGGTGATCGGCACCTGCAAGGCCGGCGAGAAGGTCACCGTCGACGAGACCCGCAACGGCTTCGCCCACCTGGTGAACAAGCAGGGCTGGGCGTCCACCGACTACGTCGCCGTGAAGGGCCGCAACGGGTCCAACAGCCCGGCCGCCTCCCGCAACCACGACAACGGCGACGACAACAACGCCCGTGGCGACGACAACGGCGACGACAACGGCGATAACGGCGACGACAACAACGACGACGACAGCGACGGCAACCGCGACAACGCCAGCTCGTCCAGCCCGCTCGGCCTCTGAGCCAGCACGGCCTCTGAGCCAGCACCCCGCGGCCGTGGTCCGCGCCCCTTCCGGGGGCGCGGGCCATGGCCGGTCCCGCTCCCCAGGGTCCACCCTCTCTCGACCGGACCCACCACCTCGGCCCCGCCGGCCCACCCAACCGGCGGGGCCGAGGTGTGTCCGGGCCGAGGTGTGTCCGGGCCGAGGCGGCACGCGCCATGGACAGCGCGCCACCGACGGGCGCGCGAGAGGTCAGCTCAGGCGGGCGGCGACGGCGTCCCACAGGCGGGAGGCCAGCAGTGCCTTGGAGCCACTGGGCAGCTCGACCTCGCCGCCGTCGGTGCCCAGCAACCAGCCCGCGTTGTCGGGCTGCTCGAACGCGACGCCGTCGCCGACGGCGTTGACCACCAGCAGGTCACAGCCCTTGCGGGCGAGCTTGGCCCGGCCGTGGTGCAGCACGCCGCCGGTCTCGTCGCCGGTCTCCGCCGCGAAGCCGACGACCAGTTGGCCGGCCGGCCGCACGCCGACCAGCTCGACCAGGATGTCGGGGTTCGTGGCCAGGGTGATCGTCGGCGGTCCGGAGTCGGTCTTCTTGATCTTGTGATCGGTCAGGGAGGCGGGCCGGAAGTCGGCGACCGCGGCGGCCATCACCACCACGTCGGCCTGCTTGGCCTCGGCCAGCATGGCGTCCCGCAGCTCGGCGGCGGTGCCGATGTGCACCATCCGCACCGAGGCCGGCGGCACGAGGTCGGCGGTGTGCGCGCTGACCAGGGTGACCTGCGCGCCGCGCTGGGCGGCGACCCGCGCGAGCGCGTAGCCCTGCCGGCCGGAGGAGCGGTTGCCCAGGAAGCGGACCGGGTCCAGCGGCTCGCGGGTGCCGCCGGCGGACACGACGACGCGACGGCCGACCAGGTCCTGGGGCAGGGCGTCGGCGCGTTCCAGCAGCAGCCGGGCCAGCTCGGCGATCTCGACCGGTTCGGGCAGCCGGCCGGGGCCGGTGTCGACGCCGGTCAGCCGGCCGGACGCCGGTTCGAGCACCACGATGCCCCGGGACCGCAACAGCGCCACGTTGTCCCGGGTGGCGGGGTGCAGCCACATCTCTGTGTGCATGGCCGGCACGAGCAGCACCGGGCAGCGCGCGGTGAGCAGCGTGGCGGTCAGCAGGTCGTCGGCGCGGCCGTGCGCGGCCCTGGCCAGCAGGTCGGCGGTGGCCGGCGCGACGACGACGAGGTCGGCGTGCTGGCCGATCCGGACGTGGGCGACCTCGGGCACGTCGGTGAACACGCCGGTGTGCACCGGCTCGTGGGACAGTGCCTCGAAGGTGGCGGCGCCGACGAAGTTCAGCGCGGACTCGGTGGGAATCACCCGCACCCGGTGACCGGACTCGGTCAGTCGGCGGAGCAGCTCGCAGGCCTTGTAGGCGGCGATACCCCCCGCAACGCCGAGAACGACGCGCCGGCGATCATCAGTCACCGGCACGCCGTCCCGACTTCACGTAGCCAGCGGGCCACTAGCTAGCTCTCGGCACCTTCGGTGTGCTCGAGCAGGCCCTCGTGGATCTCGCGCATCGCGATGGAGAGCGGCTTCTCCCGGGGGCCGGGCTCGACCAGCGGGCCGACGTACTCGAGCAGCCCTTCACCGAGCTGCGAGTAGTAGTCGTTGATCTGCCGCGCGCGCTTTGCCGCGTAGATCACCAGGGCGTACTTGGAGCTGGCCTTGTCCAGCAGATCATCGATCGGCGGGTTGGTGATGCCTTCGGGCGTGGTCAGCCTCGAGGCATCGGTCAGCGGCATGCTCACTCAAAAACTCCTGCGGGTGTCTCGATGGCGGTTCCCCCACTGGGGGCGCCAACTAGCAACGATACCAATCGCGGGACGACCCGGTTGATGTCGTCGTTGACCACGGTGTTGTCGAACTCGGAATGTGCCGCCAACTCTTCCCTGGCGGTGGCCAAGCGGCGCTCCACCACCTCCGCCGACTCGGTGCCCCGGGAGGACAGTCGGTCCACCAGGTCGTCCCAGCTGGGCGGCGTCAGGAACACCATCAACGCATCCGGCCGGGCGGCCTTGATCGCACGGGCCCCGGCCAGATCCACTTCGATCAGGACCGGGTCGCCGGCGGCGAGATGTTGCGCGACCGGGGCCGCCGGGGTGCCCGAGCGGTGCAGGCCCCGATGGATCTCGGCCCACTCCAGGAGCTCCCCGTCGGCGATCATGCGATCGAACTCGGAGTTGCTCACGAAGTGGTAGTCCCGGCCTTCTACCTCACCGGGACGCGGGCTCCGCGTCGTTGCCGACACACTGAAGAACAGCGTCGGCAGCTCTGGACGGAGCGCCTTGACCACGGTGGACTTTCCGACGCCGGAGGGGCCGGCCAGTACAACCAGCCGGCCCCTCGCGGCCCCGTCGGTCACTCCGCGTCGAAGTCGGCGAGCAGCGCCTTACGCTGCCGCTCACCGAGACCACGCAGCCGGCGGCTCGGCGCGATCTCCAGGCGCTCCATGATCTGCTGAGCGCGCACCTTGCCGACGCCCGGCAGGGCCTCGAGCAGGGCCGAAACCTTCATCTTGCCCAGAACCTCGTTCGAGTCGGACTGGGTAAGAACCTCTTTGAGGTTGGTCCCGCCGCGCTTGAGACGGTCCTTGAGCTCGGCCCGAATCTTGCGGGCGGCCGCGGCCTTCTCCAATGCGGCGGCCCGCTGTTCCTCGGTGAGCTGG
>DATAZG010000003.1:0-31520 GCA_036272155.1 Pseudonocardia sp.
CGCGACCGCGACGATGATGATCAGGCCGCGGATGATCTGCTGTTGGCTGTTGTCCAGACCGGCCAGGATCAGCCCGTTGTTGATCAGGCCGATGAGCAGCGAGCCGAACAGTGCGCCGATGACGCTGCCGGCGCCGCCGAACAGGCTGGTGCCGCCCAGGATGACCGCGGCGATCACGGACAGCTCGTCGCCGGTGCCCCACTGGTAGCGGCCGGACTCCAGGCGCCCGGCGTAGAGCATCCCGGCGACGGAGGCGACCAGCGAGGAGACCAGCATGACCGTGAAGGTGATCCGCCTGGTGTGGACACCGGTGTACTCGGCGGCGACGCGGTTGCCGCCGGTGGCCAGGACCTGTCGGCCGTACCGGGTCTTGGCCAGCACCACCGCGCCGATCGCGACGGCCACGATCGTCCAGACCAGCAGGCCGGGGATCGGGCCGATGTTGCCGCCGCCGAAGATCGCGTTGAACGAGTCGTTCAGGATCGGCACCGGCGCCGAGGCGGTGATGAGCTGCGCCAGGCCGAACGCGATGCCCAGCATGGCCAGAGTGACCAGGAACGACGGCATCCCGAGCCAGGTGACCAGCCCGCCGTTGATGACCCCGATCACCAGCCCGACACCGAGCCCGGCCAGCACACCGAACAGCGCGTTGCCGCCGGCGGTGATGGCCAGCGCGGCGACGACACTGGCCAGCCCGGCGGTGGACCCGACCGACAGGTCGATCTGGGCGGCCGCGATGACGAACGTCATCGCCACCGCCATGATCGAGATGATCGCGGTCTGCCGGAAGATGTTGAGCAGGTTCGTGCCGGACAGGAAGCCGTCGGAGCCGAGGAAGATCGCGAACACTACGAAGATGACCACGAAGCCGATGTAGATGGCGTACTGGCGCCAGTCCAGCCCGCGCGGCAGCCCGGGCCCTGCCGGTGCGGACGGGGCGGAGTTGGGCGAGGGCAGCGCCGGGGGAGTTGTCGTCTCGGACATGGTCAGACTCCTTGAATGGCGAGCTGGAGGGATTCCTCGTCGGCGATGTCGCGGCGGTCCAGGTCCGCGGTGACGGAGCCGTTGCGCAGCACGAGTACGCGGTCGCTGACGGCGAGCAGCTCCGCGAGCTCCGAGGAGATGACGAGGACGGCCAAACCCGCGTCGGCCAGCTCCCGGATCCGGCCGATGATCTCGGTCTTGGTGCCGATGTCGACGCCCGAGGTGGGTTCGTCGAGGAGCAGCACGGCGGGCTCCCGACCGAGCCACTTGGCGAGGACGACCTTCTGCTGGTTGCCGCCGGAGAGCAGCCGTACCGGCCGCTTCGGCGAGGCCACCTTGATGTCCAGCCGCTCGATGAGCTGGCCGGCCAGACTGTCGCCGCGTCTGTCGTCGACGACGCCGCGGCTGGTGAGCCCGCCGAGCAGCGGGAGCAGCAGGTTCTCCCGCACGGTGTGGTCGAGCACGAGGCCCTGCAGCCTGCGGTCCTCCGGGACGAGCGCGATGCCCTTCGCGATGGCGGCGCGCGGGTTGTCGATGCCCGCCGGTTCGCCGCGCAACAGGATCTCCCCGGAGTCGGCGCGGTCGATCCCGAAGAGCAGCCGCATCAGCTCGGTCCGCCCGCTGCCCATCAGTCCGGCGAGCCCCAGGATCTCCCCGGCGCGCAGGCTGAAGGACACGTCGGTGACACCGTTCGCCGCGGTCAGGTTGCGGACCTGCAGCAGGGGTTCGGCGCCCGCTTCGGGCGCGGTCTCGCGTCCCTCCCACTGGAGCGCGTTCTCCATCCGCCGCCCGACGATGGCCTCGACAATCTGTTCCGGGGTGAGGTCCGCCAGCGCATCGACGAGCACCACACCACCGTCGCGCAGGACAGTGATCCGGTCACAGATCCGGTAGATCTCCTCCATCCGGTGGCTGATGTAGGCGATCGAGACGCCGCGCGTCTTGAGCCTCTTGATCAGCGCGAACAGCGCCTCGGACTCGGTCTTGGTGAGGCTCGCCGTCGGCTCGTCCATGATGAGGATCTTGGCGTTCAGCGCGAGCGCCTTGGCGATCTCGGTGAGCTGCCAGTAACCGGTCGGCAGGTTCCGCACCTCGGCCGTCGGATCGAGGTCGACCCCCATCCCGGCCAGGATCTCGCCAGCCCGCCGGATCATCTCGGCGTCATCGATCAGCCCGAACCGGGTGGGCTCGTGGTTGAGCCAGATGTTGCGGGCCACCGTGAGGGTGGGTACCAGGCTGAACTCCTGGAACACCATGGCGATCCCGGCGGCCTCGGCATCCTTGGTGCTCGAGAAGCTCACCGCGCGCCCATCGACCCGGATCGTGCCGGCGTCCTGGCGGTGCACGCCCTGGAGGATCTTCATCAGCGTCGACTTGCCGGCGCCGTTGCCGCCGGCCAGCGCGTGCACCTCGCCGGCGAGCAGGGTGAAGTCGACGCCTTGCAGCACCCGGGTGGCGAAGGCCTTCTCGATGCCGCGCATCTCGACCGCGGGCGGGCCGGCGGGCTCGCTCGGTGCCGATGATTCGCTCACGGGCTCGCTCGGTGCCGATGATTCGCTCACGGGCTCGCTCGGTGCCGATGATTCGCTCACGGGCTCGCTCATGGCACGTCCTTCCGGAACGAGTCGGTGACCTGGGCTGGTGGGTCGGAGTGGTAGACCTGCCGCCACGCGGTAAGGACGTTGTCGTGGGTGACCGGCAGCGCGTCGAGCGCCACGTACGGCGGGGCCGGCTTGCCGATCAGCGAGTAGGCGGCCAGCTTGGCCTCGGTCAGACCCTGGTCGAAGGGGCGCTGCGCGCCGAGGCCGGTGACGTACTGGCCCGACGCCAGGGCGATGGCCACGTTGGGCCCGAGGTCTTCGGTGGTGATCGCCAGGTCGGTGCGGTCGATGGCCCTGGCGGCGGCGATGATGCCCTCGGTCGGTACGTCCCAGACGCCCCAGATGCCGGCCAGATTCTGGTGTTTGACCATCATCGCGGTGGCGGCGGCCTGTGCCTGGCCGGCGAAGTCCGGCCCGGTGACGCCCTTGCGGTCGACGATGTGGATGTTCGGGTAGTCGCGGGCGATGGTGTCGGTGAAGCCCTGCAGCCGCTGCCGCGTGACCTGGAAGTCGGCCTCGTGGTAGACCACACCGATCTCGCCCTGCCCGCCCAACGCGTCGGCCATCAGGTGCGCGGCGACGGTGCCGTTCCCGACATTGTCGGCGGACACGGCGGAAACGTAGTCCCGCCCGGCCACCATGCCCTTGGGCACGTTGTCCATGAAGACGAGCTTCACGCCGGCGGCGGCGGCCTGCCGGTAGGCGCCGGCCGTCGCCACCGGGTCGGCCGGGATGGACACGATGATATTGGGCTTGCGCGCCAGGACGGTCTCGATGTCGGAGACCTGGCGGTCGGGTTCGAAGTTGGCGTCGGTGACTGCGATGACCTGGATACCCAACTCGCCGAACTGCTGGCGCAGGCCGGCGATCTGCGCGTCGGTCCAGCCGTCCCCGGTGTAGTGCATGACGATCGCGGCGGTGGCCTTCTTCGCCCTGACCTGCTCGATCTCGGCCGGAGTGAGGCCGACCGAGTCCGCCCGGGCGGGCTGTTCGCCGTTCGGCCCGGTGGCCAGCACCTTCCCGGCGAGCGCGGCGAGTGCCTGTTGCGCGGGTGGGTAACCGCGGTGCGGCGCGGTGCGGCTGGACGCGGTGCCGGAGCAGCCGGCGAGGGCGGTGACCCACGCAACGACCAGCGCAACGACCAACGCGAACGCTAGGACGCGGCGCCTCATCCGAGTGCCTTGTCCAGAAACGTCTTGCTGATCCGGGCCGCCTCGGCCGGGTCGCCGTCGTAGGAGTCCAGTTCGACGATCAGCCAGCCGTCGTAGCCGACCTCGCCCAGGGCGGCCAGCACGTCGGTGAAGTCGACCTCGCCGTGGCCCAGCGGCAGGAATGTGGTGCTCGCGGCGTGCAGGTCCTTCAGGTGCACGTGCCGGATGCGATCCGGGTGGCGGCGGATCAGCGCGGCCGGGTCGCCCCCGCCCGCGGCCAGGTGCGCGGTGTCCGGACAGAACCCGATCCGGGACCTGGCGAAGATCTTCTCCACCTCGGCCGGACTCTCCACGATCGTCGTCAGGTGCGGGTGGTAGCACGCGGACAGCCCGTGCTGCTCGGCGATCTCGGTGACCGTGTCCAGTGCCTGGGCCAGCCGGTCGTAGTCGCTGTCCGGGGTGCCCGCCGCCCGGCGCGCGCCCCCGCCGACGACCAGCTGCTCGGCGCCGAACAGCTGGGCCGCGCCGGCCGCCCTACGGACCCGGTGCAGCTCGTCGGGCAGGATTTCCGGATAGACGAAGTTCGCCCCGGTGTACACGCCGACCAGGGTCAACCCGGTCTCGGCGAGCAGCTCGCGCAGCTCGTCCGGCTGCTCGGCGAAGTCCAGCACGTTGCCGTCGAACATCTCCACACCCGCGTAGCCCGCGGCCGCGATGTCGCGCAGGGCCCGGTGCATATCGCCCGGCACGCGGTAGACCAGGTCCTTGACGCTGGTCACTCCGGTGGCATCGCCGGTGACGCCGCCCCAGGTGATCGAGTGGTAGCCCAAGCGCATGATCGCTCCTCCTTTGGACCGATGCAAACAAAGTAATGTTTGCCGAAAACATAAGTCAATGCTCTACGCTCAGAAGACCCGAACAGTCCTATGGAGAGTCGCCGCATGACCGTGCCGCGAAACGCGATCCGGGCCGAGCTCCGGCGCCCGCCGGGCATCGCCACCGACCAGCTCGACGGCCTGGTCACGGTGCTCGACCTGATCCGCTCCGGCGCCGCCCGCACCCGCCCCGACCTGGCCAGGCAGGCCGCCCTCGGCCGCACCGTGGTCAGCCAGCGGCTGGGCCAGTTGATCAACAGCGGTCTGGTCGAGGAGGGCGCCCTCGGCCCGTCCACCGGCGGCCGGGCCCCCCGCGAGCTGCGGTTCCGGGCCGAGGCCGGGGTGATACTCGCCGCCGAGCTGGGCGCCACCAGCATCACCGTCGGCCGCACGGACCTGGCCGGCCAGATCCTCGCCGAACGCGACGAACCATGGGACATCGCGGCCGGCGCCGGCCCGACCCTGGACCGGGTCGAGGCACTGTTCGACGAGCTGCTCGTCGACGTACCCGAACAGCCGGTCTGGGGCATCGGGGTCGGCCTGCCGGGGCCGGTCGAGTTCCGCTCCGGGCGGCCGGTGGCACCGCCGATCATGCCCGGCTGGGACGGCTACCCGGTGCGGGACCGGCTCGGCCTGCGGTACCGGGCGCCGGTCTGGGTGGACAACGAGGTGAACCTGATGGCGCTCGGCGAGTTCCGGGCCGGCATCGGGCGCGGCGAGCCGGACCTGGTCTACGTCAAGATCGGCTCTGGGATCGGCGCCGGGCTGATCTCCGGCGGCCGGCTGCACCGGGGCGCACAGGGATGCGCCGGCGACATCGGGCACGTCGCCGTCGGCACTGATCTCGGCACCGACCTCGCTTACGGTGCCGACCTCGGGGCCGCCGGCGCAGACCGCCGGCGCGGCGAGCAGGTGGTCTGCCGGTGTGGCAACGCCAGCTGCCTGGAGGCCCTGGCCGGCGGGGTAGCGCTGGCCCGCGATGCGGCGGTGGCGGCGCGCGCCGGGCGCAGCCCGTTCCTGGCCAAGCGACTCGCCGAGGTACCTGACGGGCAGTTGGACGCCCGGGACGTGTCCCACGCCGCCGAGCACGGTGACCCGGTCGCGGTGGGGCTGCTGACCCGGGCCGGACGGCTGGTCGGCGAGACGCTGGCGACCGTGGTCAACGTGTTCAACCCGGCGCAGGTGATCGTCGGCGGCGGCGTTGCGGAGTCCGGCGACCAACTGCTCGCGGCGCTGCGCGAGGCCGTCTACCGCCGCTCACTGCCGCTGGCCACCCGCGAGCTGCGGATCACCCGGTCCCCGATGAGCAACCGGGCCGGTGTGCGCGGCGCCGCGCACATGGTCGCCGACGAGCTGTTCTCCCGGGCCCGGCTGGGCAGCTGGATCGACCGCGGCTCGCCGGTTGGTCTCCCCGAGCTGACCGCCGGCTGAGCCACCCCGGCTCCACCGACGCGAATGGCGGGCCGGGGAATCCCCGACCCGCCATCTTGCGGTGTTGCGTACGGAGCGTCGCCGCTCAGCTGGCCGCCCGGCGCGGCGCGCGCTGCTGCCGGGGCCGACCGCTGGCGGAGTGCGCGGCGAGCGAGCTGCCGCTCCGGCCGCGACCGGCGCCACCGGAGCGGGGCTGACCCCCACTGCGAGGCTGACCACCGCTGCGAGGCTGGCCGCCGCCCCGGGAGCCACCGCCGCGCGGCGCGCCACCCCGGGACCGGGACTCCTGCACCGGGGCGACCGGGGCCGGCTGGACGAACGTGCGGTCACCGGGCGCGAGCTGCGCGAGCAGCGGGTCACCCGGGCGCAGGCGCGTCGTGGTCGGCTTGATGCCGGCGCGGCGCGTCAGGTCGCGCACCTCGGCGGCCAGGTCGTCGGTCATCAGCGTGATCACCGTGCCGGACGCGTCACCGCGCGCGGTCCGCCCGGAGCGGTGCAGGTACGCCTTGTGCTCCACCGGCGGGTCGGCGTGGATGACCAGCGTGACGTCGTCCACGTGGATACCCCGGGCGGCGATGTCGGTGGCGACCATCGTCGTCGCGGTGCCCTCGGAGAACGCCTGCAGGTTGCGCTGGCGGGCGTTCTGGGAGAGGTTGCCGTGCAGGTCGACAGCCGGCACCCCGGCGGCGATGAGCCGGCGCGCCAGCGTCTTCGCGCCGTGCTTGGTGCGGGTGAACACGAGCGTGCGGCCCGGCGCGGCGGTCAGGTCGACCAGTACCGGCAGCCGGTCGTCGCGGTCGATGTGCAGCACGTGGTGCTCCATCGAGCTGACCGGCGACAGGGCCGAGTCGACGCTGTGCGTGATCGGGTTGTCCAGGAACCGGCGGACCAGCACGTCCACTCCGGCGTCCAGCGTCGCGGAGAACAGCAGCCGCTGCCCGTCGCGCGGCGTCTGGTCCATCAGCCGCCGCACCTCCGGCAGGAAGCCGAGGTCGGCCATGTGGTCGGCCTCGTCGAGCACGGTGATCTCCACCGCGTCCAGGCTGGCGTAGCCCTCCCGGATGTGGTCGGCGAGCCGGCCCGGGCAGGCCACCACGATGTCCACGCCGTTGCGCAGCCCGCGGATCTGCGGGTTCGCCCCGACCCCGCCGAACACGGTCAGGGTGCGCAGCGAGAGCGCGTTGGCCAGCGGCGCGATGGCCGCCTCGATCTGGGTGACCAGCTCGCGGGTGGGCGCCAGGATCAGCGCGCGGGGCCGGGACGGCCGGCGCGCCGAGCCACTGGTGGCCAGGCGGGCCAGCAGCGGCAGCACGAACGCGTACGTCTTGCCGGAGCCGGTGCGGCCCCGGCCGAGCACGTCGCGCCCGGCCAGCGAGTCGGGCAGCGTGGCGGCCTGGATCGGCCTCGGGTCGGTGATGCCCTGCGCGGCGAGCGCCTGGACCAGCACGGCCGGCACGCCGAGGTCGGCGAACGTGGCGTCCGCGTCGTAGTCGGTCTCTGCCGGCACGGCGGAGGGGCGGGAGGCCGGAGCCGAGGTGGGCACCGACGCGACGGGCCGGCGGGCGGAGTCGCCCCGGACGCCGGACCTGGGCGAACGCCCCCGGTCGGCGGACCTGGGCGCGCCGCTCCGGTCGGCGGGGCGGCCGGAGCCGGACCTGCCGGAGTCGGAGCGGGCCGAGGTCCGAGCGGAGTCGGACCGGGTCGATCCGGAGCGGTCGGCAGAGACGGCGCGCTCGCCAGCGCCGGCGCGGTCGGTCGACCGGCCGGGCTCGGGGCGCTGTGCGGCCCTGGGGGCGGGCCGATCGGTGTTACGGGGGGTCGAGGGCTGCTCGGAGAACCGGGCGGACTCGACAGAATGGGTGAAGTGGGGGCGGCGGGCCGCCATACAATCTCCGAACGTGGAAGGGTCGTCCTGCCCGGCGCAGACCCAAGCGGTCGCGGCGCGTGGTGGTCGACAAAAATCCCGGCCCGAGGCAGAACTGTGCGGACCGGTGATCTCCACAGTAGCCGACCCGGGACCACTCATCATCGACAACGCCCTGTGATGCTGCTGATGTCGCGCCCGTCACACTCGCGCGCGACCGGCGGACTCGCGCGGCGCCGGGGAACGCTTCGGCGGGCGACCCGGACACCGCGGGGGCATGCTGGACGGCGTGCCGACCGACGCCACCGCCACGTCCGCCCACCCTGAAAACCACCCCGGGAGCCAGCCGGAGCAGCACGCCGGGAGCGGCGGTACCGATGGCGACGGAGGCGGCGCGACCCGCTATCCACTGAGCGCCTACGGGATCACCGACGGCGCCGCCGAGGGCACCCCGCTCGGCGTCGGGCTGGACCGGCTCGCCGAGGCCGACCCGGATGCCCCGGCGCTGACCTGCGGCGATGTCACGCTCAGCCGCGCGGAGCTCGCCGCAAGGTCGAACCGGCTGGCCCGCCACCTGGCCCGGCTCGGCGTCGGGCCCGGCTCGCTGCTGACCATCGGGCTGCCCAACGGCCTGGAGTTCTACGTCGCGGCGGTGGCCGCCTGGAAGCTGGGGGCCATCCCGCAGCCGGTGTCCGCCCGGCTGCCGGCGAGCGAGCTGGCCGCGCTGCTGACCGTCGCGGACCCGCCGGTCGTGGTCGGCCTGGAGCCGCGCGACGGCCGGCCGTGGCTGCCCCTCGGCTTCGAGCCGGACCCGGCGATCTCCGACGAGCCGCTGCCCCCGAGCATCCCGCCGTCCTGGAAGGCCCCCACCTCGGGCGGCAGCACCGGCCGCCCGAAGATCATCCTCGCCGGCGGGGCGGGCACCGTGGAGACGGTCACCGCACGCTGCGACGCGCTGCGCATCGGGCCGGACGAGGTGTTCCTGGTGACCGCGCCGCTCTACCACAACGCGCCGTTCATGTTCTCGCTGATCGCGCTGGTCAGCGGGGGGCACGTGGTCGTGATGGAGCGGTTCGACGCGGCCGACGTGCTGGACCGGGTCCGCCGCTACCGGGTCACCTGGCTGTACGCGGTACCCACCCTGATGGGGCGTTTGCTGCGGCTGCCCTCCGAGGTCCGGGAGGCCGCCGACCTGTCCTCGGTACGGACACTGCTGCACGTGGGCGCGCCCTGCCCGGAGCACGTCAAGCGCGGCTGGCTGGCGTGGGTGGAGCCGCACACGATCCTCGAGCTGTACGCCGGTACCGAGTCGATCGCGGTGTGCATGATCGACGGCGACGACTGGCTGGCGCACCCGGGCTCGGTCGGCCGGCCCACCTCCGGCGAGCTGCGGATCACCGACGACGACTTCAACGAGGTGGGAGTCGGCGAGGTCGGCGAGGTGTGGCAGCGGCCGCCGGCCGGCGTGCGCACCTACCGGTACCTGGGGGCCACCGCCCGCGCCCGGGACGGCTGGCAGACCATCGGCGACATGGGCCGGGTGGACGCCGACGGCTACCTCTACCTGAGCGACCGGCGGCAGGACATGATCCTGGTCGGCGGCGCCAACGTGTACCCGGCCGAGGTCGAGGCGGCGCTGGAGGAGCACCCGCGCGTGCTGTCGTCGGCCGTGATCGGGCTGCCGGACGAGGACCTCGGCAACACCGTGCACGCCATCGTGCAGACCGAGGGCACCGCCGACGACCCCGTGACCGACGAGCAGCTCACCGAGCACATGCGCCGCAAGCTCGCCCCCTACAAGATCCCGGCCAGCTTCGAACGCAGTGCCGAGCCGCTGCGCGACGACGCCGGCAAGGTCCGCCGCACGGCCCTGCGCGCCGCCCGGCTGCGCTCCTGACCCAAAGGCCCTCGTGAGTGGCGAGTGGTCTCCGGGGACCACTCCCACTCACGGGGTCCGGGGCCGGGCCAGCGGGACCGAGGTGAGCAGCAGGCGGACGCAGTAGTCGGCGAGCTCGGCGGGCGACACCTCGAGCGAGCCGTCCAGCCAGCGGATGAACAGCTGGGTCAGCGCGCCGATCAGCGCGGACGCGGTCAGTCGCTGCTCCACCGGGGCCGGCTGCCGGTCGCCGTCGACGGTGGCCAGCTGCAGCCGGATCAGCTCGCCGAACGCCAGTTGCAGCCGCAGCGCGTGCTGGCTCAGCAGCGGGTCGCTCATCGGGGCGAGCAGCAGCACCCGGCCCTTGCGCGGGTCGTCGGTGAGCAAGCCGAGGAACGCCCGGACGGCCGCCCGCGCGACCGCGTCCGGCGTCTCCGGCGGTGTGCTCGAGACCGCCTCGACCAGCGCCAGCTGCGCCTGCTCGGCCACCTCGTCGTACACGGCGAGCAGCAGCTCGTCCCGGTCGGCGAAGCTCTCGTAGAAGTACCGGTCGGTCAGCTTGGCGTGCCGGCACACCGAGCGCACGGTGACCGCCGCCGCCCCCTCAGGCCCGCCGAGCAGCTCCAGCCCGACCGCCAGCAGCCGGGCCCGGCGCGCGTCCCGGCGGGCGTCCAGCGTGCTGCCGGCCCAGGTGCGCCCCGTGCCGGATGCCGTGCTCGATGCCACCGGTGACCTCGACAGGAGTAATTGACGACAGGTGTCCTCAATCGTACTCTGAAGACACCCGTCATCAGTTAGCGGAGACCGGAGCCGGACATGACCGCCGAGACCACCGCCCAGCCGCCGGCCACCGGGCCGGCGGCGGCGCAACCAGCCGGGCAACCAGCCGGGCAACCAGCCGGCGGGCCTGCCGCGCGGCCGGTCACCCCGCTCGGCCCGGACTCGCTGACCTGGCGGCTGTTCGGCGACTGGCGCGGCCTGCTGCAGGGCCCCTGGGCCGGCTCGATGCAGAACATGCACCCGCAGCTGGGCGCCGCGGTCGAGCAGCACTCGATCTTCTTCACCGAGCGCTGGCAGCGGCTCTACCGCTCGCTCTACCCGATCGGCGGCGTGGTCTTCGACGGTGACCGCGCGCCGGCCACCGGCCGTCAGGTGCGCGACTACCACCGGGGCATCAGCGGGGTGGACAGCAAGGGCCGCCGGTACAACGCGCTCAACCCCGACGTCTTCTTCTGGGCGCACGCCACCTTCGTGATGGGCGTCGCCCGCGTGCAGGACTACCTCGGCTACCCGCTCACCGACGCCGAGCGCGAGCAGCTCTGGGCCGAGGGCCTGGTGTGGTACTCGATGTACGGCATGCCGATGCGCGACCTGCCGCCGGACTGGGCCTCGTTCCAGGCCTACTGGGACCGGATGTGCGCCGAGGTGCTGGAGGACAACAGGGCCACCCGGGACGTGCTCGACCTGTCCGAGCTGGCCAAGCCACCGCTGGCGCCGTGGTTGCCGGAGGCGGCGTGGCGGCTGCTGCGGGTCCCGATCGCCAGGGGCTTCGTCTGGCTGACCGTCGGCATGTATGACGAGCCGGTGCGCCGGCTGCTCGGCTACGACTGGACCGCGCGCGACGAGCGGGCCCTCAAGGCGCTGCGCCTGGTGATCCGGAACGTGTGGCGGCTGGTGCCGTTCGAGCGGCGGTACCACCCCAGGGCCCGGTCGGCCTGGCGGCGGGCGCGCGGCAAGATCCCGGCGGACGCGCCGCTGGTGGAGACGCCGGACCGGAACCTGCCGCCCCCGGCATACCTCAACTCGCCGCACCACTACGTCGGCAGCCACCGGCCGCACCCCGGCGCCGCTCCCGCCCGCCTTGCCGAGGACGCCGGCGAGGGTGACATCGGAGCGCCGGGAAGGCCCTGAGCACGTACGGTGTACCCGGTCGGACGCGCCGAGCGAAGGGACCGGGTTGCCGCAGTCAGCCGAGGCGCCGCGCGGCGGGTTGAGCCGGGAACGGATCGTCCGCGCCGCCGTCGAGCTCATCGAGCGGGACGGCAGCGACGCGGTCTCCATGCGCCGGGTGGCCGCCGCGCTCGGGGTCGGCACGATGTCGCTGTACAACCACGTGCCCAACAAGGCCGCCCTGCTGGACGGGGTCGCCGAGTTCATCATGGCCGACATGGCGTTCGCCGCCGATCCCGACGCCGCCTGGCAGGACCAGACCCGGGCCCTGGCGCGCACCTTCCGGGGCATCTCGCTGCGCTATCCCCGCAGCGTGCTCCTGGTGACCACCCGCCAGCCCCGGTCCACCGTCGGGCTGCGGCCGGTGGAGATCGCACTGGCCGCCCTGCGCACCGCCGGCTTCGAGGACCGGACCGCGGTGCGCCTGGTGCGCACGTTCGTCGCCTTTGTGCTGGGCAGCCTGGTGCACCAGGTCGGCGTCGCCGAGGCGGGCGCCGCGGGGCTGGACTCGACGGAGAGCGCCGAACTGGTCCGCGCGATCGAGGAGTCCGGCTACCGGCACGTCCGCGACCTGCTGCCGGTGCTCGCCGAGCACGACCACGACGGCGACTTCGAGTTCGGCCTGGAGCTGCTGATCGGCGCCATGGAAGCCCTGCGCCGGGGCGGCTGACCCGGCACCCGTCCGCACCATCCCAGCTCACCATCCCAGCTCACGACCCCAGCTCACCATCCCAGCTCACGACCACAGCTCAGCGAGAGGAAGGCCGAGTCCATGTCCGACGAAGTACTGGTGGAGCGCCGCGACCAGGTCCTGGTGATCACGATCAACCGCCCGAAGGCCCGCAACGCGGTGAACCTGGCGGTCGCCGAGGCCGTCGCCGCCGCGATCGACGAGCTGGACGCCGACCGGGGGCTGACCCTCGGCGTGATCACCGGTGCCGGCGGCTCCTTCTGCTCCGGCATGGACCTCAAGGCGTTCCTCACCGGCGAGCGGCCGAGCCTGCCCGGGCGGGGCTTCGCCGGCCTGACCCAGGCGCCGCCGAAGAAGCCGCTGATCGCCGCTGTGGAGGGCTACGCGCTGGCCGGCGGCTGCGAGATCGTGCTGGCCTGCGACCTGGTGGTGGCGGCCGAGAGCGCGAAGTTCGGCATCCCGGAGGTCAAGCGCGGCCTGGTCGCGGCGGCCGGCGGGCTGATGCGGCTGCCGCACCGCATACCGCCGCAGATCGCGATGGAGCTCGCGCTGACCGGCGACTTCCTGGACGCGCCGGACGCCCACCGGTACGGCCTGGTCAACAAGCTGACCCAGACCGGCGGGGCGCTGGACGGCGCGCTCGGGCTGGCCGCCCGGATCAGCGCCAACGGGCCGCTCGCCGTCGCGGTGTCCAAGCAGATCGTCGTCGAGTCGGCGGACTGGTCCGACGCCGAGATGTGGGACCGCCAGGCCGCGCTGATCGAGCCGGTGTTCAGCTCCGCCGACGCCAAGGAGGGCGCCAAGGCGTTCGCCGAGAAGCGCCCGCCGGCCTGGACCGGCGAGTAGCGGAGTCGTTCGCCCCGGCCGGCATGGCGTCGGCCGGGCTGGCCGGGCTCAACCCGAGGCGGCCGGGCTCAGTTGGGGCCGGGGCGCTGGGCGGACGAGCGCTCCCGGCCGGCGAGCAGGCGCATGAACGTGAACCTCGGCACCGCGCTGGCCACGTCGTCGATGGTGCTCTCCAGCCGGGGGAAGCGCTCGGCGATGCCGGCGACGTCCTCGGTGACCTGGATGGTGGCCAGCGCCAGCTCACCGACCACCCGGGCCAGCGCGATCGCGCCGAGCGCCAGGGGCGGCAGGAGCAGCAGCGCCAGCACGCCGAGCCAGAGGTTGGCCACGAACGCGGCCACGATCACTAGTGCGGCCCCGGCGGCCACCAGCACGGTGGTGCCGAGGAAGAGCGCGGGGACCAGCTGCGGGGTCAGCGGGTAGTCGAAGTTCGGGCGCAGGGTGGCGCGCACAGTGGCGGCCTGCTCGGTCAACGTGCCGGGGTGTACCGGTAGCCCGGGAACCGGCAGCCCGGTACTGGGGGGCTCGTCCTGCTTCTTCACGGTCATCGCCTCCTGTGCGACGGGTGAAGTGCTAACTGTAGCAAGCAGAATGCTTGCCAGAGCAATCCCTCACGCGAGCGAGCGAACGGCTCTCCCGCGGGCGGGCGAACGGTCATCAGACCCAGTGGGGTCGGTCTCACTCTCGCGGGCCGTCAAACATGGGATGTTAGATTCATCCTATCGGGGTGGCTGATTCATCCCGTCGAGGGGGTTTGACGTGCCATTGCGTACCGCGGAGCGGTCCAGCCTGGTCGGTCGGGTGATCGACCAGCTACGCACACTGATCGAGTCCGGCGAGTGGCCGGTGGGTAGCAAGATCCCGGCCGAGCCGGTGCTCGTGGAGCGCCTCGGCGTCGGCCGCAACACCGTGCGCGAGGCCGTCCGGGCGCTGGTGCACAGCGGCATGCTCGAGCCGCGCCAGGGCGACGGCACGTACGTCCGCGCCGACGACGACCTGGGGGCCGCCGTGCTGCGCCGGCTGCACCGGGCCGGCCACCTCGAGGCGCTCGAGGTCCGCGCCAGCCTGGAGCGCGACGCCGCCCGGCTGGCCGCCCTGCGCCGCACACCGGCCGACATCGCGGCTCTGCGCGCCGCGATGGCCCGGCGCGAAGCGGCCTCGGCGGCGGGCGACGACGAGAAGCTGATCACCGCCGACATCGAGTTCCACCGCATCGCCGTGGCCTCCGCCCACAACGGCATGCTCACCGACCTGTACTGCCATCTGACCGACGGCCTGCGCGCGGTCCTGGAGACGATCCTGCACAGCCCGCTGACCGACGAGGAGCGCTACCAGCACCACCCGCACGCCGCGCTGGTCGACGCCATCGAGGCCGGCGACCCCGAGGCCGCGCAGGCGTGCGTCGAGACCTACCTCGGCGCGTCGGTCAACTCCGTGCGCACGCTGCAGGACGCGGACGAATGAGCGAGGCAACGAGCGAACAGGTAGCAGCGCGCGAGGCAACGAGCGAACAGATAACAGCGCGCGAGGCGGCCAGCGAACAGACAGCGGCGCGCGGGGTCACAGCGGTGGCCGACGCCGAACCGGCGCCGCGCCGGCGGGGTCAGACGGTCCTGCTGGCCGTCGGGGTCGTCCTGCTGGCGTTGAACCTGCGGCCGCTGGTCGTCGCGGTGTCCCCGCTGCTGAGCACGATCCGCGCGGACACCGGCATGTCGGCCACCATGGCCGGCCTGCTCACCACGCTGCCGGTCCTGTGCTTCGGTCTGCTCGCGCCGCTGGCGCCGCGGCTGGGTCGCGCGGTGGGCATCGAGCCGGGCCTGTTAATCACGATGGTGATGATCGGGGCGGGTGCCGCCGTCCGGCTGCTGCCGCCGCTGCCCGCGCTGCTGGCCGGCACGGTGCTGATCGGCGCCGGGATCGCGCTGGCCAACGTGCTGATCCCGAGTGTGATCAAGCGCGACTTCCACACCCGGGTCGGCATGATGACCGGGCTGTACACGATGACGCTGTCCGGCGGCCCGGCGATCGCGGCGGGCCTCACCGTGCCGATCGCGGAGCTCACCGGCTGGGGTTGGCGCCCGGTGCTGGCGTCCTGGGGGCTGCTCGCCGCGCTCGCGGTCATCGTGTGGCTGCCGCAGGCGCGCCGGCACACCCGCGTGCGGGCGGCCGAGGCACGGGCGGCGGCGCACCCGGTCCGAGGACTGTGGCGCAACCCGCTGGCCTGGGCCGTGACCAGCTACATGGGGCTGCAGTCGCTGAGCTTCTACGCCTCGGCGGCCTGGCTGCCGACGCTCCTCGCCACGGCCGGGCTGAGCAAGGCGGCGGCCGGCGGCATGCTCGCGCTGTCCAGCCTGATCAGCATCGCGGGGGCGTTCATCGCGCCGACGCTGGCCGGGCGCGGGGTCCGACCGGGGCTGCTCGTGGTGATCGGGACGGTGTCCTCGGCGATCGGCTTCTCCGGGGTGCTGGTCTCGCCGACGGCCGGGGCGTACGCGTGGATGGCGCTGCTCGGCATCGGCACCGGCATGGCGATCAGCCTGGCGCTGCTGTTCATCGTGCAGCGGGCGCCGGACATCCGGCACGCCGCGCAGCTGTCCAGCATGGCGCAGTGCTTCGGCTACATCCTGGCCGGCATCGGACCGTTCGTACTGGGTGCGGTGCACGACGCCACGGGCGGCTGGACGGTCCCGCTGCTGCTGCTGATCGCCCTGCTCGTGCCGCAGGCGGTGGCCGGCATGATCGCCTCGCGGGACCGCCACGTAGCCGGCCGCCCCGCCCCGTAACCGCCCACCCCGTAACCGCCCCACCAACCTCCCGCGAGTCGGGGAATTTGTCAGGGTGAGTCGCGGATTCCGTCAGGCGTCACCGGCCCTGACAAAATCCCCGACTCACCCTGACGGAATCCCCGACTCGCGCTAGGGGATTGGCACTCGCGCTAGGGGGTTGGCGGCGCGGGGGTGAGGGCGGTGTGGAGGAAGTCGACCTGGAGCAGGAGCAGGTTCTCGGCGACCTCCTCCTGCGGCGTCATGTGGGTGACGCCGGACAGGGGCAGCACGTTGTGCGGGCGGCCGGCGGCGAGCAGTGCGGACGACAGCCGCAGGGTGTGCGCCGCGACCACGTTGTCATCGGCCAGGCCGTGGATGAGCAGCAGCGGGCGGCTGAGCTTCGGGGCGTCGGCCAGCAGTGAGGAGCGCTCGTACGCCTCCGGCGCGGTGGCCGGGTCGCCGAGGTACCGCTCGGTGTAGAAGGTGTCGTAGAGCGCCCAGTCGGTCACCGGGGCGCCCGCCACCGCCGCGTGGAACACGTCCGGGCGGCGCAGCACGGCGAGCGCGGCCAGGTACCCGCCGAACGACCAGCCCCGGATGCCGACGCGGGAGGTGTCCAGGTCGGGGTGGGCGGCGGCGGCCAGCTCGAGCGCGGCGACCTGGTCCTCCAGCGCGGGGGTCGCCAGGTCGCCGGCCACCGCGCGCTCGTAGGCCGCACCCCGCCCCGGGGTACCGCGCCCGTCCGCGACGACCACCGCGAACCCCTGGTCGGCGAACCACTGGCTGGTCAGGTACGCCGAGCGGGTGGCGAGGACCCGCTGCGCGTGCGGCCCGCCGTAGGGGTCCATCAGCACGGGCAGCCGCTGGCCGGGGCGGTGGTCGGTGGGCAGCAGCACCGCGGTGCGGGGCCCACGCGGCCGGGCGGTGGCGGGCGGCGACACCGCTGACCGCGTGGTGAGCAGCGACAGCCGGGGCAGCAGCTCGGGCGGGTCGGCCAGCGACGCGATCGACACCGAACCGCCGTCCGCCCGGTGTACCCGTACGGACACGCCATCGGAGTCCAGGGTCTGCGCGGTGATCACCGTGGTCCCGCCCCGCCGGCGGCCCCCGAACACGCCGGGCTCCGGGGTCAGGCAGCTCAGGCCGTCGCCGGGGCGGTACGTCCACAGCCGCACCTCGGTCGGGTCCTCGCTGGCGGTGAACAGCACGGTGTCGGCGTCCACGTCCAGCACCGAGCGGACCCGCAGGCTGGGCGGCGTGACCACCTCGCCGCCGACGTGCAGCCGGCGCGCGTCCTCGACGTCCGCCGTCCAGACCAGCGCGCCACTGTCCAGGTGCGCCGGTACGCCGGACACGACGTCCACCCAGTGCTCGTCGGTGTTCTCCAGCACGGTGGTGCAGGCGCCGCTGACCGGGTCCACCCGCAGCAGCCGCAGGGTGCGCTGGTCCCGGGACACGACGGTGAGCAGCAGCCCGGCGTGGTCCAGCGACGGCGACCAGTGCACGTCGGCCACGTACTCGGCTACACCATCGGCCGCACCCTCGGTGGCCCAGGCGACCTCGGTGCGGCGGCCGTCCTGGCCGTACAGGTACAGCTCGGTGACCGCGTTCGGGGTACCCGCCGCCGGGTAGGCCAGCACGGTGGCCGGCCGCTCGGGGTTGGCCGGGTCGGCCAGGTGCCAGCGCAGCACGGGGGCGTCGTCCACCCTGGCCACCAGCACCGACGAGCCGTCCGGCGCCCACCAGTAGCCGCGCAGCCGGCCCATCTCCTCGGCCGCGACGAAGTCGGCGAGCCCGTAGCGGACCGTGTCGGACTCCGGCTCGGCCAGCGCGGTGGAGGTACCGGTGGCCCGGTCGTAGAGCCACATCGCGCCGCCGCTGACGTAGCCGACGCGGTTGCCGGCGGGGTCGGGGCGGGGGTCGATCACCCCGGGCGGCGTGCTCACGGCACGTGGCTCGGCGTCCGGGGTCTCGAGCTCAACCAGGTACAGCGTGCCGGCCAGCACGAACGCGGCGACGGTGAGCGCGTCGTCGCACGCGTAACCCACGATTCCGCCGGCCTGCTCGCGGGTGCGCTCCCGGCGGGCGCGCTCCTCGGCGGGCAGCTCGGCGTCCGGGTCACCGAGCGCCCTCGGGTCGGCCACCAGGCGCTCGGTACCGGTCGCGGTGTCCAGCGCCCACAGGCAGGTCACCGGGTCCGTGCCGCCCCGGCTGCGCAGGAACAGCACCCGCCCGCCGTCCGCCGAGACGGTGAAGCCGCGCGGGGCGCCCAGGGTGAACCGGCGGGTACGGGCCTGTCGACGTGGAAAGCTCTCGGTCACACACCGCATCCTGCCGCGGCCGGGCCCCACCGCGCTGCCCGGCCGGACCCCACCGCGCTGTGCGGCCGCGCCTCGCCGCCCGACCATCCACACCAGCGCGCCCGGTGGCCCCGGCCCTCCTACCATGGCGGCATGCCCATCACCCCGGGGTCGCCCGCCGGCGCCGGCACCCGAGGTCAGGCGCGGGCGCGGCTGCTCGACGCGGCCATGGCCTACTTCGGCTCCCGGGGCATCAGCGACCTGAGCCTGCGCCAGCTGGCCGAGGCGCTCGGCACCAGCCACCGCATGCTGATCTACCACTTCGGCTCGAAGGAAGGCCTGCTCACCGAGGTCGTGCGGGCCGTGGAGCAGGGGCAGCGCGACCTGTGGAGCGAGCTGGTCGCCGACCCCGAGCTGGACCCCAGCGAGCGGCCGATGCGGCTGTGGCAGCGGGTCTCCGACCCGGCGCTGGAGCCGTTCGCCCGGCTGTTCTTCGAGATCTACGGGCAGGCGCTGCAGGGCCGCGAGCCCGCCACCGCGCTGCTGGAGGGCGACATCGAGTCCTGGCTGCGGCCGACCATCTCGAACCTCGTCGACAACGGCGTGCCGGCCGAGCGCGCCGAGTCGATGGCGCGGCTCGGCCTCGCGGTGACCCGGGGCCTGCTGCTGGACCTGCTGGCCACCGGTCAGCGGGCGGCGGTGACCGAGGCGTTCGAGCTGTTCCTCTCGCTGTACCAGGGGGTCGAGGCGTCCGGTCCGGTCGTACCGGCCGGTCCCGAATGACGCGGGTGGACCTCAGGCCAGGCCGCGCTGCAGCAGCATCGTGTCCAGCCACGTGCCGTGCTTGAACCCGACCCTGGCCAGCCGGCCGGCGGCCACGAACCCGTGCCGGGTGTGCAGTCGCGTCGAGGCCGGGTCGCCGGTGTCCACGATGACGGCGATCACCTCGCGTACCTCGGCCGCCGCGCAGGCGTCGAGCAGCGCCCCCAGCAGCCGGCCGCCGACCCCGCGCCGCCCGGCCCAGGGCGCCACGTAGATCGAGTCCTCCACGGTGTGGCGATACGCGTGCCGGGGCTTCCACGGTGAGCAGTACGCGTAGCCGGCCACCCCGCCACCGAGCCCGTCACCGACCACCCCGTCCCCTGGCAGCTCGGCCACCAGGAACGGCAGCCCGGCCCCGGTGACCTTGGTGAACCGGTCGCGCCAGGTCGCCGAGTCGGGTGGCTCCAGCTCGAAGCTCACGGTGGTGGTGCTGACGTAGTGCGCGTAGATCCGCTCGACCGCGCCGAGGTCCGAAGCCTCGGCCGGCCGGATGCTGACGTGTTCGGCGGCCATCGGACCATCTTCGCGCCTCTCAGATTATGAGAGTTCTGTTTCATCATGTGGATGGTGCGACTTAGCATCGGGTGCATGCCGAAGCAACGCTGGGTGGTGCTGGTCGCCGGGCTGGTCGCGGTCACGGCGGGTTGCGCGGCACAGTACGGCGCGCCGTTCCTGATCCCGGCACTGCGCGCGGACGGGCTCACCCTGGCCCAGGCGGGGCTGCTCGCCGGCTGTCCGATCGCCGGGCTGCTGGTCACCCTCGTCGCCTGGGGCGCGGCCGCCGACCGGTACGGCGAGCGGTTGGTACTGGTCCTCGGCCTGGGCCTGGGTGCGGTGACGCTGCTGGCCGGTACCCAGCTGCACGGTATGACGGCACTCGGCGCCACCCTGTTCGTCGCCGGTGCCGCGACCGCCGCCGTGCACGCCGCGAGCGGGCGGCTGGTGCTGGGCTGGTTCTCCGCCGGCGAGCGGGGTGTCGCGATGGCCATCCGGCAGTGCGCGCAGCCGCTCGGGGTGGCCGTCGCCGCGCTCGTCCTGCCGACGCTCGCGCACCGCGGCCTGCCCGTCGCGCTGGCCGCGCTCGGCGGTGGCTGCCTGGCCGCCACGGCGCTGGTGCTCGCCCTGGTCCGCGACCCGGCGCGGCCGGCGTCCGACGGGGCGCGGCGGCCCGGTTCGCCGTACCGGACGCCGACGCTGTGGCGGATCCACGCGGCCAGCTCGATGCTCGTGGTGCCGCAGTTCGTGGTCGCCACGTTCGCGCTGGTGTACCTGGTCGACGTGCAGGGCTGGGCCGCCGTACCGGCCGGCCGGCTGCTCGCCGCCACGCAGCTCGGCGGGGCGGCCACCCGGATCGCCGCCGGCTACTGGTCGGACCGGGTGGGCAGCCGGCTGCGGCCGATGCGGCTGCTCGCGGTGGCCACCGGCGCGGTGCTGGCCGGGCTGGCGGCGGCGACCCTGGCCGACTGGCGACAGCCCGCCCTCCTCGCCCTGCTGCTGGCCACGATGCTCGCGGTGAGCACCAACGGGCTGGCGTTCACCGCGGTCGCCGAGCGCGCCGGCGGCGCATGGGCCGGCCGGGCGCTGGGTGTACAGAACACCGCGCAGAACGCGCTCGCCGCGGCGACCCCACCGGTGTTCGGGCTGCTCATCGGGGCGGCAAGCTACGGCAGCGGGTTCGCCGTCGCAGTGCTGTTCCCCGCGCTGGCCTGCCTGCTGGTGCCGGTCGGCAGTGAAGGCCCCGACAAAACCGAGGCTGGGCTCAGCGACCGCCGCGCAGGGCTTCCCGAACGGCAGTGATCACCTTCTGGCCGCCGTTGCCCCGGCGCAGGATGTCGTACCCGGTCCGCACGGTGCGCGACGGAATGAGCTCGACCGCCGGCGGGTAGGTCCACACGTCGCCGCCGAACTTGGTCTTGAACAGGTCCGGGCCGGGCAGCGCGTCCTGGTCGATCTCGCCGGCGGCGCGCAGCGCGACCACCGACTCCGCGCGCAGCCCGCCGAAGTCGTAGGCGTGGTAGCCGTTCGCCTTGCCCCAGGAAATCGCTTCCCAGATCATCGCGCTGGCCACGTTGAGCTTGGCGGCCTCGGTGGAGGTGCGGTCCATCCCCGTGATCCGGCTCTTCAGCACCCCGCCGCAGCCGGTCAGCAGCTCGGCCGCCACCGGCGTGCCGGCCAGCTCGCCCAGCAGCAGCACCACGTGCCCGCCCGGGGACAGCTCGCTGTAGGTGGCCTCGAGGTAGTTCTCCGGGAACGGGGTGAAGCCCTGGTACTGCGCGGTGCTGGCGGCCAGCCGGGCCAGGACCGGCACGTCCCGCTCGTCGCCGACCCGGACCTTCACGCCGCGCTCCGGCCACTGCCTGGTCCAGGTCCGCAGCCGCCTGGTCAGGTTGCCGCGCAGCGCGTCCTCGGGCTGCGTGAGGTCGACCCGCATGGTGGACGCCGGCGCGATGCCGGCCTGGGAGAACCGGAAGCCACGCTGCAGCAGCTCGATGGTGATGTCCTCACCGCCGTCCGGCGGCTGCACGAACAGGGCCGCGTGCGAGCGGGCGAGGGTGCGCAGCGTGTCCGCGAGCTGCTGGCGGACGGACGCCCGGATGGTGACCAGCTCGGCGGCGATGGTCGGCCCGTAGGGCAGGTAGCCGATCCGGCCGAGGCCGCGCACCCGGCGGCGCAGCACGTTGGCCCCGCCGACGATCTCGTCGCCGGAGGTGGCCAGCACGTAGAGGGGTTCGTAGTCGGCGAGCCGGCGGATGTTGGCCCAGGCGGACAGCTGAGCGACGTCACTGTTGGGGGTGCGGGCAACCAGCTGGTCCCACGCGGCCAGGCGCTCCGGACCCGGGTCCGGCGTCACCGTCACGGTCAGCCGGGACAGCAGCTTCTTCTCCCGCGCCCGCTCGGCCGCGGTCACACCGGCGTTGGGACCGACGCCGGCCTCCTTCGGCACCCCTCCGAACTCGGCGGGCTGCGATGCGGAGTGGACCTGCATGGTTGAGAGCATCCTTAGCTACAACGAGTGAAATCCGCTGGGGGTGCGCTCACCAGAGGCTAGGCGGCCCGCACACCTACACAATAAGGAAAAGTCAGCACCGGCGCCGGAACTACACCCCGTTAGCGTCGCTGAGCTGGGCAAAGGCCGCAGAATCAGGTTGCTCCCGGTCGCCGGGCGGACACGCCCAACCCCCGTTCAGGTCCGCCGGACGCACAGTCGGACCAACCAACGAGTAGACCACCCCGGCGCGCCGGAGCGCAATTTCCGGCGCGAGCCCCGGTAGGGTGCGCCGGCTTCGGGCGCGCTCGCTCGCGGTCCCTCGGGGGGCCGGGCCGCCGCGCCGCGTTTCACGCCGGCGAGGTTACCGGAGATTCAGATGTGGCTGGCGTGGCCGGCCCACCCCCGCGCTGGCCCCGCCGCCGCCCCGCGTGAACCGCCCCGGTCCCGCCTCGACGGCCGCCGGGATGCCGCCGTTCGGCCTAGTTTTGCCCCCGACTCTCCCGTGACGGGAATAACAGCTGGCTCACAGGTCTTGTCGAAGATGGCTGCTGAGCTGCCCCGCGGCGGTCTCAGCCCCACCGAGCCGGCGACCGGAGGGGGGTCGCCGGCTCCCGGTGGGGCTCGCCGGGTCGCCGACCGCACCCGGCCGGCCGCGGCTCTCCCCCGGCCCGCCGGCACAGCCGGACGTCCGACAACCGCGCTCAGCCAGCACTCAGCCGTGCCCCGAACCTGAGGGCCGCCTTCAGTTGGACCCGAGCGCGGTCACGGACACCGTCAGGCCAGGCCGAGCGCGGCCGAAGCGGCGGGGTCCGAGTCGGAAAGGAAGTTCCGGCAGCGGGTCGCCTCGTCGTCCTCCCCGATCGCGCCGGCGGCCTTGGCCAGCGCGGCCAGGGCGCGTAGGAAGCCCTGGTTCGGCTGGTGCGCCCACGGCACCGGGCCGAACCCCTTCCAGCCGTTGCGCCGCAGCTGGTCGAGGCCTCGGTGGTAGCCGGTGCGGGCGTAGGCGTAGGCGGCCACCGGCTCACCGGCCGCCAGCGCGCGCTCGGCCAGCGCCGCCCAGGCCGCGCTGGCCGACGGGTGGGCGGCGGCTACCTCGGTCGGGTCGGTCCCGCTGTCCAGCGCGGCCGCTACCACCACGTCGGCGGGCAGCAGAGTGGGCTCGGGTCCGAGCAGGTTGCCTTGCAGGCTCACGTGTCCTCCGGGTGGTGGGTGCGCCGGTCAGCGCAGGGTGCGGCCGGCAGAGTTGAGGTTCTGGCAGGCCAGCACGATCCGGTCGGCCATCGCCACCTCGGCGGCCTTGAGGTAGGAGCGCGGGTCGTAGACCTTCTTGTTCCCGACCTCGCCGTCCACCTTGAGCACACCCTCGTAGTTGGTGAGCATGTGCCCGGCGATCGGCCGGGTGAAGGCGTACTGGGTGTCGGTGTCGATGTTCATCTTCACCACGCCGTAGCCCACCGCCTCCTTGATCTCCTCCGGCAGCGAACCCGAGCCACCGTGGAAGACCAGGTCGAACGGCTTCGCGTCGGCCGGCAGGCCCAGCTTGCGGATCGCCACCTCCTGGCCCTGCTTGAGGATCTCCGGGCGCAGCTTGACGTTGCCCGGCTTGTACACACCGTGCACGTTGCCGAACGTGGCGGCCAGCAGGTAGCGGCCCTTCTCACCGGCGCCGAGCGCGTCGAGGGTCAGCTCGTAGTCGGCCGGCGTGGTGTAGAGCTTCTCGTTGATCTCGTTCGCGACGCCGTCCTCCTCGCCGCCGACCACGCCGATCTCCACCTCAAGGATGATCTTCGCCTTGCTCGCGGTGGCCAGCAGCTCCTCGGCGATGGCGAGGTTCTCGTGCAGCTCGACCGCCGAGCCGTCCCACATGTGGGACTGGAACAGCGGGTTCTCCCCGCGCGCCACCCGCTCGGTGCTGACCGCCAGCAGGGGCCGGACCAGCCCGTCCAGCTTGTCCTTCGGGCAGTGGTCGGTGTGCAGCGCCACGTTGATCGAGTACTTGGCCGCGACCACGTGGGCGAACTCGGCCAGCGCGATCGCGCCGACGGCCATCTCCTTCACACCGGTGCCGGAGAGGAACTCCGTGCCGCCGGTGGACATCTGGATGATGCCGTCGCTCTCCGCCTCGGCGAAGCCGCGCAGTGCCGCGTTCAGCGTCTCCGAAGACGTCACATTGATCGCCGGGAAGGCGTACTCGCCCGCCTTCGCGGCGTCCAGCATCTGGTTGTAGACCTCAGGGGTCGCGATCGGCATGAGACGTCGCCTGTCCTGCTCGGTTGTGGGTCGCGGCCCAGTATTCCGTACCTGGGGCTACCGGCAACGGCACAGGCCGACGGCGGCTCGCTACCCTCGACCCCGTGAGCTCGCAACCGATCGGGGAGCACGGCCAAGAGCCCGTCGACAGTCCGTTGGCGGGTCTGGTCGAGCGCACCCTGTCCCGGCTGCGCCGGATCGACCGGTTCGAGCCCGAGCCGGCCGCCACCGGCGGCGGGCCCGCCGAGGAGCGACCCAAGACGCTCGCCGACCTCTACGCCGAGCACCGGATGCGGCTGGTCCGGCTCGCGATCCTCCTGGTCGACGAGCAGGGCACGGCCGAGGACGTCGTGCAGGAGGCGTTCACCGGGCTGCACCGGCACTGGGCCGAGCTGCGCGACGAGCGGGCCGCCCTCGGCTACCTGCGCACCGCCGTGGTGAACGGGTCCCGCTCGGTGCTGCGGCGCCGGCGCACCGCCCGCGAGTACGTGCCGCCGCACCAGGTCAACGCCCGCTCGGCGGAGTCGCTGGCGATGCTGTCCGCCGAGCACCACGCGGTGGTCGAGGCGCTGGGCTCACTTCCTGCGCGGCAGCGTGAGGTGCTGGTGCTGCGCTACTACGGCGGCCTGTCCGAGGCGGAGATCGCCGAGTCGACCGGGATCAGCAAGGGCGCGGTCAAGTCGACGGCGAGCCGCGCGCTCGCCTCGGTCGCCAAGGCGATGGCCGGCCGCACGGGACGGGGCTGAGATGGATCCGGAGCGGATGGTGTCCGAGGCGCTGCGCGCCCAGGCCGTGCAGGGCCGGCCGCCGGCTCCGCCGACCGGGTCGCGCCGCCCACCGCCCCCGCCCCGGCCCTTCCCGGTCGCCTGGGTACTGCTGATCGCGCTGCTCACCGGGGCTCTGGTCGGGGTATCGCTGGCCATGATCTCGATCTTCGTGCCGGGTGCGCTGCCGGCCGTCGGCGCCGGCTGAAGGACGTCTAGTGGATAGCGCGCCGCGGCCACCCCGGCGCGGCCGGTACCGTGGATGACCGTGAGCCACCCCGCATCGACTCTGGCTTCAAGCGTTCTGGCGCTGGGGCCGCAATGGCTCGACCCGAGCTATCTGATCTCCGCACTCGGCCCGTTCGTGCTGATCGGGCTCTGCCTGATCATCTTCGCCGAGTGCGGACTACTGGTCGGGTTCTTCCTGCCCGGCGACTCGTTGCTGTTCACGGCCGGTCTGTTCGTCGCCTCCGGCGCGATCAGTGCCCCGCTCTGGCTGGTCTGCACGCTGCTGGCGGTGAGTGCCCTGCTCGGCAACGCGTGCGGCTACTGGATCGGCCGCGCGGCCGGCCCGGCCATCTTCGATCGGCCGAACTCGCGACTGCTCAAGCCGGAGCACGTCGAGCGCACCCACGTATTCTTCGAGAAGTACGGCAACCGGGCCATCGTGCTCGGCCGGTTCGTGCCGATCGTGCGCACGTTCATCACCGTGATGGCCGGCGTTGGCAAGATGGAACCAAAACGCTACCTGACGTACTCCGCGATAGGCGGCGTTGCGTGGGCCGCCGGGGTCACTCTTTTGGGATACTTGCTCGGGGGCTTCCAGTTCGTCCGCGAACACATCGAGCTGATGCTGGTCGCGGTCGTGGTGCTCTCGGTCATCCCGCTGCTGGTCGAGTTCGTCAGGGCCCGGCGGGAGGGCAACTCGAAGGACGGTCAGCGAGAGGTCACCGAGCTCGGCTGAGGCTGGCTACCCACTTACCCGCCAACCACCCTGGAGCACCGTGAGCACCCTGCTGGCAACGGCGAACGGCGTGGCCGGTCCGCTGGTGGCCGGTCCTCTCGGGTCCGCGATGGAGTCCTCGGCGGTGCTTGCGACGGGTGTGCTGCAGCGGGCCGCGCCGACCACGGTGTGGGTCGTGGTGCTCTCGTTCGTGTTCCTGGAGTGCGCGTTCATCGTCGGGATGTTCCTGCCCGGTGACTCGCTGCTGTTCGCCGCCGGCGTGGTGCTCGCCGCGCACGACCAGGAGCTCAGCGCCTGGTTGCTGGCCCTGGCGGCAACGTGCGCGGCGGTCGGCGGCAACCAGGTCGGCTTCATGGTCGGCCGGCGCACCGGGGTCCGCATCCTGGCCCGCAAGGACGGCCGGATCCTGAATCGGACCAATCTCGACCGGGCCAGGGCGTTCTTCGACCGCTGGGGCTTCTGGTCGGTCGTCGTGGCGCGCTGGCTGCCGTGGGTGCGCACGCTGGCCCCGATGATCGCCGGCGCGGCCGGCATGGACAACCGCCGCTACATCACGGCCAACTCGCTCGGCGCGATCACCTGGGTGCCCACGCTGGTGCTGCTCGGCTACTACGGCGCCGGCCTGCTCGACACGATGCCCTGGGTCCGACAGGCCACCACCATCGGCTCCGTCACGTTCTTCATCGTCGGCACCGGCTACGGGATGTACCGCTACCGCCAGGAGATGCGCAAGCCCCTGGACGAAGACCCCGTCCCCGCCTCGTCCCACTAACCTCCCGCCGCCCCACCAACTTTCCGCGAGTCGGGGATTTTGTCAGGGTGAGTCGCGGATTCCGTCAGCGCGCCGCCGCCCCTCACCCCGTCCTCTCCCCGAGTCGCTGGATTTGGCACACCGCATCGCTGGATTCCGCGGCGACGGTCAGCCGGCGAGCACCGTCTTGACGTCGCCGGTGCGGTAGTGCTGTCCGAGCAGCCGGGGCGCATCGTCCAGCGAGCCGTGGGTGCTGATCACCTTCTCCGGGCTGAACCGGCCATCGGCGAGCAGCTCGAGCACCGACGGGATCACCGCCCGCGCGTCGGTCCGGCCGACGTGGAACGAGATGTTGCGGCCGTAGAGCTGCATGGCCGGGATCCGGGCGGTGCGGTGCAGGCCGCCGAGGCTGCTGCACACGCCGTCCGGCGCGGTCCGGGACAGCGCGGTCCACAGGCCGGCGCGCGACGCGGTGGCTGCCACGACCAGCGCGGCCGGCGGCGTGCGACGCAGCGCGCGCGGGTGCACGGGCTCCAGGCCGAGCCGGGCGCCCGCCTCCCGGACATCGGCGCGGCCGTCCGCCAGCCGGACCCGCCGGGCACCCAGGGCCAGCGCGATCATGCCGGCATAGAGCGGCACGCTGGCGCTGAAGATCGTCCGGGGCCCCAGGCCGGCGACGACCAGCACCTCGGCGTCCGGGTCCCGCCCCAGCAGTCCGGGCAGGTGCGGCCCGATGTGCCGGTAGGCGTCGCTCATGGTGTCCGCCGCGCTGGCCGCCGCGACCGGGTCCACGCCGGCCGGCAGTGGCACCAGCATCGCGTCCGCGAACGGCACCGCCACCTGCTCGGCCAGCATGCCGCCCCAGTGCCCGCCGCCGACCCCGAACCCGTACATGGACAGCGGTGGCACGCCAGCGCAGTTACTGGTCCGGCCGGCGCGGCAGGAGAGGCACTCCCCGCAGCTGATCTGGAACGGCACCACAACACGCTGCCCGACCTCGACGTTCACTACCCGCTCGCCGACCTCGAGCACCTCGGCCACGCACTCATGACCGACGCACAGCGACAGCGGGAACGGCGTCGCGCCGAGCACCAGGGCGCGGTCCAGGTCGCAGGTGGCCACCGCGATCGGGCGGACCAGGGCGGCGTCGGGCGCGGGCGGCGGCGGCACGGGCACCGACCGCCAGGCCAGCTTGGCGCCGCCGGAGGCGATCAGCGCGCGCATCGTCGAGCGGGTGGGCCGGCGCCGCTGCCGGATCCGGTCCCTGGCCGCCTCGACCAGCCGGTCCCGCCGCTCGGTCGCACCGCGTTCCAGGGCGACCCGGCCGGCGACCGCCCCCGCCGGTGAGAGCAGCGTGGCGGTGCGGCGGAGCGGGCCTCTCGGACGGTGCTGGACGGGTCGGGCGGTCATGGTGGTCGACCTCCTGCGCTCGCGCTCTCGGCACTCTCTCCAGGCGCCCTCCAGGCGCCCTCGAGACGCTCTTGATAGATCGTTCTAGCGTGAGAGTAGGGGGTTCGGCCGGCGCGGACAACTCCCGCGGCATCCAGCGACACGGTGAACTGAATCCAGCGACTCGCCGGGGAGGGGACGGGGTGAGGGGCGGCGGCGCGCTGACAAAATCCGCGACTCACCCTGACGGAATCCCCGACTCGCGGGGCGGTTACCAGGCGGCGTCGAGGTTGGCGTGCTGGCGGATCCAGGCGTGCATGGCGACCCCGGCCGCGACGCCGGCGTTGATCGAGCGCGTCGAGCCGAACTGCGCGATGGACACCGTGAGCGCCGCGCCGGCCAGGCCCTCGGCGGACACCCCCGGCCCCTCCGAGCCGAACAGCAGCAGGCACTGCCGGGGCAGCGACGCGCGCTCCAGGCGCACCGAGCCGGGCGAGTTGTCCACCGCGACCACGGTCAGGGACTCCTCGGCGGCGTAGCGCAGCAGGTCGTCGACGCTCGGGTGGTGCAGCAGGTGCTGGTAGCGGTCGGTGACCATGGCGCCCCGGCGGTTCCAGCGGGCGCGGCCGACGATGTGCACGGCGGCCGCCGCGAACGCGTTGGCGGTGCGCACCACGGTGCCGATGTTGTGGTCGTGCCCGAAGTTCTCGATCGCCACGTGGAACGGGTGCCGGCGGGTGTCGATGTCGGCCACGATCGCCGGCCGCCGCCAGTACCGGTAGGCGTCGACCACGTTGCGGCGGTCGCCGTCACGCAGCAGTTCGGGGTCGTAGCGCGGGTCGGCCGGCCACGCGTCCGGGCCACCCGGCCAGGGGCCGACACCGACCGGCTCACCGGCCGTCCACTCCGTCGGCCCGGGCCCACCGTCGACCTCGGTCGGCTCGGCCAGCCCGGTCCGCTCCGCCAGCTCGGCCGGCCCGGCCAGCTCGGTCCGCTCCGCCGGGTCCGACGAGTCAGCCACCTCGGTCGGCTGCGCCGCGGGCTCGGACACCCCGGACACGGTCAGGAGGGGAGGTCCAGGTCGGCGGGGCCGAGGATGGCGCGGTAGGCCAGCCCCTCCGCCTCGATGGCCTGCTGGGCGCCGGTCTCCCGGTCCACGACGGTGGCGACGCCGACGATCTCCGCGCCGGCCGCCCGCACGGCGCGCACCGCGGTCAGCACCGAGCCGCCGGTGGTGGAGGTGTCCTCGACGACGAGCACGCGGCGGCCGGCGATGTCCGGGCCCTCGACCTGGCGCTGCATACCGTGCGCCTTGCTCTCCTTGCGCACCGCGAACGCGTCGATCGCCAGCCCCTCGGCGGCGGCGGAGTGCAGCACGGCGGTGGCCACCGGGTCGGCGCCGAGGGTGAGTCCGCCGACGGCGTGGTAGGCCCAGTCGGCGGTGAGCACCCGGATCAGCCGGCCGATCAGCGGCGCGGCGCGGTGGTGCAGCGTGACCCGGCGCAGGTCGACGTAGTAGTCGGCCTCGGCACCGGAGGACAGGGTGACCCGCCCGTGCACCACGGCGAGCTCGCGGACCAGGGTGGCCAGCTCCTCGCGGTCGCGGTCGTCCGACCCGCCGCCCAGGGTCATCGCCGGCCCCGCTCGTACCGCTGCGCCATCCGCCGCACGACCGACCTCGGCATCACGTCCACCACTCCCACCAGCGTCTTGTACGTCAGGCTCGGCACCGAGACGACCCGCCCGCGCGCCAGGTCGGCGAGCCCGTCGGCCACCACCCGGTCGGCGTCCAGCCAGAGCGGTCCGGTGCGGGCGCCGACCCGCATGCCGGCCCGCTCGTGGAACTCGGTGCGCACGAAGCCCGGGCACAGCGCGAGTGCCCGCACCCCGGTGCCGTCCAACGTGCCGGCCAGCCCCTCGGTGAACGTGGTCACCCACGCCTTGCTCGCACTGTAGGTGGCGCTGCCGCTGGCCACGAACCCGGCCACGCTGGACACGTTCACGACCGCGCCGCTGCCCCTGGCCAGCATGCCGGGCAGCGCGGCCCTGGTCAGCCGGAGCACGGCGGTCACGTTGACGTCGAGCTGGTGCTGCAGCGCGTCGAGGTCCAGCTCCGCGAACTGCCCCGGCAGCCCGAGCCCGGCGTTGTTGACCAGCAGGTCCACGCCGGGGTCGGCCAGCCGCGCCTCGACCTCGGCACGCGCCGACGCGCTGGCCAGGTCGGCGGGCAGCACCTCGACCTCGATCCGGTGCCGCTCGCGCAGCTCGGTAGCCACGGCTTCCAGGCGGGCGGCGTCGCGGGCGACGAGCACCAGCGGCTCGTGGTCGGCGGCGAGGCGGCGGGCGAACGCGGCACCGATCCCGCTGGTGGCGCCGGTGATGAGGGCGGTGGGCAACGCGGGCTAGGAGTAGTCGTCCGAGGACGAGCCCGGGCTCGGCCGCCAGCGGCCCGGCAGGTCGGGACGCGACTCGTCGTCGTCGGTCGAGCGCCGGTTGGTGAACGAGCGGGCCCAGTCCGCCGCCGCCGAGGACGACTGGACGTGCGGCGAGTCGGAAGGGTCGTCGGGCCCGGGCGAGGCCGGCAGCTGCGGCGAGCCGCCCGGCTTGCTGGCCTCCTCCAGCGCGCCGGCCACCTCGACCAGCTGGTCCAGCAGCTCCTGCAGGTGGTCCGGGGTGTAGTCCAGCGGCGCGGTGCACAGCACCCAGGAGTCCTCGGCCCAGAGCAGCTCGACGTCCTCGCCGATCGCGTCGGCCGCCCGGATCAGCCTGGGCGTGATCAGCGGGCGGATCGCGGCGGCGTCGGAGACGAAGGCGTAGCGCTGGCCGACCGGCTCCAGCAGGTCCAGCCCGGCGTCGTCGGGCAGCGGGGCGGACGGCAGCCGCAGCTCGACCGCGCCGCTCATCGCGGTGCGCCGCTGGACGGCGCAGACCACCGAGCTCAGCCGGCCGGCCTGCTCGTGGTCGAACACGTAGATCAGCCGGCGCCCCTCGGCCGTCGGCACGGAGCCGGTGACCAGGTTGCGCGCGATCCCGGGGCCGCCCTGGTGGATGGTGCCGTAGCGCCACCGGCTGGGCAGCACCGGATCGCTGTCCAGGTACTCCCACTCCTTCTGCGCGGCCCACCGCCTGCGGTCGCGAGACTGGCCGCCGCCCGTGTGCTGCGAAGCCCGCAGCATCAGCAGGCCGAGCACAAGCGCGACCGCGGCGATGATGAACCACACCGAAGTCGGGATGCTCACGCGGCCACCCTAGCGGCG
>DATAZG010000004.1:0-76000 GCA_036272155.1 Pseudonocardia sp.
GTCCAACTGGGCGATGGTGTGCAGCATGTCGTGCTCGACCTGACGAGCCGCCGACTTCAAATACAACAACCGATCAATAAGAGCTTGATCCGACGCGGAGCTCGTCGCCACCCGAAACTGGGCCAGAACCGCGTCTACGGCCTGGCTCTCGGTAGCGATCCAACTCTCCGACACACCAACATTCTCGCAGCGACCCCCGACAAAACCTGGGGCTCGAGCCGCCCCCAGCAACGAAGAAAAAATCGATTATGTGGGCACCTCGCCTGCCGTACCCGACTATCACCTCAAGTCCCGAAAAAGGTGAACGTTCAAGCCTGGGCTGGCTGGCTGTGGTCCCGTTCAAAGCTTCTTTCGACAATGACCAAGCCGCCTCGAGGTGACCAGGTTATTCGAGCCGTCGGGACGCCGCAGGCTCCCGACGGAGCAAACCACGCCAACGCCAGCCCGGTACCAGCCCCCGCCAGCCCCCGACACCAACCCCGACCACCACCGGACTTCCGGTCAGCGGAATCCGCGATGGTGATCTCGACATCCACTGCGTAGCTTGCCCCTGCCAAGAAACAACGAACGTTTCTACTTGGGGTGGGTATGCCGTCTCCCTCGACTCCGGTCAGCTTCGACTCGGTACTGGACTCCGCCCGGCTCGGCCGGTTCCGGCTCGGGGTGGTCGTGCCCTGCGCGCTGGTGGCCATGATCGACGGCTTCGACACCCAGGCGATCGGCCTGGTCGCCCCGGACATCGCCGCCGACTGGGGCGTCAGCCCGGCGACATTCGGGCTGGTGTTCGGCATCGGGCTGTTCGGGGGGTTGCTGGGGGCGCTGCTGTTCGGCCTGACCAGCGACCGGTACGGGCGCAAGCCCAGCCTGCTCGTGGCGGTCGGGCTGTTTGCCGTGGTCACGCTGATCACCCCGATCGTCACCTCGGTGCCGGAGCTGCTGGCCGTCCGTTTCGTCACCGGGCTCGGGCTCGGCGGCGCCCTGCCCGGGATCATCGCCATCACCGCCGAGTACACCCCGGCGCGGATGCGGGCCACCGTGGTCGGCCTGATGTTCTGCGGGTTCCCGCTGGGGGCGGTGCTGGGTGGCCTGGTCGCGGCCAGGCTGATCCCGGTGTTCGGCTGGTCGGCCGTGTTCTACGTCGGCGGCGGGCTGCCACTGCTGCTTCTGCCGGTGATCGCCCTGCGGTTGCCCGAGTCGGCGCGGTTCCTGTCCATGGCCGGTGACCACGCCGGGCTGGCCCGGATCCTGCGCCGGATGGGCAGCCCGGTGCGCGCCGAGGACATCGTGGCCGAACCAGCCGCGACGCGCTCCCCGGTGGCCAGCCTGTTCACCGACAGGCGGGCGGCGAGCACGCTGCTGCTCTGGCTGGTGATGTTCCTCAGCCTGTTGCTGGCCTACCTGTTGACCAACTGGATCCCGATCGTGGCCCGGCAGACCGGCGTCGGGGCGGCCAGCGCGATCCTCGGGGTCGCCGCGCTCAACCTCGGCGGTGTCCTCGGCTGCCTCACCCTCGGCCGCCTCGCCGACCGGTCCCGCCGGCCCACCCGGGTGCTGGCCGTGGCGTACGCCCTGGGTGGCCTGGCCATTGCGGCGATCGGCCAGTCCGGCGGGTCGGGCGGCACGCTGCTGCTGGCCTGCTTCGTGGCCGGCCTGCTCAGCATCGGCGCGCAGCTGTGCACCGTCGCGCTGATCGCCGGGTTCTACGAGACCGCGCTGCGCGCCACCGGCGTCGGCTGGTCGGTGGGCATCGGCCGGGCCGGCGGCATAGTCGGCCCGGTGCTCGGTGGGCTGCTGGTGGCCGCCGGGATGGGCGCGCCGAGCCTGTTCCTGCTCACCGGGCTGGCCTCGGTCGGCGCGGCGGTGGCAATGTTCGCGCTCAGCCGCGTGCGCGCGGCCCGTCAGGCAACGGCGGAGGTGCGGCCGGAGCGCGTACTCGAATCCGGTAGCTGAGAGTAAGTAACGGAACGGCCAGGTGGCCGCGATCTGAACCGTGTGGGGGGTCGGCTTCGGCTTCCCCCACCGTCACTAGTCGTGATAGTGGTTCAGGGATCGACCTGGGGAGGACCGTTGGCTGGCTCGGCTGTGGTTCACGCCATCGACGGCCTGACCACGGTGGAGCTCGTCTGCGCGGAGATCCGCCGGGGAATCCACGCCGGTCGCCTGCTGCCGGGCCAGGAGCTGCGGCTGCGCGACATCGCGGACAGCCGCCGGGTCCGACTGAGCAGCCTGAGCCACCTACTGGTCGGCCTGGAGCGCGACGGGTTGCTGGTCCGCCGGGGTGACGTGGCCTTTGTGGCCCCGCTGGATGCCGACGAGCTGGCCAGCGTGTTCAAGCTGCGCCGGATGGTCGAGTCCAGCCTGCTGACCCGGGCCTGCGAGCTCATCTCGGACCGCGAGCTGGACCGGCTGGACGCGGTCATCCCCGCCTCGGTCGGCCGCGACAGCGATGCCACCTTCGGCGCCGCCATGCGCGAGCTGAACCTGAGCCTGCTGCGCCCGGCGGCCAGCAACATGGACCAGCGGATCATCCGGCACATCCACCAGGCCACCCGCCGGTACCACTGCCTCGGCATCGAGTCCCTGCGGCTCACCGAACGCGCCGCCGCGTCGCACGGACCGGGGCTGCTCAACCACCTGGACCGCTGCCACCAGCTCGTCGTCCTGATCCGCGCCCGCAACCTGCCGGCCGTGCGCTCGCTGGTCCGGACGATGATCGACGACAGCGAGATGCTGGCCCGGCGCAGCTTCGACCTCGACCTCGACGAGCGCCTCACCACCCGCGTGATCGGCGCCTGACTTCGGGCCCTGCCGGGTCCTCACCGGGCCGCCTCACCGGGCCGCCGCCGCGCCGGCGGCCCGGGCCGGCTCCAGGTCAGGCCGGCAGCTTGGCGACCAGCGTGAGCACGTCGTACTGGGCGACCGACTGGCCGTCGCCCCTGGTCACGTTGGCATCCCAGCGGACCTCGCCGTACGCCGCCGTGTCCCGAGGGGTGATCTGCTTCGCCGTCAGCGTCACGGTCAGCTCGTCGCCGAACTTCGTGGGGGCGAGGAACCGCAGGCTGTCCACGCCGAAGTTGGCCAGCACGGGCCCCGGGTCGGGGTCCACGAACAGCCCGGCGGCCAGCGAGACCACCAGGTAGCCGTGGGCCACGCGCTCGCCGAAGAACGGGTTCGCGGCGGCCGCCTCGGCGTCCATGTGGGCGTAGAAGGTGTCGCCGGTGAACTCGGCGAAGTGCTCCACGTCCTCCTGGGTGACCGTGCGGGGGCCGGCGACGATGGTGTCGCCGATGTGCAGCTCCTCCAGGTGCTTGCGGAAGGGGTGCACGTCGGTGACGGTGCGCCTCGCGCCGGCCACCCAGCGGCCGGTGATCGCGGTGAGGGTGTCGGGATCGGCCTGGACCGCGCTGCGCTGCATGTGGTGCAGCACGCCGCGGATGCCGCCGAGCTCCTCGCCGCCGCCGGCGCGCCCGGGTCCGCCGTGCACCAGCGCGGGCAGCGGCGAGCCGTGCCCGGTGGACTCGCGCGCGTCGCGGGCGTTGAGTACCAGCAGCCGACCGTGCCACGGTGCCACGCCGAGCACGACCTGGCGGGCGAAGTCGGTGTCGGCGGTGACCACCGAGCCGACGAGGCTGCCCTGGCCGCGCGCGGCGTAGTCGATGAGCTGGTCGGTCGTTTCGTAGGGCAGCACCGTCGCGACCGGTCCGAACGCCTCGACCTCGTGGGGCTCGGCGCGCTCGGGGTCGGCGGTGAGCAGGATCGGGGAGAGGAACGCGCCGTACTCCGGGTCGGCGCCGAGCACCTCGACCTTCTCCGCGTCACCGAACACGATCCGGCCGGCGTCGGCCAGCGCCTTGACACTGCGGCGGACCTCCTCGCGCTGCTCCAGCGAGGCCAGCGCGCCCATCCGCACACCCTCGGTGCCGGGCGCGCCGACGACCACCTTCGCGAGCTTGTCGGAGACCGCCTCGACGACGGCGTCGACCCGGTCGGCCGGCACGAACGCGCGCCGGATCGCGGTGCACTTCTGGCCGGCCTTGGTGGTCATCTCGGTGATCAGCTGGTCGACGTAGAGCCCGAACTCGTCGCTGCCGGGCGCCGCATCCGGGCCGAGCACGGACAGGTTCAGCGAGTCGGCCTCGGCGCTGAACCGCACCGCGCGCCGCACGATCGTCGGATGCGTACGCAGCGTCGCCGCGGTGGCCGCCGAGCCGGTGAACGACACCATGTCCTGCTCGGTGAGGTGGTCGAACAGGTCGCCGAGCCCGCCGGCGACGAACTGCACCGCACCCTCGGGCAGCAGCCCGGACGCGACGACCAGCTCGATCAGCTTGGCGGACAGGAACGCCGTCGGGCTGGCCGGCTTAACTACCGTGGGCACCCCGGCCAGCAGCGCGGGCGCGAGCTTCTCCAGCGGCCCCCACACCGGGAAGTTGAACGCGTTGACCTGCACCGCGACGCCGCGTAGCGACGTGTACACGTGCTGGCCGACAAAGCTGCCGCCCTTGCTCAGCGGCTCCACGTCGCCGTCCAGGTAGACGGTGTCGTTGGGCAGCTCGCGCCGGCCCTTGGACGCGTAGGCCAGCAGTGTGCCGATGCCGCCGTCCACGTCGAACTTCGAGTCGCCCAGCGTGGCGCCGGTCTGGGCGGACACGGTGTACAGCTCGTCGCGGTGCTCCCGCAGGTAGCCGCCCAGCGCCTTGAGCAGCCCGGCGCGCTGGTGGAAGGTCAGCTCGCGCAGCGCCGGCCCACCAACCCGGCGGCCGTGCTCGAGCACCCCGGCGAAGTCGACCCCGGCCGACGAGACCCGGGCGATCTCCGCGCCGCTGACCGCGTCGTACAACGGGCGCCCCGCATCGTCGGGGGAGTGCCACTGACCTCGGACGTAGCTGCGCAGGGGGGTGGTCGTCATTGCGGTCCTCTCTGGGCGCACCGCACCTGGCCCGCCGGCCGGCGCCGCGTCAGGGCGAACGATCGTTCGGTTGATTTGAACGAACCGTAGCACGCCCCGACGCACCCGCACAGGCCTTTCGACCGCCCGCACGGCAGAGCCCTGGCTGGCCAGAACGGGAGACGTTCTCAGGCCAGCCAGGGCTCTCGGAGCGGACTTCCGGTCGGTCAGGCGAGCGGCCCCTGGCCGTTCGGGGCGCCGCCCGGCACGCTCGCCGCCGGCGTCTGCACCGGGGCGGGGGTGTCGGACTGGGCGCGCGCCGCCGGCACCGGGCCGGTGGGCGGCTCGGCGGCCTGGCGGGCCCGCATGCCCTCGCGCTCGGCGGCGGCCAGCCACCGCTCCCAGCGCTGCCGCATCGGCATGATCAGGCCACCGCCGAGGCCGACCACGGCGATGCCGCCGATGGTGGCCAGCACGGTGATCAGGACCGGCAGGGTCACGGTGACCGCGATGCCCATCTGGTTGAGCGCGGCGATCACGGCAAGCCCGACGATGAACACCTGGGCGACGGTCGCGGCGATCCGGGCGCTGCCCAGCCCGCCCATGGCGCCCCGGATCAGGTCGGCCACGGCGCTGGCGATCGCGGAGCCGACCACGACGATGATCAGTGCGATGAACAGCTTCGGCAGGAACCCGATGATGTCGGTAATCAGCACCGAGACCGCGTTCGGTCCGAACACGCCGAAGGCGAGCTGCAGGGTGAACAGCAGCACCGCGTAGTAGACGAGTAGCGCGGCAATGTCACTGGCGTCGTACTTGCTGCCGGACATGGCGCGCCCGATGCCCCCGCGCTCGACGGCTCGGTCGAACCCGACCCGTTCCAGGACCGCGTCGACCGCCTTGCGGAGCAGCTTGGCGACCAGCCACCCCACCAGCAGAATGACGAGGAACAGGGCGAGCTGAGGTACAAAACTGACAACTGTGCTCACGCCGTTCTGCAACCATTGTGGCATGTCGTTAGCTCCTCTCACGTGTTTGTCGACCGTCGTGGCGACGGCCGGGGGTGGATCATGAGAATGGTTTACCCAGAATGTGTGCGGTCGCCGCGGAATTAACCCCAAAGTGGGGTATCGAGAAATCGGTTGATCCCGCAACGATGATTCGGAACGACTGGTCGGCGCGTTGAATCCTTACTTTTTGAGTCAGGTATCACCGTCCCTGAAGTGGGGTCTTGACAGCCGGTGTCGTCGACCCCAAGGATGGGTTGGTGATCGTGCAGGGGTTCACCCGCCGCCGCCATGTCGACATGGCGCGCCTGCGGTTCTGTGGTTGTCGCTGACCCAGGTCCCCCTTTCGCGCCTGTTCGACGCCTCGCGTCACCCACGATCCACAACCATCCGAGGGACATGTCCGGGAATTCGAATTCCGGTCGCCGCACCGTGCCCCCCGAGCTTTCCCCGCTCGGGCCGAGCCAGCTCGGGCTGACCCAGCTCGGGCTGACCCAGCTCGGGCTGACTCAGCGGCGGCACGTCGACCTGCTCCGCGTCGCGTCCAGTGGCTGTCGCCGTCCGGCACAGCCACTGCCCAGCCGACCGACCGGAAGGACCTCCGACCATGACCACCGTCGACCACTCGCACCACACCAACGGGCAGGCCACCACCGTGCCACCCACCGCCGTGCCACCCACCGCCGTGCCACCCACCGCCACCCGGCCCACCGCGCCTGAGCCCACCGCGCCTGACATCACCGCGTCCCAGTCCGCCGCTCCCCGGCCGACGGCCAGCCAGCCCGACCCGAAGCACTGGGCCGAGCGCCCGAGCACCCCGGAGGGCTGGCTGGCCAGGGCGGCCGAGGTGAGCGAGCGGCTGGCCGTCGACGCCGCCGCCCGGGACCGCGCCGGAGCAACGCCGTACGCCGAGATCACCCTGCTCAAGCGCGCCGGGCTGGTCACCCTGCTCGGCCCGACCGCGCACGGAGGGGGCGGCCAGGAGTGGCCGACCGCGTACCGGGTGGTCCGCGAGATCGCCGCCGGCGACGGCTCGATCGGCCAGCTGCTCGGCTACCACTACCTGTGGAACTGGGCGGCGCGGCTCGTCGGCACGCCGGAGCAGATCGCCGCACTGGAGGCCGAAGCGGCCCGCCACCAGTGGTTCTTCGGCGGCGCGGTCAACCCGAGGGACGCCGACGTGACCGTCCGGGACGACGGCGACCAGCTGGTGTTCAACGGGCGCAAGTCGTTCTCGACCGGCTCCAAGGTCTCCGACGTGACGGTGTTGGAGGGGGTGCTGGACAGCGCTGGGGACGGCGCTGGGGACAGCGCTGGGGACAGCGCTGGGGACGGAGCGGCCTCGCACATCTTCGCCATCGTGCCGAGCGACCAGCCGGGCATCACGTTTCACGACGACTGGGACAACTTCGGCCAGCGGCTCACCGAGAGCGGCGGGGTGACGATCGCCGAGGTCCGGGTGCCCTGGGCGGACGCCGCCGGCTACGTGGACAAGGTGTTCCAGCCCCGGGTCTACAACACGCTCAACGTGCCGACCATCCAGCTGGTATTCGTCAACTTCTACCTGGGCATCGCCCGGGGCGCGCTGCGCACCGCCACCGCGTACACCCGGGAGCACTCTCGCGCCTGGCTGCACGGCGGGCAGGAGCGCGCGGTCGACGAGCCCTACCAGCTCGACCTGTACGGCGACCTGGCGTCCAAGCTGTGGGCGGTCGAGGCACTGGCCGACCGCGTCGCCGAGGAGGGCCTGGCCATCCACCGCGACCCGGAGCACGTCACCGAGAGCCAGCGCGGCGAGCACGAGGTGCGGGTCGCCGCGGTCAAGGCGCGCGCCACCGACGTCGCACTCGAGCTGACCAGTCGGATCCTGGAGGGCACCGGCGCCCGGTCCACCACCTCGGCGCTGGCCTTCGACCGGTTCTGGCGCAACGTGCGCACCCACACGCTGCACGACCCCGTGGCCTACAAGCGCCGCGAGGTGGGCGCCTACCTGCTGCGCGACGAGCTGCCCGAACCGACCTGGTACTCCTGACCGAAGACCCGGCTGGCCGGCGCGCTCGTCGCGCCGGCCACCCGGTGCCGGTCGAGGACCCCCGGCGCTACCAGGGCCGCTACCAGGGCCGCTACCAGGGCCGCTACCAGGGCTTGGTGTAGCCGCTGGTCAGGTCGGGGCCCTTGGTGCGCCACTTCGGTTCGGTGTCGACGCTGCGCAGCGTGATGTTGCGCAGCCGGCGGATCAGGCTGCCGTACGCGCCGCTGGCGGTGCCGGAGACCTTGCTGCCGGGCGGGGCGTCCATGAACGGCATGAACTTGTCGGGGAAGCCGGGCATGGTGCAGCCGATGCAGATGCCGCCGACGTTGGGGCAGCCGCCGACGCCGTTGATCCAGCCGCGCTTGGGCACGTTGCACTTGACCACGGGTCCCCAGCACCCCAGCTTGACCAGGCAGGTGGTCTGCCCGTACTCGGCGGCGAACTCGCCCTGCTCGTAGTAGCCGCCCCGGTCACAGCCCTCGTGCACGGTGGTGCCGAACAGCCAGCGTGGCCGGAGCCCGTCGTCCAGCGGGATCATCGGCGCGGCGCCGGTGGCCTGGTACAGCAGGTACAGGATCGTCTCGGACAGGTTGTCCGGCAGCGTGGGGCAGCCGGGCACGCAGACGATCGGGATGCCGGCCTTGGACTTCCAGTTCCAGCCGAGGTAGTCGGGCACACCCATGGCGCCGGTGGGGTTGCCGGCCATCGCGTGGATGCCGCCGTACGTGGCGCACGTGCCGACCGCGAGCACCGCGAGCGCGCCGGGCGCGAGCCGGTCGATCCACTCGCTGGTCGTCATCGGCTGACCGGTGGCCGGGTCGGTGCCGAAGCCGCACCAGTAGCCCTCCGGCTTGATCGCCTCGTTCGGGATCGAACCCTCGATGACCAGCAGGTACGGCTCCAGCTCGCCGCGCTCCGCCTTGTAGAACCACTCGATGAAGTCGTTCACGCCGCCGACCGGGCCGTTGTCGAAGTCGAGCATCGGCCAGTGCAGCGCCACGTGGGGCAGGCCGGGCAGGGCGCCGAGCGCGATGTCCTCGATGCTCGGCTGGGTGGCGGCGGTCAGCGCCACCGACTCGCCGTCGCAGCTCAGCCCGCCGTTGATCCAGAGGACGTGCACGGTGGACAACCGTTGTTCGGTGCTCGCCGGCATGGCGTCGCCCTCCTCGGCACGCACTTCGGGTGGGCGCCGATCGCGACGGGGTGGGACACATGTTGTAGCCATGCCGGGCGGGCCTGGTAAGTGAGCACGGCCAGTAGCGGCCGGCCGCGGTCAGCCCATCGGTCGGCCGCCCGGCGGCTCGTACACTCGATGGTGTTCGACCTGGGTCAGGCACCGACCCGGGGCGGACACCGAGCGGCGGGAACGGCGAGGGGTTTCGAGATGCCACCGATCGGCAGCAGGACCACGGTCGCGGTCGTCACCGGGGCCAGCCGGGGCGCAGGCAAGGGCATCGCCGTCGCGCTCGGTGCGGCCGGCGCGACCGTCTACGTGACGGGCCGCGGCCGCCGCGACTCCGACTCGCACCACGGCGGCACGATCGCGCAGACGGCGGCGCTCGTGGACGCGGCGGGCGGCCGCGGCATCCCGGTCGTGGTCGACCACGGCGACGACGAGGCCGTGGCGGCGCTGTTCGCCCAGGTCGACGGCGAGCACGGCCGGCTGGACATCCTGGTCAACAATGCGGCCAAGGTGCTCGGCGCGGCGGGCGCGGGCGGGTTCTGGAAGGAGCCGCTCGAGACGGCCGACCTGATCACGGTCGGCCTGCGCTCGCACTACGTGGCCAGCGTGTATGCCGTGCCGCTGCTGCTGGCGAACGGCCGGGGGCTGATCGTGAACACCGGGCACTACGGCGCGGTGGCCTACCACCAGGGCCCGGCGTACGGCGCGCAGAAGGCCGGTGCCGACAAGATGGCCGCCGACATGGCGAAGGAGCTGCGGCCGCACCACGTCGCCGCCGTGTCGATCTGGATGGGCGGGCTGGACACCGAACGCGCCCGCGCCCACCTGGCCACGCTGCCGCCCGCGACCAGGCCGACGGCCAAGCGGGAGTCGCCCCGGTTCACCGGCCGGGTCATCGCCGCCCTGTACGCGGCCGACGACCTGATGAGCTACTCGGGCCGGGCCCTGATCGGCGCCGAGCTCGGCGCCCGGCTCGGCGTCACCGACATCGACGGAAGCGCGCCGCGCTCGCTGCGCTACGAGCTCGGCGGGCCACCGGAACCGCACATCAGCCTGCTCCGCTGAGCGCTGCGGCTCTCTGTGCGCTATCCGCCACCGGGCTGGACGAGGCTCCAGCCCTCCATGATGTATTTGCGCCCCAGGAACTCGCCGAATGCCGCCATGATCGTTCGGTGTACGGCGACCAGGGCGAGTGACTCGACAGTTCCGATCCGCTTCGACTGGATGCGGATACCGCTGAGGAAAATGGTCGACCGCCTGAAGTCACCGAGCAGCCCACTCAGCGCGTCCAGGCCGTCGGCGATGTCCGGTGACTCGTCGTGCGAGGCGGGTCCGCGCAGGTAGACGCGGGTGCCGTCGGGTAGGTCGCGGGTGGCGTCGAACGGCGGCTCGCCGGGCAGCAGCGTCTGGATACCCATCAGGTTCATCGCCGCCATGGTCGTGGCCAGCCGGCTGCTGACTATCCTCCGGTGTACCGCGTCGAACGGGACGCCGAGGGCCGGTGACCATTCTTCCCTGGCGAGTGAGGCCGTCGCCCGGCGCATTTCGGCGGCCACCCGTTCCAGCTCGGTCGCCCGAAAGGCACGGCGGCATTTCTCCTGCTCGTCGGGCCCGGAGACGAACAGCTTGAACACCGCATGCTCGCGCGTGGACTCGTCGACCTGACCGGTGTCGTGTCGGCCGGGCGTCCACGGAATCCAGTTTCGATGCGGCATATACGGGCCAATGCTTGGAGCTGACCCTCGACCTCGCGCTTCAACGGGGTCCAGGTTGGGGGCGCGTGTCACGATCTCGGCCGACTGTACCGCACCCAGCCGGCCCACCTGACCTCATCATCCGCCTATCGGCGCCTTGACCTGCCGTTATGTCAGTGCACCCGGTCGAGCACTCGCTCCGGCGGCCCCTTGTGGAGGGCCGGCGAGCGGCGTATACATGGCTCCCACGGAACCGCGGCGAGCCAAGGCCGGATCGGCAGAGAAGGTCCGTCCTCCCCGTCGGGGCTCCTAACGCGAGCCACCGGGCACCCACGCCACGCACGACGCGACGCGAATCCGCCGTGGGTCTGCCGCAGCACACGGCGGTCGTGTGTTGCGGCCGAGACCACCTGCACGGCGAATAGTGCACGCTTGGTAACCCGGAGAGTTCGCGTTCGCGGGCGGTGTCCGAGATCCCCCTCCGGACGCCGCCCGCTTCCATGACCGCCGCCGCTGTCGTGGGGTGGCCTTCGTTCCACTTGTCGTGGCTATTTCCCGCGACAAGTCGGTACGGCGGTCCCTGGTGCGTGACTCAGGCCGGTATCAGGCCTCGGCGCGGTGCGGCGGCGGCGAGCGCGGGTGCCACCTCGCCGGCCAGCATGCGCAGCACCGGCCGCTGCTGGGCCAGCCCGGAGCGAGTCGGCTGGGACTGCACGATCAGCTCCGTCGCCCACGGCAGCACCGGGTCGGCCAGCCACCTGGCCAGCAGTTCCTCGGCGGGCTGACCGGCCCGGGCCACCCGGGACATCGCCACCCGGGGGTGTTCGCCGGCCCGGTCCCGGTAGCGGGTCAGGTCGGCGAGCACCGTCGAGCCCTCGGCGTCGGCGGGCCGCCCGGAGATCACACCGAGGCCGAGCGCCGCCGCCGCGTCCACCCCGGCCGCCGACCCGGTGGCCCACCAGAGCCGGCGGCGCAGCGCGCCGTCGCCGGGCACGTGCTCGTCGCCCTCCAGCAGGGTGCACAGCTCGCCGACCACCTCGGCGCAGCGCTGGTGCCGCGCCCCGTGGTCCCGCCCGAACGCGGCGGCCGCCGCGGCGTCACTGCCGGCGCCGAGGCCCAGCTGCAGCCGGCCGCCGGCGAGCAGGTCCAGCACGGCGGCGTCCTCGGCCAGCCGGCGCGGCTGCTCCAGCGGGGCGACGACGACCGCGGTCCCGAGCTTGATCGTCGAAGTGCGCTGCGCGACGGCGGCGAGCAGCACGAGCGGCGACGGCAGCACGCCGAACAGCGCGCGCGTGTGGTGCTGGGCCACCCAGAACGAGTCGAACCCCAGTTCCTCCGCGACGACCGCCATCTCGATGGTGTCCCGGTACACCTCGGCGGGCGCGGCCCAGTCCGCCACATGGGTCAGGTAGCCGAGCTCCACGGTTCGAACGCTAGCCCGTTCGGCGTAGCGCCCGGACGCCGGGGCCGGTTCCAACGCCGGTGCGGCGCCGGGTCAGCGGGGCTTGACCACCTTCATCGTGAACTGCGAGTTGGTGCGCCCGACGCCGGGCAGGTCCAGCAGCTCGGCCATGTAGAACCGCTCGAAGGCGCCGGCGTCGGCCACCGAGATCCAGACCAGGTAGTCGGGGTCGCCGAACATCCGCCGGCACTCCACGACCTCGGGGTGCGCGGCGATCCCGGTCTCGAAGGCGGCGATCGTCTGCCGGTTCTTGATCATCATGTTCACGTAGACGAGTACCTCGAAGCCCCGGTCCAGCGCGGCCGGGTCGACCGTGGCGCGGTAGCCGGTGATCACCCCGGCGGCCTCAAGGTTGCGCACCCGGCGCAGGCAGGGCGAGGCGCTCAGGCCGACCCGCTTGGCCAGCTCGGTGTTCGGGATCCGCGCGTCCTGGCTCAACAGGTTCACAATTGCGCGATCTACCGCATCCATGAGTGAATTCTGCCAATTGTGCCCTGAGTTGGGCAATCCCCGTTGGTTCACCCATTCTCCCGCGGTTAACGTCCGACGGCGGGGCAGTGCCGCCGCACGGGAGGGTGGAGATGATGTTTTCGCAGGTCCGGGTCGGTATCGGGCGATGGTGGTCGCCGGTCGTCCGTGACGGGCTGGGTATCGGCGTGGCGACCGGCACGTACGGGCTGTCCTTCGGGGCGCTCTCGGCCGCCGCCGGGCTGTCCGTGGCGCAGACCGGTGCGCTGTCGCTGCTGATGTTCACCGGCGCGTCGCAGTTGGCGTTCGTCGGGGTGCTCGCGGCGGGCGGTGGTCCGATCGCCGCGGTCGCCACCGCGACCCTGCTGGGCAGCCGCAACGGGCTCTACGGGCTGCAACTGTCCCGGACGCTGGGGCTGCGGGGGTGGCGGCGCCGGCTCGGGGCGCACCTGGTGATCGACGAGAGCGCGGCGATGGCGGTACGGCAGGCCGACCCGGACACCGCGCGCACCGCGTTCTGGGTCACCGGGCTGGCCGTCTTCGTCTGCTGGAACACCGCGACCCTGCTCGGCGCGGTCGCGGCCAGGTCGCTCACCGACCCCGCCGCCTTCGGGCTGGACGTGGTCGGCCCGGCCGCCTTCCTGGCGCTGCTGGTGCCCCGGTTGCGGGCGCAGGGGCAGCCGAGGGCGTGGGCCGCCGCGCTGCTCGCCGGAGCCACCGCGCTGGTGGCGACCCCGTTCGTACCGGCCGGAGTGCCCGTGCTGCTGGCCGCCGTGCCAGCCGTCGCACTGGCGCTCGCCCCGAGTCGGCCGCCGCGCGCGGGTGGTTCGGAGGTGACCGTTGCGGGCGAGGCCGGTGCTCAGGTGGACGGTGCTGACGTGGCCGGCGTGGGCGTGGCCGGTGCGCACGTGGTCGGCGTGGACGTGGCCGGTGCTGGCGCGGACTCGGCCGGCGCCGGTGCGCCCGGGGCCGGTGCGGGCGTGGTCCGGTCGGAGTGTGGCCGATGATCTGGGCGGCCATCATCGGCGGTGCGCTGACCTGTTTCGCCGCGAAGCTCGCCGGCCTGTCGGTACCGGCCCGGGTGCTGCGCGACGAGCGCGTGCGGCGGGTGGCGGCGATGTTGCCGATCGCGCTGCTCTGCGCGCTGGTGCTCACCCAGACGTTCAGCACCAAGGGCACGCTGGTGCTCGACGTCCGGGGTCTCGCGGTGGGGGCCGCACTGGTCGCGATCCTGTTGCGGGCGCCGTTCCTGGTGGTGGTCGCGCTCGCCGCCGTGGTGGCCGCCGCCGCCCGCCTGGCCCTCGGCTGACCCCGCCCACGCCCGCACCGCACACACGTCGTACCGCCGCACACAGGGCTGAACCTGTGTGCGGCGATACGACGCTGTGTGCCGTGGCGCCGGGTCGTCGGTCACCCCGTGCGCCCCGTGCACCCCGTGCGCCCCGCGTGGGGTGCACAACCGCACCATTGTTGAACGATCCTCTAAGCACTTTGTCGTGGTATTCCCTCGCCGGATTGCTAAACTGCTGCTCCGGTAGCGAGTGGAGGCCGCGTGGACGCCGACGGGCTGGTAGCCGACCGGGTGCTGCTCGGGCGGACGAGCACGGCCGAGCGGGTCGCCGCCATCCTGCGCACCCGGGTCAGCGCGGGCTACTTCCCGCCGGGCGTACGGCTCGCCGAGGAGGAGATCACCGAGGCGCTCGGGGTCTCTCGCAACACGCTGCGCGAGGCGTTCCGGCTGCTCACCCACGAACGGCTGCTGGAGCACAAGCTCAACCGGGGCGTGTTCGTCCGTGTGCTGGACGTGCCCGACGTGATCGACCTCTACCGGGTCCGCAAGCACATCGAGTGCTCGGTGGTCCGCACCGTGACCGCGCCGCCGGCGAACCTGGACCGGATCGCCGACGCCGTCCACGAGGGCCAGCGCGCGCTCGACGGCGAGGACTGGCGCGGCCTCGGCACCGCCAACATCCGGTTCCACCAGGAGATCGTCGCGGTGGCCGGCAGCCCCCGGATCGACGAGCTGATGCGCGCGGTGCTGGCCGAGCTGCGGCTGGTGTTCCACGTGATGGCGAACCCGCGCTGGTTCCACGAGCCGTACCTGACCCGCAACCACGAGATCCTCACCGCGCTGGAACGGGGCGACGGACCGGCCGCCGAGCAGCTGCTGGCCAAGTACCTCGACGACGCCGAGCGCCAGCTGGTCGAGGCCTACTCGGAGGGCCCCCCGGAGTAACCGCCCGCCGGGTCGGAGTGCACGGCACACCCTCTTTCGTTGCCGCGCACCCACTGCGGCGGGTGTGCGGCAACGAAAGAGGGTGTAAGCGCCGGACGGCTACGCGGCGGCCGGGGCGATCGCGTCGGGCTTCTCCTCGGTGAGGTCGCGGTGGGCGGTCTCCGGGGCGCACTTGAGCGCGATCAGCGTGAGCACCAGCATGGCCAGCACGTACACCGAGACCGCGTACGCCGTGCCGAAGCGGACGACCAGCGCGATCGACACGATGGGCGCGATGCCGCCGCTGAGCACACCGGCCAGCTGGTAGCCGGCGGCGCCGCTGAAGCGCAGCTTGGTGGAGAACAGCTCGGTGACGAACGCCGCCTGCGGGCCGTACATGATCGCGTGGGTGACCAGCGCGACCACGGCGGTCAGGATGATCACCGGTATCGACTTCGTGGCCAGCAGCGGGAAGAACGCGAACGACCAGATCGCCGCCGCGACCGCGCCGACCGCGTACACCGGCCGCCGCCCGAAGCGGTCCGACAGCCCGCCGAACAGCGGGATCAGCACCAGCTGGCAGGCCGAGCCGACCAGCACCGCGGTCAGCCCGACGCCCCGGTCCATCTTCAGCGTGCTGGTCAGGTAGACGAGGATGTACGAGGTGAACGTGTAGAAGGCGACGTCCGTGCCGATCCGCAGGCCCATCGAGACGAGCAGCCCACGCGGGTGCTTCTTGATCACCTCGAGCAGCGGCAGCTTGGCCTGCTCGCCCTTGTGCTCCAGCTCGGCGAACAGCGGGCTCTCCGCGATCGTGGACCGGATCCACAGCCCGACCAGCATCAGCCCGCCGGACAGCAGGAACCCGATCCGCCAACCCCAGGCCAGGAACGCCTGGTCGGACAGCGTTGTGCTGAGCAGGCCGAGCACGGCGGCGGCCAGCAGGTTGCCCACCGGCACGCCGACCTGCGGCCAGCTGGCGTTGAAGCCGCGCCGCTTCGGGTCCCCGTGTTCCAACGTCATCAGCACCGCGCCGCCCCACTCGCCGCCCAGCCCGATGCCCTGGAAGAAGCGCAGTACGGCGAGCAGGATCGGCGCCGCGACGCCGATCGAGGCGTACGTGGGCAGTACGCCGATCAGGAAGGTCGCGCCGCCCATCAGCAGCAGCGTGATGACCAGGACCTGCTTGCGGCCGGAACGGTCGCCGAGGTGGCCGAAGATCATGCCGCCGAGCGGCCGCGCGATGAAGCCGACCGACGCCGTCGTGAACGCCAGCAGCGTGCCGACCAGCGGGTCGAAGGTCGGGAAGAACAGCCTGTTGAACACCACGGCCGACGCGGTGGCGTAGAGAAAGAAGTCGTACCACTCCAGCGAGGTGCCGACCAGGCTGGCCACGATGACCTTGCGCGAGGCTCGGGTGGGCGCGGCGGACCGGTCGGGCGGGCCGGGGACGGGGTCTGAGCTGGTCATGGCTACCTCGCTCGCACTGTGGTCGACACATCGTCGGCGGCGCCGCGCTGGGCGTCATGTTAGAGGATTGTTCAACGATTCATCAAGAGGTCGGTTCGGCTCGACTCGGTCGGCGGCTACAGTCGCGGCATGATCGAGGGCTGGAGACACTAGGTGGCGCGGCCCGAGCGCCCGGACCAGCCGGAGCTGCCGCTGCCGGTGCTGTCGCCGGGTGAGCGGCTCAGCCCGCAGGTCGCCCGCCGGATCCGGAACCTGATCATGACTGGCGCCGAGCCGGGGCATGCCCGACTGCGCACCGAGCACCTCGCCGAGCGGTTCGGGGTGAGCGCGACGCCGGTGCGCGAGGCGCTGATGTCGCTGCACGGCGAGGGGCTGGTGGACTTCCAGCCGGGGCGCGGGTTCAGCGTGGTGCCGATGAGCCGGCAGGACGTGCTGGACCTCTACGACGCGCAGGCGTACCTGTCCGGGGAGCTGGCCGCGCGCGCGGCGGTGCGGCTGACCGACGCCGACCTGGAGACACTCGGCCGGCTGCAGCGTGACCTGATCGCCGCCATCGACCGGGCCGACCTGGTGGCCACCGAGCGGATCGACTTCGAGATGCACCGGCTGATCAACCGCTCGGCGGCGTCCCCGAAGCTGACCTGGCTACTCCGGCTGACCCTCAAGTATGTGCCGTTCGACCTCTACGGCCAGATCCCCGGCTGGCCCGCCGCCGCCCGGGACGACCACCTGCCGATCCTGCGCGGGCTGGAGCACCGCAGCGCGCGCACCGCCCGCGACGCGATGACAGCCCACATCCGCAACGCCGGCGACCTGCTGGTCGAGCTCCTGGTCGAACGCGGCGTTCTCACCGACCCCGACCCAGGCTTCGACGAAGAAACCCCAGCTCAGACCCTGTGACTAGTGCTCGTGGACGATGAGGCCTCGGATGTTCTTGCCGGCGAGCAGGTCGTCGTAGCCCTGGTTGACCTGCTCGAGGGAGTAGCGGGTGGTGATCAGCTCGTCGAGCTTGAGGTCGCCGGAGCGGTACAGGCCGAGCAGTCGGGGGATGTCCGAGGTGGGGTTGCAGTCGCCGAACAGGGAGCCCTTGATCGTCTTCTTGTAGAGGGTGGCCACCACGCCGGGCAGCGTGAGTGTCTGGTCGGTGAAGCCCGACATCGCGGTGAGCACGATCGTGCTGGCCTTGCCGGTGGCTTCGAACGCCTCGCGGACGACCTCGGCGGTCATGGTGCCCACGGTCAGGATCGCCTTGTCCGCGCCGAGGCCCCAGGTCAGCTCCCTGGCCAGCTGCCCGGCCTCGGCCCCGGTGGCCGCCGCGTGGGTGGCGCCGAAGCCGAGCGCGAACTCCCGCTTGTTGGCCAGCGGGTCGACCGCGATCACGTACCGGGCGCCGGCCGACCGGGCCGCCTGCACCGCGTTCGCCCCGATGCCACCGACGCCGAACACGATCACGGTTTCGCCCGCGCGCACGTCCGCCGAGTTGACCGCCGAGCCCCAGCCGGTGGGCACCCCGCAGCCGACCAGCGCGGCGACGTCCAGCGGCAGGTCTGGCTCGATCCGCACCGCGGAGGTCTGGGAGATCACGCCGTACTGGCTGAACGTGCCGAGCATGCACATCGCCCCGTACCGGCCGGCCGGCCCGCTGATCGGCCAGCGCGGCCCCGGCAGGTGTCCGCGCATGATCGACGCGCCCATGTCGCAGATCGCCTGCTGGCCGGTGGCGCACCAGTGGCACGTGCCGCAGGCCGGGATGAACGAGCAGACCACGTGGTCGCCGGGCGCCACCCGGGTCACTCCCGGGCCGACCTCCTCGACCACACCGGCGCCCTCATGGCCGAGCACCATCGGCAGCCAGCCGTCGATGTCGCCCTGCATGACGTGCAGGTCGGAGTGGCACAGCCCGGCGTGGGTGTACCGGATCAGCACCTCGCCCTCCTGGGGGCCGCTGAGCTCGAGCTCCTCGATCTCCAGTGGTTTGCCGACCTCGTGGATGACGGCGGCGATGGTTTTCACGGCTCGGTTCCCCCATCGGGCGGCTGGACTGGATCAGCCTCGAGCCTCACCGATTCTATAGAATCTGGCAACTGATCAGTGGCGCAACCCACGATTATCCTTGTCAGAGGAAGAGAAATTTGCCGGCCCAGGCTTGCGTTCTATAGAACATCGCGCTAGAGAAAAACGAACCACCCTCGGGACAACGCCGTTCTGTGAGGTTCTCTGAAAGGCATGCGCGATGACGACCACCGCACTCAGCTACGCGAGCGGTCCCTCCGAGACCCCGCTGATCGGCGCCACCATCGGCGCCCAGCTGGAGCGCACCACCGAGCGGTTCGGCGAGCGGGATGCACTGGTCGACGTGCCCACCGGCCGGCGCTGGACCTACCGCGAGCTCAACGCCGCGGTGGACTCGCTGGCCACCGGGCTGCTCGGGCTGGGCATCACCAAGGGGGACCGGGTCGGCATCTGGGCGCCGAACGTGCCGGAGTGGGTGCTCGTGCAGTACGCCACCGCGAAGGTCGGCGCGATCCTGGTGAACATCAACCCGGCCTACCGCTCGCACGAGCTGGGCTACGTGCTGAACCAGGCCGGCATCTCGGTGCTGATCTCGGCGGCGGCGTTCAAGACGTCCGACTACGCGGCGATGATCACCGAGGCGCGGGCCGATGCCCCGGCGCTGCGCGAGGTGGTGCTGCTCGGCTCCCCGGGGTGGGCGGCGCTGGCCGGCACCGCCGCCGACCCGGCCGCTGTCGCCGCCCGGCTGGCCACCCTGGACCGGGACGACCCGATCAACATCCAGTACACCTCGGGCACCACCGGGTTCCCCAAGGGCGCCACGCTCTCGCACCACAACATCCTGAACAACGGCTTCCTGGTCACCGAGGTGCAGCGGTTCACCGAGGTCGACCGGCTCTGCGTCCAGGTGCCCTTCTACCACTGCTTCGGCATGGTGATGGGCAACCTCGGCTCGATGGCACACGGCTCGTGCGTGGTGATCCCGGCGCCCTCGTTCGACGCCGGCGCCACGCTGGCGGCGATCACGGCCGAGCACTGCACCGCGCTGTACGGCGTGCCGACCATGTTCATCGGCATCCTGGAGCACCCGGACTTCGCCGGCGCCGACCTGTCCTCGCTGCGCACGGGCATCATGTCCGGCTCGCCGTGCCCGGTGGAGTACATGAAGCGGGTGGTCGCCGAGATGCACCTGGACGAGGTGACCATCAGCTACGGCATGACCGAGACCTCGCCGGTGTCCACGCACACCCGGGTGGATGCCTCGCTGGAGCGGCGCACGTCGACGGTCGGTACGCCGCAGCCGCACGTGGAGATCAAGGTGGTCGACCCCGAGACCGGGCTGACCGTGCCGCGCGGTGTCACCGGTGAGCTCTGCGCCCGCGGCTACCTGGTGATGCGCGGCTACTGGGAGCAGCCGGACAAGACCGCCGAGGCGATCGACGAGGCCGGCTGGATGCATACCGGCGACCTGGCCACCATGGACGACGAGGACTACCTGAACATCGTCGGCCGGCTCAAGGACATGGTCATCCGGGGCGGCGAGAACGTCTACCCGCGCGAGATCGAGGAGTTCCTGTACTCGCACCCGGACATCGCGGACGTGCAGGTGGTGGGCGTGCCGGACGCGAGGTACGGCGAGGAGCTGTGCGCCTGGATCCGGATGCGGGAGGGCCGGCCGCCGCTGGACGCCGCCGCGCTGCGCGAGTTCTGCACCGGCAGGCTCGCGCACTACAAGATCCCCCGCTACGTGTACCTGGCCGACGAGTTCCCCATGACGGTGACCGGCAAGATCCGCAAGGTCGCCATGCGGGAGGAGTCGGTCCGCGCACTCGGCCTCACGGGCGTGGGCCCGACCGCGTAACCCGTGCCCGCCACCGCTCAGCCCGCTCAGTCCGGCAGGCGGGGCATCTCCAGGCCCTGGTCGCGGCCGAGCAGCACGCCCCGGGTGACCGCCGCCGCGCCGAACCGGTTCCGCACATGGTCAAGCGCCGTGTCCAGCGCCATCGGCGGCCCGTTGAACGGCAGCGCGAGCTGGACGGCCTCGGCGTCGCACAGGTTGGCCACCGCGATGCCGATCATGGTCAGGCCGCGCTGCTCGATCAGCGGCCCGGCGGTGCGGTGCAGCGCCCGCACGGCGGCGAGGACCGCGTCGGTGCGGGCCGTCGCCCCGGCCAGCGTGTGCGACCGCGTCGCCCTGGTGAAGTCGTCGAAGCGCAGCCGCAGCACCACCGTGCGGCCCACCCGGTCGGCCGAGCGCATCCGCCGGGTGACCCGGTCGACCAGACCGACCAGCACCGCGTCCAGCTCCTCCGCCGAGCGCCGGGAGCGGCCGAGCGCGCGCTGCGAGCCGATCGAGCCGCGCCGGCGCCCGGGCTGGACCGGCCGGGGGTCGCGGTTGTGCGCCAGCGCGTGCAGCTGCCGGCCCGCCGCGCGCCCGAGCAGGGAGACCAGGCTCGGCTCGGTGAGCTCGGCCACCTGGGCGACCGTCGTGATGCCCCAGTCGTGCAGCTTGCCGGCCGTGACCGCGCCGACGCCCCAGAGCAGCTCCACCGGCAGCGGGTGCAGGAACGCCAGCTCGCCCTCCGGGGGCACCACGAGCAACCCGTCCGGCTTGGCCACCCGGCTGGCGACCTTGGCCAGGAACTTCGTGCGCGCCACCCCGACCGTGATCGGCAGGCCGACCTGGCGCGCCACCTCCCGGCGCAGCTGGCCGGCGATGACCTCCGGCGGCCCGGCGATCCGCCGCAGCCCGCCGACGGCCAGGAACGCCTCGTCGATGGACAGGGGCTCGACCAGCGGCGTCGTCGCCCGGAACACCTCGAACACCGCCCGGCTGGCCTCGGTGTACGCGGCCATCCTCGGCGGCACCACGATCGCCGCCGGGCAGAGCCGCCGCGCCTGCCAGCCGGCCATCGCGGTGCGCACCCCGTGGGCCTTGGCCTCGTAGCTCGCGGCGAGCACCACACCGCCGCCGACGATCACCGGCCGGCCGCGCAGCCGAGGGTCGTCCCGCTGCTCGACCGACGCGTAGAACGCATCCAGGTCGGCATGCAGGATATCGGCGGCACCACTCGACACGAACATATGTTCGCATCAAACCCTGACAAGCCTGTCCGAAACTGATGTCGCATTCCTGCCAGCGGTACGGTGCCCGCCGGTCCCATGCTCGAAGGGAGATCATTTTCGGCCACTCGGGACCCGGGAGACAGCCATGGCGCAGATACGTCCGTTCCACAGCGAGACCAGCGACGAGCAGCTCGCCGACCTGAGGGAACGGCTGGCCAGGACCCGGTTCGCGCCGGCGCTGTCCGGCCGGGACTGGACCCACGGCACGCCGCCCGGCTACCTCGCCGAGCTGCTGGAGTACTGGCGCACCGAGTTCGACTGGGGCGCGGCCGAGAAGCGGCTCAACACGATGCCCCAGTTCCTCACCGAGGTCGGCACCGAGGTCGGCGGTAACACCCTGCACTTCGTGCACGCCCGGGGCGTGGGGCCACGACCGCTGCCTCTGCTGTTCTCGCACGGCTGGCCGGGTTCGTTCTACGAGGTGACCAAGATCATCGGACCGTTGACCGACCCGGCGGCCCACGGCGGGGATCCGGCCGACGCGTTCGACGTGGTCGCGCCGAGCCTGCCCGGGTTCGGCCACTCGCCGCATCCCGGCACCCCGGGGATCAACCCGACGGCCATCGCCGAGCTGTTCCACCAGCTCATGACCGAGGTGCTCGGCTACTCCCGCTACGGCGCGCAGGGCGGCGACTTCGGTGCGCAGGTCACCAGCCGCCTCGGCCGCGACCACGGCGACACCCTGGCCGGCATCCACCTGAACCTGATCGGGGCGACGCCGGTGCTGGACCAGCACTCGGCCCCGCTGACCCCCGCCGAAGAGGCGTTCGTGGCCGAGGCCGAGGGCTTCTTCAGCAAGGAGGGCGCGTACGCCCAGCTCCAGGGCACCCGGCCGGCCACGCTCGCCGCGGGACTGTCCGACTCCCCGGCCGGCCTGGCGGCGTGGATCGTGGAGAAGTTCCGGGCGTGGAGCGACTGCGGCGGCGACGTCGAGTCGGTGTTCAGCAAGGACGAGATGCTCACCGACATCACCCTGTACTGGCTGACCAACTCCATCGCCACCTCCGCCCGGCTGTACTACGAGACCATGCACACCGAGGGCATGCTGGGCCGCAACGTGCCCGGCTATGTCGAGACGCCGACCGGGTTCGCGTCCTTCGCCAAGGACAACTTCACCCCGCCGGAGGAGTGGGTGCGCCGCTGCTACAACCTCCAGCGCTTCACCGAGTTCGACCGGGGCGGCCACTTCGCGGCGCTGGAGCGGCCCGAGGAACTGGTCACCGAGATCCGCGAGTTCTTCCGCCCGCTACGCGGCTGACCAGTGACTCGGAGGTCAGGGGCTCAGTGCCTCGGCTCCGGGTCCCGGGCCCGTTCGCGCAGCGTGGCCAGCGTCTGGGAGAGCAGCCGGGACACGTGCATCTGGGAGATGCCGAGCTGGGCGGCGATCTTGCTCTGCGTCATGTTGTCGAAGAACCGCAGCACAAGGATGGTGCGCTCCCGGGGCGGCAGCGTCTCGAGCAGCGGCCGCAGCGTCTCGTGGGCCTCCACCAGCGCGAGCCCCGAGTCGTTCGAACCGAGCAGGTTGGCCAGCGTCGCCTTGTCCTCACCCTCCATCAGGACCTCGTCCAGTGACTGGCTGGCGTAGCTGGCGGTCGCCTCCAGGCCTTCGAGCACCTCGTCGACGGAGATGCCCAGCCGCGCCGCGATCTCACTGGGCCGGGGCGCCCGGCCGAGGCCCTGGGCGAGCTCCTCGGTCACCCGGTTGATCGAGACGTGCAGGTCCTTGAGGCGCCGAGGCACCCGCATGGACCAGCTGTGGTCGCGGAAGTAGCGGCGCAGCTCGCCCTGGATGGTGGGGATCGCGTAGGCGAGGAAGTCCCGGCCGAAGCTCGGGTCGTACCGGTCGACCGCGTTGATCAGACCGAGCGTGGCGACCTGGACGAGGTCCTCCAGCGGCACCCCCCGGTGCACGAAGCGCCGGGCCAGGTGCTGCGCCACCGGGAGGTAACCGGTGATCAGCCGGTCCCGCAGGGGGGCCCGGCGCGGGTCGCCGACGGGCAGTTCGGCGTGTTCCAGCAGCACCGGGGCGAGGTGGGCGTACTCGACGTCCCGGGCGTCCAGCTCGACCGCTGGTGGGCTCGCCGGCGCGGGTGCCCCCCCGGCGACCGCGGCGATGGCGGGATCGCTCGGTGTGCTGTGTTCGGCGGCGGCGGTCACCCGAGCAGCGCCTTCTTGACGAAACGGATGCCCACCAGGGCGTGGGTGCCGTTGGGTGGGCCGGCCGAGGGCTCGGCGGGATGCGTGACGATCTCGTCCACGAGGGTGCGGAGCACCTGCCAGCCGAAACCGGTGGTGTCGAACATGGCCCCGGGCCGCCGCGCCGGCACGGACGCCGAGACCTGGATGCGGTCCTCGTCGACCGTGAACACGCAGCGCAGCTCGCCGCCCTCGGCCGCACTGCCGAGCAGCGTGGCGCAGGCCTCGTCGACGGCCATCCGGAGGTCGGAGATGGCGTCGAGATCGAAGTCGGCCCGGGCCGCCACCTCGGCCGCCATGGTCCGCAGGTACGGCACCATCGAGGCCGTGGCATCGACCCGGATCTCGATGTGCCCGGTCTTGCCCGTCGCAGGGAGAACCGTCATCAGCGCGCCTCACATCGTTGAGGTGCCGCTCGAGACGGACCGAGCCCCCTGGCCAGCCCCCCGGGCACGGCCAGCACGAAGCCGACGTTCGAACGACACACGAGCGATAGGGCCGCAGCTGACTGCGTAACTTCGGCTACTCGAATCCTAACTCGGCGTGAGGCCAGAACGCGCCCTTCCCGGTGTGGTGTCCGAACGCCGGGGCCGATCGTGCCCCCGAACGGGGAGTAGCGCGCGGGCGAAATGGGTAACCGGAGTTCTGGTGGGCCGCCGGCTCGCCGGCTCGGGCTGCCCGGGTCCGGGAGGGCGCAGGGACAACACGATGGCAGTGGACGGCACGACCTCGGACCGCGTGACCTCGGACCGCGTGACCTCGACCGGTCGGCCCATGGACCAGGAGGCGCAGCTCTGGGCGGACCTGGCCAGCAACGCGGTCGAGCTCGCCAACGCCACCGAGGAACGCTGCCAGCTGCTCGTGGCGCGCGCCCGGCTGTGGGACCAGCTCGCCGACCTCAGCAACCCGGCCTGCGGCCGCGCCTACCGGGACGCCGCCGCCACGTGCCGCGCCGAGGCCGCCGGCCACCGGCTCGACGCCGAGCCCGAAACGGCCGGCTGACGCGCGGTCGGCCAGCGCCGGGGCTGGACCGCCGGTTGGACGAGGCCGGCGGTCAGGTGAGGCCGGCGGTCAGGTGAGGCCGGCGGTCAGGTGAAGCCGGCGGTCAGGTGAGGCCGGCGATCAGGTGAGGCCGGCGGTCAGGCGACGCCGGGTAGGGCGGCGGTCCGTCCGGCGGCTGCCTTGCCGGCGGCTGCCTTGGCGGCGGTGACCTTGTCCGCGACCTTGCCGGCGGTGGCCTTGCCGGCGGCGGCGACCTTGCCAGCGGCGGTGTCGGGCCTGCCGGTGAGGACGGGCCTGCCGGCGGTGCCGAGGTGGGTGTGCACGCTGGCCCGGGCGATGCGCAGGACGTCGCGCTGGCGCGCGCCGTCCATCATGTTGACGCCCATCGCGGCGAGGTCGGTGGCGTTCGGCGTGAGCAGCCTGACGTGGGTGCCCCGGGCACGCAGGGTCTCGAGCTCGCGCTGCAGCCGCCGGGTCACCGCGCGCCGCCACCGCCGCTCCAGCCAGGTCAGCGGGCCACGCGGGTGGTCCAGCTCGACGGAGGCCATCGGCGCGAGCACGACGACCTCGTCCAGCTCGGCCTCCGCGAGCAGGTCGGTGTTGGTGGGGGAGCAGACCGCGCCGTCCACGTACGGCACCCGGCCGATCCGCACCGGCGCGTACCAGGTCGGCACCGCGCAGGACGCCATCACCGCCGTGGCCAGCTCCGTCCGTGGGCTGTCCGGCCGGCCGAAGGCGACGCGCGCGCCCGTCTCGTAGTTCATCGCCACGACCCAGGTACCGGTCGGCCACCGTACCGACTGACCGGCCGACTGACCGGCCGACTGACCGGCCGACTGACCTGCCGACTCGATCAGCTCGCCGATCCGGGTCAGCGGCCGGCGGCCCCTGGGCAGCAGCGCCGCGCACACCGCCGCCGGGCTGAACCGCCGCGGGCTGCGCAGCACGCGCGACATCAGCGGCGGCGAGCCGACGCCGAACTCGGGCAGCCCCGGCCACGGCGGCTCGCCGGTCAGGTCGAACGGCACCGGCCGCCCGCCCGCGCGGTCGCCGTACACGTCGTACAGGTCGCTGACCGAGGCGCCGGCGCGCAGCAGCCCGGTGAGCACCGAGCCGGCCGACGTACCGACCATCAGGTCGGCCTCGCGGGCGTCCCAACCGAGGCTGTCCTGCACGGCGGCCAGCGCCCCCAGCGTCCAGGCCGCGCCGAGCAGGCCACCGGCGCCCAGCACCAGGCCGCGGCGGCGGCTCATGACCCACACCCAGGCGTGTTCATGGGTGCGTATACCCGATCAAACGTCGGCAAAACGCCAGGTCGTCGCGCCGCGGCCGGACCGTTAAACGAGGACGTCCAACCATCGCCCCCGGCGCGAACCGCGGCAACTCCGTCCGCGCGAACCGTGGGCACACCGTCCCCGCGAACCGTGGGCACCGTCCCCGCGAGTCGGGAAATCGGTCAGCGCGAGTCGGGGATTTGGTCAGGGCGAGTCGGGGAATCCGTCAGCACCGGGCCCCGGTCAGAAATGAAAACGCCGACGGGCCGTCCCCCGAGAACGGCCCGCCGGCTCTACGCGGCCACTTCATCCGCTCCCCAGCGACAAGTGGCAGGTTCACCATCGGAGTTCCCGGTGTCGCGGACTTGATGCATCTCGCGCCCGAATACACCCGGATGGACGCCGCCGGCCAAACCATCGGGTCGGCGTCGGGGCAGCCGGATCGACGGCGGTGGGTTCGACAGCCACCCGGCCGGGTACCTCGCGAGCATGCTGGCCGTGCCCCTAGGGCTGCTCGCCGCGCTGCTCAACGCCGCCGCCTCGGTGCTCCAGCGCCGCGCCGGCAGCGAGGAGTCCGACGAGCGCGCGTTCTCCGTCCACATGCTGATCGAGCTGGCCCGCCGACCGGTCTGGTTTCTCGGCATCCTGGCGATGTTCGTCGGGTTCGTGGTCCAGGCCATCGCGCTCACCCTGGGCAGTGTCTCCACCGTGCAGCCGCTGCTGGTGGCCGAGCTGCCGTTCACGTTCATGCTGGCCTCGGTCATGTTCCGGGCCCGCCCGAGCCGTTCCGAGTGGCTGGCGACGGCGAGTCTCACGGCCGGCCTCGTGCTGTTCCTGCTCTGTCTGGGCCCCGAGGGTGGCGACCCGCTGGCCGTCCCGCTGTGGCAGTGGCTGGTCGGGCTGGCCGTGACCGGGGCGGTCGAGGGCGTTGCGGTGCTGCTCGGCCTGGCCAGCAGCGGCCACCGGCGGGCCGCGCTGCTCGGCATCGCCACCGGTATCGGTTTCGGCCTCACCGCCGCCCTGACCGCCGCGGCCGGCGCGGCCTACCACCAGCACGGGCTGCTCGGCGTGCTGCTGGCCTGGCAGACCTACGCCATCCTGATGATCGGGCCACTGTCGCTCTACCTGCTGCAGAACGCACTGGGGTCCGGCAGCCTCGTCGCGTCGCAGCCCGGGCTGACGCTGGCCAACCCGGTGGTCGCGGTCGGCTGGGGCGTCCTGGTGTTCGGTGAACGGACCCGGGGCGGCGCCTGGACGGTCGGCGTGGTGGCCGGGGCGCTGCTGATCGCCGCCGGCACCGTGCTGCTGGCCCGCTCACCGCTCCTGACGGGCGACGGGCAGCGTGGCGGCGGTAAGCGTAGCGACGCGGCGGCCTCCCTGTGAGTGCGCTGATGCACCGAGCGTCCGAGGCCGGCCGCCGACCTCAAAACCAGGCCGGGACCGGTTTTCCCGACGCCGCATCTGGGTAGCTCTGGAGCATGGCGAATCGAGGCCACGACGGGGGCTTGTCCGATCACCGCGCACCGCGGCGGCCGGAGCAAGGGGGCGACTCCCCGGACCGGGACCGGCCGCACCCCGGCGACCTTCGATTCGTCGTCCAGCGCCACGACCCGTCGAGCCTGCACTTCGACGTCCGGCTGGAGATCGACGGCGTGCTCGCGTCCTGGGCAGTGCCCAAGGGACCGTCCTTCGATGCAGGTGACAAGCGGTTGGCCACCCGTACCGAAGATCATTCGCTCGGCTACCTGGACTTCGAGGGGCGGATGCCGGCCGGCGAGTACGGCGGCGGCACGGTCGTCGTGTGGGACCGGGGGACGTACCAAAACCTGGGCGACGAGGACGTCTCGCTCGGGCTGCGGCGCGGCTATCTGAAGGTGTGGCTGGAGGGCTCGAAGCTGTCCGGCTGCTACTCGCTGACCCAGATCAAGCTCAATGGTGACCAACGTCACTGGCTGCTCGTGAAGATCGACGACGCGGACGCGTACGCGGACCGGAGCGCCGATCACGACCGCCGCAACGGGCGCGCCGAGGGGCGGAACGGCCGCGGTGACGCCCGCAACGGGTACGGCGAGGCGCCGCGTAACGGGCCGGGCGACGCGCGCAACGGGCGGCTGCCCGGCTCGCGCGAGTCGGTGCTGTCCGGCGGGTACGCGCACCGGGACAGCTGAGCACCCGCGCCTGCGGGTCGGCACCCGCTCGTGCAGGTCAGCCCCAGTGGCGGGCGCCGTGCTCCAGTCCGGTGGCCGGCCGGCTACCGAGACAGGTCGGCCCGGTGCGGGCGATCCGGAGACCGGCCCACACCGGGCCTTGCGTGCGCTGTCGAACGGCCTGTCGAACAGGCGGGAGCTACTTCGCTCCGGCCGGGGTCAGCGGCATCGGCTTGGAGGGCACCGGCGCGCCGCCGCCACCCCCGCCGCCACCCGGGCCCTCGGTCGAGACCCAGATGCGGACCCGGTCACCGGGGGATACCTGGCTACCCGGCCTCGGCCGCTGGTCGGTGACCACGCCGGACACCGTGGGCGAGTGCGCCGGGTCTTGGTCCACGGCGAGCACCCGGGCGTCGAGCGCCACGTCGTGAGCGGTGGCCGCGGCTAGTCCGACCAGGGTCGGCACCACGGTGAGCTGCTCAGATTTCCCCATCCATGACGCGCGGTAACCGCCTGTCGTGCCCGGCGACGGCGACCGCGCTCCCTCCTCCACGAGTTGTCGAGGCCTGTGCGGTTGGTCGACGCGCTGGTGGTCGGCGTGCGACCGCACGGGTGGAGTACCCGCTTCGGGCCTCTGTTAAGGGTCAACGAGCGGATGGGGCTGGAGTGGCGGCCCGGTTGGCGGGCGAACGACCCCGGTCGGGGGTCCGAACCGGGGTCGCGAGAACGGGCAGCCGGCCGGTTGCCGACTGCCCGCCCTCCGGGATGCCCGGTCAGCCGACCCGGGCCGTGCTCCGGAACTCGCCGACCCGCTCGGTGGGCTCGGGCTCGTGGTCGGGGCGGAACTCGGAGCTCGGCCGCGCCGCGCCGGCGGTGACCAACCCTCGAGCCGGGCTGGCGGCCGGCGCCGAAGCCGGGGTGGCGACCCGCGCCGGATCGGCCTGGGTCCGAGCCGGCCGGCGGGTCGTGGTGGTGGCCGGAGCGGTGGTCACCGGGGCGGTGACGACCGGGGCCGGCTTGCGCAGCAGCACCCCGAGCGGCACGCACAGGGCGGTGAGCACCGCGGCGACCAGGAACACCTCGCCGTAGGCGGACGCCAGCACGTGCAGCTGGAACTGCTGGTAGTAGCCGGCGAGCGCGGTACCACCCTGGTCGATGATCTGCTGGACCCGGGGGTTGGCCGAGCCGCTCTGGATCAGGCCGCCCCGGTCGGCGGAGAGCTGCGCGGACTGGGTCGAGACCAGGGCGCCCATGCCGGCCAGGCCGATCGAGGACGCCACCCGCTGGGCGATGTTGTTGATCGCGCTGCCGAAGCCGGTGAGCTCGGCGGGCAGCGAGTTCAGCCCCGCAGTCATGATCGGCATCATGGCCAGCCCGTTGCCGACCGCACGCACGACCGTCCAGATGATCACGTCCTGCCGGGTCATGTCGACGTTGATGCCGGTCAGCAGGTAGGTGCCGTACGCGGCCAGGGCCAGCCCGATCACGGCCGGCCAGCGCGGCCCGAACAGGTCGTAGATCCGGCCGGCCAGCGGCATCAGCACCGCCATCGCCAGTGCCTGGGGCAACAGCAGCAGGCCGGCGTTGAGCGGGGTCAGCGCCTGGCCGTTCTGCAGGAACTGCGGCAGGTAGAACGACACCGCGAACAGACCGACGGACAGCACGCTGATGATCAGCAGCGAGTTCACGAAGGGCCAGTTGGTGAGCACCCGCAGGTTGATCAGCGGGAACTCGACCTCGTTCTCGATGACCGCGAACAGGGCCAGCGAGAGCAGGCCGCTGACGATCAGGATCAGCGTCGGGTAGGAGCCCCAGCCCCACTTCTGGCCCTTCGAGGTGGCCAGCAGCAGCGCGAACAGCCCGTAGCCGATGGTCAGGAAGCCCCAGACGTCGAACGGGTGGGTCTGTCCCTTCGGCATCTTCGGCAGCAGGAAGTAGGCCGCCACCGCGCCGAGCAGCCCGATCGGCACGTTGATGTAGAAGATCAGCCGCCAGTCCAGGTACTCGACGATGTAGCCGCCGAGGGTCGGGCCGATGGCCGGCGCGACGATCACGCCGAGGCCGTAGATGCCCATCGCCGAGCCGATCTTCTCCCTGGGGACGATCTTGTAGAGGATCGTCAGGGTCATCACCGGCAGGATGCCGCCGGGGATGGCCTGGATGACCCGGAAGAAGATCTCCGAGTCCAGGTTCCAGGCCAGCCCGCACAGTGCGGAGGCCAGTGCGAACCCGATCATCGAGATCCGGTGTGCCAGCGTCGAGCCGATCCGGTCGCCCAGCCAGTTGCTGATCGGCACGATGACACCGAGGGCCAGGGTGTAGCCGGTGCTCACCCACTCGATGTCGTCCGAGGACGCGCCGAGATCCTTCTGCATGGTCGGGATCGCGGCGTTGACGATGCTGCTGTCCAGGACGGCCATGAAGCTGCCGATCATCAGGACGAGCATCGGGATCATCCAGTGCATGGCCGGGGCGTCGGCCCTGCGAGCTGTGGCGGTTACCGAGGGCATGGCTCTATTCTAGATAGAGTACGAATTGTACTCAATTGGAAACGAGATGTCCCTTGTCACACTTGGCCCGCCGTCGGCCCGGGATGCGGGGTGCCGCCCGGCCGGCGGGCCCTAAACTGACCGTGATGGCCTCGTCAACCTCGGCCACGGGCGACGACGCCCCGGGAGCCGACAACTATCGGAACAAGCCACGCCGCCGTGGCGACGAGCTGAATGACGCCATCTACGCCGCGACGCTCGCCGAGCTGACCGAGTCCGGCTACGCGGACCTGACCATGGAGCGGGTGGCCGCCAGGGCGAAGGCCAGCAAGGGCTCGCTCTACCGCCGCTGGCCCAGCCGCACCGAGCTCGTGGTGGACGCGATCCGCAGCCACCAACCGGAGCACCAGGTGCCCGACACGGGCGACCTGCGCGCCGACCTGCTCACGCTGATGGGCATGGTGGCGGCGTCGCTGGAAGGGGCGCGCGGCGAGGCGGTCCGCGGGCTCGCCGTCGAGGTGACCCGCAACCCCGAGCTGCTGCGCACCCTGCGGGCCGAGGTGATGGACTCGGCCGTGCCGCCGATGCTGGAGGTGCTGCGGCGCGGCGCGGTGCGCGGGGTGGTCCGGCCGGCCGCGCTGACGCCGCTGGTCGCGCAGGTCGGGCCGGGGCTGATCCGGCAGCACTTCATGGCCTACGGCTCGCCGGTCGCCGGCCAGTTCATCGCTGACGTCGTGGACCAGGTGGTCCTGCCGCTCGTGATCGCCCACGCCGACGGCGACGCCCCTATCGCCAAGGCCGGCTCCACCCCGCGCCCGTAAGCCTGCTGTTCAGTGCCCCGTCACCGGCGTCAGGGGGCCTCGTAGGCGAGGGTGCCGCCGAACCACGTCTGGCGTACCTGGGTGCGGTGGATCTGGTCGACGGGGATGTCGAGCAGGGGCTGGTCGATGGTGATGAAGTCGGCGGCGAGGCCGGGGCGCAGTTGGCCGGTCTGGTCGCCGAGGCCCATCGCGCGGGCCGGGTTCACGGTGTGCGCGCGCAGGGCGGTGGGCAGGTCGACCGCCTGGTCGGGGGCGAGCGTGCCGGGGAACGCGGGGTCCGGGTTGCGGCGGGTGACCATGGACTCGATGCTCAGCCACGGGTCGGGGCGGACCGTGGCGGCCGGCCAGTCCGAGCCGGCGGCCAGTGGCACGCCGGCCTCGTGCAGCTCGCGCAGTGGCCAGATCCGCGCCAGGTAGCCCTCGTTCACCTGCGCCTCGATGATCGTGTTCATCAGGTGCGGGAACCACAGCGCGGGCGAGGCGTCCGCGACCACGCCGAGCTCGGCGAACCGCGCCACGTCGTCGGGGTGCACGAACTCCGGGTGCGCCAGGTGGAACACCGGTCCGGCGCCGTGCCGGGCGCGCACCCGCGCCACCGCGTCGAGCACCTGGCGCACCGTGCCGTCGCCGGTCGCGTGCAGCTTGGCGTGCAGGCCGAGGCCGACCGCGTGCTCGAGCAGCTCCAGCAGCTCCTCGTCGGTGTAGAAGGAGTTGCCGTAGAAGCAGCAGCCGTGGGCCGCCCCGCCGTCGACGCTCCGGTACGGCTCCAGGAACAGCGCCGTCCTGGTCATCGGCACGCCGTCCAGCACGGCCTTGACGAAGTCGGGGCGCACGTGCGCGGAGCGGCGCCGCGCGGCCGTGGCGAACAGCTCCGGCCCGGCCACCCCCGGGTCGACGAACTCCCGGGCGGCCATGCAGGCCACGATCCACATGGTCAGCTCGCCGGCGTTGTCCAGCTCGGTGAACGCGTCCATCCAGACGCCCATGGTGGCCGCGTCCATGGTGGCCGTCACGCCGAGGGAGTTGAGGATGGACACCGCGGTGCGCACCGAGTGCAGGTCGCGCGCCCGGATGTCCGGGGTGTGCTCGCGCACGGCGGCCTCGGCCCGGGTCGACGCGCCCTCGTAGAGCAGGCCGACCAGCTCGCCGCGCGCGTCCCGGCCGTAGCGCCCGTCGGCCGGGTCGGGGCTGCTCGCGGTGATGCCCATCAGCTCCAGCGCGCGGGAGTTGACCCAGCGGTTGTGCATCGAGTTGTCGCGCAGCATCACCGGCCGGCCCAGGCTGGCCTCGTCGAGCGCGGCGAGCCCCGCCGGCGTGTCGACCTCGGCGAGCACCGCGCCACCCAGGATGCCGCCGACCAGCCACTCGTCCGGCCCGAGCCGCCCGACCCGCTCGCGCACCTCGGCGAGGATCTCCTCCGGCCCGGACATCGGGGACACCGACAGCTCCCAGGCCACCTGGCGCCCGGCGAAGCCGAGATGGGTGTGCCCGTCGACCAGCCCGGGCAGCACCATCGCCGCGTCGGGCACGACCGACCGCGTGCCAGGGCCGCACACCGCGAGCACCTCGGCCTCGGCGCCGACCGCCACGATCCGGCCGTCGCGCACCGCCATCGCCTCGGCCAGCGGCCGGTCCGGGTCCATCGTGTGGATGGGCACCCCTCGGACGACCAGGTCGGCCTCGGCGGCTGTCATCATCCGAGCAGTCTCCCGGCCGGCCGTAGACGCCGGGTAAACAGGGTGGGGATCCGCTTCCGGCGTGCGGGAAGCCGGCGCGCTTGCTTTGTTCAGGAAGTAGTCTCGGTGCGTGGCCGAGCAGAGCGCACCCCTCCCGCCGTTGAGCGCCGACGAGGAGACGTTCGTACGCGCCTGGAACCGGGCCAGCCTGCATCTGATGCGCGCGGTCGACGCCGACATGATCAACGAGGCGCGGCTGACGCTGCGCGAGTACCAGGTGATGATGCACCTGTCGGAGGCGCCTGAGCGGCGGATGCGGATGAGCGAGCTGGCGGCCGTGTGCGACCTGTCGCTCAGTGGCATGACCCGGATCGTCGGCTTGCTCGAGGCGGAGCACCACGTCGAGCGGGTGCGCAGTGCCGAGGACGGCCGGGGCTGGCACGCGGTGCTCACCGACGCCGGGCTCGCCCACCTGCGGCGGGCGTACCCGACGCACCTGGCCAGCGTGCGCCGGCACCTCTTCGACCGGCTCGCCGAGTTCGACGTCGGCTACCTGGCCCGCGCGATGGAGAGCGTCGCCGCCCCCGGTTGTGGTCCGACGGTCCGGATCCGGATCAGCCGCCGCTAGCCGCGACCTTCGCCAGCCCCGGGCGCGGTCGTTAGCCGCCGCAGCCGGCGCTTGGCCCCGAGGGGCCGGAGCCCTTGGTGGGGTGGAACTGGTCGGCCACCCGCAGGGCCTGGTCGGCGGTCAGCGGGGGCGTGGTCAGCCTGGTGGTCGAGTCGGATGCGCGGAAGCCGTCCAGCGTGATGGCCAGGTGCCGGCGCCAGACTCCCGGAGCGACGGCCTCGGCGGCCGGCGACACCCGCTGGATCGCGCAGAAGGCGAGGAAGATGTCCTCGAGGTAGATGTCCGGCCGGATCGCGCCGGCCCGCTGTCCCCTGGCCAGCAGCTCGCGGATGACCTCGTCGCTCTCCATCCGGATCTTGTTGAGCACGGCCGACTTGGCCATGCCAGCCATGATCAGGTCGGAGAAGCCCCGGTCGCTGGCGCAGGACTCCGTGATTTCCTCGATGTAGCCGCTGAACGCCGCCCACGGGTCCTCGACGAGGAGGGCGCGCGCGGCGGCCTCCCGCATCGGCACACCCATGTTGGCGAACACGGCCTCGTAGAGGTCCTCCCGGGTGGGGAAGCGCCGGTAGAGGGTCGCGTTGCCGACGCCCGCGCGGCGCGCGATCTCGTCCAGCGAAGCGTCCATGCCCTGCTCGCGCAGCACCTCGGTGGCCGCGTCGATCAGCAGCTGCCTGTTGCGCTGCGCGTCCCGACGCAGCCGAGGCGCGACGTCTGTGTCGGTCTGCATAACCCGCATCATAGCAATAAGTGTGGACCGGTCCCCAGTTTCGCCTGTCTGGTTGGACACGCTGGTCAGGACTCGCGGAGGAGCTCGAGGCCGATGTCCCGGTGGGGGTTGGCCAGGTCCTCGTCGGGTACGTGCACGGGCCGATCGTCGCCGGCCGCGATCTACGCCGGGTATACGCCGGGCGAACGGTCCCGGGTCCCGGGGTCGGCCGCCGTGTCAGGATGGGGCGTGACCACCTCGACGCGAGAAGCCCGGTCCGGGCTGGACCTGCGGTGGGTCGACGCCGCCGTCCGGCCGGCGAACGACCTGTTCGGATACGTCAACGGCACCTGGCTGCGCACCCACGAGATACCCGACGACCGCGCCCAGGACGGCGCCTTCCGGGATCTGCGCGACCGCGCCGAGGAGGACGTGCGCACGATCATCGAGGAGGCGCCGGTCACCGGCCGGATCGGCGCGCTCTACGCCTCCTTCATGGACGTCGAGCGGATCGAGTCCGCCGGCGTCGAGCCGCTGCGCCCGCTGCTGGCCGAGGTCGCCGGCGCCGCCGACAGGGCAGGCCTGGCCGAGGTGCTGGGCCGGCGCCAGCGCGAGGGCCTGACCGCGCTGTTCGGCGCCTCGGTGAGCACCGACGCCAAGGACTCCACCCGGTACCTGGTGCACCTGTCGCAGTCCGGCCTCGGGCTGCCCGACGAGGCGTACTACCGGGAGGACGCCTACGCCGAGATCCGCGCCGCGTACCTGACCCACCTGGCCCGGCTCGCCGAGCTCGTCGGCCTGCCCGACCCGGCCGCGCTGGCGGACACCGTGCTGGAGCTGGAGACGGCGCTGGCCAAGGCATCCTGGGACCGGGTGACCAACCGGGACGCGGAGAAGACCTACACGCTGCTGACGCTGCGGGAGCTGCGCGAGCACGCCCCCGAGTTCGACTGGGACGGCTGGCTGGCCGGCCTCGGCGCACCGGAGAGCGCGCTGGACGAGGTCGTCGTGCGCCAGCCCAGCTTCGTGGCCGCCGCCGCGGGGCTGTGGGCGGAGCGCCCGCTCGCGCAGTGGCAGGCCTGGCTGGCCATCCGCACCGCCTCGGCCTGCGCCGACTACCTCAGCGAGGCCGTCGTCGAGCAGGACTTCGACTTCTACGGCCGCACCCTGTCCGGCACACCGGTGCTGCGAGAGCGGTGGAAGCGCGGCGTCGGGCTCGTCGAGGGCGCGCTGGGGGAGGAGGTCGGGCAGCTGTACGTGGCCCGCCACTTCCCGGCCGCCTCGAAGGACCGGATCGCCACGCTGGTCGGCAACCTGGTGGAGGCGTACCGGCAGAGCATCAGCGAGCTGGACTGGATGGGCCCGGCCACCCGGGAGCGCGCGCTGGCCAAGCTGGGCCGGTTCACCCCGAAGGTCGGCTACCCGGACGCGTGGAAGGACTACTCGACGCTCGAGGTCCAGGCCGGCGACCTGCTCGGCAACGCCCGCCGCGCCGGCGTCTGGTCGACCGAGTTCGAGTTGGCCAAGATCGGCGGGCCGGTGGACCACGACGAGTGGTTCATGACCCCGCAGACGGTCAACGCCTACTACCACCCCCGGCTGAACGAGATCGTCTTCCCGGCGGCCATCCTGCAGCCGCCGTTCTTCGACCCGGAGGCCGACGACGCCGCCAACTACGGCGGCATCGGCGCGGTGATCGGCCACGAGATCGGCCACGGCTTCGACGACCAGGGCTCGAAGTACGACGGCGACGGCAACATGACCGACTGGTGGGACGCCGAGGACCGCGCCGAGTTCGACCGCCGCTCGCAGGCCCTGATCGCCCAGTACAGCGCGCTGTCGCCGGCCGGGCTGCCCGAGCACAAGGTCAACGGCGCCCTCACCGTCGGCGAGAACATCGGCGACCTGGGCGGCCTGACCATCGCACTCAGGGCGTACCGGATCGCGCTGGCCGCCGAGGGCGTCGACGAGCCGCCGGTGCTCGACGACCTGACCGGGCTGCAGCGGGTGTTCTTCGGCTGGGCCCAGGTGTGGCGGGTGGCCACCCGGGAGGCGGAGGCGGTGCGCCGGCTGGCCACCGACCCGCACTCCCCGCCGGACCTGCGCTGCAACGCCGTCGTGACCAACCTCGACAGCTTCCACGAGGCGTTCGACGTGCACGAGACCGACGCGCTGTTCACCGCGCCGGAGCACCGCGTCCGCATCTGGTGATCCGTGACCTGGCCTGACGTGACCTGGCCTGACGTGACCGGGGCCGGGTGGGGATGTCCCCGCCCGGCCCCGTCTTTCGGCCCTGTCTCCCGGCTCAGTAGCGGCTCGTGGCCTACTGGACCTTGATGACGATCGTGTCGGTCCACTTGTCGTGCATGGCCCGGCGCAGTGGCTGGTCGGTGAACACCGAGATGCCGTCGACCAGCGAGACCACCGCGATGAGCAGCCCCAGCAGGTTTCCGAACAGGCCGACGAAGCCCAGCAGCCCGATGACCGCGAAGATGCCCGGATAGATGGCCGCCCGCTTCAGCAGCGCGGCCTGGTCGGGCTGGCTGCCGTCCGCCGCGACCAGCTTGGTCTTCATCACGAGCTTGCCGAGGGTCTGCCCGTTGCGGTGGCTGTGCATGTAGAAGTCGTAGCCCGCGTACAGCACCCCGGCGATCACCGTGGGCAGCGTGAGGATCAGCGAGAACGAGCCGTAGCCGAGGGTCGCCAGGAAGAGCAGCCCGAACAGCGAGCTCAGGATGAAGTACGCGACCCCATACAGCACGCCGTCGATCAGCCGGCCGACCAGCCGCTCCCACCACTCGGGGATCGGGCCGGGCGCCCCTGGCGGAACCGGCAGCGGCTGCTGACCGTAACCGGCCTGGCCGTAGCCCGGCTGTCCGAACCCGCCCTGTCCGGGCTGGCCCGGCTGGCCGTAGCCCGGCGGGGCGTACCCGGGCGGGGCCTGGCCGTACGTGGGCGGAGTCTGGCCGGGCTGGCCGTAGCCGGGCTGGCCGTAACCGGGCTGTCCCTGACCGGGCTGTCCGTCACCGGGCGGGGGCTGGCCGTACCCGGGCGGGGCCTGGCCGGGCTGTCCGTAACCGGGCTGGCCCGGCTGACCGTAACCGGGCTGACCGGGCTGGCCGTAGCCGGGCTGACCCGGCTGGCCGTACCCGGGGGGAGCCTGGCCGTAGCCGGGAGGGGTTTGCTGGCCGTAGCCGGGCGGCGGGCCGTAACCCGGCGCGGGCTGCTGACCGTAGCCAGGTGGCGGGCCGTAGCCGGGTTGCGATGGCTGCGCGTAGCCCGGGGGCGGCTGCTGGCCGTGACCCGGCGGGGGACCGGCCGGGGGCTGCTGGCCCTGCTCCGGTTGCCGGGGCGGTTGCTGCTGGGACGGTTGCTGCTGGGACGGCTGCTGCTGGGGTGGCTGTTGGCCGGCGGCGGGTTGCTCCCTCGCGGGCGGCTGCTCGGCGTGGCCTTCCGGCTGGGGCTGAGCTTCCTGCTCGGACTGCTGGCCGGACTGCCCCTGCCCCGATGGGTCGGAAGGCGACGTCATGCGCGAAAGGTATGGCTGAGCGCGGCGCAATGTCCAGTGAAATCGTGCCCCGCGGATTTCCGAGAAACGTCTGTGACCCGTTCGTGGTCCCGGCGGCTACCTGCGGTGATTTCGAGTAGGCGCGTTTGTGCTCAATTCCCGCAATTCGACCGCTAACCACCGGCATCCAGTCCCGCCGCGGGTGCGGCGTGGCGCGTACGCCGGGGGCGGGGTGCGTGCGGGCGGGCGGTGGTGCTCGTGTGCTGGTGCGGACGGGGTGCCGGGCGCCACAGCGGGCCTCTAGTTTCTTGACAGAGCAAATATTTTGGTATTTGCTTCAGGCACGAAGTACTGCCGTAGAAGCCTCGGCGACAGGTTGCCGGGGGACCCGGCACGGGACGGAGGAGAGGGCGATGGTGTCCGAGAGCGCGTCGTTGGCGGTAGGGGTGGCGCGGCCGAGCAAGCCGTGGCACGTGACGCTGTGGGTGCTGCAGGTGCTCGGCGCGGCGATGTTCCTGTTCGCCGGCTTTCTGAAGCTGTCCGGCTCACCCGACATGGTCGGGTTGTTCCAGGCCATCGGGGTCGGGCAGTGGTTCCGCTACCTGACGGGCGCGCTGGAGATGCTCGGTGCGGTCGCGCTGCTGATCCCTCGGCTGCGGGCGCTCGGGGCGCTCGGCCTGGTCGGGGTGATGATCGGCGCGCTGATCACCGACCTGTTCGTCGCCATCCCGCCGGCGCCCGCACTGATCAACCTGGTCATCGTGGCAATCGTCGCCTGGGGTCGGCGCGGCGAGCCGCGGGCGCTGTTGCCGCGTTCGTAAAAGCGTCCTGGCGCGGCCGATACCCGAGGGGGACGGATCGCCCGGCTACCTGGAATTTCCGGGGTGGCCGGGCGATCCGTCGTTATAGCGTCATCCGGTGACGATTCCCCCCGCCGGCGCGAAGCCGGACAACGTGGTGACGCCGGACTACGAGCAGTACCTGCGACGGCTGCCGAAGGTGGAGCTGCATTGCCACGTCGAAGGCACGTTGCGGCCGGCGACCGTTGTCGAGTTGGCCGCAAAGCACAAGATCGCGCTGCCGACCACTGAGGTCGACGAGGTGTACCGCTACTCCACCATCTACGAGTTCCTGGAGATCTACGCCGCGGTGAACTCGACGGTCATCGACCGCGAGGACTTTGCCCGCATTGCCTACGAGACGCTCCAGGACGGGGTCGAGCTGGGCAACCTGAAGTACCGGGAGATGTTCTTCAACCCGACGCTGCACACCGCGCGCGGCATTCCGATGGCCACCGTGATCGACGGGTTGATCGACGGCGCAAAGGCGGCCGAAACCGACTTCGGCGTGCGCTGTGCGTTCATCGCCGACGTATACCGACAGGACCCGCCGGAGGTGGCGCGGCAGATGGTGGAGGAGGTCCTCGCGCACCGCCGGCCGGAGCTGATCGGCCTCGGTATGGACGCGGCGGAGGCGCCGGATCCGCCGGAGAAGTTCGTTGAGGCCTACCGGGTCGCCAAGGCCGCCGGACTGCGGCTGACCAGCCATTGTGCCGAGGACGGCCCCGCCGCCAACGTCACCACGTGCCTGGATCTGCTCGGCTGCGAACGGCTGGACCACGGCTACCACATCCTGGAGGACCCCCGGGTCGTGGCGCGCTGCCGCGACGAGGGCATCACCTTCACCGTGTGCCCGACGTCGACCGCGGTGGTCTACGGCTGGCCGGACCTGACTACTCACCCGATCACGAAGATGATCGATGCCGGATTGCGGGTGATGCTCAACTCCGACGACCCGACGATGTTCCACACCGACATCGGCGAGGAGTACGTCAAGTTCTGCGGACAGAACAACTATGGGCCAAAGGTCGTCCGTCAGCTGGTGCTGCAGGGTGTCGAGGCCACCTGGTGCGACGATGTGGACAAGGCCGCGATGCGCCGTGCATTCGAGGCCGAGATCGATGCACTGGACCGCGAATTGCTCGGCTAGCCGCCGGAGGCACCGTTCGAGCTGCCGGTCGTGTCGTTCGAAGTTTGGTTCGACTTTTTGCGGGAATTGGCGTTAATCTGTCGTCGACTCGGCTGGCCGGCCGAATCTGAGGCGTAGTTTGCACCGTAGCTCTGGAGGGCCGCCGACGTGGCGCAGAAGGTCGTAGTTTCGTTGGTTGACGATCTGACAGGTAAGAAGGCGGATGAGACCGTCCAGTTCGAGTTGGACGGGAAGAGCTACGAGATCGACCTCTCCACTGGCAACGCGAAAAAGCTGCGGGATGCACTGGCCGCTTATGTCGCGGCAGCTCGGCGGCCGGGTGGCCGGCGTCGGTCCGGCACTGTCGCCACGTCGCGCCGGGCGGCGGTGGACCGCGAGCAGAACCAGGCGATTCGGGAGTGGGCCCGCAAGCAGGGCATGAAGGTGAATGACCGCGGCCGTATCCCCGCCGAGCTGCTCGAGGCATACCACAAAGCGAGCTGATCGCCCCTTGGTCTACGGTGCACCGGGGCGGTCCGCCGCCCCTTTGCACGCTCTCGGTTGTGCCGTTTTGTTGAGTCCGCAATCACGCGGACGCGTTTCAACGAGTAACTCGGCGCACCCGGAAACGTTGATCAGGGCGGCGCCGTCGAACCGCGATGGCGGCGCATACAGCCGAACCGGACTCGCGCAGGACGATAGGAGCAGCATTCATGGCATTGCCCACACTCACCCCGGAGCAGCGGCAGGAAGCGCTCAAGAAGGCCGCTGCCGCGCGTGCCGCCCGCAAGGAGCTCCGCGACCGGATCACCTCCGGGCAGGAGACGATCCCGGCGGTCCTGGACCGGGCGAAGTCGGACGCCGTGGTCGGCAAGACGAAGGTTGTGGACCTGCTCAAGAGCCTGCCCGGCTACGGCCCGGCCAAGGTCAGCGCGCTCATGGAGCAGACCGGTATCGATGTGTCCCGGCGCGCCGCCGGCCTCGGTGACCGGCAGCGTCAGGCGCTGCTGGACGCCCTGCGCTGAGCACCGCCGGAGCCAGGCGGGACCTGCTCCCCTCGGGCCCGTGCTGAGCTGGCCGGTACCCGGTTTCGGGCCGGCCAGCGGTTCTCCGGCGGGTGCACAACCCGCCGGAGAACCGCACGTCCGCGCTACGGCGAGGGCGGCCGCCCCGTCACGTAGATGATGTTGCTGACCATGCCGGGCGCGGGGTGTACCACGACCGGCCCGAAGCCGGCCTCGTCGAGCATCCGCCGGGCGGTCTGCTCGCCCCACGCCGCGCCGAGCCCGACGCCGCCGCTGGCCAGTGAGACGGTCATGCAGTGCAGCGTGCTGACGGAGTAGAGCCAGGGGCCGAACGGGTTGTCGAGGTTGTCCTCCAGGTTGCTGGACGCGGCCATGTCGACCATCACGAACGTGCCACCGGGGGCGAGTGCGTCGTGCACCTCGCGCAGCACCGCCGCCGGCGCGGCCTGGTCGTGGATCGCGTCGATGGCGAACACGGCGTCCAGCGGCCCGCCGGGCAGCGGCGCGGCCACGTCGGCCACCTCGAACGTCAGGTTGGTCAGGCCCCGCTCGGCGGCCTCGGCGCGGCCGCGTTCGACGGCGTCCTCGGCGAGGTCGTAGCCGAGGAACGTCGAGTTCGGGAACGCCGAGGCCAGCACCACAAGCGCGTGCCCGGTGCCGCAGCCGACGTCGGCCACCCTGGCGCCCTCGGTGAGCCGCTCGGTCAGCCCGGGGACCAGCGGCAGCCACGCGCTGACCAGCAGCTCGTCCAGGGACCGGCGGTTGAGCTGGTCCATCAGGCTGGTGAACTCCGGGCGGAACGCCGAGTACGGCACCCCGCCGCCGACCCGGAATGCCCGCTCCAGCTCGGCCTGGTGCTTGCCGAGGTGGGTCACCATGCCCGCCCTCGGGGCCATGTTCGTGGCGCTGTCGCCGGCCAGGCAGGCGGCGTGCTCGGGTGGCAGCTGGTAGCGGCCGGTCGCCGGGTCATAGGTCATGATCGCGCCGGTCACCATGGCGCCGAGCCATTCGCGCACGTAGCGCTCCTGAAGGCCGGCCCGCTCGGCCAGCTCGGCGGAGGTCGCCTCGCCCCGCGCGGCGGCCGTGAACAGGCCGGTCCGGTGGCCGAGGTCGATCATGTACGTGAGCAGCCCGTTGGCGTAGAGGCCGAAGATGCGCAGGGCGAACTCGTTGACCCGCTTCTGATCGAGAGCGTCGACACTGGTGGTCATGAACTGATCTTCACATGCGGCGTGTCCGGTTGTCTGGCAGTAACTCAGTTGGCGAGGATGCGCAATGGCTGGTAATGCGGTTGGCTGTCGGCGCGCGCCGTATGCTGCTTCCGCGCGGGCGGGCGAGAGGACCGGTGCTGTGAACCCCTTCACCAGGATCGCCCTCGAAGCGGCCGTACTGATCCTCGGCTTGATCGTCTTCTCCATCTTCATGGCCTACCTGCTCGGCGCGTTCAGCGGTTCCGGTTCCTGAGCGGTGGAGCCGGACACCACGACGTCGTCATCGTCGGCGCGGGCAGCTCGGGCGCGGTGCTCGCCGGCCGCCTCGCCGAGCGCCCGGACCTGCGGGTCCTGCTGCTGGAGGCCGGGCCGGAGCACACCGAGGCGGACACCCCCGCGGGCATCAGCGGCCCCAGCTTCCTGGCCGCCTGCGCCGAACCGGGACGCGGCTGGCCGGAGCTGGTGGCCACCCACGCCGAGGGGCAGCCGCCGGCGGCCTACCTGCGTGGCCGGGGGGTCGGCGGTAGCTCGGCGGTGAATGCGATGGTCGCGCTGCGCGGCATCCCGGCCGACTACGACCGCTGGGCCGACGAGATGTGCTGCACGGGCTGGTCGTGGGCGGACCTGCTGCCGTGGTTCCGCCGGGTGGAGGACGACCTGGATCTCGGTGGCGACGGCCTGCACGGCAAGGGCGGCCCGATCCCGCTGTGGCGCCCACCGGAGCACCGCTGGTCCTCGCTGGAGCGGGCGCTGCGGGTGGCCACCGCCGGCTCGGCTACCCCCGGTGCGCCGACCAGCACGCCCCGGAGGCCACCGGCTTCGGCCCGGCCGCGCTGACCGTGCGCGACGACCGCCGGGTGTCCACCAACGACGCCTACCTGGAGCCGGCCCGCGCCCGGCCCAACCTGACCATCCTCGGTGACACGCAGGTCGAGCGGGTCCTGCTGGACGGCCGGCGCGCGGTCGGCGTGCGCACCTCGGCCGGCGTCGAGCACCGCGCACCCGAGGTGTGGGTGTGCGCGGGTGCGATCCACTCGCCGGCGCTGCTGCTGCGGTCGGGCATCACCGACCGGCCGATGGGCGAGAACCTCGTCGAGCACCAGATGCTGCCGCTGGTGCTGGTGCTCAACGAGCGCGAACGGGCCCGCGCGGCCGGCGCCCGCACGGTGTCCGCGCTGCTGCGCTACAGCTCGGGCCTGGCCGACGCCGGCCCCGACGACATGCAGATGCTCCCGCTCACGCCGTTCGGGCTCCAGCCGCCGGAGTCCGGGCTGGCCGTGCTGGGCGTGTGCGCCACGCGGGTGTTCTCCCGGGGGCGGGTCACGCTGGCGCCCGGGAGCTCGGTGACCGCGCCTCGGATCGAGTTCCGGATGCTCTCCGACCCGCGCGACCGGGAGCGGCTGCGCGACGGGTTCCACCGCGCGGTCGCACTCGTTCGCCACCCCGCCGTTGCCGGGCTCGCCGACCTGGTGCTGGCCGGTCAGACGCCGCTCGCCGAGCTCGAGTCGTCCGGTGTGCTGGAGCCGTCCGGCGCGGTGCCGTCGGCGCTCGACCGCTGGATGGACGAGAACGTGACCAACTACGTGCACGCCGCCGGCAGCTGCCGGATGGGCGCCGCCGACGACCCGGCCGCCGTGGTGGACCTGGACTGCCGGCCGATCGGCTACTCCGGCCTCGGCGTGCTCGACGCGTCGGTGCTGCCGGACGTGCCGAGGGCGAACACCCACCTCACCGTCGTCGCGGTCGCCGAACGCATCGCCGCCCGCACCGCCGATCGGCTGGCCGGCCCCGCGGCCTGACCGACCGGCTGCTCCGGCCGGCGGGCTTGTACCGGTCGGGCGTCACGCGGCCGGTGCTCGGAACGGTGAAAAGGCGGCCGGTGGCTTGCTGCGATCGGGGGAGGCGCGGTTAGCTGGGCCCGCATCGAATCGATTCGATGCGGGATAGTGGACGACTCGGTGGGCGCCAACGACGGCCCCGCCGCGAGGGCAGCGCCTCGACGCCGGGAGGACGCATGGGCCAGGACATCGAGCGCCGCCTGCGCGAGCTGCACGAGCACTACATCTTCGAGGTCAACCAGGCCGTCGAGGAGGGCCGCGAAGGCGACATCGCGGAGCTGGTGGCGCACTATCCCGACGAGGCCGCCCAGCTGATGGCGGCGGCCGCAACAAGCTCGTCGAGCACCTGGTCGTCGTGAGACGCTGACCGGATGGTGCTGATCCGGGCCACTCCGGCATGACGCGGGCACGACTGACCGCCGCCGACCTGCATCCCTTCGGTGACCTCGATGTGTGGCGGTTGCTCCTGACCAGGGTCGCGGCCGGTGGCGACCGCCCCTTTGTCACCTGGGCGCCCTTCGACGGGCCGAGCCGCACGTGGACCTACCGTGAGCTGGCCAGGGACGCCGCCCGGGTGGCCGCCGGGCTGGCGCGGCGCGGGGTGGGGGCCGGCGACCGGGTGCTGATCCACCTAGAGAACTCGCCGGAGTTCCTGCTGGCCTGGTTCGGCTGTGCCGCGCTCGGGGCGGTCGCGGTCACCACGAACACCCGGTCGGCCGGCGACGAGCTGGCCTACTACGCCGAGGACTGCGGTGCGGTCGCCGCGATCACGCAGCCCCGGTTCGCCGACCTGGTTGCCGCGAACGCCCCGGCCGTCCGGTTCCAGGTGTGCACCGACCATGACGGCGGTCAACCGGGCACGGTGCTCGGCGAGTCGTTCGCCGCGCTGCTGGGTGACCCGGACGACGTGCCGGCCCGCCCGGTCGACCCGCTGGCGCCGATGAGCGTGCAGTACACCTCGGGCACCACCTCGCGGCCCAAGGGCGTGCTCTGGACGCAGGCCAACGCCCTGTGGGGTGCGCGTGTCAACGCCGCGCACGAGACCCTGCGCCCCGACGACTGCCACCTCGTCTACCTGCCGCTGTTCCACACCAACGCGCTCGCCTACTCGATGCTGGCCACCGTGTGGACCGGCGCCCGGATGGTGCTCATCCCGAAGTGGTCGAGCAGCCGGTTCTGGGACATCTCACTGCGCCACGGGTGCACGTTCCTCTCTCTGATGGGGCTGACCCAGCGGTTCGTGCTCGCCGGGGAGCCGCCGGGCCGGCACAGATACCGGCTGTTCGGGGCCGGGGTCTGCGACATGCCGTCCGACGCGCGCTACGGCGTGAAGACGATCGGCTGGTGGGGCATGACCGAGACCATCACGCACCCGGTGATCGGCGACGCCTTCCTGCCCAACCGTCCACTGTCGATGGGCCGCCCCGCCGGCGAGTACGAGGTGCGGGTGGTCCGGGAGGACGGCCTGACCCCGGTCGAGCCGGAGGAGACCGGGCGGCTGCAGGTGCGGGGCACGGCCGGGCTCTCCCTGTTCGCCGAGTACCTCAACCAGCCGGAGGCGACCGAGCAGAGCTTCGACGACGACGGCTGGTTCCGCACCGGTGACCTGGTCACCGCGCACGCCGACGGCCACCTGAGCTTCGCCAACCGCGAGAAGGACATGCTGCGGGTCGGCGCGGAGAACGTCAGCGCGGCCGAGGTGGAGCGGGTCATCCTGGGCGTGCCCGGTGTGCTGGAGGCGGCCGTGGTGGGGCGCCCGGACGACAAGCTGGACGAGGTGCCGGTGGTGTTCATCCGGGCCGCCGACGGCGCTGCCGCCGGGCCCGCCGACGGCTCGCACAACGGCTCGGTAAACGGCTCGGGCGACGGCGCGGTAAACGGCTCGGGCGACGGCGCGGAAAACGGCGCGGGCAACAGCTCGGGGTTGGCCGACCGGATCGCCGCCGAGTGCGCCGCCCGGCTGGCCGACTTCAAGGTGCCGCGCGCGGTCTACCTGGTGCGGGAGCTGCCCCGGTCCACGCTGAGCAAGATCGACAAGAAGGAGCTGCGGGCGGTGGCCGAGCCGGACTGCGACCGGGCCGCCGCGCAGGCCCGCTGGATCGCGGCGGCGGCAGCCGACCCGTCCGGCGACGCGAGCTGACCTAAGCTGCGCTGATGACCCCGCCCCGGCGACCGGTCGGGCGGCGGCCGGGCCCGACCCAGACCAGGTCGGCGATCCTGGCCGCGGCGCAGGTCGCGTTCGCGGAGGACGGCTACGCCGGCACCACCATCCGGCGGGTGGCGGCCGCCGCCGGCGTGGACCAGGCGCTCGTGCTGCACTACTTCGCCAGCAAGGACGGGCTGTTCGCGGCCGCGCTGCGGGCCGACCCGCCACTGCGGGAACTGGTCGAGCTGACCGAGGAGGGCGACGTGCGCACCCTCGGAGTCCGGTTGGTGCGCCGCTACCTCGAGATGTGGGAGGACCCGGGGCGGTCGGGCCGGATGCTCGCGGTCTTCCGGGCGGCGTCGACGTCCCCGAGCGCGGCGGCGATGGTCACGGCGTTCATCGGCGAGGCGGTGATGGCGCCGCTGGCCAGGAGCATCGGCTCGGCCAACGCGGAGCTGAGGGCCACCCTGGCCGGCTCGCACCTGTTCGGCACCTCGGTCGCGCGGTACGTGCTGCGCGTCGAGCCGCTGGCCTCGCTGCCCGGGGAGGCGCTGGTCGCCTACCTCGGCCCGGTGATCCAGCACTACCTCACCGGCGACCTCGACGAGCCACTGCTCTAGAGCAGCTGGTCCAGCGTGATCGGCAGGTCGCGGACGCGCCGGCCGGTGGCGTTGAACACGGCGTTGGCGATCGCCGCCGGCACCCCGACGATGACCAGCTCGCCGAGGCCCTTGACCGCGATCGGGTCGGCCTCCGGGTCGGCGCCGGCCACAAAGAGGGCGTCCAGCTCGGGCACGTCCGCGTGCACCGGGACCAGGTAGTCGGCCAGGTTGGCATTCACGACCCGGCCGTCGCGGTGGTCCCGCACGGTGTTCTCCAGCAGGGCCATGCCGATGCCGGCGACCATGCCGCTGAGCGCCTGGCTGTGGGCCAGCTTCGGGCTGACCACCCGCCCTACGTCGTACGCCGTGCAGATGCGCCGGACCCGGACCAGCCCGAGCCGCTCGTCCACCGACACCTCGGCGAACACCGCGCCGTAGGCGTAGCTGGACAGCCGCTCGTCGACGTCCCCGGGCGCCCAGCTCTGCTGGCTGGCCATGCTGTCGCGGCCGCGCCGGGCGAGGATCCGCTGGTAGGTCTCGGCGCGCGCGGGTGCCCCGGTGACCGAGAGCAGGCCGCCCCGCACCGACACCTGGTCGGGGGTGGCGCCGTGCAGCGGCGAGGCCGGGTCGACCACGGCGGTGCGCACGACGCTGTCCCGCAGGCTCGTGCACGCGGTGAACACGGCCGAGCCGACGCTGGCCAGCGTCTTCGAGCCGGAGTGCATCGGGGCCTTCGGCAGCGCCGAGTCTCCGAGCAGGAAGGTGACCCGGCCGACCGGCAGGCCGAGCGCGTCGGCGGCGATCTGGGTCATCGCGGTGTACGTGCCGGGGCCCATGTCGGCGGTGGCGCTGGCGACCACGGCGGTGCCGTCGGCGTTGATCGTGGCCGACGCGGTCGCCGCCGTGCGGTTGTTGTGGTGCACCGCGGCCGCCATGCCGAGCCCGATCAGCAGCTCGCCCTCCCGGTTCGCGCGCGGGGTGGGGTTGCGCCGGGCCCAGCCGAACGTCTCGCCGCCCAGCCGGTAGCACTGCTCGAGCCCCCGGTTGGTGAACGGCAGGCCGGTGACCTGGTCGAACGCCGGCTCGTTTTGCAGTCGCAGCTCGATGGGGTCCAGGTGCAGCTCGTGGGCCAGCTCGTCCATCATCGACTCGAGCGCGAACGTGGCGGTCACCGCGCCCGGCCCGCGCATGAACGTCGCGGCGGGCACGTCCAGCGGGACCAGGCGCAGCTGGGCGCGCACGTGCGGGATCCGGTAGACCATCCTGGGCAGCTCGATGATCCCGTCCTCGAACGGCTGGTAGCGGGACGACTCGTGGTACGCCTCGTGCACCAGCGCGGTGAGCCGGCCGTCGGGGCCGGCGCCCAACGCCATACGCTGGCGGCTGGCCGGCCGGTAGCCGACGCCGCTGTACATCTGCCGCCGGCTGAGCACGAGCTTGACCGGCCGGCCCAGCTCGCGGGCGGCGTAGGCGGCCAGGATCTGGTGCGGCCAGGTCAGGCCGGCGCTGCCGAACGCGCCGCCGAGGAACGGACAGAGCACCCGCACGTCGCCGACCGGTACGCCCAGCGCGCGGGCCACGGAGTTGGCGGTGCCCTGCACCCACTGGGTCTTGTCCCAGAGCGTCAGCCGGCCGCCGTCCCAGCGCGCGATCGTCGAGGGCAGCTCCATCGGGTTGTGGTGTTCCCTGGCGATCGTGAAGGAGCGGTCCAGCAGCACCGGCGCGGTCCGCAGCGCGCCGTCCGGGTCACCCCGGCGGTAGTCGGGGGTCTCCTCGCCGGGCTCCCGGGTGGCCGTCGGGGCGTCCAGGTCGGTCAGTGCGGGCTGGGCCGCGTAGCTGACCTCGACCAGGGCGGCGGCGTGTTCGGCCTGCTCCAGCTCGGTGGCCACGACGACGGCGATCGGCTGGCCGAAGAAGCTGACCTCGTCGGCGGCGAAGGGCAGCACACCGGCCGGCCAGTGCGCCAGCACCCGGTGCACGCCCGGCGCGGCCTCGGCCCCGCCGGCCGCCAGCCGGGTGATCGTGCCCCGGCTGACGGTGCTGGTCACGAGCACGGCGTGCAGCAGGTCCGGCAGGTGGTGCTCGGCGGCGTAGGTGGCGCGGCCGGTGACCTTGAGCGGGCCGTCCACCCGGGACATCGGCCGGCCCACCGCGCCATCGGGGGTCGTTGTGCCGGGGTCGGCCATCAGACCGGGCCGGCCGCGACCGTGGCCAGCTGTCGGGCCAGGGTGCGCCGGAGCAGCTCGACCTTGAACGCGTTGCCGGGCAGCGGGCGGGCGCCGTCGGCGGCGTGCGCGACCGCGTCGGTCCACAGGCCGGGCGAGGGCGGCCGGCCGCGCAGTGCGTCCTCCACGCCCGGCAGCCGCCACGGCACGGTCGCCACCCCGCCGGCGGCCACCCGGGCCGAGGAGATCACGCCGTCCCGGATGTCCAGCGCCACCGCCGCCGAGGCCAGCGCGAACTCGTAGGACTGCCGGTCGCGCACCTTGAGGTAGCCGGACCGGCGGGTGTGCGGGCCCGCCGGCACCTCCACCGCGACGATCAGCTCGCCCGGCCGCAGGTCGTGCTCCACGTTCGGCGTGGCGCCGGGTTGCCGGAAGAACGCGGCGATCGGCAGCCGCCGGTCCCCGGCCGTCGAGCGCAGCTGTACGACCGCGTCCAACGCCACCAGCGCCACCGCCAGGTCCGAGGGATGGGTGGCCACGCACTGGTCGCTGGTGCCGAGCACGGCGTGGCCCCGGTTCTCGCCGCCGAGCGCCGGGCACCCCGAGCCGGGCCGGCGCCGGTTGCAGCCGATGGTCACGTCGCGGAAGTACAGGCAGCGGGGGCGCTGCATCAGGTTGCCGCCGATCGAGGCCATGTTGCGCAGCTGCGCGGACGCCGACAGCTCCAGCGCCTGCGAGATCACCGGGAACTGTTCGCGCACTCCCGGGTGGGCCGCCAGGTCGGTCATCCGGACCAGCGCGCCGGCCCGCAGCCCGGCCGGGCCCACCTCGATCTGGCGGTAGGGCAGCGCGTTGATGTCCACCACCGAGGTGGGCCGCTCCACGGTCTCCCGCATCAGGTCGACCAGCGTGGTCCCGCCGGCGATGTAACGGCCGCCACCGGCCCCGGCGGCCAGCGCCGCGCGCTCGGAGTCGGCCCGGCTGAAGTCGAAGGGGTACATCGCGCGGCCTCAGGCCCGCGCGGCGGTCTGCTCGACCGCGGTGACGATGTTGGGGTACGCGCCGCAGCGGCAGATGTTGCCGCTCATCCACTCCCGGATCTCCGCGCGGGAGCCGCAGTGCCCCTCCCGGATGCAGCCCACCCCGGACATGATCTGGCCCGATGTGCAGTAACCGCACTGGAACGCGTCCTCGTCGATGAACGCCTGCTGCAGCGGGTGCAGCCGGTCACCGTCGGCGAGGCCCTCGATCGTGGTCAGCTCGGCGCCGTCGTGCATCACCGCCAGGGTCAGGCAGGAGTTGACCCGCCGCCCGTCCAACAGGATCGTGCACGCCCCGCAGGCGCCCTGGTTGCAGCCCTTCTTGGTGCCGGTCAACCCCATCCGCTCGCGCAGCAGGTCCAGCAGCGAGGTCCGGGTGTCCACCGGCACCTGCCGCCGCTCGCCGTTGATCGTCAGGGTGACCACCGCCTGGCCGGGTTCGACAGTCGGCTCGCTCGTCAGCAGAGAGCAGGCGGCCAGCGAGTCGGCGGCGACCAGGCCGCCGACCGCCACGGCGGACGCCCCGACGAACGTGCGCCGGTTCAGGGTGAGGGACGGGTCGGTGTGGGGTGGTTGGGTGAGGGGTAGCTCGGTGAGGGGTAGCTCGGGCTGGTCCGGTGGCGGCTGGTCCATCGGCACTCCTCGCGGTTGTCTCGTTCACGAATGGGGGATTGATACGTCAATCACTGTAGCGGATCCGCGTGGCTTAGGCTGGCCTTCGGCCGTTTGTCCCCGGCCGTCGCTCGTGGGAAAGAGGTCCGACAGGTGGCTGGGTCGCATCCGGTGCCGAACAGCTCGCACTGGGGTGCGTTCACCGCGGCCGAGGACGGCGACCGGCTGCGCATCGAGCCGCACCCGCTGGACCCGGACCCGTCGCCGCTGCTGGCCAACCTGACCGACGCCGTGCACCACCGGGCCCGGGTGGCGCGGCCGGCGGTCCGCCGGGGCTGGCTGGAGCGGGGGCCGGGGGCGGACCGGGCGCGCGGTTCTGACGAGTTCGTCGAGGTCGACTGGGCCACCGCGCTGGACCTGCTCGCCGGCGAGCTGTCCCGCGTGCGCGCCGAGCACGGCAACGCGGCGATCTACGGCGGCTCCTACGGCTGGGCCAGCGCGGGCCGGTTCCACCACGCGCAGAGCCAGCTGCACCGGTTCCTGAACTGCTTCGGCGGCTTCACCCGGTCGGTCAACACCTACAGCCACGGCGCCTCGGCGGTGGTGCTGCCGCACATCCTGGGCGCCGCCGACGCCGCCCAGGCGCTGTTCGGCGGCACTTCGTGGCCGGTGATCGCCGAGCACACCGAGCTGCTCGTCGCGTTCGGCGGGCTGCGCACCAGCAACACCTGGGTCGCCCCCGGCGGCCGCACCCGGCACACCGTCGGCGGGCACCTCGGCGCGGCGCTCGAGCGGGGCATGCGGGTGGCCAGCTTCAGCCCGCTGCGCGACGACCTGCCCACCGAGGCGGGCGGCGAGTGGTTGCCGTTGGTGCCCGGCACCGACGTCGCGGCGATGCTAGCGCTGTGCTGGGTGCTGGACGCCGAGGGACTGGCCGATCGCGCGTTCCTGCGCCGCTACACGGTCGGCGCCGAGCACTTCCTGGCCTACCTGCGCGGCGAGCTGGACGGCCGGCCGAAGGACCCCGAGTGGGCCGAGGCGCTGTGCGGGGTGGCCGCCGACCGGCTGCGCGCGCTCGCGCGGCGGATGGCATCGAGCCGCACGCTGGTGCACGTCAGCTGGTCGCTGCAGCGCATCGAGCACGGCGAGCAGCCGGTCTGGGCCGGCATCGCGCTGGCCGCCATGCTCGGCCAGCTCGGGCTGCCCGGCGGCGGGTTCGGGCACGGCTACGGCTCGATGGCCGACGTCGGCGGCGGGCAGACCCCGTACACCCGGCCGGGGCTCGCGCAGGGGCACAACCCGGTGACCTCGTTCATCCCGGTGGCCCGCGTGTCCGACATGCTGCTGCACCCCGGCGAGCTGTTCGACTACAACGGCGGCCGGCAGCCCTACCCGCACGTGCGGCTGGTGTACTGGACCGGCGGCAACCCGTTCCACCACCACCAGGACCTGCGGCGCCTGCGGGAGGCGTTCACCAGGCCGGACACCGTCGTCGTGCACGAGCCGTACTGGACGGCGGCCGCCCGGCACGCCGACATCGTGCTGCCGGCGACCACCACCGTGGAGCGTGACGACCTCGGCGTCGGCCGCGGCGACAGCCACCTGCTAGCGATGAAGCGGGTCCGGGCGCCGTTCGGTGAGGCGCGCGACGACTACGAGATCTTCGTCGGGCTGGCCGAGCGGCTGGGCATCGCCGACGCGTTCACCGAGGGCCGGGACCCGGCGCGGTGGCTGGCGCACCTCTACGAGCAGTGGAGGGCCGGACTCACCGCGCAGGGCCTCGAGCTGCCCGACTTCGACCGGTTCTGGGCGGCCGGTGAGGTGGCGCTGCCCGGGCACCGGCACGACCGGGTGCTGCTCGCCGAGTTCCGCGCCGACCCCGAGCGCCACCCGCTGGGCACCCCGAGCGGGCGCGTGGAGCTCTACTCGGCGACCGTGGCCGGCTTCGGCTACCCCGACTGCCCGGGCTATCCGCGCTGGCTGGAGCCCCACGACTGGCTCGGCGGGCCGGCCGCGCGGCGGTACGGGCTGCACCTGATCGCCAACCAGCCCGCCGCCCGGCTGCACAGCCAGCTGGACATGGGCGTGCACAGCCAGAGCTCCAAGGTGGCCGGGCGGGAGCCGGTCCGGCTGCACCCCGAGGACGCCGAGGCGCGCGGGATCCGGGCCGGCCAGGTGGTCCGCGTGTTCAACGACCGGGGCAGCTGCCTGGCCGGTGCGGTGCTGTCCGAGCACGTCCGGCGCGGGGTGGTGCAGCTGTCCACCGGCGCCTGGTTCGACCCGTCCAGCGAGCTGGCGACCTGCGCGCACGGCAACCCGAACGTTCTCACCGCCGACCGGGGCACCTCCCGCCTCGCCCAGGGCTGCACCGGTCAGCACGCCCTCGTCGACGTCGAGCCCATCGCCGCCCCCATCCCGCCGGTCCGCGCCTACGACCCGCCCACCTTCACCGCCGCCCCCGCCCTGACCGCCACCCCTGCTTTCCGCGAGTCGGGGATTCTGTCAGGGTGAGTCGCGGATTTTGTCAGCCGGACCTCCTGCCGCGGATCGACCAGGTGTTCGCGTTCGAGCCCATCGCCGAGGAGCACCGGGTGATGGAGCAGGGTCGCGCGGTCGGCAAGCTCGTCGTCCGGGTCCGGGTCCGGGTCCGCGTCGCCTGAGCCGCTCCGCGAGTTCGCGAGCCCGCCGGCTAGGGCAGGACCGCGTGGCCCAGCCAGCCGGCCGGGCTCGTGGACACGGCCCGGCCGTGGCCGATCGCCGGGTCCGAGCCCGCGTGCACCTCGGCCGACCAGCCGTGGCCGCCGAGCCATCCGGCTAGGTCGTCCCGCGCGCTCAGGAACGTGGTGCCCTGCGACTCGACGGCGTCCCGGATGGTGCCGGCCGCGGCGAGCGTGGCGGTGGCCATGTGTTCGAGCAGCAGCTCGCCGCCGGGCGCGGACAGCGCGGTCACCGAGCCGATCAGCTCGTCACCCACCTCGCCGGGCAGGTACATCAGCAGCCCTTCGAGCAGCCAGGCCGTGCGCTGGGCCGGGTCGAACCCGGCGGCGAGCAACGGGGCGCGCCAGTCCGCCGTCAGGTCGGCGGCGACCCCGTGCCGGGTGCAGGTCGCGGGCAGGCCGGACTCGGCGAGCAGGTCGTTCTTGAAGGCCGTCATGGCGGGCAGGTCGAGCTCGTACCAGTGGGTGCCGGGTGGGCAGTCCAGCCGCACGGGCCGGCCGTCCAGCCCGGCGGCGAGCGTGACGATCTGCCGGACCCCGCCGCGCAGCGCCGAGTCCAGGTGGTCGTCGAAGAACCGGGTGCGCACGGGGAAGTAGGCGAACTCGGCGCCGTCCAGCCGCCGGGCCAGCGACGGGATGTCCGCGCCGAGCCCCGTGGCCAGCTCGGCCAGCTCCGGCGTGCCGGCCAACCGGGTCGTGACCACCTCGGCGAACGGGTCGCGGAACAGCGCGTCGGGCCGACCGCTCTCGCGGTGCCGGATCAGCGACATGTACATCGCGGTCCGCCCGATCCCCGAGGGAATCGCGGTCTTCACAGGGCCGAGCTTCGCCATCAGTGGTGGTCCCTTGCCGGTTGTCATCGAGATGCGTGCTGAGCGGTGGCGACGGTAGCCGCCGCCGCAATACACCGGCATGACGGCTGATAGATCCGCGAGTACCGGGTCCACCCCGCGCGCGATCGTGGGCGGCGCCCCTCGGCATGGCGACAAGGAGTGGCTCGATCCCTGGACTTGTTGGCTCGTTGGTCGAGGGTCGGCCGAGGGCGCCGCCGATACGGTCGAGATGAGTGGGCAGCGGTGAGGAGCGCACATGAAACGTCAGATCTTGCTCGTCGAGTTCGAACCCCGGTCGACCCCGCCCCAGGGGGAGCCGCCGAGCTTTGAGGTCAGCTCGGGGATCGGCACGGTGACCGTCCTGGAGGGCGATCCGGACCGGGTGCCCGAGAACCTGTCCTACTCGACGCGGGTGACCGTGACCGGGGCGACCACGTTCGACGAGGAGGGCGAGCTCACCTTCGACGGCGGCGGCTTCAGCCTGGCCACCCTCGGCTCCGGCGTGCTCGAACCCTCCGCCGAGGAGGGCACCGCCCGCGGCGCGGTGAGCTGGCGCGTCGAGGGCACCGGCAGTTGGAGCGGCGTGACCGGCTTCCTGTCGTCCAACTTCGAGGTCGACACGGCCACCGGCAACGGCCGGGAACGCCAGGTCCTGCGCCTCTTCGCGCCCTGACGCCTGGGCGCCCGGTCCAGTTCGAGGAGGAGGCAGCGGTGAAGTTGGCCAGCGTGCGCACGGGTGGCCGCGACGGTGCCCTGGTAGTGGTGAGTGACGACCTGACCAGCGCGGTCGCGGTGCCGGACACCGCCCCGACCCTGGCCGCCGCGCCCGAGGACTGGGCGGCGGCGGAACCCCGGCGGATCGAGGTGGCCGGCCAACTGGAGCACGGCGACCACCCCGGCGCGCGCGATCTCGACCTGGCGACGCCGGCCAGCCCGCTGCCGCGCAGCCACCAGTTCCTGGACGGCTCGGTCGGACCGCGGGACGGCGCCGGCGTGGCGGTGCACGACCACTTCTTCGGCCAGTCCTCGTTCGCCGGCTACGGGTTCGCTCGCCCCGCCAGCCTCGTCGTGGTCGACGGCGAGGTCCCCTCGGAGGTGCTCGCCCCGCTCGGCCGCGGTGTGGTGACCGGCTGCGGAGCGGTCTGGAACACGCTCCGGGTGCAACCGGGGGCCGTGGTGGCGGTGTTCGGTGCCGGCACGCTCGGGCTCAGCGCGGTCATGGCGGCACGGGTGGCCGGCGCGGCCCGGGTCATCGCGGTCGGCCTGCACCCGAACCGGCTGGACCTGGCGCGGGCCCTCGGTGCGACGGACGCGGTCGTGGCCTCGACCAGTGCGGCGACGGCGGCGGCCGTGCTGGAGTGCTCCGGATCAATGCGTTCGAGCTGCTCAAGGCCGTCCTGCAGCACGAGCATTAGACAGTCCAGCCCATCGCTCCACCGGCGCCGGCCGGACCCGCGGATTTCACCTGGTCATCGGTTGATCGCGGCCGGCCGGCCAACCGGTGGGCCTTCGATGGAGCCATGGTCGGCGTGCGCTCCGCTGTGCTCGGTCCGGCCAGCCGTGGTTGAGCTGCTCGGCCGGCTGCTCGCCGAGCCGGTGACCTGGCTGCGGGCGCTGCCCGGCTGGCTCGTGCTGGCGACCGCCGGGACGGTCATCGCCGCCGAGACCAGCCTGCTCGTCGGGATGGTGCTGCCCGGGGCCAGCGCCGTGCTCGCCCTCGGGCTGCTCGCCCACCAGGGCACCGTGTCCGCGCTGCCGGCGGCGGTGACGGCGGCCGCGGCGGCGGTGATGGGTGCCCACGTCGGCTACTGGGTCGGCCGGCGTCGGGGACTGCCCACGGGGAGCGCGCTGCGCCGGCCGACGCTGCGCGCCGTGGGGCTGTTCCGGCGGCTCGGGCCGGCCGCGGTGTGCCTCGGCCAGTGGACCGTCGGGGTGCGCACGCTGACACCCCGGCTGGCCGGCTGCTCCGGTATGCCCTACCACCGGTTCGCGCGCTACAGCGCCCCGACGGCGGCGACCTGGGGTGCCACGCTCGTCCTGCTGGGCACGCTCAGCGGTGACTACTCCGCGCCGCTGCTGCACTGGCTCGGCTACGGCCCGGCCGGCGTGCTCGCGCTGCTGCTGGCGCTCGGCTGGTGGCGCTACCGTCGGCTCGGCCGGCTGCCGGGCCGACGGCGCCGCGGTGTGCCGACGGCGCCGCGGTGTGCCGACGGCGCCGTAGTTCGCGACGGCGCCGGCCCCACCGGAACCCGGTCGGTCCTGATCGACTCGACCGGGCCCGGCGAAGCCGGCGCACGGGTACCTCGCGTCCTATCGCCCGGTGGCGGCGGACGTCGCGCTAGTGACCGCCGCCGCCTCCGCCACCGCCCCCGCCTCCGCCGCTGTGGCCACCGCCCCCGCCGGAGCTGTGCCCGCCGCCGCCGGAGCTGTGGCCGGAGCTGTGGCTCGACCCGCCGGAGTCGCCGCCGCTCTTGCTGCTCTTACTGCTCTTGGAGCCGCCGTCGCTGCCGCTGCTCTTCTTCGAGCTGCTGCTCTTGCTGCCGCTGCTCTTGGAGCTGCTCGAGCTCTTGCTGCTGGTGGAGCTCTTCTTGGCGCCGCTGCTCGAGCTGCTGGAGCTCTTGGCGGCAGAACTCTTGGTGCCGTTGGAGCTCTTGGTCGTGCCGGTGCTCTTCGTGCCGGTGGAACCGCCGGCGCTGCTGTCGCTCTTCGAACCGCCGCCGCTCTGGCTCGCCGAGGAGCTCTTGGCGGCGCTGGCCGCCGAGCTGGACGTCGAGCCGCCGGAGTTGCCCGAGCCGGACGCCGAGGCGTTCCCGGATGCCGAGGTGCTACCGGAGCCGTTCGTGCCGCCCGATGCGGAGGCGCCGCCCGATGCGGACGCGCCGCCCGATGCGGATGCGCCGCCCGATGCGGAGGCGCCGCCCGATGCGGATGCGCCGCCGGAGGCCGCCGCGGTGCTCGGGGACGAGCTGTCCGCGGCGCCGCCCGAGGTACTGGCGGCCGGGGCCTCGCCGTTCGACGCGGCGGCGTTGCTCGGGGCGGCCGCTGCCGAGGCGGTGTCCGAGGAACCCGAGCCGTTCGAGGAACGGGCGCTCTCCGCGCTGTTCGAACCGCTCGACGAGCTGTCTGTCGAACCGCCGCTCGAACTGCTGGACGGGCTGTCGGCGCCCTTGGCCAGCGTCGTCGTCGACCCGCTCGAGCTAGGGCCGGACGAGCCGGACGGGCCCCCGGCCGGTGCGGCCGCCGAACCGTGCGCCGAGCCCTGCCCCGGACCGGAGGCCGACGGCGCACCTGAGCCGCTGGCCAGGATCTTGGTCTGGCTGCCGGAGCCGCCGTCACCTCGGGTGGTGGTCGCGCCAGCCGCGGCGGCCGAAGCCGCCGGCGACGTGCTGACCGAGCTGACCGAGTCGTGGCTGTCCGCACCCGGTGCGCCCGCGCGGAACAGCGGGGCGGCCGTGCTGACGGACGGCACGATCGAACCGTCCGGGCGGATCACCGACTGGATCACCGGTTGCTGGTTGGCGGCGTTCTCGACGAAGGCGCTGCCCAGGTTCTGCACCGCCGCGAAGACCGGGTCAGGGGTGGGCAGGCCACCCAGCGCGGTGAGGCCGGCGAGCGAGCCGACCGCCACCATCGCACCGGTCGCCCCGGCCAGCTTGAGTCGGGGTGACCCGGGGTCGACCTGGTAGTGGCGTGGGCCGTCCGGGCCGGTCAGCAGGTGCGCGCAGCCCTCCCGACGCAGGATCGCGGCCACCGATAGGCCGATTCCGATACTCGCGGCGTAACTGCCTCCGCCGACCAGGGCAGGCGCGGTGGGCCGGCCGAGCAACTCGCCGAGGGTAATCACCGTCCCATTGGCGGTACTGCTGTTCTTGCGATGCAAAGTCATCCACCTCAGTGACCACAAATCGGGGGTATGGGGTCCGTAAAGTGGCCGGAACGTAGCATCATCGAGGCAATACGACCCAATCGATACGGCGAGCCTTCACCCAAAGGGCCTAGTCGAGCATGGCGGTCGCGCACTCAGAGTTCGGCCAACGAGTGGCATGCGGGGGTGCGTCGCACGGGGTAGTGCTGCACACTTCGGCCGTATGCCGGTAGTTGATCGAGCGCGATCGTGATGTCCGCCTCCACCGAGTTCGCTGAGACGTCCGCCGAGATCGCGGGGCCCCCGCCCAAGAGCCCGCTGTGGCTCGCCGCTCTACTGGGCGGCGTGGGCGCCCTGCACTTCGTGATCCCGAAGACGATGGCCGAGACGATCCCGTCCTGGGTGCCCGCCAAGCGCGCGGCCGTGTGCGCCAGCGGGGTCGTGGAGGTGGCCTGCGCGGTCGGGCTGGTCCGCCGGACATCGTGGGCCGGACCGGTCACGGCGGCGACCCTGGTGGCGATCTGGCCGGCGAACATCCAGATGGCGCGGGACGCCGGCACCGGCCGGCACCCGGGCCTCGCCGACAACAAGCCGCTGATGTGGGCGCGGGTGCCCCTGCAGCTGCCGATGATCTGGGCGGCGCTGCGGGCGCGGCCCCGGCGCCGTTCCCCTGAGGCGCGTTGAGCGCATGGAGCCGCGCGAGCAGCGGGCCGCGAGGCTCGGCCGCCGGGCTCAGCTGACGTCGATGTCCACGGTGAACCGGAACCGGTCGCCCCGGTAGTAGATCAGCGCCGCGTCGACGACGCGGCCGGTGTCGTCGCGGGTCAGGTTGGTGGACAGCAGAGTCGGGCTGAGCAGGTCCACCTCGAGCAGGTCGGCCAGCCGGGGTGTGGCGTTGCGGGCCTCGATCACGTTCTCGATGCGGGTCAGCCGCAGGCCGAGGTCGTCGCGCAGGATCTGGGTCATCGGCGCCGCGCGCAGCCGCTCGTCGCCGACCCTGGCGGCCAGCTCCGGGCGCAGGAAGTTCTCCGCGTAGCTCAGGGGCACGCCGCTGTCCCGGCGCAGCCGGCGGATCCGGACGAGCTCGGAGGCGTCGGCGAAGTACTCGGCCAGCGCCGGCGGCACCGCGCAGAGCTGCCGGCCGAGCACGGTGACCTGGTCGCCGGACTGCTGCCGAACCACCGCATCCACCGACCCGGCCACCTGCAGGCTGCGGCGATGGGCGGCACCGGAGCTGATGAACGTGCCCCGTCTGCGCTGCCGCGTGACCAGGCCCTCGCCCTCCAGCACACCGAGCGCCTGGCGGACCGTGGACAGGCTGACGTCCCAGTGCCGGGCCAGCGCCGCCTCGGTCGGCAGCCGGGTCGGCACGTCCGGCGGGCGCTGGTCGGTGAAGGCACGCAGGCTCTCGGCGGCCTGGAACCACAGCGGCAGCGGGCTGCGGCCGACCTCCGGCAGCTGGCCGATCGCGGCGAGCACGTCGTTGATCTCCGGCGTGTCGATCTCGGGCGGGTCGGTCTCGGGAGCGTCGGTGTCCGCTGCCTCGGTGCGCGGCGCTGTCACGGGGTGAAGTGCCGCTGCAGGCCGCGCCACACCGCGTCGTAGTCGGGCTGCCGGTGTGCCGCCGCCAGCGCGTGCCGGGTCGGCACCACGCTCCACCGGGTCTCGAACATGAACGCCAGCGTGTCGTCGAGCTTCTGCGGCGCGAGCTGCGCGGTGCTGGCCTTGGCGTAGGTGTCGGCGTCCGGCCCGTGGGAGGTGAACGTGTTGTGCAGGCTCGCGCCGCCGGGCACGAACCCCTCCGCCTTCGCGTCGTAGACGCCCCGGATCAGGCCCATGAACTCGGACATGATGTTGCGGTGGAACCACGGCGGGCGGAACGTGTCCTCGCCGACCAGCCAGCGCGGTGGGAAGATCACGAAGTCGGCGTTGGCCAGCCCCGGGGTGTCGGTCGGCGAGGTCAGCACGGTGAAGATCGACGGGTCCGGGTGGTCGAAGCTGATCGTGCCGATGACCATGAAGTTGGCCAGGTCGTACTTGTACGGCGTGTAGCTGCCGTGCCAGGCCACCACGTCCAGCGGGGAGTGGTCGTAGTCGGCCGCCCACAGGTTGCCGCCGAACTTCTGCACCACCTGCACCGCGGCCTGGCGGTCCTCGTAGGCGGCCACCGGCGCCAGGAAGTCGCGCTCGTTGGCCAGCCCGTTCGCGCCGATCGGGCCGCGCTCGGGCAGCGTGAAGGCCGCCCCGTAGTTCTCGCAGACGTAGCCGCGCGCGGAGCCGTCCGGCAGCTCCACCCGGAACCGGATGCCGCGCGGCAGCACCACGATCTCGCCGGGAGCCACGTCCAGGATGCCCAGCTCGGTGTGCACCGTGAGCCGGCCGTGCTCGGGCACGACGAGCAGCTCGCCGTCGGCGTTCACGAAGTAACGGTCGACCATCGAGCGGTTCGCCGCGTAGCAGTGGATGCCGATGCCGGCGTGGCTGCCGGTGTCGCCGTTGCCGCCGACCGTGTAGAGCCCGGCGACGAAGTCGGTCGGCTCGGTGGGCAGCGGCAGGGCGTCCCAGCGCAGCCGGTTCGGGTCGGGCTCGACCTCGGTGAACGGGGCGCTGCGCAGGTTGCCGTTGTCGATCCGGCGGAACGCGGGGTGCGCCGCCGAGGGCAGGATCCGGTACACCCAGCTGCGCCGGTTCAACGCCCGGGGCTGGGTGAACGCCGTGCCGCTGAGCTGCTCCGCGTACAGCCCGAGCGGTGCGCGCTGGGGGGAGTTGCGCCCCACCGGGAGCGCGCCGCGCACCGCCTCGCTGGCGTGCTCGTTGCCGAAGCCCGACAGGTAGGGCCGCTGCCGCACGCCCGAGCCGGTGTCCGGTCCCGCGTGGGTACCCAGGGTGGTTGTCATCGTCCGACCCGCCGATCAGCAATTAGACTGATTGATACGGTTAATCAGATCATTGAGTGGGTCGGTCGTCAAGGGGTCACTGGGAGGGCGCCGTGAGGGTCGCGCGGATGGCTGACGGAATCCGCGACTCACCCTGACGAATTCCCCGACTCGCGGGTAGGTTCCCGGGCGGTGATGGGGGCGGCGGTATCGGCTTGGGGGCGGGTTTTGATCTATCACATTGCGTACGCCGAGGACTGGGCGGCGGCGCGGCGGGCCGGCGAGTACACGGTGTCCACGCGCGGGGTGTCGCTGGCCGAGCAGGGGTTCATCCACGCCAGCACGGCGGGGCAGGTGGCCGGGGTGGCGAACGCGTTCTACGCCGGCGAGTCCGGGCTGGTTGTGCTGGTGATCGACGAGGAACGGCTGGCGCCTGCGCTGAAGTACGAGCCGGCGCTCGGGGGTGACGAGCTGTTCCCGCACCTCTACGGGCCGCTCAACCCCGACGCCGTGGTCGACACCGTGCGCTTTGCTCCGGGCGCGGGCGGTCGGTTCGAGTTCCCGGCGGCCGGGTAGGGGGCGTCGCACCCCTGCCCCCGGCCCGTGCCCGGTGTTCACTCCGGCCAGTCGTTGCCCTGGATGACCTCGACGAAGTCGGTCCGGGTGAAGTGGGGCGAGAAGTGCGCCAGCACGTCCGCGTTCACGGTGCCGAACGTGGTGTCCGGCCGGTCCTCGAAGCCGTGGGTGAAGGCGGCCAGGATCTGGCGCTTGAAGTCGGGGCGCGGGTGCGCGGCGGTGACGGCCTCGACAAGGCCGGGGTCCAGGTCGCGGTAGCCGATGCCGAGCACGTCGGTCTCCACACCGGCGGTGACCAGGGCGATCTCGGGCGCCATCAACTCGGGGATGCCCGGTGTGGTGTGCAGCGCGATCGCGGTCCAGACCCGGGTGGCGGCGTCCTCGGCGATGCCGTGCGAGACCAGGAAGCGGCGGGCCTCGTCGGCGCCGTCCACCTCGAAGCGCTGGTGCTTGGTGCGGAACTTGTCGGTCAGGCCGAGGTCGTGGAACATCGCGCCGACGTAGAGCAGCTCCGGGTCGGGGGTGAGACCCCGCCGCTGGCCCTGCAGCATGCCGAACAGGTAGACGCGCCGCGAGTGGTGGTACAGCAGGTCCGGGGCCGAGTCGCGGACGAGCTCGGTCGCCTCGCGGACCAGGCGGCTGTCCGCGATCTCGACGCCTGCGATGCAGTCGTTCATCGGGGTTCTCCCTTGTGCTCGGCGGTATGGGTGCTGGTATCCACTCTGGCCGCCCCGGCGGTGGTGCGGCCATGTCCTTTCGGTCAGACCCGCCACGGATTCGGACATCACACCCGGTCGGGTCGGACACTTCGGGGACGAGCTGGCCGAGTTCTGCGCGGCGCGGCTCGCCCCGTTCAAGGTGCCCCGGTTCTGGACGATGCGGGCCCGCCTGCCGCTGACCGCCTCCGAGCGGGTCGCCAAGGCCGCCCTGGGCGCGGAGCTCGCCGCCGACCCTGGGGCGCGGACCCGCGACCGGGTCGCCGGCGAATGGGTCGGGCCCGTGGAGGCGACCGCGCCGCCGGGCTCGGTCCCGCCCCCTATGAGTACGGAAACCTGTTAATCAGGATTCCTGTACATCTAGCGCGAATTGTGACAGCCTCCTAGGCCTAGCCCGGCAGCAGCCGGCTCGGGTGAGAGGCACCGCGATGGCCACTGTCGACCTGCCGCGAGAGACGTCAACCCCCACCGCCGCCGCGCTGACCGGCGGCACCCTGGTCGCGGCCGCGCTCGCGGTCTGCGTCGGCCAGGTCGCACTGGCCATCCCGGCCGTGCTGAACGGCCTGTTCCAGCAGGACCTCGGGCCGACCTCGTCGCAGCTGACCTGGATCTCGGACGCGTTCCTGGTCCCGGTCACCCTGCTGGAGCTGAGCTTCGGGGTACTCGGTGACCTGTTCGGCCGCAAGCGGCTGCTGCTGATCGGCTCGCTGCTGCTCGCGGCCGGCGAGCTGGTCGGCGTGCTGACCCCCGACGCCGGCACGTCGACCGGGCTGCGGGTGTTCGTGCTGTGGTCCGGCCAGATCATCGCCGGGCTGGGCGCGGCGGCGATCTTCCCGACCACCCTGGCCATGGTCGCGGCGGGCACCCACACCGCGCGGGCCCGGTCCAGGGCGATCTCCATCTGGGCCGCCGCGCTGGCCTCCGGCGGGTTCGTCTCGCCGGTGCTCGGCGGCTGGCTGGCCGGGTTCGGCTGGGGCTCCGGCGAGTACGCGAGCTGGCGCTGGGCGTTCCTCGCCGTCGCCGGGCTGGCGGTGCTCAGCGCGGTGGTGACCTGGGGCTTTGCCCAGGACTCGTCCGCGCCGCACGGTCGCTCGCTCGACTGGCCCGGGCAGCTCACCATCGCGGTATCGCTGTTCGCCCTGCTGTTCGCGGTGATCCAGGGTCCGACGAGCGGCTGGGCGAGCTGGCAGGTGCTCACCGGCTGGGGGCTGGCGGTTGTCTTCCTGGTGCTGTTCGTGCGGGCCGAGCGGCGGTCGGCGGCGCCGCTGCTGCGCCTGGACCTGTTCCACAACCGCGCGTTCGCCGTCGTCTCGGTCGTCACCGTGCTCGGCATGTTCGCGATGCTCGGCACCGCGTACGCCACCAGCATCCGGCTCGCCGCGATCCAGGGGTTCAGCCCGCTGCGAACCTCCGTCGCGTTTGTGCTGCTCAACGGGATGACGCTGGTCATGATGCCGGTGATGGCGCGGCTGCTGGAGCGCTACCGGCCGCGTTGGACGCTGACGGTCGGCTGCGCGCTGATGGCCGTCGGGGACCTCTGGCTGGCTTCGGTGCCGGCGCGGCTGCTGTCGCTCGCGCCGATCTTTGTACCGCTGCTGGTGGTCGGCACCGGGTTCGCGCTGGCCCTGAACGCGATCACGGCGGTGGCGGTGAACACGGTGCCCACCCAGCTCGCCGGCATGGCCAGCGGCACCACGAGCCTGCTGCGCGACTTCGGCTTCACCCTCGGCCCGGCCGTGATCGGGGCGGTCGCGCTGAGCCGGGCCGCCACGGAGATCGCCGGCCGGGTCGCCACCGACCCCGCGCTCGCCTCGGCCGTCGCGGCGTTCCACGAGGCCCCGGACCATGCGCCACCCGCCCAACGGCCAGCGCTGGAAGCCGCTGTCGAGGCGGTCAGCTCCGGCCCACTCGGCGCCAACGCCGTGCCCGCCACGGTCACCACGGCAACCGGGCACACCCTGCCGCTGAACCCGCTCAAGGACGTGGCCTTCCAGGCGCTGGACCACGCCTACTCGCTCGGCTACCTGATCTGTGCCGGGGCGGCAGCGCTGGCCGCGCTCGCTACGGCGTTCCTGCTGCGCGGTGCCTCGACCCCCGTGAGCGGCGAGTTGGGTCCTGACCCCACTCGCCACTCACGGGGTGGGCACTGACCCCGATCGACCCGAGATGACTCCCGAGACGAGAACGGCCCCGGCCGGAGAGGGATGCCCGTGAGCGAGTTAGAGGGACTGCTGGGCGGCAAGGTCGCGGTGGTGACCGGCGCCGGCCAGGGACTGGGGCTGGCGTACGCGAGCGCGCTGGCCGCCGAGGGAGCGGCTGTCGTGGTCAACGACGTGGACCCGGCGGCGGCGGGGGCGGCCGTGGCGGCACTGGTCGCGGCGGGCGGGCGCGCGGTGGCGTCGGTGGCCGCGGTCGGCCCGGCCGGGGCGGCGCAGGCGCTGGTCGACACCGCGGTCGCCGAGTTCGGCCGGCTGGACATCCTGGTCACCAACGCCGGCATCCTGCGCGACACCGTGCTGTGGAAGATGACCGATGCGGACTTCGACGCGGTGCTCGACGTGCACCTGCGCGGTACGTTCACCTGTGTGCGGGCGGCCGCGGTTCGGATGCGCGAGCAGGGCGAGGGCGGCCGGATCATCTGCGTCGGCTCGCCGACCGGGCAGGTCGGGAACTTCGGCCAGACGAACTACGCGGCGGCCAAGGCCGGCATCGTCGGCATGGTGCGCACCTGGTCGCTCGAGCTGGCCAGGGCGAACGTCACGGTGAACGCGGTGATCCCGGTGGCCGCGACCGGCATGACCGAGACAGCGCCGTTCCTCAAGCCGTACGTGGACGCGCTGCACGAGGGTCGCCCGCTGCCCGCCTACGCCCGCCGCGAGCTGAGCTTCGGCCCGCCCTCGGATGTGGCGGGTCTCGTCGTGTTCCTTGCCTCGGCGGAGGCGGCCGGGATCAGCGGGCAGGCGATCGGCCTCGGCGGCGACCGGCTGGCGCTGTGGGCGCACCCGAGCGAGGCGGCGGTGGCCTTCGCCGACGGCGGCTGGACGGCCAGGACGATCGCCGACACCTGGGCCGCCGAGCTGAAACCGCACGAGCAGACCGTCGGCCAACACTTCCCCGAGCCCTACTGAGGAGGCGGCACCCCATGTCGATCAATCCGGACGCGGTACTGGCCATCGATACGCACGTGCACGTGGAGTCCGACGGGCACGGCCACGGCTCCCTCGACGCGGAGCTCACGGAGGCCTCGGCGAAGTACTTCAAGGCCGACCAGCACCGCGAGCCGACCCTGGACGACATCGCCGAGTACTACCGCGCGCGCAACCTGGCCGCGGTCGTGTTCACCGTGGACGCGCACACCGCGCTCGGCTACCCGGCGCTGTCCAGCCACGACATCGTGGTGGCCGCCAAGGCGCACGCCGACGTCCTCGTGCCGTTCGGGTCCGTCGACCCCAACGCCGGCGCCGATGCGGTGGCCCTGCTGCGCGACCTCGTGGCGGCCGGCGCCCGGGGGCTCAAGCTGCACCCGTCGCTGCAGGCGTTCGCGCCGAACGACCCGGCTCACCACCCGCTCTACGAGACCGCCGCCGAGCTGGGCATCCCGATCATCTTCCACACCGGGCAGACGGGGATCGGGGCCGGCCTGCCCGGCGGCCGGGGCATCAAGCTGCGCTACTCCGACCCGATGCTGATCGACGACGTGGCGGCCGACCACCCCACTCTGACCATCGTGCTGGCGCACCCCTCGGTGCCCTGGCAGGACTCGGCGATCTCCATCGCGACGCACAAGGCCAACGTGTTCATCGACCTGTCCGGCTGGTCGCCGAAGTACTTCCCGCCGCAGCTGGTGCGGGCGGCGAACGGGCTGCTCAAGCGCAAGGTCCTGTTCGGCTCGGACTTCCCGCTGATCACCCCGGACCGCTGGCTGGCCGACTTCGAGGCACTGGAGATCAAGCCGGAGGTGCGGCCGCTGATCCTGAAGGAGAACGCGGCCGGGCTGCTCGGGCTGCGGGGCTGACGTGGACGCCGACTACGGGTTGGGCAGCTGGCCGGCGCGGCGTGCCCGGATCGGCCCGGACGTGGTGGCACTGCGCCAGGGGGAGCGCGCGCTCACCTACGCCGAGCTCGCCGAGCGGGTCGAGCGGCTGGCCGACGGGCTGGCCGCGCGCGGCGTCGGGCCCGGTGACCGGGTCGCGTACCTCGGCCCGAACGACATCGCCACGTTCGAGGTCTTCTTCGCCGCCGGGCGCCTCGGTGCGATCTTCGCCCCGTTCAACACCCGGCTCGCCCCGCCGGAGATCGGCTACCTGCTCGACGACTGCGCGCCGACGGTCCTGGTGTACGCCGCAGAGCTGAACGAGCTGGTCACGGCCGTCGACCCGGCGGCGCACGGCGTGCCCACGACGGTCGAGGTGGGCGACGGTTACGACACGCTGCTCACCGGCGCGCCGCCTCGCCGGCGTGCGGAGCCCGTGGCGCTGTCCGACGACGCGGTGATCCTGTACACGAGCGGCACCACCGGCCGGCCCAAGGGCGCCGTGCTCAGCCACGCCAACCTGACGTTCAACACGATGAACCAGCTGGCGCACGCCGACGTGCTGTCCACCGACACCGCGCTGTGCATCGCGCCGCTGTTCCACGCGACCGGGCTCGGCATGGTCAGCCTGCCGACGCTGTTCAAGGGCGGCACCGTGCAGGTGGTGCCCAGGTTCGAGCCGGGGGCGGTGCTCGCCGCGATCGCCGCGCACCGGGTCGCCTCCTTCTCCTGCGTGCCGACGATGCTGGCGCTGCTGTGCGACCACCCGGACTTCGGGCGGACCGACCTCGGCTCGCTGCGCTACGTGGTCTACGGCGGCTCCTCGGTCGCCGAGCGGGTCGCGATGGCCTGGCAGGAGCGGGGCGTCACCCTGCAGCAGGGCTACGGCATGACCGAGGCCTCGCCCGGGGTCTGCATGGCGCCGCTGGCCGGGTCGACACAACGGCCGGTATCGGTCGGGGTGCCGCAGTTCTACACCGACATCACGTTCGACCCGGAGCTGGACGAGCCGGAGCGGGGCGGGCGGGGCGAGCTGCTGGTCCGGGGCCTCAACGTCAGCCGGGGTTACTGGAACCGGCCCGCCGACACCGAGCGCGCCTTCGACCGGGGCTGGTACCGCACCGGCGACATCGTCCGGGTGGAGCGGGACGGCTGGGCCTACGTCGTGGACCGGGTCCGCGACATGATCATCTCCGGCGGGGAGAACGTCTACCCGGCCGAGGTGGAGGCCGAGGTCACCGCGCTGCCCGGTGTGCTGGCCTGCTCGGTGGTCGCGGTGCCCGACGAGCGCTGGGGCGAGGTCGGCCGCGCCTTTGTCGTAGCTGACCCCGTCGTAGCTGACCCCGTCGTGGCCGATCCCGTCGTGGCCGACCCGGTCCGGTGGACCGAGCAGACCCTGCGCGCCGCGCTGACCGGCCGGCTGGCCACTTTCAAGATCCCCAAGTACGTCACGTTCGTCGACGAGCTGCCCCGCACGGCCACCGGCAAGGTCCGCAAGGACCTGCTGCGGGCCGCGGTGCCGCACAGCTGAGCAGGAGACCCCATGAGCACGCAGCACACCGCAACCGTCGTCGACACCCTGGACGAGCTGACCGCACTGGTCGGGCGGGACCTCGGCACCAGCGCCTGGCTCGACGTCGACCAGGGCCGCATCAATACCTTCGCCGACGCCACCGACGACCACCAGTGGATCCACGTCGACCCGGCGCGCGCCGCCGACGGCCCGTTCGGCACCACCATCGCGCACGGCTACCTCACCCTGGCCCTGCTCATCCCGCTGTGGTCGGACCTGCTGGACGTGCGCGAGGTGACCACCAAGGTCAACTACGGGCTCGGCAAGGTCCGCTTCCCCGCCCCGGTGCCGGCCGGGTCCAAGGTGCGGCTGCGCGCCACACTGGCCGCCGTCGACCCGATCCCCGGTGGTGCGCAGGTGACCGTTGACGCGGTCATCGAGCGGGACGGTGCCGCCAAGCCGGTCTGCATCGCCCAGCCGATCTTCCGCTTCCTGACCTGATCCGGGTGGCCGGCCGGGGCGCTCGCGGGCGCTCTCGGCGCGGGCAGCCGGCGTAGACGGACGGACATGTTTCCGAGCAGCGCAGCGATGGTTTGCCCTGGTCAGGTCGGTTTGACTGGACGCATGACATCACACGCGGATGAGCGCAACCTGACCCTGGTGCTGGGTTCTTCGGGGACGACCGGGCGTCGGGTGGCGCAGCGGTTGGCGGATCGTGGGGTGCCGACGCGGCTGGGTTCGCGGTCTGGGCAGCCGGCGTTCGACTGGGCCGACGAGGCCACCTGGCCGGCGGTGCTGGCGAACGTCGGCGCGGCCTATGTCGTCTACTACCCGGACCTCGTGGCGCCGGGCGCGGTGGACGCGGTGCGGCGGTTCGCGGCGGCGGCGGTGGCCGCCGGATTGCGGCGGCTGGTGCTGCTCTCGGGGCGCGGGGAGGCGGAGGCCCGGCACGCCGAGCAGGTCGTGATGGACGCCGGGGCGGACTGGACGATCGTGCGGTGCGCGTTCTTCGCGCAGAACTTCAGCGAGAAGGGCTTCGAGGACTTCGTGCGCGACGGCACGGTCGCGCTGCCGGCGCCGGAGGTCGGCGAGCCGTTCGTGGACGCCGACGACATCGCCGACGTCGTGGTGGCCGCGCTGACCGAGGACGGCCACGCCGGCCAGCTCTACGAGCTCACCGGGCCGAGGCTGCTGACCTTCGCCGAGTCGATCGCCGAGATCGCCAAAGCCACCGGCCGGCACCTGGACTACCGGCGGATCTCGGCGGAGGAGTTCATCGGCGGGCTGGTCGAGCTGGGCATCCCCCGGGAGGAGGCCGAGGTGTTCGCGGAGATCTTCGGCACCGTGCTGGACGGCCGCAACGCCCACCTGACCGACGGTGTGCGGCGCGCGCTCGGCCGCCCGCCGCGAGACTTCGCCGAGTACGCGAGCACCGCCGCCGCCACCGGAGTCTGGACCCCCGCGCACCCCTGACCCGGCCACCCCGATCCGACCACCCCCGACCCGCGCACCCTGATCCGACCACCCCGATCCGACCACCCCGATCCGACCACCCCTGACCAACCCCGATCCGACCAACCCCGACCCGCGCCCTGGCCGGCGTGCCCGACCCAGCCGCACCGCGCGACTGCCCGCGCCGGATCTTCGCCGAGCTCAACCACAGCGGCCCCCGATCGCGTCTCCCAGGCCGCTGCGGTTGAACTCGGCGGCCGATCGGCCGATCGGCCGTGCGCGCCTGCCGCGCCGTACTGCCCCTGCCGGTCGAGCGGGGCGGGGGCGCGATCGGGAACGCGCAGGAGATCGCCGACGTCGTCGCGTTGCTGGTCTCGCCGCGTTCGGTCGGCACAGGCGGTCAGCGGCGGGTGAGGGCGTGCACCATCAGGTCGGCGACCTGGTCCAGGTAGGCCGGGGTGACCGGCTCGCGGCGTACGTGCAGCCGCCAGAACACCGGGGCGGCGATCGCGTCCAGCGCGAGCTCGAGGTCGGTGTCCGCCGGGAGCTCGCCCCGGTCGACGGCCCGCTCCAGTAGCACCCGGCCGCGCTCGCGGCGCGGGTTGCCGAGGTGCTCGGTCAGTGCATGCCCGAGCACCGGGTTGGTCCGGGCCACCGAGGTCAGGTCGGCGAAGATCGGGCCGAGCCGGGCGTCGGTGAACCAGTCGAGCACGGCGTCCAGGAGCGCCCGAAGGTCCTCGGCGAAGGAACCCGTGTCGGGCACCTCGGCGAGTGGCACACCCAGCCGCGACACAACGTCGACGGCCATCTCCTGCTTGCCCGGCCAGCGCCGGTACAGCGCGCTCTTGCCGACCCCGGCCCGCCGCGCCACCGCGTCCATCGACAGCCCCAGGTAGCCGTGTTCGGCCAGCTCGTCGAGCGCGGCTTCGACGATCGTGTCGGTGAGGTCCTGCCGCATCACGGCGGCTCCGCTCGGCGTCCGGCGCGTGGTCCCCCGCATGGGGGCAGAGCCTAACACTGGACAGGACCGTACCGTCCCGTCTAAATTGGTCGGGACGGTACGGTCCCGACCAATTGATGACCTTTCCGGGCCGACCGCGTGCCGACATCTCGGGTCGTGTGCAACCTCGGAGGACCGCAATGACCGTGTATCCCGAAGCCCCCGGCGACACCCTGATCTTCGAGAACGACCGGGTCCGCGTCTGGTCGATGACGCTCGAACCGGGCCAGCTGTTCGACTTCCATCAACACCACCACGACCACGTCGTGCTCTGGCCGGAGTCGGGCACGGCGCAGGCCCAGGAGCTGGGCGACCCGGACTGGGGCCTGGTCCAGGAGGCGCGGCCGGGGTTCGTGCTCTACCGCACGGTCGGCCACCGCGCGCCGCTCACCCCGCACCGGATCCGCAACACCGGCCCGGCGACGGTCACCCATTACGTGCTCGAGCTGCTCGGACGGTCGCCGCACGCGGACACGCGGCCGTGGACGTTCAACGACCAGGGCGAGATCCGGGCGGCGGGCCGATGACCACGGTGGTGCGGGCCGAGCTGCCGGCGACCCGGCGCGCCGTGATCGAGCGGGTCCGCGCGCTGCGCCCGGAGCTGGCCGTCGACGGACCCGGCATCGACGCCGACGGCGCCGACCCCACGCGCAACATGGCGCTGCTCGGCGCCGCCGGGCTGCACCGGCTCAACGTGCCGACCGAGTTCGGCGGGCTCTGGGACGGCGGGCCGTACGGCGGCTGGCGGGAATTCATGGAGACGATCGTCGAGGTCTCCGCCGCCGACGGGTCCACCGGTCAGTGCTGGGCCACGACCGGGCTCGTCGCGCGGGAGATCTACGCCTCTGAGCTGGCCGGCGAGACGAAGCGGCTGCTGGCCGGCGAGATCATGCACGAGGGCCGCCGGTTCGTGGCCTCGAACGCCGAGACGGGCGGCGCCGGTCGGGTGCTGGGGCAGCGGGTGGCCGGCGGGCTCGTGGTCAGCGGCACGAAGACGTTCAACACGAACAGCGGGGGCGGCGGCCGGGACCTCGCCTGCGTCAGTTTCGCCCTGCTAGACGGGGATGCGGCGGTGGGTGATGGAGTGGCTGACCGGGTGGCCGCGGCGCCCCGGCATCACGCGCTGATCCGCCTCGACGATCCGGCGCTCGCGCTGGCGCACGACTGGGACAACATGGGCCAGCGCGGCACCTGCAGCCAGACGATCACGTACCGGGACGTGTTCGTGCCGGACGGCTGGCACTTCGCCGCAAAGCCGGTCGACCCGTACTTCCTGTGCGCCGCGATGCTGCTGCACGGGGCGCTGCTGCAGGGCATCGGGGAGGGCGCACTGGCCGCGGCGGTCGGCTACCTGCGCGAGCTGAACCGGCCCAGCATGCCGAAGTTCGGCACCGCCGCCGCCGACCCGCTGATGCACCGCCAGCTCGGCGAGATGTCCAGTGAACTGGCCGCCGCACGGGCGCTGCTGCTGAGCGTGTCCGCCGAGCTGGCGAGCACGACCGCGGGGTTGGAAAGCGTGGTCGAGGGGTTGGTGGTGCCGGCGGCCGGCGTCGAGTCGCCGGCGGGTGGGGTGAGCGCGGACGAGATGGGGGTGCGGGGGTTCCGGGCGAAGATCGCCAGCACGCGGGCCGGGCTGGACGTCTCGGCTCGGATCCACGACCTGACCGGGGCGCGCAGCACCGCCAACCGCTACCGCTTCGACCGGTTCTGGCGCAACGCGCGCACGTTCGGTTCACACGACTCGATCGACGCGAAGAACGCGCTGGTCGGCGCCTACGAGCTGGCCGGCGCCCTGCCCCCCATAGCCGACTACTTCCGCGTCTGATCCCGCCGCGGCCGGCGTGCGGTCGAGCGCCGGGATTTTGGGCGGCGGCTGAGCGTCGTCCCCATGTCCCGCGACAAGTCGAACCGGGGTGAGGCCGAGCCAGCGCGGCGCCAGATGATCGCGCTGGCGGCGGGGCGACCCGGATCGCACGCGGGTCGGTGCGGCCCTGGGTGCGGCTCCCGTGGGCCGTGCACACGGGGCGGCGGGGAGCGGGTCTGTACCGCGGCAGACCGGGCCACTAGTCTCAGTGTTACTAGTTGCCCAGGGTCGTCGTGGAGGTGTGCGCGTGAGCACCGCCGGAGCCGGAGTTGTGCCGGACCGCCCGACCGGCCGGCGCGGCGCGCGCGGGCGCCGGGTGCATGCCGTGGTCGCGGTGCTGCCGGACGGCACGCCGTGCTACTCGCCGATCGGCACCGTGCTCACCGAGGGCGCGCGCGTGCAGTGCCACCTGTGCGGCGGCTGGTACCGGTCGGTACTGGCCCACCTGCGCGTGCACGGGTGGGAGCAGGCCGGCTACCGCGCCGCGTTCGGGCTGGAGCGTGGGCAGCCGCTGGAGGGCGCCGATACCCGGCGGCGGCGGGCGGTCGCGCTGCGCGTGCGGCGGGTTGTCGAGCCGGCGGTGCGCAGCGGCTTCGAGGCGGGCCAGCAGCGGGCCCGCTCCGGCGAGTTGACCAAGGACGCCGCCGAGGCCGCCCGGGGGCGCCGGCAGCCCGAGCAGCGCCGCCGCAAGACGCTGCGGACCCTGGCGTCGGTGTCTCCGGCCGCCCGCGCGGCCGGCCGGCGCCGGTACACCGAGCAGTGGCTGCACCGGACCGCGGCGGAGGCGGCCGCCGGCCTCGGCTACCCGGACATCGGCTCGCTGGTGCGCGACCGGGTGGCCGCCGGAGCGAGCCTCGCCTCGGTCAGCCGCGAAGCCGGGTTGCACAAGGACTGGCTGTGCCGCCACCTGGCCACCGTCGACCCGGCCGCCGCCGAGGCCGTCAACGAGGCCGAGCTGGAGCCGGTGCGCCGGGACGCCCGATGGTTGCCGGCGGTCCGGGAACTGGGCTTCGAGGACGTGCCGAGCTACCTCGTCGAGCGGCACGTGGTCGACCGGTGGACCGTGCACGCGATCGCCAAGGAGGTCGGCCTGAGCCCCGGCACCGTGCAGGCCGCGCTGGACCGGCACGGGGTGGCGTGGGTGCCGCACGCGGCGACGCGGTCCGAGTGCGTGCGGCGGGCCTCAGCGGTCGCGGACCGGTTCGGCTACCCGGACATCGGCGACTACCTCATTGCGCGGCGCGCCGCTGGCCTCAGCTGGCGGTCCATCGCGGCCGAGTGCGGGGAGCCGGCCACCTGGCTGCGTCGCCGCGCCGGCCTGCCCAACTGAGGTCAGCCCCGGCCGGTACCGCGTTCGATGTCGTCCAGGAACCGCAGTGCCGCGCCGGCGTTGGCGTGCCGCCAGGTGAGCAGCACCGAGTCGAAGCCGGCGTGCCGGTCGCGTTCCGCCGCCACGGCCGCGACGATGGGCTCGAGCACGGCGCGCTGGCGGGCGAGCAGCTCGGCCGCGTCGAGCCGGCGCCGGTCCAGCAGGGCCAGCTTCATCAGCAGCTGGGACCGCAGGTCGCGGACGTGCTCGACCGGCTGCTGGAGCCACTCGTCGACAGCCGCGCGGCCGGCGTCGGTCACCGCGTAGAGGGTCCGCTGGGGGCCGGGGCCGGACTCCACCAGCGTCGGCGTCACCTGCTCGGCGTCGTGCAGCCGACCCAGCGCGCGGTACACCACCGGGCGCGGGATCTGCCAGACCCGGCCCAGCTCACCGCCCCGCGCGGTGAGCATGGCGATGGCGAAGCCGTGCCGGGGCTGCTCCCGGAGCACGGCGAGGACAGTCCACTCCGGCAGCGCCCACGACACGGCCCGACACTAGTGCCCTGAGTCCGGAGTCTGTCACCAGTCTCCGGCGCCCAGATGGCGCCTCGCGGCGTTGTCGTCGTGGCCGATACAACAACGGTATCGGCCACTCCTCCGCCTTGCGATGCATCCATCTGGATCACCGGATACTGGCAACGAACTTCGGACTCAGGACACTAGTCGTGCGCGAAACTCGGCGTCTCCAGCAGCACCTGCGTCGCCTTGACCACCGCGACGGCCAGCGAACCGGGCTGCAGGTCGAGCTCGCGGACCGCCTCGGTGCTCATCACCGCCTCGATCCGGTGCCGCCCGCACTGCAGCGTCACGCTGGCCATCACGGGGTCGCAGACCACGTCGGTGACCAGGCCGACGAACCGGTTGCGGGCCGAGCGGCCGACGCCGGACGGGTCGGGTGTCGGCCGCGCCCTGTCCTTGGCGAGCCGGGCGACCTCGGCCCCTTCGACGGTGCGCGGCATGGTGCCCTCGACGACCGGGAGCTGGCCGACGTCGATCCACCGGCGCACCGTGTCGTTGCTGACCGACAGCAGGGCGGCGATCTCGGCTATCCGGAACCGCGGCACCGGACAGAGTCTAAAGCCGCGAATACGGCCACCCCGGGCCGGCCCGAGCCAGTCCGGTCGGCCGGCCCGGGCCCAACCAGCCGGACCGGGCCCGGCAAACCGGGCCCAGCCGGCCCGGTCATCGGTTCAGCTGCGCGGCGCTGGCGTAGACGGACTGGTACTCGAGGTAGTTGGCGAGACCCTCGGGGCCGTACTCCCGCCCGATGCCGCTGTCCTTCACACCGCCGAACGGCGCGCCGCGGTCGATCCGGTAGTAGTTCACGCCGATCGTGCCGGTGCGCACGCGGCTGGCCAGCGCGATGCCCCGCGCCTCGTCGGCGGTCCAGACGGAGCCGGCCAGGCCGTAGTTGCTGTCGTTGGCGATCGCCACGGCCTCGTCGTCACCGTCGTAGGGGATCACTGCGAGCACCGGGCCGAAGACCTCCTCGCGGGCCAGCTGGTCGGTGTTGCGTACGTCGGCGAACACGGTGGGCTGGACGAACCACCCCCGGTCCTGGGACGCGGGCCGGCCGCCGCCGGTGACCAGCCGGGCGTCGCTCCGGTTGGCGACATCGATGTAGCCGAGGACGCGGTTGAGGTGCGTCTCGCTGGCCATCGGGCCGCAGGTGGTCGCCGGGTCCAGCGGGTTGCCGACGACGAGGCCGTCGGCCACGCTCGCGATCGCGTCGACGACCTCGTTGTAGCGCGACCGGGGCGCCAGGATGCGGGACTGGGTGGCGCAGGTTTGGCTGTTGTTCAGGAACGACGCGGCGGCGAGCCCCTGGGTAAAGGTGTCGAGGTCGCCGTCGTCGAGGAAGATCGCCGCCGACTTGCCGCCCAGCTCCAGGGTGCAGCGGCGGATCAGCCGGCCGCACTCGGCGCCGATGATCCGCCCGGCCGCCGTCGACCCGGTGAACGCGATCTTGTCGACGCCGGGGTGGCTGACCAGCGTCGAGCCGACCTCCCGCCCGGCCAGCACGATGTTCAGCACGCCCGGCGGCAGCCCGGCCTCGACCGCGGCGTCGGCGAAGAGGTAGGAGTCCAGGGCGGTCTCGGGGGAGGGCTTGAGCACGATCGTGCAGCCGGCCGCGAGCGCGGGGGCGAGCTTGGACATGGCGAGGATCTGCGGGTAGTTCCACGGGGTGATCGCGCCGACGACGCCGACCGGGGTGCGCCGCACGATCGTCGAGCCGGACGCGCTCGGCCGGACCTCCTCGAGTGGCCGCTCGGTGATCAGGTCCGCGTACATCCGCAGCAGGTCGGCCGGGGCGGCGCCGTTGACCATCGTCGACAGCGTGATCGGCATGCCGTTCTCGCGGCTGACCAGGGTGCTGGTGACCTCGGCGCGGGCGGTCAGCGCGTCGGCGAACCGGCGCATCACCTCGGCGCGCTCGGCGGCGCTGCTGTGGCCCCACGGCCCGGAGTCCAGTGCGGTGCGCGCGGCGGTGACCGCGGCATCGATGTCGGCGTCGGTACCCAGCGCGGCGTCGCCGAGCGGTTCCTCGGTGGCCGCCTCGAGCGCGCGGTGC
>DATAZG010000005.1:0-9272 GCA_036272155.1 Pseudonocardia sp.
CCGACGCAACCGCCGAATCTCCGCCCAATCCTCCACGCTCAACACCCGCTTCCTCCCCGCCTCGAATCGAGTCAGGGTCTCGGGGAAGCTGGTCAAAATTCGTTTGCCGCGCGGTGATCAGTATTCGGCTGCCGTCGACACGGCCGCGACCTTCGGCCACGCGACAAGTCCGACCAGCCGCGACAAGTCGACTGGCCAGCGACAAGTCGACAAGTTGACGAGCCAGCGACACGGTCGACTAGCCAGCGACAGGTCACCCACCAGCCGCCCAGCGACCACTCGACAAGTCACCAAACCAGTCGACGAGTCAGCCAGTCGCCCACGCCGACCCGTACCCCACCACACACGTCAGCCCGTGACGTCGCGGCCGATCAGCTGGCGGGCGATGATCCACTGCTGTAGCTCGTTGGCGCCCTCGAAGATCTCCAGGATCTTGGCGTCGCGGTAGAGCTCCTCCAGGCGTACCGACTCGCCGGTCTCGCCGACCTCGGACGCGAAGCCGAGCGCGCCGTGCACCTGGACGGCGTCCCGGACCAGGTCCACCGCCAGCCGCGTGCCGAACGCCTTGGCCATCGCCGCCTCCGGCTCGGCGGACCGGTCGCCTCGATCCAGCAGCGTGGCCGCCTTCTGGTAGAGCGACCGGGCGCACTCGATCTCGGTCGCCCGCTGGGCCATCGTGAACTGCCAGTGCTGCATCGCGCCCAGCGGTCGGCCGAACACCTCCCGGGAGCGCAGCCGGGCCACCGACAGGTCCAGCGCCGCCTGCGCGACCCCGACACCGGCCGCGCCGATCCCGATCCGGCCCCGGACCAGCGCGGCCAGCGCCACCCCGAGCCCCCCGTCGGCCAACCCGAGCAGGTTCGCCCGGGGGACCGCCACGTTCTCGAAGACGATGTCAGCGGTGATCTGGCCCCGGTGGCCCATCTTGCGGTCGGGGCGGCCGATCCGCACTCCCGGCGAGTGCAGGTCGACCAGCAGCATCGTGGCCCGGTCGGTCGCGCCGGCCCGGCAGAGCACCGAGACCCAGCCGGCGACGACGCTGTTCGTGATCCAGCGTTTGCGGCCGTTGACCACGAACCCGTCGGGCGTCTCCTCGGCGACCGTGCGCATCCGCTCCGCGGTGAGGTCCGAGCTGGTGTCCGGCTCGGTGGTGGCGAACGAGAACGCCGTCCGGCCCGTGACCAGCTCGGGGATCAGCCTGGCCCGCAGCTCGTCGGTCGCCGAGCTCAGCGTGCTCGGCACCAGGATGCACTGGCCGTCGTACACCCCGGCCATCGAGGAGGAGTGGTAGGCGATCTCCTCGGTCACCGTGCAGGTACCGAGCATCGGGTGGTCCAGGCCGGCGCCGTACTCGACGCCCTCGATCGTGCCCGCCGCCCGGCCGAACGGCACCGCGAACAGCCCCTCCTCGGCCAGCCCGCGGAACGCCGCCCAGGGAAAGCTCTCGGCGGACTCCTCGCGCTGCCCGATCTCCCTCGCGTGCGGGGCGAGACGGTTCTCCACCGCCTTGCGGGCGCGCGCCCGCAGCTCGACGATCTCCGCCGGCAGCCATACGTCGTGGGTCATCCGGTCCTGTGTGCGCGGTACCTGGGACGACTGGGGGACGGTCATGAACCGGGTCCTTTCGGCGGGGACTCTTCGGCCGGGGCTGGGCGGCGACTGTCCGCCGGCACCCCGGAAGGCGGGGACCGGACCACCACCCCGCGCGGTCAGAGGTGACTGTTTTCCTGTTGCTGCGGGATCCCGACGACGGCCGGGGCGGCGTCCTCCAGCAGCAGGTAGGCCACGCTGCGCCAGATGGCCAGGTGCGGGTCGCTGTGCCGGTCCCGCCGGTCGAAGGTGTACGTCATCGCCACGCCGCGCATGCTGGTCAGCAGGATCTCCCGGACCATCGGGTAGCGCGGGTGGCTGCTGAACGTCGGCCCGAACAGGGCGTCTATCACGTGCCGCACCGCGGTGCCGAGCCGGCGTTCCTCGGGCATCAGCGTGCTGCGCAGCCGCTCGTCCGTGCGCGCGGCCGTCCACAGCTCGATGGCGCCCCAGAAGTACCGCTGGTCGAACGTCGACCAGAACAGGTCGATGACCCGGTCCAGTCGGTCCACGTCCGAGCCACGGGCGTCCAGCGACACCGCCACCCAGCTCTCCAGCTCGGCCAGGTGCGTGCTGGCCAGGTGCTGGCACGCCGCGACGAGCAGGCCCTCCCGGGACGGGAAGTGGTGCAGCAGCCGGCCGCGGGACACCCCGGCCCTGGCCTGGATGGTCAGCGTGGTCGTCCGGGCATAGCCGTTCTCCAGCAGGCAGTCCAGGGTGGCGTCCAGGATCAGCTGGCGGCTGTCCGCGCTGCGCTTGCTGCGGCTGCGGCGCGGCGGGTGGTCCGGTTCAGCCAAGGGGGCCGCCTTTCGGGCTTGCGGGTGTGCTCAGGTCGCGCGCATGCCGGCCGTGCGGGCTCACAGCAGGGCTCCGTGCCGGGCTCGATGGCGGGCTCGCTTCCGAGCTCATGCCGAACTGCTGGTCGGTTGGTCGGCCACCTGGGCCGGTGGGGGTCGCCCGCCGTCCTCGCCGCGCCCGGTGAGCCGGACGGTACCGGCGAAGCCGTCCACCGCCACGGTCGCCCCGTTGCCGATCCGGCTGGTGGCGTCCACGGTGGCCACCACACACGGGATGCCCAGGTCGCGGCAGGCCACCGCGACGGCGGACAGCGCGGCGCCGGCATCGGTGACCACGGCCGACACCGCCGGCAGCAGCGGCACCCAGGCCGGTCCGGCGGACGGCGCCACGAGCACGTCCCCGGGGTGCAGCCCGGTGGGCGTGGCCGCCGAGCGGATCACCCTGGCCACCGCGGTCACGGTGCCGGGGCTGGCCGCCGTGCCGGTGATGCCCCGCCGGCCGACCAGCGTCTTGGCGGTGGAGCCCCTCGGCCAGCGCACCACCGGCGGCGGCTGGCCGAGCGTGACGAACGGCGGCTGGTAGGTGGCCAGCGCGTGGTAGTCGTAGGCCCGCATGCGCAGCGACTCCCCGAACCGCTCCGGCTCGCTGACGAACTGGTCCAGCTCGGCGGCCAGCAGCATGAAGATCTGGTCGACACTGTCCAGCAGCCCGGTGGCGACGTGCCGGCGGCCCAGCTCGCGGGCGGCCAGGCGCTGCTCGTGGTGCAGCCCGGAGACGACCTGGTGGATCCGCTGCCGGGTGAGCAGCCAGCTGCTGGTGGCGGCGAGGGCGGTCTCGAAGCGCGCCGAGTCGGCCGGCGAGGCATGCACCGAACGGCGCACCGCCGCGATGGACTCGGCCCCGCGCCCCGCGCGCAGCCGCGCCCGGTCGGACGGGTCGGGCTCGTCGTCCACCCGGCGCAGCAGGTCCAGCACGGACAGCACGAGTCTCGGCTCGGTGCCCCAGGTGTCGGCGGCCAGCTCCCACTCGGCCGGGCCGTGGTGGCCGTACTCGGCGCGCAGCGCGGCCAGCGCCGAGCGCAGCCGGCCGACCTCGCCGTTGCGCGCCCCGTCCAGCTGCGAGGCGACGCTGGCCACGCCCTGGCCGAACATCTGGCGCAGCCGGTCGGACTGCCGCACGAGCCGGGCCACCTGCCACAGCCGGCTGACCGGTTCCTCGGTGGCCGAGCCGCCGAGCCCGGCGACCAGAGCCCCGGTCTGCCCCGGGTGCCCGGCGTCCTCGGTGGCCCGGGTGAGCAGCTCGCTGGACACCGCCGTGGCCAGCTCGGCGTGCGCGTGCAGCCGCAGCGCCTCGCGCAGCTCGCCACGCACCGCCGTGATCCGGGTGCTCAGGTCGGCGTCCGAGCAGCCGGCCAGGTCGGGCCGGGCGGCCTTCTGCTCGATCAGCCGCCGCGCTGCCCTGGTGTGCTCGGCGCGGTCCGGAGTCTCGGCCAGCGCGCCCCGGACCCACGCCTCGAGCCGGTCGGTGGACGCCTCCAGGGCCGGCCGCTCGTCGCGCTGCCGAGGGACGTCCGGGCGCTCACCGAGGTACTGCCGGGCGAACGCCATCGGGTCGGCGCCGGCCGCGTAGACGCCGAACAGCCGCAGCAGCGTGGTGTTCAGGTACAGGTAGGCGCCGAACATGGCGACCGGATGCTGGTCGGAGTGGTCGGCCGCGCCGGTGCCGGGCATGCCCGTGATGCGCCCGGGCAGCGGCCGCAGGCCGGTCTCCGCGTAGACCTCGGCCCACGCCGGGCCGAGCTCGGCGCCGACCCCGGCCGTCGCGGTCAGGGGTGTGACCGGGTCGGGGCACAGGTCACCGACGACCGCGCGGGAGTAGAGCGGGTACGCGGACGAAGCCGAATCGTCGAACTCCCACTCCATGGTGGGCCTGCTCTTTCTGGACCGGATCCCGCCGCCTCAGCGCCCGCTCACCGGGGCGCCATCCGGATCGCCCCGTCCAGCCGGATGACCTCCCCGTTGAGCATCGGGTTGGCCACGATGTGCTCGACCAGTGCACCGTACTCCGACGGCTGGCCGAGGCGGCGTGGATGCGGCACCTGGCCACCGAGGGAGTTGCGGGCCTCCTCAGGTAACCCGGCCAGCAGCGGGGTGTCGAACAGGCCAGGCGCGATGGTGACGATCCGGATCTGGCGGTCGGCCAGGTCCCGCGCGATCGGCAGGGTCATGCCGACGATGCCGCCCTTGGACGCCGCGTAGGCGGCCTGCCCGATCTGCCCGTCGTACGCGGCGACCGACGCGGTGCAAACCAGCACGCCGCGCTCGCCGTCCACCGGCTCCAGGGCCTGCATGCGCTCGGCGGCCAGCCGGATCACGTTGAAGGTGCCGATGAGATTGACCTGGATGACCTTGTTGAAGGTCGCCAGCGGCAGCGGCCCCTGCTTGCCGAGCACCCGCCCGGGCGGCCCGATCCCGGCGCAGTTGACCGCGACCCGCAGCTCGCCGAGCTCACCGGCGGCGTCCAGGGCGGAGGCGAGCGCGGCCTCGTCGGTGACGTCGGCGGGGGCGAACCTGGCGTTGTCGCCGAGGTCCTCAGCCACCTGGTCGCCGGCCGAGCTCGGTAGGTCAACCAGCAGCACCCGGGCCCCGGCGTCGAGCAACCGTCGCGCGGTCGCCAGGCCGAGGCCGGAGGCACCGCCACTGATCAGTGCGACGCCACCCTTGATGTCCACAATGGCCTCCTCGGCGATGAGATGGCGGCTAGTGTGCCGGCCCGCGACGTTACCAGTCAATTCTGACCGTTTGTTCCGGGTGAAATATTGGTTGAAGATGTGGCCACGATCATCGCGGCCGGTCGCGGGCCGGGTAGGTTGGCCGCGCGGCGCTGCCCAACCGCGGTGTCCGACCCCGGCGCGGTGCGCGGCGGGGGCCGGGGTGAGGTGGCCGCGGCGGCCGGGTGCGGCGATCGGGCCGGTCGGCAATCGTCGGAGTGGACGGGGTGCTCGATGAAGCTGGATGAGCTGGTCGCCCGGGTGTACGCGGCGCCGAGAGGCCCGAAGATCGGGGCGTTCTTCGACTACGACGGCACGGTGATCTCCGGCTACTCCGCCATGGCCTTCTACAACAAGCGCCTGCGGGACCGGGAGATCGGCGCGGCCGAGCTGGCCAAGATGACCTGGGCCAGCGTGCGCGGTGTGAGCTCGGAGCAGGAGTTCGCCGAGTTGCTGGACCTGTCGCTGGCGGCGTACAAGGGGCGCCCACCCGAGGACCTGATGAAGCTCGGCGAGTCGCTGTTCAAGCACGAGATCGCCGCCCAGCTGCACACCGAGGTGTGGGAGCTGATCCAGGCGCACCACGAGATGGGCCACACCGTGGTGCTGGCCTCCTCGGCGACCCGGTTCCAGGTGCAGCCGATGGCCAGGGACATGCGCGCCGAGCACGTGCTGTGCACCGAGCTGGAGGTCGTGGACGGCCTGGTCACCGGCCGGCCCGCCGGGGCGCCGCTGTGGGGGCTGGGCAAGGCGCGGGCGGTGCGGGCGCTGGCCGCCGGGCACGACCTGGACCTGGCCGCCTCGTTCGGCTACAGCAACGGCGACGAGGACGTCATGTTCCTGGAGACCGTGGGCAACCCGGTCGCGGTGGCGCCACAGGTCGGGCTGGCCTCGGAGGCGGCCCGGCGCGGCTGGCCGGTGCTGCGCTGTGTGCCGCGCGGCGGCCGGCCCAGCCCCACGGAGGTACTGCGCACCCTCGGTTTCTACGGCGGCTTCGCGGCTGCCGTCGGCGCCGGGCTCGGGGTCGGGCTGCTGCGCCGGTCGCGGCGGGAGATGCTGGACGTGACGACCGCGCTCGGTTCCGACCTCAGCCTCGGCCTGGCCGGCGTCTCGGTGGATGTGCTCAGCGGCGCCGAGTACCTCACCTCGGTGCGGCCCTGCCTGTTCCTGTTCAACCACCAGAGCAAGCTCGACCCGATCATCGCGATGAAGCTGGTGCGCGGCCAGTTCACCGGGGTGGCGAAGAAGGAAGCCAAGAACATCCCCGGCTTCGGGCAGCTGTTCCAGCTGGCCGACGTGGCGTTCGTGGACCGGGGCAACACCGCGCAGGCCCGCGCCGCGCTGGAGCCGGCCGTGGCGAAGATGCGCGACGAGGGCATCTCGCTGATGATGGCGCCCGAGGGCACCCGGTCGGCCACGCCGAGGCTCGGGCCGTTCAAGAAGGGCGCCTTCCACATCGCCATGCAGGCGGGCGTGCCGGTGGTGCCTATCGTGATCCGCAACGCCGGCGAGGTGATGTGGCGCGGCTCCCAGGTGATCAAGGCGGGCACCGTCGAGGTCGTGGTGCTGCCTCCGGTGGACAGCGCGGACTGGCAGGTCGAGACGATCACCGAGCACGTCGCCGAGGTGCGCGGCATGTACCTGGACACGCTGGCGCACTGGCCCGGCCGGCCGGTGCCCCCGGTCGAGGACCAGGCGGACTCGGCGGACTCGGCGGACTCGAAGGATGGAGACGCGTGATGGCGGGCCGGAACGGCGACACGGGCGGCACCAGCGGCGGTACTGGCGGTGGTACTGGCGGTGGGAGCCCGCTCGGCTGGGGCGCCGGCGACGAGATGAACGCCTTCGAGACCGTGATGTGGCGCGCCGAGGCCGACCGCGCGCTGCGCTCGCCGGTGGTCGGGCTCGAGGAGCTGGACGTGGTGCCGGACTGGGACCGGTTCCTGGCCGCACACGAGTGGGCGGTCCGGATGGCGCCCCGGTTCCGGCAGCGGGTGGTGGAGGCGCCGCTCGGGCTGGCCGCGCCCCGGTGGACCGACGACCCCGACTTCGACCTTCGGTTCCACGTGCGGCGGGCCAACCTGCCGGCGGGCGGGGGCTGGCCGGCGCTGCTGGAGGCGGCCGCCCAGGTGGCGATGACCCCGTTCGACCGCACCCGGCCGCCCTGGGAGGCGGTGCTGTTCGAGGGCCTGCCCGGCGGCCGGGGCGCCTACCTGCTCAAGCTGCACCACTCGGCGAGCGACGGCATGGGCGTGATGCAGCTCCTCGGCCAGCTGCACTCGAAGACGCGGGAGCCGAACCCGGACAAGCCGCAGCCCGCGCCCCGCGCGGCCACGTCGATCAGCCCGCTGGACACGCTGGTGCACCAGGTGCGCAACGACGCCATGGCGGTGCCCGAGGTGCTGCGCGAGGTGGGCTCCGGGGCGATCAAGGCCCTCGGCGACCCGGGCGGCACCCTGCGCTCGGCCCAGCGCTACGGCCAGTCGCTGCGCCGGGTGCTCACCCCGCCGGCGGCCGGGGGCTCGCCGCTGCTCGCGAAGCGCAGCCTGTCCTGGCGGTTCGCCGCGCTGGACGTGCCGTTCGGGGAGCTGAGGGCGGCCGGCAAGTCGGTGGGCGGCTCGGTCAACGACAGCTACCTCGCGGCGCTGCTCGGCGGCTACCGGCTCTACCACGAGGCCATGGGCGTGCCGGTGGAGAAGATCCCGATCGCCATCCCGATCTCGGTGCGCAAGCCGGGCGACTCCGAGGGCGGTAACAAGATCGCCTCGGCCCGGCTGTCCGCGCCGGTCGGCACGGTCGACCCGACAGCGCGGATCGAGGAGATCCGGTCGCTGGTGCTGACCGCGCGCGGCGAGCCGGCGATCAACACGATCGGACTGATGTCGCCGGTGCTGGCGCGGCTGCCCGGCTCGGTGATCGCACAGCTGGCCGGCCCGATGACCAAGGGCAACGACCTGCAGGCCAGCAACGTGCCGGGCATCCGGGGCGAGCTGTTCCTGGCCGGCGCGCGGATCGAGCGGATGTACCCGTACGCCCCGCTGCCCGGCTGCGCCGCGATGATCACGCTGGTCAGCCACGGTGACATCGGCTGCGTCGGGGTCAACTTCGACGCCGCCTCGTTCACCGAGCCGGAGCTGTTCGTGCAGTGCCTGCTGGACGGGTTCACCGAGGTGCTCGCGCTGAGCGGGGGCACCGGTCGCCCGGTCGCCCGGCGCTGAGCGCGCTTCCGGAGCACGCCTCGGGCACCACTCGACCGGGCGTGCGCCGGGTCACCTGGCACTGTCGGTGACACCGTTATGTGGTGCAATCGGGCGCCCTGAGCAGGACACCGACTCAATGGCGAGGAGCCGTTCGTGCGTATTGGGATGACCCTGAACTATAGCGGCGGGTTCAGCGAGACGGTGGCGGCCGTCGCCGACTACGAGCGGGCCGGCCTGGAGATCCTGTTCGTGCCGGAGGCATACAGCTTCGACGCGGTGTCCCAGCTCGGTTTCATCGCGGCGCGCACCGAGCGGCTGGAGCTGGCCTCGGGCATCCTGCAGCTCTACACCCGCACGCCGTCGCTGACCGCGATGACGGCCGCCGGGCTGGACTACGTCTCCGGCGGCCGGTTCACCCTGGGCATCGGTGCGTCCGGCCCGCAGGTGATCGAGGGCTTCCACGGCGTGCCGTACACCGCGCCGCTGGGGCATACCCGCGAGCTGGTGGAGATCTGCCGGCAGGTCTGGCGCCGCGAGCGGGTGCAGTACCAGGGCAGGTACTACCAGGTGCCGCTGCCGGAGGGACAGGGCACGGGCCTCGGCAAGCCGCTGAAGCTGATCAACCGCCCGGTGCGGCCCGACATCCCGATCGTGATCGCCTCCATCGGGCCGAAGAACGTCGAGCTCACCGCCGAGATCGCGAACGGCTGGCAGCCGCTGTTCTACCTGCCGGAGCGGGCCGGCGAGGTCTGGGGCGACGCGCTGGCCGCCGGCAAGGCGAAGCGGGCCCCGGAGCTGGGCGAGCTCGACGTGGTGCCGCAGATCCCCGTCGCGATCGGCGCCAGCGCGGCCGACGTGCCGGCGCTGCGGGATGCGATCCGGCCGCTGCTGGCCCTGTACGTGGGCGGCATGGG
>DATAZG010000006.1:0-16931 GCA_036272155.1 Pseudonocardia sp.
TGCCTAATTCCCACGACAAGTCGGCAGGCTCCGGGCCGATGTGCAGGGCAAGCAGGGCGGCGGACCCCAGGCACGGGCGGCGGGCAGCGGGGCGGCGGGCAGCGGGGCGGCGGGGCGGCGTAGTCCCACCTGTCGCGGGAATTAGGCACGACTAGTGCCACTTGTCGCGTCAATTAGCCACGACAAGTCGGAGAGGTGGGGCTGCGGGGTGCCGGCGGTCGTCAGCCTTGGGACAGTCACCGGAAGTGCCCACGCGGGAACGGGGTTTGCTCGGTTAGCCTCCTGGTGCTCGGCCTTGCGCTGGCCGGGTGATGAGGGGGGCGCGTAATGGATCTGTTGGACGATGCCCAGGAGCTGCGGCCCGAGTTGATCGGGCTGCGCGCCGCGTTGCACCGTGAGCCCGAGGTCGGTCTGGAGCTGCCCCGCACCCGGGACCGTGTGCTCGCGGCGCTGGCCGGCCTACCACTGGAGATCAGCACCGGTACCGCGACGACCTCGGTCACCGCCGTGCTGCGCGGCACCGCGCCCGGCACCGCGCCCGGCACCGCGCCCGGCACCGCACCCGACGCCGCGCCCGGCGCCGCGTCGGCCTCCGACCAGGGGCGGAACACCGTCCTCCTGCGGGGGGACATGGATGCGCTGCCGCTGGACGAGCGGTCGGGGGAGGACTTCTCGGCGACGAACGGGGCGATGCACGCCTGCGGCCACGACCTGCACACCAGCGCGCTGGTCGGCGCCGCCCGGCTGCTCTGCGCGCACCGCGACCGGCTGGCCGGCGACGTGGTGTTCATGTTCCAGCCCGGCGAGGAGGGCTACGACGGCGCCGGGGTGATGATCCGGGAGGGCGTGCTGGATGCCGCCGGCCGCCGCCCCGACCACGCCTACGCGCTGCACGTCCTGCCGCACGCGCTGCCCGCCGGCATCGTGGCCGGGCGGCCCGGGCCGATGCTGGCCGCCGCCTACGAGCTGGACGTCACGGTGCGCGGCGCCGGTGGTCACGGCGCGTTCCCGCACCTGGCCAGGGACCCGATCATGGCCGCCGCCGAGATGGTCGGCGCGCTGCAGGTCGCGGTGGCCCGCTCGTTCGACGCGTTCGACCCCGTGATCTTCAGCGTCGGCGTGCTGCGCGGCGGCACCGCGCGCAACATCATCCCGGACACCGCGTCCTTCGAGGCCACGGTGCGTGCCTTCAACCCCGACCTCGAGGACCGGCTGCGCGAGACGTTCACCCGCAGCGTGCGCGGGGTGGCGGCCGCGCACGGCGTCGAGGTCGACGTCGAGCTGTCCGCCCAGTACCCGGCGACGATCAACGACGCCACCGAGGTCGAGTTCGCCGCCGGGGTGGCCCGCGAGCTGCTCGGCGAGGAGCGCTACTACCCGATGCCGAACCCGGTGAACGCCTCCGAGGACTTCTCGCGGGTGCTCGACGCGGTGCCAGGGGCGATGTTCCTGCTGGGTGCCTGCCCACCGGGGCTCGAGCCGGAGGCGGCGCCGGCCAACCACTCGCCGCTGGCCCGCTTTGACGGCTCCGTGCTGCCCACGGCGGCCGCGCTGCTGGCCGACCTCGCCGCGAACCGGCTGGCCGGGTGACCGCCCCGGGGCGGTCCCGCCGAGGCTGGGACCTGGTCGGCCTCGGCGCCGGCAACGCGATGGAGTGGTACGACTGGGGCATCTACGCCACGTTCTCGGCGTTCTTCGCGTCCCAGTTCTTCACCGGCACGCCCGGCTCGGCGTTCCTCAAGACGCTCGCGGTGTTCGCGGTCGGGTTCGTGGCCCGCCCGTTCGGTGGCTTCCTGCTCGGCTGGCTGGCCGACCGGCGCGGCCGCAAGGCGGCCATGGTCTGGTCGGTCGCGATGGCCTCGATCGGCAGCCTGGTCATCGCGGTGATCCCGACGACGGCGGCCATCGGGGTGGCGGCGCCGATCATCCTGGTGCTGGCCCGGTTGCTGCAGGGGCTGGCGCACGGCGGTGAGCTGCCGGCCGCGCAGACCTATCTGTCCGAGGTGGCGCCCCGGAGCAAGCGGGGGCTCTGGTCCAGCTTGATCTACTTCTCGGGTTCGGTCGGCGTGCTGGGCGGCACGCTGCTCGGTGCGGTGCTGTCCGGGCTGCTCAGCCACCAGCAGATGGTCAGCTTCGGATGGCGGATCCCGTTCCTGCTCGGGGGCCTGTTCGGGCTGTATGCGCTGGTCCTGCGGGTGCGGATGCGCGAGACGGAGATATTCGAGGCACAGCGCGACAAGCCACAGCAACCGATCGGGCGGCAGGTGCTCGCCCACCCGATGCCGCTGCTGCGGGTGATCGGGTTCACCACCGGCGGCACCGTCATCTACTACGTGTGGGCGATCTCCGCGCCGGCGTTCGCGATCGCCGAGCGGGGCACCGACCCTGCGGGCGCCCTGTGGGCCGGCTCGGCCGCCACGGTGCTCTACATGCTCGCGCTGCCGCTGTGGGGTGCGCTGTCCGACCGGATCGGCCGCCGCCCGGTGATGATGATCGCCATCGTGTCGGTGGCCGTGCTGTACTTCCCGCTGGACTCCCTGATCAGGGGCGAGACCTGGCAGCTGTTCGTGGCGATGAGCGTCGCGCTGGTGCTCATCTCGGCGATCTCCGCGATCGGTCCGGCCGTGCTGGCCGAGTTCTTCCCGACCGGGATCAGGGCCGCCGGGGTCGGTGTGCCGTACTCGCTGGCGGTCGCGCTGTTCGGCGGCACGGCGCCCTACCTGCAGTCCTACTTCAACCAGCGGCACCTCGCCGGCGTGTTCATCTGGTACGCGATCGGCCTCGGCGTGGTCACGCTGATCACGGTCTGGTTCATGCCGGAGACCAAGGGCATCGACCTCGCCGAGCCGGTGCGCGAGCCCGAGGCGCGCGAGTCCGAGGGCAGCCCGGCCGCCTGATCGGGCTCCCAGCAACCCCGGCCGCCCCACCTGTCACACCTGATCTCACCTGCGCCGGGTCAGTTCTGGACTGGGTTCCGGCTCACACTCGCACGCCCGAAAAACGGTTGTAGCCTTGTAATAGTTAGCGGGGCTTAGAAGTTTTTGGGCGTTGGATGTTGACGCCGGATGGGGGTTCGGGTGCCTGAGTTGAGTCGCCGCCGCCGGATGCTGGTGCTGGCGATCTGCTGTACCAGCTTGCTGGTGGTCGGCATGGATGCCACGATCGTGAACGTCGCGCTGCCCGCGCTGCGCCGCGACCTGAATGCCTCGGTGTCCAGCCTGCAGTGGACGATCGGCGCGTACACGCTGGTGTTGGCCAGCTTCTTGATGCTCGCCGGCTCGACCGCCGACCGGCTCGGGCGCCGCCGCACCTTCCAGGTCGGCCTGGCCTCGTTCGGCCTCGGCTCGCTGCTGTGCAGCCTGGCGCCGACCGTGGGCTGGCTGATCGCGGCGCGAGCGCTGCAGGCGATCGGCGGTTCGATGCTCAACCCGGTGGCCATGTCGATCATCACGAACACCTTCACCGACCGGGTCGAGCGAGCCAAGGCGATCGGCGTGTGGGGTGGCGTGCAGGGGCTCGCGCTGGGCCTGGGGCCGGTCGTGGGCGGTGCGCTGGTGGACTCCGCGGGCTGGCGGTCGATCTTCTGGATCAATGTGCCGATCGTGGTCGCGGCCATCGTGGGTACCGCGATCTTCGTCCCCGAGTCGAGGGCCGCGCGGGCCCGCCGGTTCGACCCGGTCGGCCAGGGGCTGGTCATCCTGGTGCTGGGCACCGTCGTCTACGCGATCATCGAGGCACCCCGCCTCGGCTGGACGTCGACCGAGACGCTGGCACTGTTCGGGGTCTCGTTGGTGGCGCTGGTGACCTTGCTGATCTACGAGCCCCGGCACACCGACCCGCTGCTCGAGCTGCGCTTCTTCCGCAGCGTGCCGTTCAGCGGGGCGACCCTGACCGCGGTGGTCGGGTTCTGTGCCTACGGCTCGTTCCTGTTCCTGAACACGCTGTACCTACAGGACGTGCGGGGGTTCACCGCCCTGCAGGCCGGTCTGTGCACGCTGCCGGTCGCCGTGCTGATCGTGGTGATGGCGCCGATCTCCGGGCGGGTCGTCGGCCGGTGGGGGACGCGGGGGCCGCTGTTGGCCGCCGGCACCGCGATGGCGCTCGCCGGGCTGGCGTTCACCTGGCTCACGCCCCACACGCCGCTGATCGCGCTGCTCGGCGTGTACGTGCTGTTCGGGCTCGGTCAGGGCACGATCAACCCGCCGATCACCAACTCCGCGGTGTCCGGCATGCCCCGCTCGATGGCCGGGGTCGCCGCCTCGGTGGCCTCCACCAGCCGGCAGACGGGTACCACCCTGGGCGTCGCGGTGTCCGGCTCACTGGTCGGCGCCACGCTCGCGCAGAGCGGGCTGGCGTTCACCACGGCCACCCACACGGTCTGGTGGGGCGTGGCCGGGGTCGGGGTATTCGTCGCCGCGCTCGGCCTGGTCACCACGAGCCGGTGGGCGTTGGACACCGCCGGGCGGGCGTCAGCGCTGTTCGGCGGGTTCGAGGACGTCCCGGTGGTGCCCGCCCGCAGCGGGACGGCGGTGTCGTGATGGTGGGGGTCGAGCCGGTCGGCGCGGTCGACCCGGTCGCGGTGTGGCGCGACGTCCGGACAGTGGTCGTGGACCGCCTCGATGAGTCCCGCCGGCAGATCTCCGAGGCGACCGGGCTGCCGTTCTCCCGGGTCCGCGCGCTGCGCCGGCTGCGGTTCGGCCCGCTGACCCATGCGGCACTGGCCGAGGCGACGATGGTGGACCGGCCGGCCGCGACCGTCACCGTCGACGACCTCTGCGCCCGGGGCCTGGTGGTCCGCGCGGTGCACCCGACCGACCGCCGGTGCAAGCTGGTGACGCTGACCCCGGCGGGATGGGCGATGCTGGCCCGGGCGGACGCCGTGGTGCCCGCGCCGCCGCCCGGCTGGGCCGACGCGTCGCCCGAGGAGCTGGCCGTGCTGGCTCGTGTCGTGGCGCGGGTCCGCGCCGCCGACCCCCTGCCCGGGCTACCCAGGACCCACGAGCGGGTACCGGGGTCGACTGTGGACTCGATTCCGGTAACTCATTAGTAACTCGTTTTCCGAATGAGTTGGGCTGAACGGCGGTAGTCCTCCGCTGAGGCTGGCGTAGTTTTTGCATCGCTCGGTAACAGGTAAATGCAGCGGGGCGCCGCACGTGTCGGGCGTGGGAGCGCCGCGGGCCGAAGAAAGTGACGGCTGCGGCGAGGTGACGTAGATGAGAAACGTGGACACGTACCGACGTGCACAACGGGCGGGTAGCCCGGAAAGACCGTGAGGCCGCCGGTCGGCAGCATAACCAGCAGGTCAGCGGCCTGAACCGGGGCAAATTCCCGGACTCTCGCCGGCCGGCACCAGGCCTGCGACCGAATTACCAAACAATGTTCTCGACCATGCGTGGAGTGGTCCGCCCGAAATGTTCGGGTTCGGACCGTCGGCCTTTTCCGGGCATTCTCGCAATGGTTGATCAGGGCGCACGGCGCCCAGGCGAGCCATCTGTCGCTGGGGAGCGGACAGGTGGTGATCGGGCCGGAGCTACCGTCCCCGGACGGACCGTAGCTCCGGCTCCGCCTCATGTCGGCCGGTCGTGCCGGACCCCAGTCCTGACCGCCCAGTCCTGACCGCCCAGCCGCGACCTCGGCGCTGGACCTCAGCCCTGGGCGGCGCGCAGCACGGCACGGCCGATGGCGAGCAGCGCGGTGTCCTCCTGGGGGGCGTGCACGCCGGCGCTCTGGATGTCGCGGAAGTGGCGCTCCAGCGGGTTGTCCTGGCTGAGCCCGGGGTTGCCGAGCAGTTTCACGGCCAGCGCCACGGCGGCCTGCACCTGGCGGTCGGCGAGCGTGCGGGCACCCAGTGCGCGGGCCGGCGGCACGTCGTCGCCCCGGTCGATCCGCTCCGCCAGCCCGAACAGCAGCTCCTCGGCGCCGCTGAGCAGGGTCTCGACCTCGCCGGCGGCCTGCCCGAACCGGTCCGTGGTGGCTACGGGCTGGCCCAGGTTGGCCGGCACCCGCTCCCAGGCGAACCGGTGGAAGTACCGCTGCGCGGCGCGCCCGACGCCGAGGTACAGCGACGCCAGGGGCAGGGCGATGGTGCCGATGGCCAGGTTGTCCTGCTGGGCCGCCGGACCCTGCTCGGCCGCTTCGACGAGGTGGCCGGCCGGGATCTCGGCGTCGGTGAACACCACGTCGTGGCTACCGCTGGCGCGCAGCCCGAGCTGCTGCCAGTTGCGCCGGACCTCGATGCCGGGGGTGTCGCCGGGCACCGCGAACGTGCCGACCCGGGGTGTCGGCTCGTCGGTGCGGGCCCAGACGAGGAAGTAGCTCAGCCCTTCGGCGCCGGTGGCGAAGCGCTTGTGGCCGGTGACCGACCAGCCGTCGGCGGTCCGCCGGGCCACCGTGCTGGGCAGCCCGCCCCGGGCCGGTGAGCCGAGCTCCGGCTCCACCCGCACCGCGTTGAGCAGCGTGGGCCGCCGGGCCGACTCGGCGAGCACGCCCGCGTACAGCTGCTCGGGCCAGTACCTGCCCCGGGCCTGCTTGGCGTGGGTGAGCAGGGTCATCGCGCTGATCAGGGCCACCGAAGGGTCGCCCTCGCCGAGCGCGGCGAGGAGCCGGCACTGACCGGTGACGCCGAGCCCGGGGCCGCCGAGGTCGGCCGCGACGGTCGCGGTGAGCAGACCGGCCTCGTACACCGCCGCGATGCCCTTGGCCGGGAAGTCACCGGTGCGGTCGTACTCGGGCGCCGTCGACGCCAGCGTGGCGGTGACCTCGTACAGCGAGTCCAGCCGAGGCACCGGCAGCGCGGCGAGGTCGGCATGCGGTGGCGTCATGGGGTCTTACTACCTTCCCGGCGGCGGGCTGGACAGGGCCTTGGTCAACGCGGCAGTCAGCTCGGTATTGACCTCGTCGCTCCAGAACGCGCCGACGTCCAGGGCGGTGGGGATGACCTTGAGCTGGGCGAACGTGTCCGCGACGGCCTGCTCGGAGGCGATTCCGGCCGGGCTGGTCGGCACCACGTCGGTGGGCCGCTGGGCCTCCTCGGCAGCGAGCTCGTCGCGGGCCTGGGCCAGCGGTTCGTGGGTGGCGTCGGCGGTGGCGCGGGCGAAGGCGTCGAGTCGGCCCTGCCGGATCACCGCGTAGGCCTGGCTGATCCTGGCCAGCAGGTCGACCGAGGCGGCGCGGCGGCCCGGGTCGGCGAGCGCGTCGGTGCTGGCCGACCACGGGAAGTTGCCGGACAGGATGTCCTTGCCGTCGCCGATCGTGCGCCCGCCGCTCTGGTGCACGGTGATGATCGAGTTCCCGTAGCTGGCCAGCGCGTCGATCGCGCCGCTGTTCAGCGCGGTCACGCCGTCGTTGGGGCTCAGCGGGACGGCCGTGATGTCGTCCCAGCGCAGCCCGGCGCGCTCCAGCAGCCGGTCCAGGAAGTAGTGCGCGGTGGTGTTGCGCACGTAGCCGACCTTCTTGCCCCGCAGGCCGGCGATGTCGGTCAGGGTGGAGCTCCGGCCGACCACCACCTCCTGCTGCAGGGTGTTCGCCCGCTGCACGGCCACCACCTTGAACCGGGGGCTGCCGGCGGCGGCCGCGAAGATCGGCGGGATCTCGCTGGACTCGACGAGGTCCAGCGCGCCGCCCTGCAGGGCCTGGAGCTGCTTGTCCCCGCCCGGGAAGACCGCCCACTGCACCCGGTACGGCGTGCTGTCCAGGCCGGCCACCCGCAGCGCGGCCTGTGCGGTCGCCCAGCCGGTCGCCCCGACCCGCAGGGTGACCGACGACAGGTCGCCCGCCGGCGCCGCCCCGGTGGGGCCGGGCTGGGCGCTACACGCCGTCGCGGTCACGATGAGTGCCGCGATCAGGCTGAGCGCCCGGACCAGCCGGGGCGGGGCGGAGCTGGACATGGTGGCCTTTCCGGCGTCTTCAGGGGTTGGGGGAACGGGTCAGGCCGCGCGGCGCGCGGCCAGCTCCTGGCGGACCAGCGGCAGCACGTACCGGCCCAGGTCGATCGCGTCGTTGAGCGGGTCGTAGCCACGCACGGAGAGCAGGTGGCAGCCGATGTCGACGTAGTCGAGCAGGGCGGCGGCGACGGTCTCGTAGCTGCCGACCAGTGCGGTGGAGCTGCCGGCGGCGTTGGTCGCGGCGGCCGTCGGGGTCCACAGTGCCCGGTCGTGCCGCTCGCCCCGCTCGGCGATGGCCAGCAGCCGCCGGGAGCCCTCGTTCTGCGGCCGCGCGGGGGCGCCGGCGGGCACCGGGGTCTTCGGCGTGAAGTTGTCCCGGATGCCGCCGAGGATGCGCTCGGCCCGCTCCCAGGCCAGCTCGTCGGTAGCGGCGATGATCGGCCGGAAGGACACCCAGATCTTCGGGTGCGGCCGGCCGGCGGCATCGGCGTACCGGTTGACCTGGGCGATCTGCTCGGCGGTCTCGGCCAGCGGCTCGCCCCCACAGCCCGAACACGTCGCCCTCGGCGCCACCGAGCCGGTAGGCCGCGTCCGAGGAGCCGCCCACCGACACCGTCATGCCCCGGTGCACCGGCAGGACGGGGGAGGAGTAGTTCTCGAACCGGTAGTGGGTGCCCTCGTGGCTGAACGGCTCGGCGCTGGCCCAGGCGCGGCGCAGGATCCGGATGTACTCCCCGGCGCGGTCGTAGCGCTCGTCCTTGCCGAGGTAGTCGCCCTCGCGGCGCTGCTCGGTGTTGTTGCCGCCGGCCAGGAAGTGGATGCCCAGGCGGCCGTCGGAGAGCTGGTCGAGGGTGGCGAAGGCGCGCGCCGCGTTCGTCGGGAACAGCACCCCCGGCCGGTGCGCGAGCATTACCTTCAGCCGCTCGGTGCGCCCCAGCACCGCCGCGGCCAGCTGGTTGGACTCCGGCGCCGCCGAACCGTAGGGCACCAGCGTCCAGTCGAAGCCGCCCTCGTCGTAGGCGCGGGCGAAGCGGCGCAGGTAGTCCTGGTCGATCGCCGGCCCCTGTGGGGTCGAACTCTCGCTGTAGTAGCTGGCGCCGATCATGCCGACGAACTCGACGGTCATGTGCGTACCCCTTCTTCGGCCGGCGCGCCCTGGTGCGCCAGCTCCTGGCGGACCAGTGGCAGCACGTGGCGGGCCAGGTCGATGGCGTCGTTGAGCGGGTCGTAGCCGCGCACCGAGAGCAGCTCGCAGCCGATGTCGACGTAGTCGAGCAGGGCGGCGGCGACGGTCTCGTAGCTGCCGACCAGCGCGGTGGAGCTGCCGGCCGCGTTGGTCGCGGTGACCAGCGGCGTCCACAGTGCGCGGTCGTGCAGCTCACCGCGCGCGGCCACCTCGAGCAGCCGCTGCGAGCCCACGTTGGCGGGTCGGCCCTGCGCGGCGGTGAGGTAGTGGGAGCTGGCGGCGCGCACCGGGCGGGCCGCCCTGACCCGGTCCAGCGTGCGGTGGGCTTTCTCCCAGGCCAGCTCGTCGGTGGCGGCCACGATCGGCCGGAAGGACACCCAGATCCTCGGGCGCGGCCGGCCGGCGGCGTCGGCGATCGCGTGCACCGAGGCGATCTGCTCGGCGGTCTCGGCCAGCGGCTCACCCCACAGCCCGAAGATGTCGCCCCGCTGGCCGCCGACCCGGTACGCCTCCGCCGACGAGCCGCCCACCGAGATCGGGATCGTCGGCTGGTAGGGCCGCACGTCGGAGTGGAAGCCCTCGAACCGGTAGTAGGTGCCGTCGTGGGAGAACGGCGCCGGCTCGTGCCAGGCGCGGCGCAGGATCTGGATGTACTCGTCGGCGCGGGCGTAGCGCTGTGCCTTGGTCAGGTAGTCGCCCTCGCGGTGCTGCTCGGCGTCGTTGCCGCCGGAGATGATGTGGATCGCCAGCCGGCCCCGGCCGATCTGGTCGAGGGTGGCGAACAGCCGGGCGGCGTTGGTCGGGAACACCACGCCGGGGCGGTGCGCGAGCATCGGCTTGATCCGCTCGGTGTTGCTGACCACGAACTGGGCCAGCTGGTTCGCGTCGGCCCACGACGAGTGGTACGCGACGAGGGTGTAGTCGAACCCGCCGTCATCCAGGGCGTGCGCGTAGCGGCGGGCGTAGTCGGGGTCGAACCCGGTCCCGGCGGGGTTCAGGTCCGAGGCGGTGTTGGCGTTGGTGGCGCTGATGAACTCGACCGGCATGCGGTCCCCTCCGGCCTGGTCAGTTGCCCACGGTGGGCTGGTAGACGGTCGGGTCGGCGACGTCGGCGACTCGTACGGCGGTGGGCAGCGAGCCGATCCCGTGCATCAGGTCGGACACCGCCTGCACCTTGGTCACGATGTCCGGGGTGATCGGCACGACGGCGGTGCGGGAGTGCGCGACCACCTGGGTGGCCACCTCTGGCGCGACGTCGTTGGTCCGCGCGTAGATCGCCGCGCACTCGGCCTGGTGGGTGTTGGCCCAGCTCTCGGCCTTGGCCAGCCGGTTCAGGAAGTCGCCGATGGCCGCCTTCCGCGCCGGGTCGGCCAGCGACGAGGTCGCGGCGGACACGAAGCCGACGCCGCTGACCCGGCCGTCCTGGCCGTCCACCAGGACCCGCCCGCCGGCCCGCGCACCGATGGACTGGTACGGCTCGAAGGTGGCCCAGACCTCGGTCTGGCGTGAGTTGAACGCGGCCTGCGCCGCCGTGGGCAGCACGAACTGCACGGTCACGTCGCTGTACTTCAGTCCGGCCTGTTGCAGCGCGACGGCCAGCAGGTACTCCGCGATGCTGCCGCGCGCCGAGGAGACCACGACGGTCCTGCCCTTCAGGTCGGCGACCGTGCGGATCGGCGAGTCGGCGCGGACCAGGATCGCGTCGTTCGCCCCGGAGCCCTGCAGCGCGCCGACCAGCTTGATCGGCAGCTTGCCGCTGACCGCCGCCAGGGTGGGCAGGTCGGCCGCGTACCCGGTGTCCACCTGGCCGCCCTGCATGGCTTGGAACAGCGGTGCCGCGCCCTGGAACTCGGCCCAGTGCACCTGGTAAGGGGTGCCGTCCAGCGCGCGGGCCGCCTTCATCAGGGTCTGCAGCCCGTTGGCCTGGTCGCCGAGGGTGAGCGTGACCGGGCCGCCCGCCGAGCTGGCCGACTGGCCACCGCAGGCGGCCAGCAGCCCCAGGACCAGCGCGAACGCCGCCGCCACGACAACCTGGCGGGACCGACTCAGGCCCGAACCGTTCAGGCCCGAACCGCTCAGGCCCGAACCGCTCAGGCCTGACCGGAGGGAACGTGCCGCGCGGGTCATCTGGTGTCCCCCGCGCGGGACGGCTCGGTGATGCCGAGCCGGCCGAGCAGCTCGGTGCGCAGCCGGACCAGCGTCGGGTGGCCGATCTGCCGGGGCCGGGGCAGCTCGACGGCCACCTCGTGGGCGATCACGCCGCCGTCCATCACCAGCACCCGGTCGGCGAGCAGCAGCGCCTCCTCGACGTCGTGGGTGACGAGCAGCACCGCGCACTCGTGCTTCACCCACAGGTCGGCGACCAGCTGCTGCGCCTTCACCCTGGTCAGCGCGTCCAGGGCGCCGAACGGCTCGTCCAGCAGCAGCAGCTCCGGCTCGCGGACCAGCGCCCTGGCCAGCGACACCCGCTGCGCCTCACCGCCGGACAGCGTCTTCGGCCAGACCGTCGTCTTGGCGGACAGCCCGACCTCGTCCAGGTAGCGCTGCGCGAGCCCTCGGTCGGGGCGGCCGGGCAGCCCGAGCACGACGTTCTGCCAGACCCGCTTCCACGGCATCAGCCGGGGCGCCTGGAACGCCACCGCGCGCCGGCCCGGCACCGTGACCAGCCCGTCGATCTCGCTGTCCAGGCCGGCCAGGATGCGCAGCAGCGTGCTCTTGCCGCAGCCGCTGCGGCCGAGCAGCGCGACGAACTCGCCCGGTGCCACGTCCAGGTCGAGCCGGTCGATCACGGCCCGGTCGCCGAACTCCTTGCGCAGGCCCCGGATACTCACCGCGGCCGTATCGGTCAGTGTGGTCGGCAGCGTGCTCACCGGCGTCACGCCCCCTCGAACGAAGCGCGCCAGGACAGGGCGTACTTGCTGAGCACCCGGACGGCCAGGTCGCAGAGCAGGCCGAGTACCGCATAGGTGACCAGGCAGACCACGATCACGTCGGTCTGGAAGAACTGCTGGGCGTTGTTCATCAGGTAGCCGATGCCCTGCGAGGCGTTCACCTGCTCCGCCCAGACCAGCGCCAGCCACGCCGTGCCCAGCGCGTAGCGCAGCCCGACCAGGGCACCTGGCAGTGCGCCGGGCAGCACCACATTCCGGATCAGCCCCCAGCGGCGCAGCCCGAGCACCCGCCCGGCCTCGACCAGCTGCGCGTCCACGCCCCGGATGCCGGCGTAGATGTTGAAGTAGATCGGGAACGTCACGCCGAGCGCGATCAGCGCGATCTTGGGTTCCTCGTTGATGCCGAACCAGATGATGAACAGCGGGATCAGGCCGACCCAGGGCAGCGTGCGGAACATGCCGACCGTCGAGTCGACGAGGTCCTCACCCAGCCGCAGCAGGCCGGCGACCAGCGCCAGCGCGGTGCCGACCGCGCCGCCGATCAGGAAGCCGAGCACGACCCGCTGCCCGGACACCGCGATCGCGGCCGGCAGCTCCCCGTCGGCGATCATGCTCAAGGCCTTGCCGAACACCGTGGCAGGGCTGGCCAGCACCTCGGCGGAGAGCACCCCGGTCGCGCTGAGCAGCCACCAGAGGAGCAGCGTGCCGATCGGCCCGGCGGCCCGGCGCACCGGCCGGGGCGGGCTCCAGCGGTGGGTGGGCTTGACCGGTTCGATCGTGACCCGGCCGGCCGGGGGCGCCGGCGCGGCCGAATGGGCCGGCGGCGCCGTGTCCTGGGTGGTGGTCATGTGACGTCCTCACTGGTCAGCGGGTCCGCGCCGGTGGCGGCGGGACGGTGTGGGTCGGCCGACCAGGCCGACCAGGAGCCCGGGTACAGGGCGGCGGGAATACCGGCGACGGCCAGCGCGGCGACCTCGTGCGCGGCGGTCACCCCGGATCCGCAGTACACGCCCACCTCGGCGGCGGTGCTCGCGCCGAGCCGGCCGAACCGGTCGCGCAGCTCGGCGGTGGGCAGGAAGGTTCCCTCGGCGGTCAGGTTGGCGGCGGTCGGCGCGCTGCGCGCTCCGGGGATGTGGCCCGCCCTCGGGTCCACCGGCTCCACCTCGCCCCGGTAGCGCTCGGCGGCCCTGGCGTCCAGGAGCACGGAGCGTTGGTCCGCGGCGTTGGCGTTGGCGTGGGTTGGGGCGTTGGCGTTGGTTGGGGCGCTGGCCAGTGCGGCGGCCTCGTCGGCGGTGAGCACCGGCAGGTGCCCCTCGGTGAGCTCGACGTCGCCGGCGACCGGGTGCTCCTCGCCGGTGGCCAGCGGCAGGTTCAGCGCCCGCCACGCACCCAGCGCGCCGTCCAGCAGCCGGACGTCGGTCAGCCCGGCCCAGCGCAGCAGCCACCAGGCCCGCGCCGCCGAGGTGCCGCCGTTGTTGTCGTAGAGCACGACGGGCCGCCCGGCGGTGACGCCCCAGCGCCGCGCCGCCGCCTGCAGCTCGGCGACCGGGGGCAGCGGGTGCCGGCCGGCCGCCGGGCTGGCGGGCGCGGCGAGCTCGGTGTCCAGGTCGACGTAGGCGGCGCCGGGCAGGTGGCCGTCCAGGTAGTGCCGGCGCCCGTCCGGGTCACCCAGCGCCCAGCGCACGTCCAGCAGCGTCGGCGCGTCCCCCTGCCGGAGCAGCTCGGCCAGCTCGACCGGCTCGATCAGCACATCGCGCCTGGTCAGCGCGGGTAGCGTCGCGATCAGGTCGGCGTCGGTGAGGGTGCCGGGACGGGTGCCCTCGGCGGCCGCGCGCTGCACCCGCTCGGCCAGCGCGGCGTTGTAGGGGGCGGCGTTGTACGTGGCGGCGTTGTACGTGGCGGAGCGCCCGAGCAGCCGGGCCGTCAGCACGACCTCGCCGTTGAGGAAGTCCGTCTCCGGCTGGCCGCCCAGCGCGAGGCTCTGCCAGGTCGATGAGCGCACCGGCTCCTGCCCGGGTACCGGCCGGGCCACCACGACCTGACGCAGCCGAACGGGATCCAGGTCGGCGGGCCGCAACCCGGCGGCGGTGAGCACCGCGCGGGCCTCGGCGCGCACCGCCCGGCCGGCCGCGGCGCGCAGCGCACTCGGGACGTACAGCGCGTCCAGGGCGTTCGTCACGTTGCCGACGAGCTTGGCGGCCTTCCAGCGCTGGATGTCCGGCACGACGGTGACCTGGAAGTGGGCGGCTGTGAGGTCCTCGGCGAGGCCGGCCAGCCGGTCGTCGGGTCCGATGCCCTCCGGGTAGCGGCCCAGCGACAGCGCGCCCACGGTCGGCGCGGCCGGTGACACCACCTCGGCGGGGTTCAGCCGGCTCGACGGCAGCCACACCACGGCGCCGAACACCGTGGCGAATCGCCGCAGCGCGGCCCGCTCGTTGTCCAGCCCGTTCTGCAGGGTGACCACGGGCAGGGTGGCCGCCGCGCTGGTCGGCGTGCCGTCCGCGCCCTTCACCGGCCGCCACGCCCAGCTGCGCAGCGCCTCCTCGGTGTCCTGCGACTTGGTGGCCAGCAGCAGCACGTCGTCGTGCGCGAGCTCGACCTCGTCCGGCCCGCCCGCCACCGGCAGCTGGATCAGTTGCTCGCCGTCCGGGCGGAGGTAGCGCAGCCCGCGCTCGCGCAGCGTGGCCAGCTGGGCGCCCCGGGCCACCAGCAGCACCCGCCGGCCGGCCGCGTGAAGCTCGGCGCCGAGGGTCGCGCCGATCGCGCCGGCGCCGATGATCACGTAGCGCGTCATGCCGGCCCCGCCCCGGCCGCCACGACCCGTGCCACGACCGGCGGCAGCTCGGTGCCGGAGGCGGTGCCGGATGCGGTGCCGGATGCGGTGCCGAGGCGCAGCCGCTCCAGCCACAGCACGACGCTGGCCGCCACGCTGCGGTGATGCGCCGCGTTCAGCACGTCGTGCCGGCCGTCCTCGACGCCGAGCAGCTCGGCGGCGGCCAGCCCGGCGTACTGGGCGGTGACCGCGTCGAGCGGGCTGACCTGGTCGTTCGCGCCGTGCAGGCCCAGCACGGGCACCGTCACGGCTGCCGGGTCGACCGGCTCGCGCAGCACCTCGGAGATCCGCTCGCCGGTCAGCGCGCCGGCCTCGAACAGCCCGCGCTCGGTGTCGCGCAGCAGCTCCTGGTGGGTGGGGCAGGACGCGCGCAGCTCCGGCTCGGCCTCGGCGGCCACGGCGGTGTCGCGGTCCGGGTCCGGCAGCCCGGCCAGCACCAGGCCGTCCACGGTGACCGAGCCGAGCGCCACCAGCCGCAGGGCCAGCAGGGCACCGGTGTCGGACCCGACCAGCACCACCGGGACCGGCCGGTCGGCCTCCTCGACCAGCGCCTTCACGCCGACCCCGACCGCGTCGACGTCCGCGGTGGCGTCGCCGACCACCCGGACCCGGTAGGCGTCGGCAGCCAGCCGCCGCGCGAACCGCTCGTACAGACCTGGCTGCTCACCCCGTCCCGGCAGTACGACGATGGTGCCCCTCGGCGCGAGCCCAGGGGGTTCGTCCCAGGTCAGGGGGCCTTCGGGGTTGGTGGCAGAGCTCATGTGGGCAGTCCTCTGTGCCGAGGGCGGGCGTGGTTCGTCGATGGCTCGAATGCCGGAGGAGAGGTGCTGGGCTGGGCAGAGTGCCGGAGCGCCTCAGCGGGCGAGTACCGCGCGGGTCAGCACCGACAGGGTCAGCACGGACAGGGTCAGCACCGACAGGGTCAGCACGGACAGGTGGAGCCGGCCAGCCTCATGTAGTCCACGACGCGGCGGCGAACCAGCAGCAGCTCGATCCCTCGCACGACTCCGAGCGTCTCCCGCCCGTAGTGATTTGTCAAACCCCTCACGCAGTGTGGAACACTGAGGACTGCTCGTCATGATCGCGCGGACAATGGGGTGAGCGGGTGGCTTCGACGACCCACAGCCAGGCCGGACTCGGCCGGCCGGTCCGGTCCGGGGTCCGGCCCGGTGGTTCTGGCGGCGCGGTCGACCCGGCGCTGGTCACCACGAAGGACCTTCGCCGGGCGGGGTTCCCGTTCCGGTCCAGCTCGCTGTGCCTGGACTTCGTCGCCACGCTCGCCAAGCGGGGCATGGGCGACCGCGAGCTGCTGACCGGCCCCGACGAGCTGGCTACCTGGCTGCGGGCGGCCGAGCTGCCGGCGGCCAGCGGCCTCGTGACGGAAGCCGAGGTGGCCGGGGCCCGTGTGCTGCGTGAGGCCGTGCACGACCTGACCAGGTCCCACGTCGACGGCCGCCCGCTGCCGGTGCCGGCGATCGAGCTGGTCAACGCCGCGGCCCGGCCCGGCCCGCCCGCCGCGCTGCTTGCCGTCGACGGGCGCACCCTGCTGGCCCCCGAACCGGCGCCGCTGGCCGAGGTACTGGCGCTCGTGGCCAGGGACGCCATCGACCTGTTCACCGGCAGCTACCGCAACCGGATCCGGGCCTGCATCGGCCACGACTGCTCGCTGTTCTTCGTGGACCGCTCCCGGCCGGGCTCACGCCGCTGGTGTGCCATGGCCGCGTGTGGGGAGAAGGCCAGCTCGGCCACCTACCGGCGCCGCCACCCCGGCAACCCCCGCCCGCCGCGCCACTGACCCGAGGGCCGCCGTCCCGAGGTGGTGTTGCGCACATCATTTCCGGAACTGGTCGACCAAAGGCCAACCGAGCGCACACTGAGACAACGCTAATCAAGCTCACTGGCTCGTCAAAACGAGTGTGCGGGCGTTGTAGCGTGGTGTTTGGTGGTGGTCGTACCATTTTGGTGGAATGAATTCTGGTTGGCCGTTGCGTATTCGGATCGTCCAGTCGGAGTCGTGGACGACGTTGTGGTGGGCGCGGCAGAGCATCACCAGGTTGTTGATATCGGTTCGTCCGCCGTGAATCCAGTGAATGATGTGGTGCACCTGGCACCAGTTGGGGGTTTTGTCGCAGCCCGGG
>DATAZG010000007.1:0-114899 GCA_036272155.1 Pseudonocardia sp.
GCCCCACTCGCCACTCACGACCCGCGCTGGCCGGGTCAGCTGTAGTCGGTGGAGTTCCAGCGCTCCGGACGCATCCGCAGCGTGACGACCTCGCGTCCCTCGAGGGACGCGAGGTAGCCGGCCAGCGCCTCGCCGTCGAGATAGCGCTGCGCCATCGCCTCCAGGTCCTGCTGGGAGGTGTCCTGCTCGACAGCCACCACCGGGCCGGCCACGCTCACGTACCGGTACGGCGGCGTGTCGTGCTGCACGAGCAGGCTGAACTCGCGCGCGGCGTCCAGCAGCCGGAACTTCAGCGACTCCGGGCCGGTCTGTACGACGACCTCACCACCCGGCTCGTACCGGTACCAGACCGGCAGGACCAGCGGCGGCCCGTCCGGCCGCGCCACGCTCAGGGCCCCGACGTGCGGCTCCGCCAGGTACCGCTCGCGCTCCGCCTTGCCCATCGCCGCCATGGTGTCCCCTCGGTAGGTGATCGCTCACCTACGGGCAACGGCGGACCACACGGACTGATTCCCGCCGGTCGGAGGACCCAGGATTCAGGACGACTCAGGCGGGGCGCAGCGTGGCCATCGCGCGGTCGAACTCCCAGAACGCGCGCAGCGACCGGATCAGCCCGTCGGGGCCGACGCGGTAGACGAACACGCCCTCGGCGTCGATGCGCTGGGCGCCGGGCAGGAACGAGGTGATCGTGCCGATGTTCGCGACCTCGTCACCGGCGGCGAAGGAGTCGCGGATGCTGAACTCGATCCGCTCGGCGTTCGCTATCGAGACGTCCCAGAACGCGCCCAGCCCGCCGTGCCCGTGATGCCCGTTGCCGTCCGGGTCGAAGATCGACGGGCCGACTGGGTCCTGCACCACCGCGTCCGGCGCGAACAGCGCCAGCCATTCATCCTTCGCGCCGCGTGACACCGCGTCCATCGAGCGCCGGGACGCGGCCCGCGCGGGGTGGTCGCCCTCGGGCGCCTGCCAGTCGACCTTCATCACTCACCCATCCCACCGATGATCTCGTCGGCGAACCGTTCCAGGCTGTCCTGCTTGGCGCGCAGGTCGCAGTCGAAGCCGAGCCCGTCGAACACCCACGGCACGACCGTCGCGTCGGTGACCCCGATCTCGGCCTGGCGCTGGTAGCCGTCCAGCCCGAAGCGGTCCACGCAGATGGCCTGGATCTCGTACTGGGTGTCGGCCCGGCCGCACTCGGCGCGCAGCGCCTCCAACTTGCCGATCATGTCGCGCAGCTCGTCGAACCGGACCATCGTCGAGCTCCAGCCTTCGTAGCGGGCCGCCCGCAGCAGCGCGGCCTCGCTGTGCCCACCCACGTAGATCGGCACCGGCTCGGTCGGCGTCGGGCTCATCCGCAGGGTGTCGAAGTCGTAGAACTCGCCGTGGTGCGACACCATGCCGCCGCCCAGCACCAGCCGCAGCACCTCGAGGACCTCGTCGGCGCGCCGGCCCCGGTGCTCGAACGGCACGCCGCACCACTCGGACTCCTCGGGCGCCCAGCCCAGCCCCACCCCGAGGGTGAACCGGTTGCGGGTCAGCGCCGCGACCGAGTTGACCTGCCGGGCCAGTGGCAGCGGGTGCCGGGAGCCGAGCTTGAGCACCTGCGTGCAGAACCGGATCCGCTCGGTGGCCGCCCCCATCGCGGCCGCGGCGACCAGCGGGTCCACCCACGGGGTGTCCTCCGTCCAGAACCGCGCGCCGTCCGGGGTGTACGGGTAGCGCACGGAGACCCGCTCCGAGTACAAGATCGAGTCCGGCAGCGCGATCGCGTCGAAGCCGCAGTGCTCGGCGGTGCGGGCCAGCTCGACGAGCTGGTCGAGCGGGGTCATCGCGACCGCCACGGTGAACTTCATCCGCGGGCCCCTACGAGCCTGGTCCCCAACGTCATCGACGCACTCCCGGTTTCTCCGAGCCGACCACCCACATGGCGAAGAACTGCGATCCGCCACCGTAAGCGTGCCCTAGAGCGGTGCGCGCGTCCGCCACCTGATGATCTCCGGCGCGGCCCATCACCTGCATCGCCGCCTCGGCGAACCGGAGCAGCCCGGAGGCGCCGATCGGGTTCGACGACAGCACGCCGCCGGACGGGTTCACCGGCAGCCGGCCGCCCAGCTCGGTGCCGCCGGACTCGGTGAGCTTCCACCCCTCACCGGCCGGCATGAACCCCAGGTTCTCCAGCCACATCGGCTCGAACCAGGAGAACGGCACGTAGATCTCGGCGACGTCGATCTCGGTGAGCGGGTCGGTGATGCCGGCCTTGGCCCACAGTGCGGCGGCGGCGTCCCGGCCGGCCTGGGGGCTCGCGTGGTTGCGCCCGACGGCCACGGTCGGCTCGGTGCGCATCACGGTGCCCCGGATCCACGCCGGTTGGCGGCCGTCGGCCAGCGCGGCGTCCGCCGCCGCCTCGTCGCCGATCAGCACCGCGCAGGCGCCGTCGGAGGAGGGGCAGGTCTCGTCGTAGCGGATCGGGTCCCACAGCATGGTCGACGCCAGCACCGACTCGAGGGTGATGTCGGGCTGATGCAGGTGCGCGTACGGGTTGCGGGCGCCGTTGCGGCGGTCCTTCACCGCCACCATGGCGCCGATGTGGTCGGGCGCGCCGGAGCGGCGGATGTAGGAGCGCACGTGCGGCGCGAAGTAGCCGCCGGCGCCCGCGTTGACCGGCATGCTGAACGGCACCGCGATGGACAGCGCCCACATCGCGTTGGACTCGGACTGCTTCTCGAAGGCCACCGCGAGCACGCGCCGGTGGATGCCGGCCTGCACGAGGCTGGCCGCGACCACGCCGGTGGAGCCGCCCACCGAGCCGGCGGTGTGCACCCGCAGCAGGGGTTTGCCGGTGGCGCCGATTGCGTCGGCAAGCGCCAGCTCGGGCATCATCACGCCCTCGAACAGGTCGGGCGCCTTGCCGAGCACCACGGCGTCGACCTGGTCCCAGCCGACCTGCGCGTCGGCCAGCGCCCGGTCGACGGCCTCGCGGCACAACCCGGCCATCGACACGTCGGTGCGCTTGGAGGTGTGCTTGGTCTGCCCGGTGCCGAGCACCGCGGCGAGCGCTGCCGCCATTAGCGACCCTCCATCACACAGATCAGGTTCTGCTGCAGCAGCGGTCCGTTGCTGGCGTGGGCGAGCACCCGCCCGGCACTGCCGTCGAACACCCGGGCGGCGGCCTCGCCGATCCGGACCAGACCGCCGGCGAACATCGGGTTGCCGCACAGCGGGCCACCGGAGGGGTTGACCGCCACGTTGTCGGCCAGCCCCAGCTCGCGGCGCAGCAGCAGCTCCTGCGAGGTGAACGGGGTGGCGAGCTCGGCCACCTGGACGCCGTCGATGCCGGCGGCGGCCGCGGCGGCCCCGGCGGACGGGGCCCGGCCGAGATCGCGGGCGCCGAGCACGGGGGAGTCCACCCGGTGCTCCAGCCCGGTGATCCAGGCCGGCCGCTCGCACAGGTCGGCGGCCAGGTGCCCGGCGGCCAGCACGATCGCGGCGGCGCCGTCGGTGATCGGGGCGCAGTCGTGCGCGCGCAGCGGGTCGGCCAGGTAGGGCGCGTCCAGCAGCGCGGCCGGGTCCAGTGGCTCGCGCAGCTGCGCGCTGGGGTTGGCGACCCCGTCGGCGCGGCTGCGGGCGGCCACCTCGGCCATCTCCTTCTCGCTCCACAGCCCGGCCTCGATGCCGACCCTGGCCTGCAGCGCGGCGATGCTCACCGAGTCCGGCCAGAGCGGGGCGACGAGGTACGGGTCCAGCTGCAGCGCGAGCACCCGGCGCAGGTCACCGGCGCTGGACTTGCCGAACCCGTACACGAGCGCGGTCTCGGCCTCGCCCATGCGGATCTTCAGCCAGGCCTCGTACAGCGCCCACGCCGCGTCGCCCTCCACGTGGGACTCTGCGATCGGCGGCAGGGCCCCGATGGCGTCGACGGCGGTGACGAAGGAGAACGCCCGCCCGGCCAGGTAGTCCGAGGACCCCGAGCACCAGAACCCCACCTCGCGCCGCGACAGCCCGGTCTCGGCCAGCAGCCGCTGGAACACCGGCACCAGCATCTCCACGCCGTTGGTGGTGCCGGTGGTCTCGCGGACCTGCGGCGACTGGCCGAACCCGACCACCGCGACCTCGGGAAAGCCGGTCATCACAGGTACTCCGCATACGACTCGAACTCCGCGTCCGGTTCACCGGTGGGGCGGAAGTGGTCGATGTTGCGCAGCGTGGTGTCCCACTCCTCGCGGGGCCGCCACTGCGCCCGCACCCGCATGCCCATCCGCACCTCGTCGGCCGCGCAGCCCAGCACGAGGTGCATGAGCGGGATGTCGGCGCCGTCCAGCAGCACGTAGGCGGACACGTAGGGCGGTGTGATGCGCTGGCCGAGGAAGGGCACGTTGACGATGCAGAAGGTGGTGACCGTGCCGGTGTCGGCCAGCTCCACCTCCTCCACGGTGGGCACGCCGTCGGTGGGGCAGGCGCCGCGCGGTGGGATGTAGACCTTGTCGCACTCCGGGCAGCGCTGGCCGAGCAGCCGCCCCTCCGCCAGCCCACGCAGGTAGCGGCTCTCCTCCAGCGACGCGGAGTGCCGGTAGTGCAGGTGCACCGGTGTAGTGATCATGGTGACCGGGTCCTGGCTGCTCAGGGATCGTGAGGGCGGATCATCGCCACTCAGGAGGTTGTCCACAGGGTCGAAGCAGGCGATGTCGGTGATCTGGCCGACGGTCTGCTCGGCCCACCGGACCCGTACCCGCATCCCGGTGCGCATGGCGGCCGGTGAGCCGGCATCGACGGCGTGCAGCAGCGAAGTGTCCGCCCCGTTCAGCCGGACGAACGCCCAGGCGAACGGGTGGGTCAGCGGCTGCCCCTCGATGGGGTCGGCCATCCAGGACCAGGTCACCACCGTGCCGTCGGTGCCCACCTCGACCGGCTCGCTCAGCGGCTGCCCGGTGACCGGGTCGTACTCCACCGGCGGCACGTGCACGCGGCCGTCCGACCCGCGCACGCCCTCCACCCGGCGGTCCCGCAGCCCGGTGACGAACCGGGAGAGGACCGGGCCGAGCGAACGCGTGTAGTCGAACCCCACCTCCAGCGGGGCGCTCAGCGGAGCCTCGACAGCAACCATCGGTCAAGTAGAACAGGTTCTCGATTCGCCTGGCAAGATGGGCGCCGACCGTTGATCGACGGACACCGCCGGGAGGAGGCCGCGATGCGGCTGGGTCTGCAGCTGGGTTACTGGGGTGCCGGCCCGCCGGCCGGGGCGGCGGAGCTTGTGGTGGCCGCCGAGCAGGCCGGCTTCGACGCGGTGTTCGCCGCCGAGTCGTGGGGCTCCGACGCGTTCACCCCACTGGCCTGGTGGGGCTCGCGCACCGAGCGGGTGCTGCTGGGCACCTCGGTCGCCCAGCTGTCCGCGCGCAGTCCCACCTCGTGCGCGATGCACGCGCTCACCCTGGACCACCTGTCCGGCGGGCGGGCCGTGCTGGGGCTGGGCGTGTCCGGCCCGCAGGTGGTGGAGGGCTGGTACGGCGGACCGTTCGCCAAGCCGCTCGCGCGCACCCGCGAGTACGTCTCGATCATCCGCCAGGTGCTGGCCAGGAAGGGCCCGGTGCGCGGCGACGGGCCGCACTACCCGCTGCCGTACACCGGGCCCGGTGCGGTCGGGCTGGGCAAGCCACTGCGCCCGATCACCCACCCCCTGCGCGCTGACCTGCCCATCTGGCTCGGCGCGGAGGGGCCGAGGAATGTCGCGCTGGCCGGCGAGATCGCCGACGGCTGGCTGGCCATCTACTACTCGCCGAGGCTCGGGCCGACCTACGCCGGCTGGCTGGCCGAGGGCCTGGCCCGGACCGGCGCCCGGTGCACCCGGGAGGAGTTCACCGTGGCGGCCAGCTGCCCGGTGCTGGTCACCGACGACCCGGCCGGCGAGATCGCCCGGCTCAAGCACACCATGGCCCTCTACCTGGGCGGCATGGGCGCACCGGGGCAGAACTTCCACGCCGACGTGTTCTCGCGGATGGGCTACGCCGAGGTGGTGGCCGAGATCGGCGCGCTGTTCCTGGCCGGCCGGCGCGACGAGGCGGCAGCCGCCGTGCCGGACGAGCTGGTCGAGGACACCGCGATCATCGGGACGGCCGAGCAGGTGCGGGCCGGGATGGCTCGTTGGCGCGCCGCCGGGGTGGACATGCTGATCGTCGGCTGCCGGGACGCGGCCCAGCTGGAGGCGCTTGTCGCCGCGGCCGCCCCGGACCCTGTGACCCAGCCCGCCGGTGCGCTTGCCAGCGAGTGAAACTCGTTCTAGTTTGAGGCTCGTTCTGAGGCTTGTGCGGGCCCAGCCGCCGCACGGACAGGGGCAGCGTCGTGACCACTCCGGGACTGTGGAACATCGCCGGGCAGGAGCCGGACCGGCCGGCCGTGTTCGACCCCGCCGGCCACCCGGTCAGCTACGGCGAGCTCGCCGCTGCCGCGAACCGGTACGGGCTCGGCCTGCGCGCCATGGGGCTGCGCGCCGGCGACGCCATCGTGCTGATGATGCCCAACAGCGCCGACCTGCTCGCGGTGCACTTCGCCGCCCTGCAGACCGGCCTCTACATCGTCGCGGTGAACTGGCACCTCGTTGGCCCCGAGGTCGCCTACATCCTGGCCGACAGCGGGGCGAAGGCGTTCGTCACGCACGAGCGGTTCGGCGCGGTCGCCTCGGCCGCCGCCGACGAGGCCGGGCTGCCCCCGTCGGCGCGGTTCGCGGTCGGCGACGTACCCGGCTTCCAGCCGCTCGCCGACCTCGGTGCCGGCCTGCCGCCCGGGCGGCCCGACGGGCGCACCACCGGCGGCCCGATGCTCTACACCTCGGGCACCACCGGCCGGCCCAAGGGCGTGCGCCGGCCGCTCACCGGTGCCGATCCGGATGACGTGCCCGGCACCGCGATCTGGTTCTTCGGCATCTTCGGGGTCGCTCCGCACGACGGGCATGTGCACCTGTGCGGCTCGCCGCTCTACCACACCGCGGTGCTCAACTTCGTGGTCATCTCGATCCAGCTGGGCCACCCCGCGGTGCTGATGGACAGCTGGTCACCGGGGGAGATGCTCCAGCTGGTCGAGCGGCACCGGGTCACGCACAGCCATATGGTGCCGACCCAGTTCGCCCGGCTGCTGGCGCTGCCGGACGATGAGCGCGCCCGGTACGACCTGTCGTCGATGCGCGCCATGATCCACGGCGCGGCACCCTGTCCCCAGACGGTCAAGCGGCGGATGCTCGAGTGGTGGGGGCCGGTGGTGGTCGAGTACTACGCGGCCACCGAGGGCGGCGGCACGACGATCATGGCGGAGGAGTGGCTGCGCAAGCCCGGCTCGGTGGGGCGACCCTGGCCGGGGTCGGTGGTCAAGGTGCTCGACGAGGCCGGCGACGAGCTGCCGGTCGGTGAGCCCGGCCTGGTCTACCTGCGGATGGGCACCTCGTCGTTCGAGTACCACGGTGACAAGGAGAAGACCCGCAAGGCGCGGGTGGGGGACCTGTTCACCCTGGGCGACGTCGGGCATCTCGACGAGGACGGTTACCTGTTCCTGCACGACCGCAAGGCCGACATGATCATCACTGGCGGCGTGAACGTGTACCCGGCCGAGATCGAGGGCGAGCTGGCCGGCCACCCCAAGGTCGCCGACGTGGCCGTGTTCGGCATCCCGCACCCGGAGTGGGGGGAGGAGATCAAGGCGGTCGTGCAGCCCGCCGACGGGGTCACACCCGGCGCCGAGCTGACCGACGAGCTGCTGGACTACGCCCGGGGCCGGCTGGCCAGGTTCAAGCTGCCGCGGACCGTCGACTACGTGAGCGAGCTGCCCCGCGACCCGAACGGCAAGCTCTACAAGCGCCGGCTGCGCGACCCGTACTGGGCGAAGGCCGCACCGGGCTGACCGGGGGCGCCGGGTGAGCTCCGCACTGAAACACGTTGCAGCATGTCGTTGCGGCGTGGTTGCCTTCGTCGGGTGTCGAGCAGCGCCGAGGCCGCCCCGCGATCACCCGCCGACCTGAACCGGGTCATCCTGCGCAACCTGATGCCGCTGCTCATCGCGGCCTACGGGATGTGCTTCCTGGACCGCACCAACATCGGCATCGCCAAGAGCCGGCTGCAGATCGACCTCGGCCTCTCGGCCACCGCCTACGGCATCGGCGCCGGCCTGTTCTTCATCACCTACGCCCTGTCCGAGATCCCGTCGAACCTGATCCTGCACCGGGTCGGCGCCCGATTCTGGATCACCCGGATCATGATCACCTGGGGGCTGATCTCGGCCGGCATGGCGTTCGTCTGGGACGAGTGGTCGTTCTACATCATGCGGATGCTGCTCGGCATCGCCGAGGCCGGCCTCTACCCCGGGGTGATGTACTTCCTGACCCGGTGGTTCCGCCGGGAGGACCGGGCAAAGGCGAACGGGCTGTTCCTGCTCGGGGTGTCGCTCGCGACCGTGTTGGGGCCTCCGCTCAGCGGCGCCCTGCTGGGCGTGGAGGGCGCCGGCCTGCGCGGCTGGCAGTGGATGTTCCTGATCGAGGGGCTCCCGACCTGCCTGCTCGCGCTGGTGGTGTGGAAGACGCTGCCCGACCGGCCCACCGAGGCGAAGTTCCTGACCCCCACGGAGGCCGCCGGCCTGGAGGCCCGCATCCAGGCCGACGACGAGGCCGGCGCGGCGGCGTCCGGCACGCACCGGATGCGGGAGGTCTGGCGCGACCGGCAGATCGTGCTCATCACCGCCATCTACCTGACCCACCAGATCGCGGTCTACGCGATGTCCTACTTCCTGCCGGGCATCATCGGCACGTACGGCCACCTCAGCGGGTTCCAGATCGGCCTGCTCACGGCGCTGCCCTGGCTGTGCGCCACCGTCGGCGCGCTGCTGGTGCCCCGCTGGGCGACCGACGGCACCCGGTCCCGCCGGCTGATCAGCACGACCATGATCGGGCTGTGTGTCGGCTTCGCGGTCGGCGCGGCGGCCGGCCCGGTGCTCGGACTGCTCGGCTTCTGCCTCGGCGCGTTCTGCTTCTTCGCGCTGCAGCCGATCCTGTACACGTTCCCGGCGTCCCGGCTCAGCGGGGTGACGCTGGCCGGCGGGCTCGCGTTCGTCAACACCTTCGGCCTCTTCGGCGGCTTCCTCGGCCCGTACGTCATGGGCGCGATGGAGGACGCAACCGGCAGCAAGGTGTCCGGCCTGTGGTTCGTCGTCGGGGTGTGTGCAATCGGGGCGGCGCTGACGTTCCGGCTGCGCTACGGCGAGATCGGCGAACGTCACCACACGCCGGCGGTCGCCCCCGACCAGCCGGCCTGACCCGCACACGGACCTCGATCAACAACCAAGGAGATGCCTGAACTTTTTGTGTCTCAATGAGCTCCGAGGCGGTCCTAGTAGCCGGGTTGGCCGGGCCGCGGAGCTCAGGGGGACAGATGAACCGTGGCAGCTGGGGGCGGTTGGCGGCGCTCACCCTCGTCGCCTCGGCGGCACTCGCCTTGGGGCCCACCGAGGCGGCCGCGGCTCCGCTCATCCCCACCCGGGGCGACACGGTGACCCAGGACTACGGCGGCGGTTACGGAGACGGGAACGGTGACGACGACGGACTCGGCGGGCTGATCTCCGGCCTCCTCGGCTCGCTGGGCATCTCCGGCGGCGGGTCCGGCGGCGGGTCGGGCGGCGGATCCGGTTCCGGAGGCGGCTCGGGCTACGGAGGCGGCTACGGCTACGGCGGCGGTTCGGGCTACGGCGGCGGGCACGGGCACGGCGGTGGCTCCGGCCACGGTGGCGGCTCGGGCGGTGGCGGCGGAAGCGGGCCGGCGGGTCCCTCGGGCGGTGGTGCGCCGGGCCCGGCGGTCACTGGGCAACCCGACGACGGGGTCGGCGGCTGGTCCGGCCCGGCGGGGGCGGCGCCCGACCTGGGGCTGTTGTACGGCCCCGGAACCGGCACCACGACCGGCGGCGGCGTCCCCTATGGCGCCCCGGGCGCGGCCGGCCAGGTCCCCCCGCCGGCGCCGGCCGCGCGCCGGGGGGCCCGGCAGTGCCCGCGCGACCAGGCCGACCGGGCCGACCGGGGCGCCCGAGCCACGCCGGCCCCGACCCCGGACCCGTGTCCGCCGGGCGGCAGCGGCGCGCAGCAGGCCCCGGTCACCCCGCGCAACCAGGGCACCGCCGCCGGCGCGGGCCCGGGGCGGTAGGCGGACTACTCGCCGACGAACCGAGGCGTGCGCTTCTCGGCGAACGCGCGCGGGCCCTCCTTGGCGTCGGCGCTGCCGAACACCGCCATGCCCAGCTTGGCCTCGATACCGAAGGCCTGCTGCTCCGGCATGCCCTCGGTCTCCCGGATCGTGCGCAGGATCGCCTGCACCGCGAGCGGCCCGTTCGCGGCGATCATCCCGGCCAGCTCCAGCGCACGGGCCAGTGCCTCGCCGTCCGGCACCACGTGCCCGATCAGGCCGATGGCCAGCGCCTCCCCGGCCGACAGGTGGCGCCCGGTGAGCAGCAGGTCGGCGGCCACGGTGTACGGGATCTGGCGGGGCAGCCGGACCGCCGAGCCGCCGAGCGGGAACAGTCCCCAGCGCGCCTCCGACACCCCGAACCGGGCGCTCCGGCCGGCCACGCGCACGTCGGTGGCCTGCAGGATCTCGGTGCCGCCGGCGATCGCCGGGCCCTCCACCGCCGCGACCAGCGGTTTGGTCAGCCGCCGCCCCTTGAGCAGGGGTTCGATCACCGAGAGGTCCCAGCCGCCGCCGGCGAACGAGTCGCCGGGGTGGGCGCTGGTCATCGCCTTGAGGTCGGCGCCGGCGCAGAACGCGCCGCCGGCCCCGGTGAGCACGCAGGCCCGGATCGCGGGGTCGGCGTCCACCTGGTCCCAGGCCTCGCGCATGATCGCCATCATCTCGGCGGACAGGGCGTTGCGGGCGTGCGGCCGGTTCATCGTCACGACGAGCACGGCGCCGTGCCGCTCGACGAGGCAGTGCGGCGCGCCATCGTTCGGGGTGGTGGACTCGGTCATCACGCTCCTGATCGCCGGGGCGGAGTATTGTCGAAAACAGTAACATGTTCTAGTTTATGGCGAATGGCGCTGAACATCGCGGACCTCTTCGAGCACGCCGTCGACCTCGTCCCGGACCGGGTGGCTCTGGTCTGCGGCGACGACCGGCGCACCTACGCGCAGCTGGAGGAGAACGCCAACCGACTGGCGCACCATCTGCACCAGCACGGGGTGACCCCGGGTTCCCACGTGGGCATCCAGTGCCAGAACTCGATCGAGGCCGTGCAGGCCATCCTCGCCGCGTACAAGCTGCGCGCGGTCGCCGTCAACGTGAACTACCGCTACGTCGAGGGCGAGCTGCGCTACCTGTTCCAGAACGCCGACCTCGTCGCACTGGTGCACGACCGGCGCTACACCGACCGGGTCGCGTCGGTACGGCCCGACGTGCCGACCCTGGGCCACGTCGTGGTGGTGGACGACGACAGCGGCGCCCCGGTGCCGGCGGGGCACGGCGTCGACTACGCGACCGCGCTGGCCGGCGGGTCGGCCGACCGGGACTTCGGGGCACGCAGCGGCGACGACACCTACGTGCTCTACACCGGCGGCACGACCGGCATGCCCAAAGGCGTCATGTGGCGCCACGAGGACGTCTGGCGGGCGCTCGGTGGCGGGATCGACTTCCTCTCCGGTGAGCCGCTGGCCGACGAGTGGCAGCAGTCGCTGGCCGGCAAGGACTTCGGGCTGGTCCGGCTGTGCCTGCCGCCGCTGATCCACGGGGCGGCGCAGTGGTCGGTGCTGCCCGCCCTGTTCGGCTGCGGCACCGTGGTGCTGGTGCCCCGGTTCGAACCGGTGGCGGTGTGGCGGGCCATCGCGCGCAACAAGGTCAACGTACTGACCATGGTCGGCGATGCGATGGCCCGGCCACTGATCGAGGCCTACGACGCGGCCGAGTACGACGTCTCCTCGCTGGTCGCGATGTCCAGCCACGCCGCGCTGTTCTCCCAATCGGTGCAGGAGCGCATCCTCGCCGCGCTGCCCAACGTCGTGCTCACCGACGCGATCGGCTCCTCGGAGTCCGGGTTCAACGGCATCCAGCTGGTGGCCAAGGACGGCGAGCGGACCGGCGGCCCCCGGGTCAACCCCGGGCCGGACGTGATCGTGATCGACGACGAGGGCCGCCCGGTGCCGCCCCGGTCGGGCCAGGTGGGCCGCGTCGGCCGGGGCGGGCACATCCCGTACGGCTACTACAAGGACCCGGTGAAGACCGCCCAGCTGTTCGTCGAGGTCGACGGCACCCGCTACGTCGTGCCGGGGGACTACGCGCGGATGGAGGCCGACGGCACGATGACCCTGCTCGGGCGGGGCAACGTCTCGGTCAACACCGGCGGCGAGAAGGTCTTTCCCGAGGAGGTCGAGGGCGCACTCAAGTCGCATCCCGACGTGTTCGACGCGCTGGTCATCGGGGTGCCGGACGAGCGGCTCGGCCAGAGGGTCGGCGCGGTGGTGCAGCCGCGGCCCGGCGCTAAGCCCGACCTGGCGACGCTGGACGAGCACGTGCGCACCCGCCTGGCCGGCTACAAGGTGCCGCGCAGCCTGTGGCTGGTCGACGAGGTCGGCCGGTCGCCGAGCGGCAAGCCCGACTACCGGTGGGCGCAGGACTGGGCGGCGGCGCACGACCCGGTCGCCGAGTCCGCGAGCCCGACCTCGAACCCGGCGTCGAGCGGCTGAGGCGGGCCCGCGTGCACACCGAGATCTGCGACCGGTTCGGCATCCAGCACCCGATCCTCGGCTTCACCCCGTCCGAGCAGGTGGCCGCGGCGATCAGCCGCGCCGGCGGGCTGGGCGTGCTGGGGTGCGTGCGCTACAACGACGCCGACGAGCTGGACCGCGCGTTGCACTGGATGGACGAGCACACCGGCGGCCGCCCCTACGGCGTCGACATCGTGATGCCCGCGACCGTGCCCACCGAGGGCACTCCCGTCGACCTGGGCAGCCTGATCCCGGCGTCGCACCGCGAGTTCGTCGAGCGCACGCTCACCGAGCTCGGCGTGCCACCGCTGCCGGCCGGCCCCGACGGCCCGGGCCGGCCGGGGGTGCTCGGCTGGCTGCACTCGGTGGCCCGCGCGCACGTGGACGTGGCGCTCAAGCACCCGATCGCGCTGATCGCCAACGCGCTCGGCTCACCGCCGCCGGACGTGATCGCCAGGGCGCACGCGGAGGGGGTCCCGGTGGCCGCGCTGGCCGGCACCGCCGCGCACGCCCAGCGGCACGTGGCCGCCGGTATCGACGTGGTGGTGGCGCAGGGCTACGAGGCCGGCGGGCACACCGGCGAGATCGCCAGCATGGTGTTGCTGCCGGAGGTGGTCGACGCGGTCGGCGCCGACGTACCGGTGCTCGCCGCCGGCGGGATCGGCACCGGGCGCCAGATCGCCGCCGCGCTCGCCCTCGGCGCCACCGGGGTGTGGATGGGCTCGACCTGGCTGACCACCGAGGAGTACACGCTCGGGGGGCCCAACTCCAGCACCCAGCGCGCCCTGCTCGCGGCCGGTTCGTCGGACACGGTGCGCTCGCGGGTGTACAGCGGCAAGCCGGCGCGGCTGCTCAAGACCCGGTGGACGCAGGCCTGGGCGGCCCCCGACGCGCCGGCACCACTGCCGATGCCGCTGCAGAACCTGCTGGTCAGCGAGGCACACGAGCGGATCGCGCGGTCCGGTGACCCCGACGTGGTCGCCATGCCGGTCGGCCAGATCGTCGGCCGGATGAACCGCGTCCGCCCGGTCGCCGAGGTGTTCGACGACCTGCTCGGCGAGCTCGCCGCGACGCTCGACAAGCTCGGCGGCTTGCGCTGACGGACGCCGGCTCGACCTTCGGAATTCAGCGACACGGTCCGCGGCATCCAGCGACTCACCCTTGGGGGCGGAAATGGCGAAGAGGTCTCCGCGCGGCGATGCGGCGGACTACGTGGTCGTCGGGTCGGGCAGCTCGGGGGCCGCGATCGCGGGCCGACTGGCGGAGTCGGGTGCGAGCGTGATCGTGCTCGAGGCCGGCAGGAGCGACGAGCAGCTGCTGGTCAGGAAGCCGGGGATGGTCGGCCCGATGCATGCGGTGCCCCAGCTCAAGAAGACCGTCGACTGGGGCTACTACTCGGTGCCGCAGAAGCACCTGCTCGACCGCCGGATGCCGGTGCCGCGCGGCAAGGTGGTCGGCGGTTCCAGCTCCGTGAACGGCATGGTCTACGTCCGGGGCAACCGCGCCAACTTCGACTCCTGGGCCGCCGAGGGCAACGTGGGCTGGGACGCCGACAGCGTCAACGCCGCGTACAAGCGGCTGGAGGACTTCGAGGACGGGGAGAACGCCTTCCGGGGCGCGGGAGGGCCGATCCGGGTCACCCGCACCACCGCGCCGCAGGAGGGCTCGCTGCGGTTCCTCGACGCCACCGCGGACGCGACCGGGTGCAAGATCCTCGATGACTACAACGCCGAGTCGCAGGAGGGCGTCAGCCGGATGCAGCAGAACGCCGCTGGCGGCCTGCGCTACAGCGCCTCGCGCGGCTACCTCCACCACCTCGCGCCCGCGACCCTGGAGCTGCAGTCCGGGGTGCGGGCGAAGAAGGTGATCATCGAGAACGGCCGCGCGGTCGGCGTGGAGGTCATCGACGCCGACGGCACCCGCCGCACCCTCCGCGCGGGCAGGGAGGTCATCCTCTCGGCCGGGTTCGTCGGGTCGGCGCAGCTGCTCATGCTCTCCGGGATCGGCCATGCCGAGCACCTCAGGGAGCACGGCATCGACGTGGTCGCGGACCTGCCGGTCGGCGACAACCTGCACGACCACATGTTCCACGCGCTGACCTTCCAGGTCTCCTCCAGCAAGCACAGGGGCACGGCGTCGTACTTCGCCCTCGGTCTACTCAAGGAGCTGGTCCGCCCCGGCACGACCTTCCTGGCGAACACGGTCTTCGAGGCGGTCGCGTTCCTCAGGACCTCCCAGGCCGGCGCGATCCCCGACCTCCAGCTGCACCTCCTGCCCTGGGCGTACGTGTCCCCGAACCAGGACGCACCGATCCGGCACGACGTCGACAAGCGCCCCGCACTCACGGTGCTGACGACGCTGATCTATCCGAAGAGCCGTGGCACGCTGCGGCTGGCCTCGGCCGATCCCTCGGCGGTGCCGCTCATCGACTTCCAGTACCTGGCCGACCCGGCCGACCTCGAGGTGCTCGGCGAGGGCTCGGAGCTGGCCCGCGAGATCTTCGGCTCGGCGGCGTTCCACGGCGCGGTGCGGGAAGAGATCCATCCGGGCCGGCAGCTGCGCGGCCAGGGGCTGCGCGACGCGATCCTCAACCGGGCGACGTCGGTCTACCACGGCGTCGGTACCTGCCGGATGGGCATCGACGAGCTCGCGGTCGTCGACCCGGACCTCAAGGTGCGTGGCGTCGAGGGGCTGCGGGTGTGCGACGCCTCGATCATGCCGTCGATCACCGGCGGCAACACCAACGCGCCCAGCATCATGATCGGCGAGATGGGCGCCCAACGCGTCCTCGCAGGCAAGTGACCGGGGGAGAGCCATGACCCGCACCTCGATCGGGCTGACCCGCCCGGCGTCGACGTCCGACGCGTTCCTGCGGCGACTCGTCGCCAGGGTGCCGGGTTCGTCCGGTGCCACCTGGCCGCTCACCGAGGTGTACACCGGCGAGCTGCTCGTGGAGCTGCCCCAGTCGACGCCGGCCGACATCGAGCGGGCGTTCGCCGTTGCGCGCGCGGCGCAGCGGAAGTGGGCCGCCACGCCGCTCAAGCAGCGGCTGGCGGTGTTCAAGCGGGCGCACGCGATCTTCCTCGAGAACGCGCGGGCCGTCGCCGACCTCATCCAGGTCGAGAGCGGCAAGAACCGGCGGATGGCGATCGAGGAGACCTGCGACCCGCCGATGGTCATGAGCCACTACCTCACACGGGCCGCCAAGCTCCTGGCGCCGGTGAGGCGGGGCGGGCCGGTGCCGCTGCTGTCGACGTCGACCGAGATCCGGCAGCCCAAGGGCGTCGTCGGGGTCATCGCGCCGTGGAACTTCCCGTTCGCCACCGGCATCTCCGACGCCGTGCCGGCGCTGATGGCCGGCAACGCGGTTGTGCTGAAGCCCGACAACAAGACGGCGCTCTCGCCGCTCTACGGCGTCCAGCTGCTGGAAGAGGCCGGCCTGCCGGCGGGACTGTTCCAGGTCGTGTGCGGCGAGGGCCCCGACGTCGGCCCCACCCTCATCGACCACGCCGACTACGTGATGTTCACCGGCTCCACGGCCACCGGCAGGGTGATCGGCGAGCGGGCCGGCAGGAACCTCATCGACTGCTGTCTGGAGCTCGGCGGCAAGAACCCGATGATCGTGCTCGAGGACGCCGACCTGAAGGCGGCTGTGCAGGGGGCGGTCTTCGGCGCGTTCGGCAACACCGGCCAGATCTGCATGCACATCGAGCGGATCTACCTGCCGGAGTCCCGCTACGACGAGTTCAGGACCGCGTTCGTGGCCAGGGCCAAGGCGCTCGACGTCCGCGCCGCCTACGACTTCGGTCCCGAGATGGGCTCGCTCGTCTCCGTCGACCACATGCGCCGCGTCAAGTCGCACGTCGACGACGCCGTCGCGCGGGGTGTCACCGTGCTCTGTGGGGGCCGGCCCCGGCCCGATCTCGGTCCGGCATTCTTCGAACCGACGATCCTCGAAGGCGTCACGAAGGACATGCTCTGCGGCGTCACCGAAACCTTCGGGCCCGTTGTCGCACTGCACCGGTACAGCACCCTCGACGAGGCCGTCGCGCTGGCGAACGACTCCGACTACGGCCTCAACGCGTCGATCTGGAGTGGCGACGTTGGTGCCGCGCGCGCTGTGGGCGCGCGGCTCGAGACCGGCAACGTCAACATCAACGACATCCTGGCCACCGCATTCGCGGCCAAGGGGACGCCGTCCGGCGGTGTCAAGAACTCCGGCGTCGGCGCCCGGCACGGCGACCAGGGCCTGCTCAAGTACACCGATGTCAAGAACGTGGCTGTGCTCAAGAAGCAGGTCATGGGCCCCCGGCCGGGCCAGAATCATGAGAAGTACGTCGAGGGCATGCTGTCCGGGCTGAAGATCATGCGGCGATTCCGCATCCGGTAACCATCGGGGGCGCGGTCAGGCCGGTACGTGGCGGCCGGCGGGCGCGGCCGGTGCCACCGGCGTCCGGTCGTGCCGCATCCAGGCGTAGAGCCCGCCGAAGACGACGACGGCGAAGACGGCCAGCGCGACCGTGAGCTGGTTCTTGTAGTCGGCATAGCGGCCGGTGAGCAGCAGGAACGCGGGAACCCATGCGGTGACCCAGCCCTGGATGGCGCAGACCGCCCCGGTGTAGCGGCTGAGGCTCTCCCGCTTCAGGCCGAGCACCAGGAAGAACAGCGCCCACAGGAATGCCCAGTACAGCCAGATGACGCCGAAGCCGGAGTCGTTGAAGTGGAAGAAGTTCAGGCCCGAGTAGACCAGGGCGGTGATCGCGACGAACAGGCAGAAATAGCCCAGCCCGGTGCCGTCCAGATCGAAGGTCAGGTTGAGTCCGACATAGAGGTAGGTGAACGAGAACAGATAGAGGCCCGCCGCGGACAGGATGGTGTCGGTGTTCCCGTTCGCGGTGAAAATCAGATAGGTGGGCGTAATGATCTGCAGGGCGCCGACGAAGAAGTGGATCGGCGCGGCCGATTTCGCATTGATCCAGCCCAGCAGCATGATTCCGTTGAGGAAGAGTACGGCTCCGACAAATAGCAATCCGACAGATCCCATTGGATCCGGACCTTTCTGGTCGCGTACACGGCCGCCGGGCGCGGGGCCGGACCTCCTGGGAGGTCCCGCCCCGCTCCGGCAGGTGTGGTCGGTGGTGGAGGGCAGAGATGGTGGGGACAGAGGCGGTGGAGGACAGAGGCGGTGGAGGGCAGAGGTGTCCGAAGCCCGGGGCGGGCCTCGGTGTCGGGCCGGGCGGTTACCCGACCGGTCCGGACCAGGTCAGGCGACAGCCTTGGGGACGCCCATCCCCGGGTCGATCTGGTGTGGCCCCTCCTTGCTCGGGCGCACGTTGAAATCGAAGATCTCGGTGGGGATGTAGACCGTCGAGCACGAGTTGGGAATGTCCACGACGCCTGAGAGCCGGCCCTCGATCGGCGCGGCGCCCAGGATCATGTAGGCCTGGATGTCGCTGTACCCGAACTTCTGCAGGTAGTCGATCGCGTGCAGGCAGGCCCGCTGGTAGGACAGGTGCGAGTCGAGGTAGCGCTGCTCGCCGCCGAGTGTCACCGAGGTGCCGGAGAACGCGAGCCACTCGCTGTACTGGGGGTCGGTCCGGCCGGGCATGAACAGTGCGTTCTCCGAGACGCCGTAGGTGTCCATGCCGCCCTTGATCAGGTCGACGTGCAGGTCCATGAACCCGCCCATCTCGATCGCGCCGCAGAAGGTGATCTCGCCGTCGCCCTGGGAGAAGTGCAGGTCACCCATGGACAGCTTGGCGTCGTCGACGAAGACGGGATAGAAGATCCGGGAACCCTTGGTGAGGTTCTTGATGTCCTGGTTGCCGCCGTTCTCCCTCGGCGGCGCGGTGCGCGCGGCCTCGCGGGCCACCCGGTCGAACTCGTCGCCGGTGAGGTTGCCCAGGATCGCCGACTGTGGCAGCGGGGGCAGCGCGAGCGGGGGGACCCGGTTCGGGTCGGTGTCGATCAGCGCCTGCTCGCGGGCATTCCACTTGGCCAGCAGCGCCGCCGACGGCGCGGTGCCCATCAGGCCGGGGTGCACGATGCCGGTGAACGACACGTTGGGCACGTGCCGCGAGGTCGCCACGCCGCCCCGGAAGTCCCAGATCACCTTGTAGGCGTCCGGGAACTGCTCGGTGAGGAACCCGCCGCCGTTGCGGGTGGCGAAGACCCCGGTGTAGCCCCAGCCCTGTCCGGCGAGCGGGCCGGAGTCCTCCTGGGGGATCGGGCCCACGTCCAGGATGTCGACGATCAGCAGATCGCCCGGCTGGGCGCCCTGCACCGCGATCGGGCCACTGAGCACATGCACGCCGGCCAGTGGGGCGTTGAGGATGTCGTCGGCGGAGTCGTTGTTCTGGATGGCGCCGTCGAACCACTCCCGGCAGTGCACCCGGAATACGTCGCCCGGCTTGACCTGTACCAGCGCCGGGACATCGGGGTGCCAACGGTTGTGGCCGACAATGCGCTGCTCGGTGAACTTCTTCTGCGAGTCGAGAGGGAAGACGACCTCGGGCATAACGACCAGCACTCCTCATCTGTGACACTTGTGACGAATCTTCAGAAAGGTCGGGCCGGCGGGAAATACGCGGCGCGCCAAGGCATGGAAAATTGCGCTGGGATTGCGCCGCGGCCCAAGGCCCGACAGCGCGGGCGGTGCCGAAAGGGTCCGACCGCGAGAGTCGGCTCCGCTGTGGCCGCGATCAGTGGCGCGGCAGCCTGCTGGTCCTGGGATCCAGCCGCGGGGCGGTGGTGGAACGGTGGTGCCCCGGCCGAGCACTCGACGGTATCGAGGACACCACGGCGGGCTCGGTCCTCGACGCCTCCGCGTGGTCGAGCACGGCCATCCGTCCTCGGCTGGCCAGCCCGAGCATGGGGGCGGTGAATGTCCGGGTGGCCTGCCCGCCGCAGCGCGGGCAGGGGGCCGTGGAGGGCGCGGTACCTATCGGCCAGTGCAGATCGACGGAGCCGTCCCGGTTACAGCGGTACCCGTATGTAGCCATCTAGCTACCCCTTGATGTAGACGACACTGTCTACTTTCCGTGATCAGTGCGCACAGAGCCGCGCCTCATAGGCCGCTTGACCTGCACACCGTGACTGCATTCGATGGAAATATTTTCCACAAAAATTACTCTGCGTTGACCGGGATGTCAACGGACCGAGTGGGCGACCCGAGGACACGGGCCGCCGCTCCGAGCGCCCGGAGCACTCAGAGCTCCTGGATGACGTCCCAGAACAGGCCGTCGGCGACCGCGAGGAACACCCGCTGCCGCAGGTGCCGGTCGCACACCTCGACGGTGCCGCGCGGGCTCTCGTAGGCGAGCCCCTCCGACACCGAGGTCATAGAGCCGACCTCGACCGAGCCCGCCCGGCGGATGAGCTCGGTGAGCAGCCGTACGCCCTCGTAGCAGGACTCGCCCAGGCTGTTCAGCACGGGAGCGTCCGGGCCGAACCGGCGGAAGTACGCGGCGGCGAAGTCGAGCCCGGACGTCGTCGCGAGATCCTCGAAGTACCCGGCGGACGTCATCAGCCCGCGCGTGTTCTCCGCCCCGGAGGCCAGCAGGACGTTCTCGTCGATCAGCGAGCTGAACCGCAGCACATCCCGGTCCAGGCCGCTCGCGCTGAAGGCGCGGTTGAACTCGACCGCGTCGTTGCCGATGAGCAGCATCAGCACGGCCTCGCAGCCGCTCGCCTCGACCCGGTGCACGACCCCGCCGAACTCGGTGGTGCCGAGCGGGACGTACAGCTCGTCGCAGACCGTGCCGCCGATCCGGCGCAGGTAGTGCCGCGCCATCCGAGCGGTCGCCCGGGGCCAGACGTAGTCGTCGCCGACGATCGTCCATTTTCGGATCCCGACCGAGCTCGCGAACCAGTCGAGCGTCGGGCCCAGCTGCTGGTCCGGCGTCTCCCCGGTGAGGAACACACCCGGTCGGTGCTCGCCGCCCTCGTAGAGCGCCGTGTAGGCGTACGGCACGCGCCCGTTGATCCGGGGTGCGACAACCTGACGAACAGCGGAGATGTGCCAGCCGGTGACGGCCTCGACCGCGCCGGCGCTGATCAGCGCGTCCACCTCGGTGGCGACATTCGCCGGCGCCGACCCGCCGTCCACGGGCACCAGGTTCAGCTCGCGGCCGAGCACTCCGCCCTCGGCGTTGACCTCCTCCATGGCGAGCGCCGCGCAGCTCTCACAGGACGGCCCGAAGATGCCGGCGGGCCCCTGCAGCGGGATGACCAGCGCCATGTTAAGGACGTCGCGGTCGCGCGTCGGCGGCACCAGGAGGTGCTTCGGCGCGACACGCAGGGTCATGGCGACACGCTAGTCCTCGGCGTAGCCGTCGTAGTGCTCCAAACGTAGGGTTAGCATTCCTCGATGGCGGCAGTCCCGGAGCGACCGACGCAGGTCGGTGACGAGTCGCTTCGACTGCTGTCGCTGGCCGAGCGCGCCGTCACCCAACGCCTCGACGAGGCACTCAAGGCCCACGGCTCGGGCATCGACCAGTGGCGGGTCCTGTCGCTGCTGGTGGAGCAGGGCGGTTGCCCGATGAACGTGGTCGCGGAGCACGCGATGCTGCTTGCGCCGAAGCTGAGCAAGCTCGTCGACCGGATGGTGTCGGCGAACCTGGTCCTGCGCCGCACCGACGAGTACGACCGCAGGCGGGTACTCGTCGTCGCCTCCCCGCGCGGCCACCTGGCGCTCGCCAGGTGGGAAGCCGCCGCGGCCGAGGTGCAGCGCCAGTACCAGGACATCCTGGGGCCGGACGCCGCCCTGCTCGACGGCCTGTTGCGCCGGCTGGCCCAGGGCCTGCGCCGGGACGCGACGGCCGACAACACGATCGACAGCACCGCCGACTGAACCCGTCGAGCCAGCACGCCGGCGGCATCAGAGGATCTTCGCGAGGAAGCCCTGGGTACGTGGGTGCCGGGGTTGCCCCAGGACCTGGGCCGGCGTGCCCTGTTCGACGATCGCGCCGTAGTCCATCATGATCACCAGATCGGCGACCTCGCGGGCAAAGGCTATCTCGTTGGTGACGATGACCATGCTCATGCCCGTCTGGGCGAGCTCGCGGATCACCGCCAGCACCTCGCCGACGAGCTCGGGATCGAGCGCCGAGGTGGGCTCGTCGAACAGCATGAGGGAGGGCCGCATCGCGAGCGCGCGGGCGATGGCGACGCGCTGTTGCTGGCCACCCGACAACATTCCGGGGTACGCCGACGTCTTGTCGGCGAGCCCGACGCGGGTGAGCAGGGCGGTGGCCTCCCGCTCCGCGTCCGCCCGCGTGCGCTTCCCGACGTAGACGGGCGCGGCGACGACGTTCCGCAGGACGGTCAGGGGGAAGAGGTTGAAGCTCTGGAAGACCATCCCGATGCCGACGCGGCTGTGGGCTGCCTCTCTGGCCGACATCTCGACGAGTTTGCCGCGCCGCTCGCGGTAGCCGACGATCGAACCTTCGACATGGATGTCGCCGCCGTCCAGCGGTTCGAGATGGTTGATGGTCCTGAGCAGCGTGGACTTCCCGGAACCGGACGGCCCGATGATGCAGGCGACCTCACCCCGGCGAAGTTCCAGGTCGACGCCCTTGAGGATGCGCTGGCCGCCGTAGGACTTCAGCACCTTGCGGATGCTCAGTACCCCGCTGTTCCGCACGGTGCTGGCCGAGCGACTCAGCCGGATCCGCGGCGTCCGGGCCGATCCGCCGGACGTCGTGGTCTGCGCCGGCACCGTGGCGGCGGTGAGCCTGCTGGCCAGGGCCCTGCGCGCGACCGGGCACACCGCGATCGGTGTCGAGGACCCCTGCTGGATCCGCCTGCGTCCCTCGGTGGAGGCCGCCGGTCTGCGCCTGGTGCCGCTGCCGGTCGACGACAGGGGTCGGGTGGTCTCCGCCCTGGCCGACCAGCCCGACGTGCGTGCCGTCCTGACGACCCCGGCCCACCAGTTCCCGACCGGTGTCGTGATGTCGCCCGACCGCCGGACCGAGCTGCTCGACTTCGCCCGCGCCCGGGCCGGGGTGATCGTCGAGGACGACTACGACGCCGAGTTCCGCTACGACCGCCGCCCGGTCGGCACCCTGCAGGCCATGGCCCCGGACCTCGTCGCGTACGTCGGCTCGACGAGCAAGATCCTCAGCCCCGCCCTGCGCCTGGGCTGGCTCGTCGTGCCCGAACACCTCGCCACCGCGATCGCCGAGCTACGCCCGTCGGTCGACCTGGGGGTCTCCGTGCTCGAGCAGCTGGCCATGGCGCAGCTGATGCGGACCGGCACCCTGGACCGCCACCTCCGGAGCACCCGCGCCCGCTACGGCCGGCGACTCGAGACCCTCGTGGCCGCCGTCCGCGAACACCTGCCCTCGGTGCGGATCGGCGGCATCGCGGCGGGGCTGCACGTGGTCGCCCGGCTGCCCCCGGGCTGCCCCGAGGACGAGGTCGTCGCCGAGGCCGCGGCGCAGGGGATCAAGGTGCTCGGGATCTCCCAGTACGCGGTCGGTCCACGATCTCCGGCGCCCGCGCTCGTACTGGGCTACGCCAGCCTCGGCGAGCGCGCCATCAGGGAGGGCGTCGCTGAGCTCGCGACGATCGAGCAGGTGCACCGGCCCCCTGGCTAAGCCTCAGTGCTGCTTGGTCTCAGGCCTATCAGCTTGTGCCCAGGACCTATGGCTACTTAAGTGGTGGACGGACAAACTCGCAGCATATGGCCCCGCCGGCACCAGTGTGCCGGTCGGAGAGGGTCTGGTCAGACGTCGTGGCAGCCGTTGCCGCCGGCGGATCGAGATAGCTCGACGCTGCCCGTGGCGACGGCGGGAACCGCACGCTCGCACGTCCTGATCGGAGTCCTCGTGACCTCTTCCGTCCTGTCCAAGGTTCGCCGCGCACGGTGGCCCATGGCATTGCTCGCGGTGACCGCCATGGCGGTCACCGCCTGCGGCGGCGGCCCCCCGCCCGCAGGCCCGGCGGGTGCCTCGGCCGACGTCGGGCGGTTCGACGCGTTCGACTCGGTGCCCACGGACAAGGCCGCCGCGGCGAAGGTCCCGGCCCGCGTCACCCAGGCCGGCAAGCTCGTCGTGGTGATGAACGTGTCCAGCGCTCCGGTCGAGTTCTATGCCACCGACAACAAGACCATCATCGGCCTGAACGCCGATCTGGCCAGGGCGATCGGCAGGGCCCTCGGCGTCCCGGTGGAGATCCAGGACGTGCAGTTCGACGGGATCATCCCCGGCCTGAGCTCGAAGCGCTTCGACATGGCCATCGCCAGCATGTCCGCGACCACCGAGCGCCTCAAGACGCTCGACATGGTCCGGTACGGCGAGTGGGGCAACTCGCTGGCGGTGGCGGCGGGCAACCCGCTGAAGCTCGGACCGGACACCCTGTGCGGACACAAGATCGCCGTTGAGCAGGGCTCCATCCAGGAGGCCAAGCGGCTGCCGGAGCTGTCGGCGAAGGCGTGTGACGCCACCGGCCGGCCGAAGATCGACCCGGTGGTGCTGCCCAGCCAGACCGACGCCGTGCTGCAGCTGGGCAGCGGCCGCGTCGACGGCGTACTCGGCGACACCCCGGTGATCGCGTACGCGGCCTCCCAGACGCCGAACAAGTTCGCGCTGGTGGCCGAGCTGAATCGCAGCCCGGTGGCCATCGGGCTGCCCAAGGGCAGCGACCTCACCCCGGCGGTGCAGGCGGCCATCCAGGCCCTGATGACCTCGGGCACCTATCGGCAGATCTTCGCCAAGTGGGGCATGGCCGGCGCGGTGACCCAGACGCCGGCGCTCGAGCAGTGAGCACCACGACCCTGCCGGTGGCCGACGACGAGGAGCAGCTCGCCATAGTCCGGCGGCGCAGCCCGCTGCGGCTGCTCGGCATGCTCGTCATGCTGGTGCTCGCCGCGATGCTGGTGCACACGCTGCTCACCAACGAGCAGTTCGAGTGGGGCGTCGTCGGGCAGTACCTGACGGTCGACGCTGTTGTGGCCGGTGCGCTGCTCACGCTCGAGCTGACCGCCATCGCGATGGTGCTCGGTGTGGTGCTCGGCATCGTTCTCGCGGTGATGCGGATGTCCCGCGGCCGGCTCCTGGCCAGCACCTCGTGGGGGTTCGTCTGGTTCTTCCGGGGCACCCCGCTGCTGATCCAGCTGATCTTCTGGTTCAACCTGTCGGCGCTGTACCCGGCGCTGTCACTGGGCATCCCGTTCGGCCCGGCGTTCGTGTCCGGCAGCTCCAACGCGTTCATCACGCCGTTCGTGGCCGCCGTACTCGGGCTCTCCCTGAACGAGGCCGCCTACATGGCCGAGATCGTCCGAGGTGGGCTGCTGGGCGTCGACCGGGGTCAGACCGAGGCCGCGCAGGCGCTCGGCATGCGGCGGCTGCACCTGCTGCGGCGGATCGTGCTGCCGCAGGCCATGCGGATCATCGTGCCGCCGGTGGCGAACCAGACGCTGTCGATGCTCAAGAACACCTCGCTGGTCAGCGTGCTGGGCGCCGCCGACCTGCTGCACAGCGCCCAGATCATCTACTCGCGTACCTACCAGACGGTGCCGCTGCTGATCGTGGCCGCGCTGTGGTACCTCGCGATGACCTCGGTGCTGAGCCTCGGGCAGTACTACGTGGAGCGCTACTACCGGCGCGGTGACCGGAGCGTGATGCAGCCATGACCTCGACCGCCCCGACCCCGCTCGTCCGCGCCCGCAACCTGCGCAAGTCCTTCGGCCCGGTCGAGGTGCTGCGCGGCGTCGACCTGGAGGTCGACGCCGGCCAGGTGTGTTGCATCATCGGGCCGAGCGGCTCCGGCAAGTCCACCCTGCTGCGCTGCATCAACCACCTGGAGAAGCTGGACGCGGGCCAGATCTACGTGAACGGCGAGCTGATCGGCTACCGCCGCGTGGCCAACAAGCTGGTCGAGCGCTCGGATCGCGAGGTCGCCCGGCAGCGGGCCGGCATCGGGATGGTGTTCCAGCAGTTCAACCTGTTCCCGCACCTGACCGTGCTGGCGAACGTGATGGAGGCGCCGCTCCGGGTGCGGAAGGACCCGCCGGACGAGGTCCGAGAGCGGGCGCTGCGGCTGCTGGACCGGGTCGGACTGCCGGACAAGGCCAACGCGTACCCCGCGCAGCTGTCCGGCGGCCAGCAGCAGCGGGTCGCGATCGCCCGGGCGCTCGCGATGCAGCCCCTGCTGATGTTGTTCGACGAGCCCACGTCGGCACTGGATCCGGAGCTGGTCGGCGAGGTGCTGGAGACCATGCGGGCACTGGCCGACGACGGCATGACGATGATCGTGGTGACACACGAGATCGGGTTCGCCAAGGAGGTGGGCGACCTGCTGGCGTTCGTCGACCAGGGTGTGATCGTCGAACGTGGGGTGCCGGACGAGGTCCTGGCCAACCCGAGCAGCGAGCGGACCCGCGCGTTCCTGTCGAAGGTGCTCTGAGCCGGTGCCCCGGGAGCTGGACGCAGAGGTGGCCGTGATCGGGGTCGGCACGGTCGGCAGCATGCTGATGTGGCAGCTGGCCCGGCGCGGGGTGCCCGCGATCGGCTTCGAGCGCCACGCCCCCGGCCACGACCGAGGCGCGGTGGGCGGCGAGACCCGGCTGTTCCGGGTGGCCTACGCCGAGGGTGCCCAGTACGGCGAGCTGCTGCGCCAGGCCCTGAGCTGCTGGCGCGAGCTGGAGTCCGAGTCGGCGACGGCGCTGCTCGTGCAGTGCGGCGGCCTGGCGATCGGGGAGCTCCGGGGCGACTACATCGACCGGCTGCTGGTGAGCGCGCGGACGGCGGGCGTCCCGGTCGAGGTGTTCGATCGGAGGACCGCCCACGACCACTATCCCCAACACCTGCTCCGGGACGGCGAGGTCGCGGTGCTGGACCGTCAGGCCGGTTTCCTGCGCTGCGAACCCGCCGTCATCGCCGCGGCGGAGGCGGCGGGGCGACGCGGGGCGACGCTGCTGCGGCACACCAGCGTCGACGAGGTGCTCGAGCACACGGACCACGTCGAGATCCGCGCCGGCGATGCGGTGTGGCGGGTGCGTGACGCGGTGCTGTGCGCCGGCTCGTGGACCGCGCGGTTCCTCCCGGAGCCCTGGCGCGCGCACCTGCAGGCCAGGCGCGTGCCACTGAGCTGGTTCGCCGCCCGGCGCCCCGCCGAGTTCACCCCGGACCGGTTCCCGATCTTCATCCGGCGCACCGGTGCCGTCGAGATCTACGGCGCACCGTCCGTCGACGGGGTGTCGGTGAAGGTCACCAGTGGGGTCGGCTCGCGCCCGGTCGATGACCCTGACCAGGTCGAACGCCGGCACGGCCGCGCCGAGATCTCGGCGATCTCGCAGGCTGTCGGCGAGCTGCTGTCCGGCCTGCACCCGCACCCGGTTCGAACCGACACCTTCACCGACCTGTACAGCTCGGACGCCACCCCACTGGTCGGGCGGACCACAACCGGGGGGCGGCTGCTCGTCGCCACCGGCTTCTCCGGCCGAGGGTTCAAGTACGCGCCGGCTCTCGCCGCCGTCGTCGCCGATGCCCTGGCGGCCGGAACCGAGGTGCCGTTGGCCTTCATGTCGCCGAGTCGCCTCGGCTGACCGCCGCCGCTGTCCCGTGATCTGACGGAATCCGCGACTCACCCTGACGAAATCCCCGACTCGCGGGGTTGTGGGTGTGGTGAGAGCGGCCGGGGTCAGCCGCTCTTGCGGCGGAAGGTGCGCTTGCCGCCGGCCTTGCGGTGCGACTCGCCGACCTTCTGCGAGCCGGCGCCGTGGCCCTGCGAGGAGCGGGCCTTGGCCTCGCCGCGCTTGCGCTCGAGCGCCGCGCGGAACCGGTCCTTCAGCTCGTCGGCGTGCTCCACGCCCTCGGCGGGGGAGGCGGCGGCCGGGTCGGCGGGCGCCGCCTGCTCGTGCGGGCCCTGAGTTTCCGGCGTGTCCGCCATGGTGTGCATCCCCCTGGTGTATCGGTGTGAGCTCGGCCAGCCTGGCACGTCGGGAGCACCGCCGCGAGCGGGTTTGTCGGACCTCCGCCGCCGGTTGCGGACTCTACGCCCACCCAGGTGAGCCCCGGGTCAGGCGTCCGGGGTGGCGGCGAGGAGGGTGCCGAGGCGGAGCAATTGCTCGGTGGCGCCGCCCAGGGCGAACTCGTGGCGTTTGGCGGCGATGAAGTAGCGGTGCAGCGGGTGGTCGGTGTCGATACCGACGCCGCCGTGCACGTGCACCGCCGTGTGCGCGACCCGGTGACCGGCGTCGGCCGCCCAGAACTTGGCGGTGGCCAGTTCGGCGTCGGCGGGGCGGCCGGTGGCCAGCAGCCAGGCGGCCTGCCAGAGGGTCAGCCGGATGGCCTCGACGTCGATGTGGGCGTCGGCCAACCGCTGCGACACGGCCTGGAAGCCGCCGATCGGCCGACCGAACTGGACGCGGGCGCGGGCGTACTCGGCGGTCAGCTCCAGCGCGCGCTCGGCGACGCCCAGCTGCAGCGCGCACAGGCCCAGGGTGGCCCGCGCCGCCAGCCAGTCGGCCACGTCAGCGCCGGCACCCTGGCCGAGTACCCGGTCGGCCGGCAGCACCACGTCCGACAGCTCGAGCTGGCCGGCGCTGTCCAGGTCGACCAGCCGCTGCCGGACCACGCGCACGCCGGCGTCACCCGGCTCGACCAGGAACACCGCGCGGCCGCCGGGGGTATCGGCGGGCACCAGGAACAGGTCGGCGAGCGGGGCGGCCGGCACCGCGACCGCGCCGCCGCTGAGCACCCAGCCACCGCCGGGGGCGGGCACCGCGCGCGGCCGCTCCCCACCGCTCGGCACCTCGAGCGCGGCGGTCAGCAGCACGCGGCCGGCGGCGGCCGGGGTCACCCAGCGGTCCAGCTGACCCGGGTCACCGAAGCGGGCGAGCGCCGAGGCGGCCAGCGCGATGGAGGCGAAGTAGGGCACCGGCGCCACGGTCCGGCCGATCTCGACCAGCACCGTGGCCTGCTCGAGCACCCCGAGCCCGCTGCCGCCGACCGACTCCGGCAGGGCGGCCGAGAGCACTCCGGCGTCGGCCAGCGCGGACCACAGCTCCGGGTCGAACCGGTCGGGGCCGTCCTCGAGCTTGCGCAGCCGCTCCTGGCTGACCTGGTCGGTCAGGATCCGCCGGGCCAGCGCGCCGAGGTCGTCCTGCGCTTCGGTGGGGGAGAAGTCCATGGTGACCTTTCACTGCGAGGGGGCGGGGAGCGGCGCTCAGCGGCGGGAGATCGGCAGGCCCAGCGCGGCGGCGGCGATGATGTCGCGCTGGACCTCGTTGGTGCCGCCGCCGAAGGTGAGGATCAGCGCCGCCCGGTGCATCCGTTCGATCCGCCCGCGCAACAGCTCACCGGGCGAACCGGCCCTGACCACGGACGCCGGACCGAGCACCTCCATCAGCAGCCGGTAGGCCTCCGTGGCGAACTCGGTACCGAAGACCTTGGTGGCCGACGCGTCGGCCGGGCCGGGCGTGCTGGTGTCGGAGGCGGCGATCCGCCAGCCCATCAGCTTCAGGAACTCGGTCTTGGCGTGCACCCGGGCCAGGTGCACCCGCACCCACTCGCGCTCGATCGCCCCGGTCTCGCGGGCCCACGCAGTGACCTCGCGCAGGGCCAGGAGGATCGGCGCGGCCGAGGTGAGGGCGACCCGCTCGTGGTTGAGCTGGTTGGTGATCAGGCCCCAGCCCCGGTTCTCCTCGCCGACCAGGGCGGACACCGGCACGCGCACGTCGGAGTAGTAGGTCGCGCTGGTGCCGACGCCGGCGACCGTGCGCACCGGCGTCCAGGAGAAGCCCGGCGCGTCGGTGGGCACGATCAGGATGGAGAGGCCGCGGTGGGCAGCGGCATCGGGGTCGGTGCGGCACGCCAGCCAGACGTAGTCGGCGTGCTCGATCAGGCTGGTCCACATCTTCTGGCCGTTGATCACGTAGTGGTCGCCGTCCCGGACCGCCCTGGTGCGCAGCCCGGCCAGGTCGGTGCCCGCCTCCGGCTCGGAGTAGCCGATCGAGAAGTGCAGCTCGCCGCGCGCGATGCGAGGCAGGAAGAATGCGCGCTGCTCCGGCGTGCCGAACCGGATGATGGTGGGGCCGATGGTGTTCAGCGTCAGGAACGGCACGGGTACCCCGGCCGCGGCCGCCTCGTCGGTGAAGATCAGCTGGTCGGTCAGCGACCGGTCCTGGCCGCCGTACTCGGACGGCCAGCCCAGGGTCAGCCAGCCGTCCGCGCCGAGCTGCCGGACGATCTCGCGGTAGGCTCCGCCGCCGCCGTACTCGCGGTCCCCCGAGGTGAGGTCGGCGCGGCGCTCCGGCGTCATCACACCGGCGAAGTAGGACCGCAGCTCGGCGCGCAGCGCGTCCTGCTCCGGGGTGAACGCGAGGTCCATACAGCTCTCCCTTTCGGCCGTGCCGTAACCAACGCAACTGTAACGCGTTCCAGAAAGTGTAGGGACCCCGAACTACGAGGTCCAGCGTGGTGCGACACCACGACACGACCCCGTGTTTGACCCGAATGAGAACGCGTTCTAGCATCCCAGGGGTACCGGCCGGCCGCTCGGCCGGGGCTCGGGAAGGAGCTCGGCCGATGGCGGTCGCACCGACGGGGAACAGCCTGGCCGGCCGGGTCGCGGTGGTCACCGGCGCCGGCGCGGGGCTGGGCAGGGCGGAGGCGCTCGCGCTCGCCGCCGAGGGTGCCGACCTGGTGCTGAACGACGTCGGGCCGGGCGCGGCCGGCGTGGTCGACGAGATCGAGGCCGCCGGGGGAAAGGCGGTGCTGGTGCCCGGCGACATCGGTGAGCGGGCCACCGCCGACGCGCTGCTGAGCACCGCGCTGGACCGGTTCGGCGGGCTGCACGTGGTGGTCAACAACGCCGGCGTGGTGCGGGACCGGATGCTGTTCGCGCTGTCGGACGACGACTGGGACCAGGTCATCCGGGTGCACCTGCGCGGCCACTTCCTGCTCACGCGAAACGCCGCCGTGCACTGGCGCACCCAGGCCAAGGAGAGCGGCGGCCCGGTGTACGGGCGGGTGGTGAACACGTCCTCGGAGGCATTCCTGCTCGGTCCGCCGGGGCAGGCCAACTACGCCGCCGCGAAGGCCGGCATCGTGGCGCTCACCGTCTCGGCGGCCCGCGCGCTGCAGCGCTACGGCGTCACCGCGAACGCGATCTGTCCCCGGGCCCGCACGGCGATGACCGCCGACGTGTTCGGCGCCGCCCCCGCCGACGGGCCGGACCCACTGGGCACGGGCCACGTCACCCCGCTGGTCGCCTACCTGGCCTCGCCGGCCGCCGCCACGATCAGCGGCCAGGTCTTCGTGGTGCACGGCGGCAAGGTCGCCCTGCTCGCCCCGCCCACCGTCGAGCGGCGCTTCGACACCGCCGGCGAGGGGTGGACCCCGGCCGAGCTGGACGCCACCCTCGGGCGCTACTTCGCCGACCGGGACCCCGGCCGGATGTTCGCCGGCACGGAGGTGTTGTCGCTGTGAATGCTCGGCTGGCCGGCAAGGTCGCCCTGATCACCGGCGGGGCCCGGGGGCAGGGCGAGGCGGCGGTGCGCCGGTTCGTCGCCGAGGGCGCCCGGGTGCTGGCCGCCGACATCTCCGACGACGCCGGCAAGGCCCTGGCCGACGAGCTGAACGAGGGCGCCGGCGAGGCAGCGGTCCGCTACGCCCACCTCGACGTCACCTCGGAGGAGGACTGGGCGGCCGGCGTGGCCGCGGCGACCGAGGCCTTCGGCCGGCTGGACGTGCTGGTCAACAACGCCGGGGTGCTGCACTTCAGCGCGCTGGCCGACACCAAGCTCGCCGACTACCTGCGGGTGATCACGGTGAACCAGGTGGGCACGTTCCTCGGAATGCGGGCCGTCGTGCCGGCTCTGCGGGCCGCCGGGGGAGGCTCGATCGTGAACCTGTCCTCGGTCGAGGGCCTCTCCGCCGCGCCATTCCTGACCGCCTACACGGCGAGCAAGTTCGCCATCCGGGGCATGACCAAGGTCGCCGCGCTCGAGCTCGGGCCCGACGGCATCCGGGTCAACTCGGTGCACCCCGGTGTGATCGACACCAAGATGATCAGCGACGCGGTCGGCGGCATCGAGCTGGATCTGACCAGGTTGGGGCGCAAGGTGGCGCTGCGACGGGTGGGACAGCCGGAGGAGGTCGCCGCGCTGGTGGCGTTCCTGGCCAGCGACGAGAGCTCCTACTGCACGGGCTCGGAGTTCGTGGCCGACGGCGGCGCCACGGCGACCCACGCCCTGAACGTCACCTAGGGCATGGGCACGTCGTTGGATCAACAGATCATCAGGCCGCCGGGGAGGTCCTCATGACCAGAGGGGGCCCCGAGGCCGCCGAGTTCCCGGGCGTGCGCGCGCTGCGCCAGGTCGGCAATCTCGCGACGCTGGCCTGGCTGGTGCTGGTGGCGCTGCCGCGCCGGCCGTTCCAGTTCCGCGAGTTCCTGCAGCAGGCGTGGCTGTTCGCCAGCGTGACCATCCTGCCGACCGCGCTGGTGGCCATCCCGTTCGGCGCGGTCATCGCGCTGCAGCTCGGCTCGCTGACCGAGCAGATCGGCGCGCAGTCGTTCACCGGTGCCGCGAGCGCGCTGGCCATCGTGCAGCAGGCCAGCCCGCTGATCACGGCCCTGCTGGTGGCCGGCGCCGGCGGCTCGGCGATGTGCGCGGACCTCGGCGCGCGCGCCATCCGCGAGGAGATCGACGCGATGGAGGTGCTCGGGATCAACCCCGTGCAGCGCCTCATCGTGCCGAGGGTGCTCGCCGCTATGTTCGTCTCGCTGCTGCTCAACGGCCTGGTCAGCGTGGTCGGCGTGATGGGCGGCTACTTCTTCAACGTGGTCATGCAGGGCGGCACCCCCGGCGCCTACCTGGCCAGCTTCAACGCGCTCGCCCAGCTACCCGACCTGTGGATCAGCGAGTTCAAGGCGCTGCTCTACGGGTTCGTCGCCGGTGTGGTCGCCGCCTACCGGGGCCTGAACCCGCGCGGCGGCCCGAAGGGCGTCGGTGACGCGGTCAACCAGGCCGTGGTGATCACCTTCCTGCTGCTGTTCCTGATCAACCTGATCCTGACCGGAATCTACCTGCAAGTCGTCCCCCCGAAGGCCCTGTAACCCCGAACCCCAGTAGCTCCCGAGACCCCCGTAGCCCCCGAAAGCCTCAGAGAACCCCTGGCCCCGCTCCCCAAGCAGGCCATTCGCTCCCCACCGAAGGCCCACTCACACCGATGAACCGATTCTCGCCGATCGTCCCGCCGTCCCGGCTGTCGCTGTCCGCGATCGCCGCGCGCGCGGTGGACCGGCGCGCCACCACGCTGGCCGACGTCGGCTGGCAGCTGGCCTTCTACGGGCGCACGGTCGCCTCGGCGCCGCGGGCGGTGCGCCGCTACCCGAAGGAGACGCTGCGGCTGCTGTCCGAGGTGTGCTTCGGTACCGGCGGGCTGGCGGTCATCGGCGGCACGCTCGGCGTGATGATCGGCATGACCGTGTTCACCGGCGCGGTCGTCGGCCTGCAGGGCTACTCGGCGCTGCAGCAGCTCGGTACCGCCGCGCTGACCGGGTTCATCTCGGCGTACTTCAACACCCGCGAGGTGGCGCCGCTGTCCGCCGGGCTGGCGCTGTCCGCCACCGTGGGCTGCGGGTTCACCGCCCAGCTCGGCGCGATGCGGATCTCCGAGGAGATCGACGCGCTCGAGGTGATGGCGGTGCGCAGCCTGCCGTACCTGGTCACCACGCGGGTGGTCGCCGGGTTCGTCGCGGTGATCCCGCTCTACGTGGTCGGCCTGCTCGCCGCCTACCTGGCCTCCCGGCAGACCACGGTGTGGTTCTACGGCCAGTCCGGTGGCACGTACGACCACTACTTCCACGTGTTCCTGCCGCCCGGCGACGTGCTCTGGTCGTTCCTGAAGGTGCTGGTCTTCGCGCTCGTCGTGATCCTGTCGCACTGCTACTACGGCTACACAGCCACCGGCGGGCCGGCCGGGGTGGGGGTCGCGGTGGGCCGGGCGGTGCGCACCTCGATCGTGCTGGTGTCGTTCACCGACTTCTTCCTGAGCCTGGCCATCTGGGGCTCCACGACGACCGTCCGGATCGCCGGATGATCTGGTACACCCGCGAGGAGCGGCCCCGGTTCCTGCTGATGGGGCTGCTGTTCCTCGTGCTCGCGGTGGGCTTCGTGGCCCTCTCGATCGGCATCTACCGCAAGGTGTTCACCCCGGTCGACCTGGTCACGCTGCGGGTCGAGCGCACCGGCACCCAGCTGAACGCCGGGGCGGACGTCAAGGTGCGCGGGGTGCGGGTGGGCTCGGTGCGCTCGGTGGCCGCCGACGCCGGGGGCGCGTCCATCACGCTGGCACTGGACCCGGACTCGGTGGCGCTGGTGCCGTCGAACGTGACGGCGCGGGTGCTGCCCAAGACGCTGTTCGGCGAGCGGTACGTGGACCTGCGGCTGCCGAGCACGCCCGCCGCGCCGATCGCCGCCGGCGACGTGATCCCCCAGGACCGGTCCGAGACGGCGATCGAGGCGCAGCAGGTGCTCGACCACCTGTTGCCGCTGCTCACCGCCGTGCACCCGGCGCAGGTGGCGACCACGCTGAGCGCACTGTCGCAGGCGCTGCACGGGCGCGGCGAACAGCTCGGCACCACGCTCGTCGGCCTGGACAACTACCTCAAGGGCTTCAATCCGGCGGTGCCCGACCTGATCAAGGTGTTCGACGACCTGCCCCCGGTGGCGGACACCTACGCCCAGGCCGCGCCGGACCTGTTCGGCGGGCTGGCCGACCTGACCACCACGACCCGGACCTTCGAGGACAAGCGCGACCAGTTGCGCCGCGTCTTCCTCGGGGTGAGCAGCGCGTCCGACGACCTGCACGACTACCTCGACGACCACGGCGACGACCTGGTGGACCTGTCCCGCTCGGCCCGCCCGGCGCTACGGGTGCTGGCCCACTACGCGCCCGAGCTGCCGTGCTTCTTCCGGCAGGTGGTCGGCGGGATCCCGCGTGCCGAGGCGACGTTCGGCAAGGGCTCCGCGCACCCCGAGCAGGTGAAGGTGCTGCTCGAGATCGCCGCCAACCGGGGCAAGTACCTACCCGGGGTGGACACGCCGCGCTACGAGGACAACCGGGGCCCGCGCTGCTACGACCAGACACCGGTGTTCCCGCAGTACGCGCCGGGTGGCCCGCTCCGGGACGGGTCCCGCAAGCCCGTGGCGCCGGCCGACCTGCCCGACCCGCTGTCCGGCCTGCTGCCGCTGGACGACCCGGCCAACCGCGGCCGCGAGGTCGGGCCCGGCGACGGGAGCAAGGGGGACGCCCTGCTCATGGTGCCGATGATCGGTGACCGGCCCGGGGTGCCCACCGACGGGGCGCACCCGGCCACGCCGCTGGAGGGCCCGCGATGAGGGACGCGCTGGGCCCCTCGGTCAAGCTGGCGATCTTCACGGTGGTCACCGTGCTGTTCACCGGCATCCTCGCCGCCACCATCGCCAACACCGGCTTCGGCCGGGGCTCCGGGTACACCGCGATCTTCACCGACGCGTCCGGGCTGCAGGACGGTGACGACGTACGGATGCGCGGGGTGAAGATCGGCCAGGTCACCGGGCTGCACGTCCAGGACGGCCAGTACGCGGCCGTGGACTTCCAGGTGGACTCCTCGCGCACCCTGCCGGCCTCGGTGACCGCCGTGATCAAGTACCGCAACCTGATCGGCCAGCGGTACGTCTCGCTGGACACGGGCGCCCCGGGACCGGCAGAGCCGACCGGCGCGCTGCCGGTGGGCGGCACCATCCCGCTCGGCCGCACCCACCCCGCGCTGAACCTGACCGAGCTGTTCAACGGTTTTCAGCCGCTGTTCCAGGCGCTCAGCCCGGACGACGTCAACAAGCTCTCCTTCGAGATCATCCAGGTGTTCCAGGGTGAGGGCCCGACCGTGGAGAGCCTGCTGACGTCCACCGCGTCGCTGACCTCGACGCTGGCCGACCGGGACGAGGTCATCGGGCGGGTCATCGACAACCTGAACACGGTCATCGGCACGGTCAGCGACCGGGCGCCGCAGCTGTCCGAGCTGATCGAGACGCTGCAACAGCTGGTCAGCGGGCTGAACGAGCAGCGCCAGCCCATCGGCTCCGCGATCGACGCCCTCGGCGACCTGACCGACACCACCGCCGGCCTCTTCTCCGACGCCCGGTCGCCGTTGAAGGACGACATCGGCCACCTGCGCGATCTCGCCGGCACGCTGAACGACAACTCCGACACGATCGACCACGCGATCACAACCTGGGGCCCCAAGCTGGACCGGCTGGCCCGGACGGTGGGCTACGGCAGCTGGTTCAACTTCTACATGTGCCAGCTCAATGCCCAGGTCTCGGTGCAGGACAAGGGCGTGGTCGTGCCGGTGTTCCCACTGGAGGGCACCCAGCGCCCGGCCAGGTGCGGGCCGTGAAGGCGCTGAAGGAGCGCAACCAGGCCGCGGTGGGCGCCGTGGCCCTGGTGCTGATCGTGCTCGCGGCGTTCACCGCGTACCACGCGCAGGACCTGCCGGGCATCGGCGGCGGCACCGAGTACACCGCCCAGTTCACCGAGTCGGCAGGGCTGAACCCGTCCGACGAGGTGCGGGTGGCCGGCATCCGGGTCGGCAAGGTCACCGACGTCGGCCTGGCCCGGGGTGTGGTCGTGGTGCGGTTCCGGGTCACCGGCGTGCCGGTGGGGGACCAGAGCCGCGCGTCCATCGAGATCAAGACTCTGCTCGGCGCGAAGTACCTGGCGGTGCACCCGGCCGGCGCCGCCGCGCAGGACCCCGACGTGCCCATCCCGGTCGCCCGCACCAGCACCCCGTTCGAGATCCCGGACGCGTTCAACCAGCTCAGCCAGACGGTGAACCGGATCAACACCGACCAGCTCGCCCAGAGCTTCCGGGTGCTGGCCACCACGTTCGCCAACACACCCCAGGAGTTCCGGGGCACGCTGGACGGCCTGTCCCGGCTCTCCCAGACGATCTCGTCGCGGGACCAGGCACTGACCTCGCTGCTGGCCAGCGCCAGCAACGTCAGCGGGGTGCTGGCCCAGCGCAACCAACAGGTGGACAAGCTGATCTCCGACGGGTCGACGCTGCTGGGCGAGCTGCAGCGGCGCAAGGACGCCATCAGCCGGCTGCTGGACGGCACCGAGCGGCTGGCCGACCAGCTGCACGGCGTGGTGAACGACAACCAGGGCCAGCTGCACCCGGCGCTCCAGCAGCTGGACGACCTCACCAAGCTGCTGCAGCGCGACCAGGATGACCTCGCGCACGGCATCGCCGCGCTCGCGCCCTACACCCGCGCCTACAACAACGTGGTCGGCAACGGCCGGTGGTTCGACGGCTACTTCTGCGGCCTGCTCACCCCGACGATCAACCTGGGCGCCGTGGAGCTCAACCCCGGCGGCTGCGGCCCGCCGAAGCCCCTCGACCAGCCGACGGCACTGCGGAGCGGCCGATGAGCGCCCGCGGCAGGACCCCGCTGATCGCGCTGGCCTGCGTGTTCGTCCTCGTGTTGGCCACCGGGCTGTGGTGGCTGACCCGGCCGGCCGCGCCCACGCGGCTGACCGCTTACTTCGACCGGGCGGTCGGCCTGTACGAGGGTTCGGACGTCCGGGTGCTCGGGGTGAAGGTGGGCACGGTGCGGGACGTCACCCCGGAGGGCCCGGTCGTCCGGGTGGACCTCACCGTGGACCCGAAGTACCCGATCCCGGCCGCCGCCTCGGCGGCGATCATCGCGTCCAGCCTGGTCAGCGACCGGTACGTGCAGCTCACGCCCGCCTACATCGACGGGCCGACGATGGCCACCGGCACGGTGATCCCCCGGGAGCGCACGGCCACCCCGGTCGAGATCGACGAGCTGCTGCGCAGCGTGGACACGCTGTCGACCGCGCTCGGCCCGAACGGCGCGAACAGCACCGGCGCGCTGTCCGCCGTACTGGACACCACGGCGGCCAACCTGGCCGGCAACGGCGCCGATCTGAACACGACGCTCACCCAGCTCGGCAAGCTCGCCGACACGCTGGGCCGGTCGCGGGGTGACCTGTTCGCCACGGTGGACAACCTGAACACGTTCACCGCCACGCTGGCCCAGAGCGACGCGCAGGTGCGCCAGTTCCAGTCCCGGCTGGCCGACGTCAGTGGCTACCTCGCCGGTGAACGCGGCCAGGTGGGGGACACGCTGAAGGCGACGGCCGGCGCGCTCGGCCAGGTCAGCTCGTTCATCAGGGACAACCGCGAGCTGGTCGCGTCGAACCTGCGCCAGCTGACGGACATCACGCAGGCACTGGTCGACGAGCGCAAGGCACTCGCCGAGGTGATCGACGTGGCGCCGCTCGGCTCCGCCAACTACCTGGGCGCCTACGACTCCGCGTCCGCCTCGATCGCGGTGCGCGGCGTGTTCACCGAGCTGCACCTGCCGATCGGGGTGCTGGCGTGCACCATCCTGCAGCGCTACGGCAAGCAGCAGCCCCAGCTCACCCCGCCCATCGGCCAGGACGTGCTGAGCGCGTGCGTGTCGCTGATGCAGGATCTGAACAAGGTCGTCCCGACGCCCTCGCCGGCCCAGGTGCTCGGCGACGTGCAGCAGGGCAAGCTGCCCCTGCCCGCGCTACCACCGGCGTCCGCACCGGGAGGTGGCCGGTGAGACGGCTGCTGGGACTGCTGCTCACCGTCGCGGTGGGCGGCGGCCTGCTCGCCGGCTGTGGTTCGGGGCTGTACGGCGCCCCGCTGCCCGGCGGCGCCGACCTCGGCGGTCACCCGTACCGCGTCACCGCCCAGTTCGCCGACGTGCTCGACCTGGTGCCGCAGGCCACCGTGCGGCTGAACGACGTCGCGGTGGGCCGGGTGGACCAGATCTCGCTGGCCCCGGACGGGTCGGTGGCGCTCGTGTCGCTATCGATCAACGGCGACGTGGCGCTGCCGGCGACCACGCACGCCGAACTGAGCTCGGCCAGCCTGCTCGGGGAGAAGTTCGTCGAGCTCGTCGCACCACCCGGCCAACCGACTCCGCCAGCCGGCGCACCGCTGCGCGACGGCGCCGTCATCCCGGTCGCCAACACCCGCCGCTACCCCGAGGTGGAGGAGGTGTTCGGCGCGCTGTCGCTGCTGCTCAACGGCGGCGGGCTGGCCCAGCTGCAGGACATCGTCCGCGAGGTCAACGCGACGACCAGCGGCAACGAGCCGCGGCTGCGCGACCTGCTCACCCAGGTGGCCCGGTTGACCGGCCAGCTCGACGCGCAGCGGGCCACCATCGTCCGTGCCATCGACGGCCTGGACCGGCTCGCAGGAGTGCTGGCCGGCCAGACCGGCCACATCGACACGGCGCTGGACCAGCTCGGCCCCGGCCTGCGGGTGCTGAACGACGAGCGCGACCAGCTGGTCACCATGCTCAAGTCGTTGGACCGGCTGTCCGGGGTCGCGGTGGACACCGTGAACCGGAGCCGCGACGACCTGGTGGCCGACCTGCGCGCGCTGACCCCGACGCTGCGCGAGCTGGCCGAGGCCGGCGACAACATCCCCAAGTCGCTGCAGATCCTGCTGACCTACCCGTTCCCGGACTACGCGATGAAGGCGCTCAAGGGCGACTACTTCAACACCGACCTGCTGTTCAAGCTGGACGTGAACAGCACGCTGGGCAACCTGATCCGGTCCTCCCAGCCGCCGGTGGCGATCCCGGGCACGCCCGGCGAGCCGCTGCCCGGCGCACTCGGCCAGATCATCCGGACCCCGTTGCTGCCGGAACCGAGGCCGCCGGCCGGGCTGGGCGGGCTGCTGCTGCCCCTGTCCGGTGGCGGCGGGGGAGACCGATGATCAGCCGCCGAGTCAAGATCCAGCTGGTCATCTTCGCGCTCATCGCGGCCATCGGGGTGACGTACACCGGGGCGCGCTACGCCGGGCTGGACCGGCTCTTCGGGGCGGGTGGCTACCAGGTCAGCGTGCGGCTGGCCGACTCCGGCGGCATCTTCCCGAACGCCGAGGTCACCTACCGGGGCGTGGCCGTCGGCCAGGTGACCGCGCTGCGACTGAACCCGGACGGCGTGACGGCCGACCTGCGCATCGAGGACACCGCCCCACCGATCCCCGCCGACACCGCCGCCGTGGTCAGCGACCGCTCGGCCATCGGGGAGCAGACCGTCGACCTGCGCCCCGCCCACACCGGCGGCCCCTACCTGGCCGAGGGCGCGGTCATCCCGGTCGAGCGCACCACCCTGCCGCCCACCCCGTCGGACGTGCTGACCAACCTGGACCGCCTCGCCGGCAGCGTGCCCGCCGACTCGCTGCGCACCGTCGTCACCGAGCTGGGCACGGGCTTCGTCGGCACCGGGCCGTCGCTGCGGCAGCTCATCGACGGCGCCGGCGGGTTCAGCCAGACCGCCACGGCGCACCTGCCGCAGACCGTCGGCCTGCTGGACAGCGCGCAGACCGTGCTCAACACCCAGCGCGAGCAGAGCGCCGACGTGCTGGAGCTCAGCCGGGGGCTGCGCCAGATCGCCGCCCAGCTGAAGGACTCCGACCCGGACCTGCGGCGCATCGTCGACGACGCGCCCGAGCTGGCCGACCAGGTCCGCTGGCTGCTCGACCACGCCGGCCAGCCGCTGTCCGACGTGGTGCGCAACTCGCTGGTGGTCGCCCGGATCACCGAGACCCGGGTGCCCGCGCTGCAGGAGCTGCTCGTCGCGTTCCCGATGGTCAACGCCGTCGGACCGACACTCGCCCCGGACGGCCGGGGCCGGCTGGCGTTCATCCCGAACTTCTACGACCCGCCGCCCTGCGAGAAGGGCTACCAGGGCACCAAGCAGCGCGGCGCGGACGAGTTCGGCCCGGTCAAGCCCAACTACGGCGTCCACTGCGCCGAGCCGAAGGGCAGCCCGACCAGCGTCCGGGGTTCCCAGAACGCGCCGACGCCCGGCCGGTGATCCACACCTGCTAGCTTCGCCGCACCGAACGGACCAGGGAGAGTCGAGTCGCCGTGAGCATCTCCAACATCGTGATCGGCCTGGCCCTGGTGGTCTGGCTGATCGTGCGCCAGCTGCAGGTGCGCCCGGTCAAGGAGCGCAAGCCGTACCGGATCGCGCTGGTGCTCGCGGTGATCGGCGTCGTCGAGATCGGCAACTACCTCGGCGGCCGGCCGCTGCCGCCGATCGGCTACCTGATCATGGCCGTGAGCCTGCTCGTCGCCGCCCTGTTCGGCTACCTGCGGGCGCGGGTGACGTCGGTGTGGCGCCAGGACGACGGCGTGCTGGTCCGGCAGGGCAACGCCGTGGCCGCGGTGCTCTGGGTCGTCGGGGTCGCCCTGCACCTGGGCACCGACCTCGTGCTGCGCACGGCCGTGCCCAGTCTGGACAAGCTCGGCTCGGTCAGCCTGCTGCTCTACCTGGCGGTGACCATCGCGGCGCAGCGCTGGGTGCTCACCGAGAAGGCCGCGCGGCTCGCCCCGGCCTGACCTCCGGCTCTTTGCCCCTGGCGTCGCGGCGGCAGTGTGTCCAGTCGCTCGGTGACCGGGGTGGGTCCGGCGTGATCTCATGAGCCGGAGCACGAGTACGGCAACAGCGGAGGGGACCCGTGGCCGCTAGGTCAACGAACCACTCGACGAACCATGCGACGAACACTCCGACCGACGCCGGCAACGAGGTGGCGATCCGGCTGGACGGGCCGGTGCCCCGCACGCTCGGGCTGCTCGACCAGGGGGCCTTCTGGGCCAACCTCGGGGTGAGCCTGCTCGGGTTCGCCGGTGTGCTGGCCGTGCTGCAGCCCTCCGGCGCTACCCAGCTCAGCGTCACGGCGGCGATCGTGGCCACCGTGGTCGGCACATTGATCGGCAGCGCCATGGTCGGCCTGTCGGCCGTACCCGGCGCGATGACCGGCGCCCCGGCCATGGTGCTGCTGCGCGGGCTGTTCGGCGGCCGGCTGTCCGCGCTGCCCACCGTGCTGAACGTGGTGCAGCTGATCGGCTGGGGCACGTTCGAGTTAGTGGTGATCGCGCAGGCCGCGCAGACCGCGTTCCCGGGCACGGCGCGCTGGGCCTGGGTGGTCGGGGCCGGCGTGCTCACCGTGCTGCTCACCCTGCGCCCGCTCGGCACGCTGCGGCTGCTGCGCAGGGTGGTCACCGTCGCGGTGGCGATCTCGCTGGCGTACCTGGCCTGGCACCTGCTGCACCAGCCCCAGCCCAGCCTCGGCGAGGGCAGCTGGCAGAGCTTCTGGAAGGGCGCGGACGCGGCCATCGCGGTGGCGATCTCCTGGATCCCGGTGGCGTCGGACTACTCCCGCCACGCGCGTACCCCGGCCTCCGCGTTCACCTCGGCGACCGTGGGCTACTCCATCGCGCAGATCGCCACGTTCCTGCTCGGCCTGGTCGCGCTAGCGATGGTCGCCGGCGACGGCTCGGCGGTGTTCGGCCCGATGCTGGCCGCGCCGTTCGGCCTGGCCGCCTTCCTCGTGCTCACCGTGCGCGAGGTCGACCAGTCCTTCGCCAACGTGTACTCCACCGCCGTCTCGCTGCAGAACCTGTTGCCCCGGGCCGACCGGCGGGTGCTGACCGCGCTGATCGGCGCGCTGATCACCGTGCTCGCCCTGGCCCTGGACATCAACTCCTACTCGGACTTCCTGCTGGTCATCGGCTCGGTGTTCGTGCCGCTGCTCGGGGTCGGCGTCGGTGACGCGCTGGCGCGGCGGGCGGTGCCTCGGGACCTGTCGACCACGGCGCCGTCACGGCCGCTGATGTTGCTCGCCTGGGTGTTCGGGCTGGTGGTGTACCAGCTGGTCAACCCGGGTGGGCTCGCCGGCTGGTCGGACATCTGGCTCTGGCTGCAGCACGCCGCCGGGTTCAACCCGCCGTCCTGGCTGTCCGCGTCACTGCTGTCCTTCGTCTGCGCCGCCGCCGCCGCTTACGGGCTGTCCCAGGTCGAGGGCCGCACCCGCCGCGCCTAGATCGGGCCGGGGCGCTCAGTCCAGCAGCACCCCGGGGTTGAGCACCCCGTGCGGGTCGAGCGCGCCCTTGGCCGCGCGCCGCGCCCGCGCGAACGGTTCCGGGCGCTGGCGGTCGTACCAGGGGCGGTGGTCCCGGCCGACGGCGTGGTGGTGGGTGATCGTGGCCCGGTGCGCGGCCAGCACCTCGCCGGCGGCCCGCTTGATCTCGTCCCACTGTGCCAGCTGGGAGCCGAGCCGGCCGGCCGCCAGCACGGTGAAGTACGGCGCCAGCCCGTCCGGGTAGACGTGGGTGACCCGGCAGTTGACCAGCCCCGGCGCACCGCACACCGCCTTGGTGGCCGCGGCGACCCGTTCCCGCACCTCGGCGATCAGCTCGGTGGCGACGTCCCAGGTGCACGCCGTCTCGAAGGTCTCGGCCAGCGCGCCCACCCTGGCCAACCCGTCCCTGGCATAGGGCATCCGCAGGAAAGACGACCGCCACGACCCGACCGCGCCCTGCTCCCTGCCCTCCGGCACACCGCCGGCGGCGCGGGCGAGCTCGACGGCCTCGGCCAGCACGCCGTCCACCGCCCGGCCCGCCGACTCGGCGCCCAGCACGAGCACGGCGTGCGAGCCGTCGGCGGCCCCGCTGAACCGCGCCTCGCCGTGGTCGAGCAGCCGGCAGTTCGACAGCACCAGGCCGGACTGGGCGATGTCCCGCAGCACGCCGAGCGCGTCGGCGAAGCTCTCGAACAGGACCGCTGCCCCCGCCCGGTGCGCCGGCCGGCGCTGGATCCGCATCCAGGCCTCGGTGATCACGCCGAGGGTGCCCTCCGAACCGAGGAACAGCCGGTCCGGGGAGGGGCCGGCGCCCGAGCCGGGCAGCCGCCACGACTCGCTCACCCCGGCCGGCGTGACCACCCGCATCGACTCGACGAAGTCGTCGATGTGCGTGCCGCCCATGGCGTAGTGCCCGCCGGCCCGGGTGGCCAGCCAGCCGCCCAGTGTGGAGAACTCGAAACTCTGCGGGAAGTGCCGCAGGGTGTAACCGTGCGGGCGCAGCTGGTCCTCCAGCACCGGGCCGAGCGCGCCGGCCTGGATCCGCGCCGCCTCCGCCACCGGGTCGATCTCCAGCACGCGGTCGAGCCGGCTGACGTCGAGCGACACCGCCCCGGCGTGCTCCGAGCCCCGGTACTCCACACCGCCGACCACCGAGCTGCCGCCGCCGTAGGGCAGCACCGCGACCCGGTGCTCGCCGGCCCAGTCGAGCAGCTCCCCGACCTGCGCCTCGGTGCTCGGGTACGCCACGAAGTCGGGCGCGGCGGCGAGGTCACCGGCCAGCGCGCGGACCACGTCGCGGAACGCCTTGCCGTACGTATGGCCGGCGCGGTCCACCGGCGCGGTCGAGCACCAGGACTCGAACGGCGCCGGCACCCCGACCCGGGGCTTCGGCAGGCTCAGCCGCGCCAGCTCCGGGACCGGCAGCGGGCCGCCGAGGTGATCGGCGCCGGGCAGCGCCACCCCCAGCGCCGCGCACTCGGCGTCGGTCAGCGCGACTCGGCCCAGCCCCAGCCCCACCATGAACGAGTACCCCCGGCCGCCGTCACACGCCGAGCGTAGTGAGCACAGGGTCGGCCTGCCGGCTGTCAGGAACCCGTCTGCGGCGGGATGTTGCAGCGCTGGCCGCCGTAGATCGGGCCGACGATCACCGACAGGTTGGCCGGCGGGTTGAGCACGGCCGGCACCCGCCCGGTGAGGGTGTCCTCGCAGGCGTTGGTGGCGGCCAGCGTGCCGTCCTGGCCGCCGATCCACATGTCCAGGTGGGTGTCGGCGCCGGCCGGCGGGCGGCTGGCCCCGGAGTCCTCCACGATCACGTACCGCCGGACCGTAGGCAGGTAGAACCGGGTGCCCGGCGTCCACGCCATGGCGCCCTGGTGACCCGGTACCGCGACGGTGATCGGGTCGGCGAAGGTGCCGGTGCCGCCGGCCTGCTGGTGCAGCACCGGCTCACCGACGATCGAGGAGCCCGGCGGGGTGTTGTCCTGCCAGGAGTAGCCGGTCAGCCAGATGTTGAGCTGGCTGGGCGGCGGGGGAGCGGCCGGGGCTGGCGCGGGGGCGGGTGCCGCCGGGGATGGTGGGGCAGCCGGTGCGGGTGGGGGTGGTGGCGCGGCCGGGGCCGGGTGTGCGGGGGCGCCGCAGGCCGCGACCACGATCACCACCAACAGCCCGACGAGGGCCGAGACCAAGGGTCTGACCAGCACGAACGCCCATACGGGGCGATCCGGGCGCGCGCTGAACCGACGTGACTGCTTCACCAGATTCACGCTACAAGCGCCAACCTGATGGTTCACCCCGAGTTGACCGCACGCGGACGGGCTTTCCGCCGGGCAGGCACCTACCGCACCGCGCAGAATCAACGGGGGACCGGCGGCACCGCCGGGCCGCACCGGGGAGGAGCACAGGTGAGCGTCACCGAGGACATCGTGACCCAGATCCGCCAGCTGGAGGACCAGCGGTTCGACGCCGCGATGAAGGGCGATCTGGACACCATCGGCAGCTTGTTCGACGAGGAGCTCGCCTACACCCACAGCAACGGCCTCGTGGACACCCGTGAGTCGTACCTGCGGAAGTGCGCCGATGGCTACTACGTCTACCACCGGGTCGACCACCCGATCGACCGCGTGATCGTGCTCGGCGGGGACAGCGCCGTGGTCGTCGGCCAGATGAACGCCGACATCACCGCCAACGGTGTGGAGCGACAGCTGAACAACAACATCACCGCCGTCTGGACGCGCCGGGCGGACGGCTGGAAGCTCATCTCGCACGCCTCCACCCCGCGCAACTACTGATCCCCCGTGAGTGGCGAGTCGGGTCAGGACCCAACTCGCCACTCACAGGTCAGGTCACCGGGTGGCCGGCCGGAGCCGGGCGGCCTCGCGCTCCGCGCCGCCGGTGAGCCGGCCGCCCCGGGACCCGGCGAGCTTCGCCCGCACGTGCTCGCCCACGGTGACCGGCGCATAGCGTGCCGGCTGGCCGGCGTCCACACACGTGGGCAGGGGTGCGATGACGGCGTCGACATTGCCGTCGTGGAAGAACGCGGCCGAGCGGCGGGGCACCAGGCGACCGTCGACCCTCGGCGCGGCGACGCGGTGCATGGTCGAGATCCACCGGTCGTTGGTCCACCGGGCGAGCGCGTCCCCGAGGTTGACCAGCAGCGCGCCGGGAGCGGGCTGTACGGGGTGCCACCGGCCGTCGGCGTCGAGGATCTCCAGGCCGGGCACCGGGTCGGCCCAGAGCACGGTGACGATGCCGTAGTCGGTGTGCGCCCCCATGCCGACCTGGTCGGGCTCCAGCCGGGCGGCCGCCGAGGGCAGCCGATAGTTGATCATTCGCAGGACGTCCAGCGAGTGGTCGGTCAGGTCGGCGAAGTAGTCCTCGCCGAGGCCGAGGGCACGCCCGAAGATCCTGGTCATCAGGCGGGCGGTGGCTCCGGCGGCGGCGAACCAGGCGTCCACGGCGGCCCGGAAGCCGGGCCGGTCCGGCCAGACGTTCGCCGCGTAGTCGTCCGGGGAGAGGCCGAGGCCGGGAAAGTCCGACACCTGGCTGCCGACGTTGTACGCCTCGAACAGGTCCGCCGCGCTGACCAGGCCCAGGCTGTTCGCCAGCGCCTCCGACCTCGGCGGTGTGTAGCCGCGGTTGACCCCGGGCGGGCAGCGGTAGGCCGACTTGGCCGGCGGGTCGGTGTGGAAGAACGCGTCCATCGCCCCGGTGAGCCCCTCGACCGTGCTGACCGGGATGCCGTGCCCGGTGACCTGCATGAACCCGACGGTGCGGGCGGCGCGGTCGACGGCGGCGGCGACGGCGTCCCGCGCGGGCTCCTCGGCGCCCGTGCGGAACGGGGTGATGTCGACGACGGGCACGTCGAGGACGCCGTCGCGGGTCTGGGCAACTGACATGGCTCTGGTCCTTCCTGATAGGGCGTAGGTCAGGCGACGGTGGCGGCGGTCGCGCGTTCGAGCAGGTAGTCGCCGGCAGTGATCGGGGGGTGCTCGACGCGGCCGATCGGCGCGGGCAGCGGCGTGATCACGGTGTCGACGTCGGCCTCCAGGAACATGATCAGCGAGATCAGCTCCTCGTCCGGGGCGTCGGCCGACGGGGGCAGTACCCGGTGCCGGGTGGAGCGCCACCGGTCGCCGGTCCAGCGGGCCATCAGGTCGCCGATGTTCACGGTGAGTGCGTCGGGCACGTGGGGCGCCCCGAGCCAGCTGCCGTCCAGGGCCTGGACCTCGAGGCCGCCGTACCCCACCTGGCGATCCAGGACGGTGAGCACGCCCCAGTCGGTGTGCGGACCGATCCGGTACTGGCCCTCGGCGGGCCTGCCGGTCTGCCGGAGCGGCGGGTACCGGTTGATGTTGAACGTGTGGGGCGAGCGCAGCGTGCGGTTGACGAACCAGTCGGCGTCCAGGCCGAGCGCGACCGCGCAGATACGCAGCAGCTCGGCGTAGATCCGGCGGACGGCCTCGGCGTAGCCGGCACACAGCGCCGCGAGCTCGGGGACCTCGGCCGGCCAGACGTTGTCCGTGAACCAGGCGCGGTCCAGCTCGGGGTCGCCGGTCCGGAGCTGGCGGCCGATCGTGTAGGTCTCCTTGAGGTCGGCGCGGGCCGGGTCGCCGGCCTCGCCGTAGAAGGTGTTCAGCTCGCGGCCCTGCCCGACCCAGCCGCGCCCGCCGACCGGCGTCGCGTACGCCGCCTTGGCCCCCGGGGCGAGCGCGAAGAACGCCCGCGCGCTGGCCCGGATGCGCTCCCGGACGCCGGCGTCGATGCCGTGCCCGGCCACCAGCAGGAACCCGGACTCCCGGAGGGCGTGGTCGAGCTCGGCGGCCAGCGCCGCGCGCTGCGCGCGGTCGCCCTGGTGCCAGCGGCGCAGGTCGATCAGCGGGATGGGTAGTTCGGTCATCGGGTGTGGTCCTTTCCGGGACGGGGACAGGTCGGCCGAGGTGGGCTCACGCGGGCCCGACGGTCCGGCGGGCCAGCAGCAGGTAGGCGAGCCCGCCGACGAGCAGCCCCGCCGGCACGCTGAGGTCGAGGCCGCCGGTCAGACGGGAGAGCGTGCCGACGTACACCGAGGTGTTGAGCCAGAGAGCGGCGGCGGCCATCCCGGCGAGCTGCGCGACGACGCCGGCGGTACTGAAGCCGGCACCGAAACCGCTCCGCCAACCGCTCCGCGGGGGTCCGGTGGCGGCGAGCGCGGCGAGGTCGTAGCGGCCCCGGCGGAGCAGGTGGTCCACCACGAACACGGCGGCCCACGGCGCGAACCAGACGATCATGAACAGCAGGAAGTCCGACACGATCGTGCTGAAGTCACCGGAGAGCACCACCGCGACGGAGACGGCCGCACAGATCACCCCGTCGAGCACGACGGCCTGCCAGCGACCGATCGGCACGCCGATGGCCTGCAGGGTGACGCCGGAGGAGTAGAGGTCGACGGCGTTGAGCGCGGTCATCTGCACGATCAGCAGTACCAGGTAGGGCACGACGAACCACACCGGGTACGCGCCGGGCAGGCCGCTGATCGGGTCGGCCGCGGCGGGCACCACGAGGGCGACCCCGACCCCGAGCAGCATCAGCAGGGTCTGGGGGATCGCGCCGCCCAGCGCGACCGAACCCACGATGTCGCCCCGGCGGGCCGTGCGGGGCAGGTAGCGGGAGTAGTCGGCGGCGTTGGGCGCCCAGCCGAGCCCGGATGCGGATGCGGCCAGCGCGACGCCGCCGAGGAACACCGCCCAGCCGGCGGGCGCGGCCGGGTGCACGGTCAGCCGGTCCGCGGTCAGCCAGGCCAGCACGACGAACAGGGCCGCGAAGGGCACGATCAGTAGTCGCAGCACGCGGCTGATCGCGGCGTGGCCGATCACCGGCAGCACGCTCTGCACCACCGCGAGGCCGAGCACGACCGCGACCGTGCCCCCGGTGCCCAGCCGGACCCCGGCGAGAGCGAACAGCGCGGCCGAGGCGAACACCATCAGGACCAGGTCGAGCACCTCGTAGCCCAGCTGCATGAGCCAGTTGCAGAACGCCAGCGGCCGGTTCCCGAGGCGGCCGAACGGCGCCCGGTTGATGGTGAACGTGGTGGTGCCGGCGGCGGGGCCCGCGAGGCTGCACAGGCCGGTGACCAGCCAGGTCAGGTTCCCGAGCAGGATGGCGAGCACGGACTGCCACCAGCTCAGGCCCAGTCCGACCAGCAGCGCGCCGTACACCACGACCTGCACGTTGAGCACCACCCCGCTCCACATCAGGCCCACCTGGCGCGGGGTGCCCCGCCGCTCGCCGTCCGGGATGTACTCGATACCGCGCTGTTCCACCCCCAGGCGATTGGTCCGGGGAATCAGCGACGGGCGGGACTCGACGGTCGCGGTGTGGCTGGTTTCGGCCGGGAGGGTCATCAGTCATACTCCTGCCATGGTGGTGGTCGTGGCTCGGATCGGCGTTGGCGGCACCGCACGGGCAACGATTGCGCAGCATATGATTGCTGTCAGCAGTCAAACTGACTGTGTTGAATGTCAGGGACGTTCGTCCGGTGTTACCGGTGCGTGAACGATGACGACCGAGGAGGAGACCGCGCTCAACGCGCGGATCGGCGCCGCCGTGCGGGCGCTGCGTGAGAAGTCCGGCTTATCAATGCGGGAGCTGTCGCGGCGCTCCGGGGTCAGCCAGCCGTTCCTGTCCCAGATCGAGCGGGGCGTCAGCGCGCCGTCGATGATCACCACCTACCGGCTCGCGGAAGCCCTCTGTGTACTGCCGGGCGCACTGCTGCCGGTGCCGACGACGGCGCAGGTCCAGGTCGTGCGCGCGGGGGAGGGCCGGGGCATCCCGGTGGCCAACCGGCCCGACGCCGCCGTCGGGCGGGCGCTGCTCATGGAGGCGGCCAACGCGCTCGAGATCATCGAGTACCGGGTCGAGCCGGGCCAGTACCTCGCGGAGTGGTTCGATCTGCCCGGCGAGCTCGCCGTCTACCTGATCGAGGGCCAGCTGGACGTGGAGGTCGCCGGCCACGGCGTCATCCGGCTCGGCCCCGGCGATCTCGTGTCCCACCCGGCCCCGCTCCCGCACCGCTGGCACCTCGTCGACGACGGGCCCGCCCGCGTACTGCTCGCCATCGCGCACCCGTCGGAGGACTCCCGGCGCGCGCCCCGCCACGGCTGAAGCCGGCTCTACCCGTTCGGCGGGTGGAGCGCGGTGACGCCGGCGAGGAGGAGGTCGATCCCGGCGAGGAACTGCTCACGGTCGTCGTGGTCACGCAGCTGGCACCAACGCCGAGGTCGCCGTGAACCAGCTGCTCCCGGGCACGTCCAGCGCGGGTGGACAGCCACGGGTGCTCGTGGATCGCACCGAACAGGCCGAGCGCGACGGCGCGGATCTCGCCCTGAGGTGAGCACGCGCCCGGCGCTGGCCCGCGTCCCACAGTCATGGGCAGGCCGACTGAAACACTCGTGACCGTCGGCCGGGGCGGCCCGCCACCCGGGCTCAGCTCTCCTTCGGCGGTCTCGTGGGCCCGGCACCGATGCGCAGCTCGATGAGGGCGGCCTCGATCTCGTCGAGGTCGCCGTCCGTCAGCGCGATGTCACCGGCGCCGATCCAGCCGTCCACCTGGTCGGGGGAGCGCGGGCCGACGATCGCGCCGGTCACGCCCGGCCAGGCGAGCACCCAGGCGACCGCGACGGCGGCGACCGTGGAGCCGTGGCGGGCCGCGATGGGGCGCAGGCGGTCGCGCAGGGCCAGGTTCGCCTCGAGCGCGGGCGGCGCGAAATGCGTGAAGTCGATGTGCCAGCGCCGCCAGTCGCGGCTGTCCATCAGCGCGAGCCGCTCGGCGGAGAAGCTGTCGGTCAGCAGGCCGGCCTGCAGCGGGCTGTAGCAGATGAAGCCCGTGCCGTGCTCCGCGCACCAGGGCGCGAGCTCGGCGCCGGCGCGCCGGTCGATCAGCGAGAACGGCGGTTGCAGCGAGTCGACGTGGTGGATCTTCTCGCAGCGCTCGAGGAGGTCCACGTCGAAGTTGGACACGGCGCCGGCCCTGACCTTGCCCTGCTCGATCAGGCGGGCCATCTCCTCCCAGGAGTCCTCGACACGCACACCGGTGCCGTCCGGCCAGTGGAACTGGTACAGGTCGATCTGCTCGATGCCCAGCCGCCGCAGGGAGGCGTCGCACTCCTGGCGGATCGAGTCCGGGCGCAGGCAGCGCACCGGGTCACCGAACACGTCCGAGTCGGACCAGCGCAGGCCACACTTGGTGAAGATGTACGGCCGCCGCTCGGCGGGCAGCCCCGCGATCGCCCGCCCGACCATCTCCTCGGCGTGGCCCCGGCCGTAGACCGCCGCGGTGTCGATCCAGTTGATGCCGAGCTCCACCGCGTGGCGCAGCGCGCGCACCGAGGTCGCATCGTCCTGCGCACCCCAGTTGTACTTCCACTCGGCGCCCCCGATCGCCCAGCTGCCGGCGCCGACGAGGCTGATGTCGTACCCCGTCCGGCCGAGCTGGCGCGTCGCCAGTGGTGTCATTCGGATCCTCCTCGAGTCTGGTACCTGGACAGCTCGCTCCGACGGCTCTGCACCATCACCTCGACGAGCTCCTGCATGGAGATCTCGCTCAGGCTCCGGTCCAGGGTCACCTGCCCCTGCTGGATCACGTTGATCCGGTCGCAGAGGTCGAACAGGTGCGCGTAGTTGTGGTCGATCACGATCACCGAGATGTCCGTGGTCCGGCACAGGCCCTTGATCACCCGGATGATCAGGGCGGTCTCCTTGGCCCCCATCGCGGCGAGCGGCTCGTCGAGGAGCAGGATCTTGACGTCCTTGCGTTGGATCGCCCTGGCGACGGCGATGGCCTGGCGCTGACCGCCGGACAGCCTCGCGACCGGTACGTCGATGGACGGGATGTCGACGGACATGTCGTCCAGGCAGCGGCGTGCGGCCGCGCGCATCGACTTGTTCCTGAGGAACCTGAACCAGCCGCCGCCGGTGTGCTCCCGGTTCAGGAAGAGGTTGTGGAAGACGCTCAGCTCGTCCACCAGCGCGAGATCCTGGAACACCGTCTCGATGCCGTGCGCGCGGGCGTCCTGTACCGAGCGCAGCCGCACCTCCTGGCCGTCCAGGTAGACCCGCCCGCTGTCGGGTCGGTGGAAGCCGGTGAGGATCTTCACGAGGGTGGACTTGCCCGCGCCGTTGTCACCGACCAGACCGAGGATCTCGCCCCGGCGCAGATGCAGGTCGATGTTCCGCAGCGCGGTGACGGCGCCGAAGCTCATCGAGATGTCCTCGATGCGCAGCACGTCCTCGACGTCGCGTGGCTCTGCCGTCCCGGCCTCCGACATCATCGGCGCACCGATTCCTTTCGCCGGCCGAATGGGCTCAATGGGGCGCTGAGTATTCGGGCGAAGGAGCCCTGCCCCGCACCTCTGATCGTCGCCCGCTCGATCTGGACGTTGAGGAGCATGGCGATCAGAATGGCGAGCCCGAGGATCAGGTCATAGGCGAACGAGCTGACCCCGATGACGTGGAAGCCGTCCTCCAGGATGCCCAGCACAATGGCGCCGATGGCCGCGCCGATCATCGTGCCGCGCCCTCCGGTGAGCGCCGTCCCGCCGATCACCGCCGCGGCCACGCCGTAGAACATGAAGGTCAGCCCCGGGGTGTCCGGGTCGATACTGCCGATGTGGTAGCCGTCGAGAATGCCGATGAGGCCGCCGATGAATGCGCACAGCACAAAGCACCAGATCTTGACGAAGTCGACGCTGATGCCGGACTCCCGGGCCGACTGGACGTTGCCACCCACGGCGACGATGTGCAGGCCGAAGGAGGTCCGGCGCAGCATGACGAACAGGACCAGCACGGTGGCGATCGCCCAGTAGGCCTCGGCCCAGGTCCCGCCGCCCAGCACGAGCGCGAGTGTCCCGTCGCCGACGGGGTTCGCCGGCGCCCCGTTCGAGCCGATGAGAATGATGCCCTCGAGCGCGAAAGTCATGCCGAGGGTTGTGATGAACGACGGCAGGTGGAGCTTCACCGTGATGAGGCCGTTGGCCCAACCCACCGCCGCGCAGATCACCATCGACAGGACAACAGCGAGCGGGACGGGAATGCCGGCGTTGTTGAGGTGCTCGACGAGGAACGGCGAGAGCACATAGACCTCGCCGACTGAAAGGTCGATCTCGCCCAGGATGAGGATCGGCACCTCGGCGAGGGCGAAGAAGGCGATCGGCGCGATGAAGCTGGCCAGCGTGGCCGCATTGTCGCCGGTGAAGAAATTGGGGGACTCGATGGTGAACACAAGAATCAGCGCCAGCGCGACGACCGAGATCACCAGCTCCTGCAGGTGGAGCTCGCTGAAGCGCCGAATGGCGGAGGGGGGCGCCCGCCGGGTCTCCGGAGCGTGCGTAGCGGGGGATTCGAGCGAAGAAGAGATTTCAGCACCGCCTCGGTCCGAGGATTACACCGTGTTCTCGTTAGCGGGTTGCCGCGGTTGCTTGGATGCTCTTCGGCGGGGGGAACACAACCGGTGTGGTGCTGGATCCTTCCCAGCTGTCCTTACGGTTGATGTAATCGCCGACATTCTTGTTGTCGACGTACTTGAAGCCGGTATTGATGTTCACGGGCGTGATGAGCCCGCCGGTGATGTTGTAGAGGAACAGCTGGTAGATGGTCATCGCGCCCTGCAGATAGGCCTGCTGGTCGACGGTGAACGCCAGCTGACCCTGCGAGATCAGGTCCAGCACGGGAACGCCGACGTCGAAGGCCGCGCCACCGACCCCCTTTGCCGCGAGGCCCAGTTTCTTGATTGCCGTCGCGACGGCAACCCCGTTGCTGCCACCGCTGGAGAACATGAACTTGACGTTCTGGTGCCCCTGGTACCAGGCCTGGATGGAGGCGAGCGCCGGCCCCTCGGTGGCGCCGACGGCGACCTGGACGAACTCGATGCCGGCCTGGCCGAACACACTGGCCGCGCCGTCCATGCGCGGCTGCTCGTTGAGCGAGCCCGGTACGCTGATCATGCCGCCGACCAGGTCGCCCCTCTTCACATAACCGAGGATGCGGTTGGCCACCGCGACGCCGGCCTGGTAGAGATCCTGGCCGATGTAGCCCATGGCGTTGTTGCCCTTGCCGGCCGGGGCCTCGGCGTTGAACGCAACGACCGGGATCCCCCGGCCGAGCGCCCGGTTGGTCACGTCGTTGAAGGCGGTCGGGTCGACGACGCAGCAGCCGATGCCGTCGACCTTGTTGTTCACCGCGACCGAGAAGGCGTTGACCATCTCCGGGACGATGTCGTTCTCGGACCCGGTCCAGGTGTAGGAACACCCCAGCAGTGCACACATGTCGTCCGCGCCGGCCCGGACGGGTACGAAGAACGGGTCGGCCGTCACGTGGCAGACCAGGGCGAACTTGTACGCGGGATGTTTGGGCCAAGGGTCGTGGGTGTCGTTCTGCGAGGTGGCCGCGGGGCTGCTGGCACAACCCGCGAGCGCCCCCACAAGTGAGACGGCCGCCGCTCCGCCGACATTGCGCAACACGTTACGCCTGGACAGATCTTGCGCTATTTGGCTTATTCCCGAGCGACCGTATGCTGCCATATTCGCCGACTCCGTCGTCCGCTATGCCGGAATTAACATCATTCTCGTGACGCGAAATGATGACTGACCGGAAGCCGTCGGCATGATTCCAGCGGGCGCCCTTTCTGGCACCCGTTCATCACCCGCCGCCGCAGGCTCACTCCGGGAACGTAGATTAAGCCTACCGAGTTAGAGTGTCAACATGTCATCGTCCTGTCATGACAGGAATCGACAAGAGTTGGTACAGCTGGTGCCGGTGATTCCGTGATCCGGCCCAACCTCGGACCGGCGGCTGATGTCCGGTGAGCAGGTCGAGGAGGCAGTGGGGTGCGCTGTCGCCGAAGCGGAGCTCGAAGTCGCGTGCGGCCTCGGTGGCGGCTTCGAGGCCGCGGGGGAACAGCGCCCGCTCGTACTCGGCGAGCGCGCCGTGCTGGTCGAGCACCCGCGCTGTTACCTGCTCCGCACCCGGGTCTCGCCCACCGCGCGCGAGGGGAGTCGGTCGGCCGCGAGAGCTGGGGACATGTTTTGGGGCGAGTTGCCGAAAAGCGGACATTCGACCAGTCGATGTGACTTCTTCGGCAACCGACGCCAGAAGAACTACCCCGCTCCGGCACGGCGGGACCAACCGCGCCGGCCCACTCACGAGGACCGGGCGCAGACCGCGCCGGGTTACTTCTTGAGGCGGCGGCTGCCGGCGTGCCAGTCCTCCTGGCGGCCGACCTCGTCCTCGGTGATGCCGAACGCGCGCAGCTGGGGCCGCTCCCGCAGGCTGCGCTTGAGCTCGGCGAAACCGGGGAACCGGGCCAGCCCGACCACGTGGTCCCACAGCTCGCCGGCCTGTTCCTCGGTGGGCAGCCGGCTGATCACCGGACCGAAGAAGGCGACCCCCTCCGGCGGTTCGAAGTGCAGGATCGGGGTTCCGACGTCCTTGCCGGTCAGCGACAGCGCCTCGTCCGTCTCGGCCTGGATCACCATGTCCCGGGCGGCGTCGTCCAGCGCCTCGGCCAGCGACGCGGGCAGCTCGGCCTCGGCCAGGGCGGGAGCGACGAACCCGGCGGTGCCGCGCAGTCCCGCGTCCGCCCGCGACTCCGGCGACGGGGCGGTGTCGAAGATCCGCGCGCCGAGCGCGGCGTAGAGCCGGCCGACCGCCTCCGGGCCGTGCGCCTCCCGGGTGGCGGCCGCCACCCGCAGCAGCCGCAGGCCGGCGGTGTGACCGGCCTCGTACTCCGGCGGGAAGTGCGTGTCGTAGTCGATGTGCGCGTTGAGCAGCCGCAGCGAGATGAACCGCCAATCTACCGTGTAGTCGCGCTGCGCCTGGACCTGGCGGACCCACTTGCTGGTCATCCAGGCGAACGGGCAGACCGGGTCGAAGTAGAAGTTGATGTCGGCCCTGTCGGCCCTGTCGGCTCTGTCCGCGTTGACCACGGTCCCGAGGCTAGAGCAATCAGCGACCGCCCGCCGGTGACACCGACTCGGGCTCAGCGGCCGGTTCGGGGTGCTCGTCGCGGTCCTCCGGGTTGACGTAGCCGTCCTCGAGCATGCCGTGCCGCGTCACCACCTGCCCCAGTGCGGTGACCCAGTGCTCGTAGTACTCCCAGCGGCCCCGGGCGTCGGCTGGCGCCTCCTCCCAGCCGCCGATCGCGGTGATCAGCTCCTGCTGGAAGTCCCGCCACGGGTAGTGGCCGAACTCGGACAGTGCCACGGCCAGGCCGAACGCCCGCCGCTGCCAGTCCGCGTCGAACGTCGGCCGGTTGAGGTCGGTGACGCAGCTGGGGTGTTGCCGGAAGTCGACGGGCTCCGGTTCGCTCATCTCGGCGTTTCCTTTCGGTGCGGCGGTTCGCGGTGCGGCGGGCACCGGGCTCAGGCGGTGGTGGGGGCGTCGGCGAGGGCGACGCCGATCATGGACTCGGTGGTGACCAGCGCGGCCAGCTCGGCCTCGGACATCCCGTCGGTGCCGGCCGGCCGCTCGGGCACCACGAACCAGCGCGAGTGCCCGCTGGCGTCCCACACCCGCACCTCGGTGTCCGGGTCCAGCGGCACGCCCAGCTCACCGAGCACGATGCGGGGCTCCCGCGCGGCCCTGGCCCGGAACACCGGGTCCTTGTACCAGTAGGGCGGCAGCCCGAGCACCGGCCAGGGGAAGCACGAGCAGAGCGTGCAGATCACCAGGTTGTGCACGCCGGGCTCGTTGAGCACCGCGGCGAGGTGCTCGCCCTCGGCGCCGGCCATGCCGAGCGGCAGGTCCAGCTCGGCGACGGCGGCCGCGGTGTCGGTGGCCAGCAGCTGGGCGAATGCCGGGTCGGTCCAGGCCCTGGCCACGATCTTCTGCCCGTTCAGCGGCGTCATCTCGGACTCGAAGTAACCGAGCACCTTGTCCACGGTGCCGCTGCCGATCACGCCCTTCTCGATCAGCAGTGCCTCGAGCGCGCGCACCTGGGCGGCGCTGCGCTCCTCGCGGTCCTCGGGGTAGCCGAACTGTTCGGTCATCGCGCGGTCTCCTGGCTCGGGGTGGGGTAGGGGGTGAGGTAGGTCTGGTAGAGCTCGCAGTACACCGGGCCGGCGTTCGGCTCGGCGGTCTCGCCCCACACGTCGGCGGGCTCGAACCGGACCGCGTACACCGGTACCGGCTCGCCGAGGCCGTCGGCGCCGGTGGAGCAGAAGTAGGCGTAGCTGCCCTCGAAGACCCGGGCGACGGTGCCGGGGCAGCCGCGCAGGTAGCCGGGCAGCCGGGTGTGCTCACCGGCCGGCGGGTCGGCGACCAGGATCCGGTCGCCGACCGCGAACGCCGGCTCCGCCGGGCCGCGCCGGGGCGAGTCGCCCTGGCGCAGGTACCGGATGACCTGATCGTCGATCGCGCGCTCGTCCCGCTCCGGCAGGGCGGCGGCCGGCTCGGCGCGGTACCGGTCGGTGGCCTCGGCCAGCTCGGCCTCGTCGACGTAGCCGTGCTGCACCAGGTAGCCGGTGATCCCGCCCAACCACTTCTCGTAGTACCTGTACTGGAAGTAGGCGAACGGGTTCATCGCCTCGGCGCCCTTGCGCAGGTCGGCCCACGTCCAGGTGCTGTCGAAGGCGGTCGGCACGGCGTCCAGGTCGTAGTCGGGCACCGCCTCGCGCAGCGAGCTGCTCAGGCCCATCATCGCCGCGTGGATGCCGAAGATCCGCCGTTCCCAGTCCTGGACGAACACGCGCTTCTCGAAGTCGATCGGCCCGGTCAGGCCCTCCAGGCCGCCCAGGTGGTGCTGCAGCTTCATGCGGACCGCTCCTTCGGTGACGGTGCCGGTGCCGGTGAGGGTGCCGGTGCCGGTGCGGGTGCGGATGCCGGGGACGGTGCGGGGGAGCGGGTGAGCACGCCGGCGAGGGTCTCCGAGGCGATGCCGAACACGCCGCCGAGCACCAGGGCCACCGCGGCCACCAGCACCGGGTTGGCCACGCCCGCGAACGTGACCGCCCGGCCGGTCACCGCCACGGTGCCCACGGTGGAGGCGAAGCCGACGACGATGGCCGGGATGACCGGCAGCAGGCGCAGCCGGGACGCCTGCACCATGGCCGCGCTGCCCACCCCGACGGCGACCGCCGTGCCCACCAGACCCATGCCCGGCGCGCCGCTAGCGAGCAGGGCGAGCGCGGCGATGAGCAGCCCGGCCAGGTTGCTGGCTACCGACCGCGGCAGCCCGCCGGTGCCGCCGCCGAGCACGAAGAACGAGGCCCAGGCGAGGAACACCACCCACACCGGCACCGTCAGCAGGGCACCCGTGAGCAGCACCGCCACCGCGCCGAGTACCCCGATACTGACCGCGAGCGCATTCTTCTCCGACACGGTTGGCCGCCTCCGCGTTCCCGATGTCCGCCGGGACCCCTGCCCCGGCTCTGCCATGGCAAATGCTCGGGACCAGCCATTACCTTGGCGTAACAGCCCGGTGACGCCGGCCTCGGAACCGGCCACGATGCCCTCGGATCCGGCCATCGGTGGCGAAGCGGCCCGATCGGGACGCCTACCCTCAGACCATGGACGAAGCCGCCGCTGCCGTGTCGCCGCTGAGCCTGGTGGTCCTGGTCTTCGACGGGGTGCGGCTGCTCGACGTGACCGGGCCGCTCGAGGTGTTCGACGTGGCGATCTCGATGGGCGCGCCCTACCGGATCACGGTCTGCTCTCCGGACGGGCGGGACGCCACCACATCCGGCGGGCTGCGGCTCGGGGTGGTGTGCCCGGCCGCCGAGGTGACCGACGTCGACACGCTGCTCGTGCCGGGCGGGGAATGCCTGGTCAGCGGCACCCCGCCGGCGGTGCTGGACGCGGTCCGGCGGCTCGCGCCCCTGGCCCGGCGGGTCGGCTCGGTGTGCGCCGGCTCCTTCGCACTGGGCGCCGCCGGCCTGCTGGAGGGCCGCCGCGCCACCACCCACTGGCGGCACACCGGCACGCTGGCCCGCCGCTTCCCCGGGGTCACGGTGGACGAGGACGCCATCTACGTGCGGGACGGGCCGATCCTCACCTCGGCGGGGGTCACCGCCGGCATCGACCTGGCGCTGGCCATGGTCGAGGAGGACGGGAGTGACGAGCTGGCGCACCAGGTGGCCAGGGACCTCGTCGTGTTCATGCGCCGGCTCGGGGCCCAGCCGCAGCTGTCGGTGCCGGCGCGCACGGCCCGGCCCCGTCGCCAACCCCTGCGCACACTGTGCGACCAGATCGCCGCCGACCCGGCCGCCGACCACAGCCTGACCGCGCTCGCCGCCAGGTCCGGGCTGAGCGTGCGCCACCTGAGCCGGCTGTTCCGCGACGATGTCGGGTGCACACCGGCGGTCTACGTCAACACGGTGCGCCTGGAGGCCGCGACGGCGCTGCTGCGCTCCGGAGAGACGCGGGCCACGGCGGCCCGGCGCAGCGGGCTGGGCAGCGAGGAGACGCTGCGCCGGGCCCTGCTGCGCGGGGCCGCGGAGTTCACGGGCCGGCGGTGACCGTCGCCGACAGCGACCGCGGGAACCCGCCGAGCTGGACGTTCACCGAGGTGGCGGTCGGCGCCGGATCGGGGCTCAGCCCCCACATGGTGACCGTGGCGCCGGGGGGGATGTGGGCGAGGCCGTGCGTGCTGTACGTCGTGCCCATGGTGCCGGTGAGTGCGAAGTAGACCGGGGCGGCGACGGTGCACACCTTGGCGTAGCTCTGGCCCGAGCTGTCCAGCACGGTCAGCTCACCATCCCCGACCGCGTCCTTGCTGGGCTCGACGGCGTAGTCGAAGACCGCCTGCTCGGTGCCGGGGTTGGTCACCTGGTAGGTGGTGACCAGGTAGCCGGCCTCCCGCCGGACCTCGGTGATGCTGGGCTTGAGCCCCTCGTTCGCCAGCTTCTCGCCGGGGGGTAGCAGCGCCACCGCGGGCGCCGATGCGGCCGTCTTGACCACCACGTCGACGCGGCGGTTCTGGGCCCGCCCGTCGGGGTTGTCGCTGCCGTCGGGTTTGGTGTTCGGGGCGATCGGCTTGGTCTCGCCGAACCCGACCGGGGTGTACTCGAAGTCGGCGCCGAGCTTCTGCTGCAGCACCTGGGAGACCGCGCCGGCACGCTGCTCGGACAGCCGCTGGTTGGACGGGTCGTCGCCGACGCTGTCGGTGTTGCCCTGAGCGATGACCGTGCCGGCCTTGCCGGACACCTGGGCCACGAGCGAGTCCAGCGCGGCCTGCGCGGCGGGGGAGAGGGTGGCGCTGCCGAAGGCGAACAGCACGTCGCTGGGCAGCCGGAACTCGGTCTGGCCGCCCTGCTGGGTGTTGCCGCAGACCAGCGGGCTGAACGCGCGGCTGTCCGGATCGGTCGGGGCGGTGAGGACCGGGTCCGGCGTGAGCGCGGGCGACCCGGCCGGCTGCACCGGGACCACCACCGGCAGCGTCGGGTCGACGGAGACCAGCATGCTGGTGGCCTCGGCCGGCGGCGCCGCGAACACGGCCGTCACGGTGACCGACTTGCCGGGCTCGATGTACTCGTCGACGTTGGCGCTCATCTTGCCCCCGGCACCGACGGTCGCGAGCGACAGCACGCTGTACCCGGTGCGCCTCGGCAGGTCGACCAGCAGGAGCAGCCGCTGCACCTTGTCGATGCCGAAGACGTCCGGCGCCTGCTTCTCGGTGGTCCCGTTGAAGAAGTCGAACTGCAGCACCAGCTCGTCGGTGCCCTGGCGGATCAACCGGACGTTGTGGAGCTCGATCGGCAGCCCGGTGGACCCGGGCTTGGCCACGATCCCGTTCGGCCCGTTCTGGCCGGCGCCGTTCTGTCCCGTTCCGGGGGTAACGCCGGTCCCGGCCGAGTCCGATCCCGTCTGGGGCGTACCCAGCGGCGGCGGTGCCCCCGCCTTCGGCCCCCCGGCGCAGCCGGCCACGACCGCCACCGCCACGCACGCCACTACCGCCCGCAGTGCAGGTCTCATCCCCGGTTTCCCCCCACCGAACCAGTCGCCGCGCGAGTGACCTTCTCAGCGCGACTTTCTTCAACGCGATCTGAATTGGAAGATCGCCACCGCCCCGGGAGGCGTTACCGGGCCGGCGGTCGCGGGCCGGCCCAGATCAGACCACGGCCGGCGCCGAGCGCAGCCGGAATATCATCCCGACGGGGTTCGGGCCGCCCGGTCAGCGGTCGCGCAGGGTCTGGCGGGGCGCGACGCCGTAGGCGCGGCGGTACCGGGCAACGAAGCGGCTGTGGTTGTGGAAACCCCAGCGCATGGCGATGTCGGTGACCGTGGCCCCCCGGCTGGGGTCGGCGGCGAGCAGCTCGTGGTGCACCCGGTCCAGCCGCACGGCGCGCAGGTGAGCCATCGGCGTGGTGTCGAGGTGGCGGCGGAAGGCGAACTGCACGGCCCGGATGCTCACGTTCGCGGCGGCGGCGATGTCGGCCAGGCTGATGTCGGCGTAGGCGTGGCCCTCGATGAACGCCACGGCCCGCCGGACGGTCACCGCGGTGGCGTCGTGGCGGTCCCGCGCGGTCGGGGTCATCACCGCGGTGTTGGGAAACGTCGCCAGCGCGGTCGCCGCCAGCAGGCGTGCCGCGTTTCCCCTGATCAGGGGCTGGGTCGCCACTGCCCCGTTGGCGAGCAGACCACGCAGGTAGCCGACCGTGTTCTTCCAGTGCGCGGCGGCGGCGGGGGAGACGGGCTGGAGGCCGGTCCAGCGGATCGGCCCCGGCGCGCGGCTGGGCTCGGTGCTGGCCACCTGGGCGAGGACCTCCAGGTCCAGCATCACCGTCTGCCCCGCGACCTCCAGCAGCCGCACGCTGGCCGGCAGGGTGGGCTCGGCGTCGATGAAGACGTCGCCGCCGGAGAACCGCTCACTGACGCCGCAACATTCCCGTTCGAACCGGCCCGCCCACAGCGTGGCGACGACCAGCGAGTTGAACGGATCCTGCTGGATGCTCATCTCCAGCGGCATCCGCGCGTCGTCGATGGCGAACAGACCCGCGTCCAGGCGGGTGTGGGAGTACACCTGGCCGTCCCGGGGGCCGCTGATCCGCATGCCCGTCCGGTAGGCGTGCTGCAGGTAGTCGATCGCCAGGTCCGGCTCGGTGGTGCTGAACTCCAGCCGCCCCGGGTCCCCGGCCCCGGACAGCTGTGCAGACATCTGTGCGGTCATCCGCGGCCTCGTTGCCGGTGGGGTACCTGGGCGGGACCGGCTGTTGGACCGGCCGCGCACCCGTGCCGCACTTTCGGTGCGGACAGGCGACCTTAGCCCTCGTCGCCCGGGCGGCGTAGGCCTCGCCGTGTTCGTTTTCCGGCTGATTCGAGCTCCAAGTCAGCGCGTTCGGTCCTCGTCCGGGTGCGCCCGCCATGACAACGTGTATGCCCTCACCAGCGGCCGCGCTCCCCGGGGCCGCTTCGGTCGTCGGCCAGGCGTGCAACCCCCCAGTACGCCTGGCCGACCTCCGGAACCGAGACCGTGCGCGCCCCGACAACCCGAGTGAACCCATGAGACGTGCTCCCCGCACCCCCGGTGTCAGCGCTCGACCGGCCCGAACCCGCCGCCTCCCGGCGGCGAGCCAGGGCGTGGAGTCGAGCATCACCGTGCACGGCCGGGTACTGCGGTACCTCGAGGCGGGACGCCCAAGCGGCGCGCCCGCGCTGGTCCTGCTGCACGGGCTGGGCAGCGACCGCCGTACCTGGCGCGGCGTCCTGCCCGCGCTCAGCCGCCACACCCACGTGGTCGCCCTGGACCTGCTCGGGTTCGGCGCGTCCAGCAAACCCCGCGACGGTGACTACTCCGTCCCGGCGCAGGCCGCCCTGGTCCGGGACGTCGTGGTCGCACTCGGGCTGGGGCGGGTCTCCGTGGTCGGCCACTCCTTCGGCGGCGGCGTGGCGATGAGCTTCGCCTACCAGTTCCCCGAACGCACCGCCGGGCTCGGCCTCATCTGCAGCGGTGGCCTCGGCCGCGAGCTCACCCCCGCGCTGCGGCTGGCGGCCGCCCCCTCGGCCGCGTTCCTCGCCCACACCGTGCACAGCCGCACTCCCGGCTGGCTGCACCGGCTCGGCCGGCACGTGGTCGCGCGGGCCGGGTGGGCGACGGCCGCCGAGGTCGACGGTGCCCTGCGGGCCCTGGACTCACTGGGCGACCCGGCCGCCCGCGATGCCTTCCGGCGCACCCTGCGCGACACTGTGCAGTGGTCGGGACAACGGCTGACCGCGACCGACCGCCTGCACCTGCTCGCCGCCACCCCGACCCTGCTCATCGCCGGCCGGCGCGACAGCTGCATCCCGCACGAGCACACCGTCGCGGCCCACCACCGGCTGCCGGCCAGCGAGCTCGCCGTCCTGGACGCCGGCCACTTCCCGCACCTCGAACACCCCAGGGAGGTCGCCCGGCTGATCTCCCGCTTCGTCCGCACCGGGGCCGGGGCCGGGGACGACGCGGGGCGGCCCGATCTCACCGCGTCCTGACCGCCCGTCGGGGAACTACCAGGTCAGGGCCGGTCGGTGGTCTTGCCGAGCGAGCCACGCAGCCGGTCGATGGTGCGCTGCCGGTGCTCGTCGAGGATCTTCACGGCGCGCTCGGTGTCGCGCTGCTCGGCCGCCCGCAGCAGGGCCGCATGCTGCTCCTGGGCGGTCCGGCGGCTGGCCTCCTCGCCGTGGTAGACGGCCCGGTACGGGTCGGCCGCGTCCCACAGCTGGCGCAGGATCTTGAGCAGCCGGGTCATCCCGGAGGCGGACAGCAGCGCGAAGTGGAACCGGGTGTGCGCCGCGTTCATCGCCGAGATGTCCCCGGCGGCGCCGGCCCGCTCCATCTCGTCGTAGGCCTCGGCCATCTCCGCGACGTCCTCGTCCCGCAGGTTGGGCATGGCCTTGACGACCGCCTCCTCCTCGAGCAGCTCGCGGATCCGGCGGATCTCCTCCAGCTCGTCCAGGCTCAGCTCGGTGACGAAGTAGCCGCGGTGCGGGGTGTAGGAGATCTGCCCCTCGCCCTGCAGGATCCGCATCGCCTCCCGCACCGGGACCCGGCTGACCCCGAGCGACTCGGCGACCGTCTCCTGGATCAGCTGGCGGCCCGGGGCCAGGTCGCCCTCCAGGATGGCGCGGCGCAGCTCGGCCAGCACCGCCTGCTGCGCCGTCGGGGGCCGGGTGAACTTCTTCGGAGTGGACACTGTGTACAGAGCCTAGCCGGCCCCGTGCGTGATTCGGGCCGGGCGCCGCGTCGGCGGGGTCTGTTCACTCCGGCCGGTGACCAGCGGCTCTCCGTCGACCAGCACCATGGAGATGCCCGGTAGGTCACCGAGCGCGAAGGACTCCAGCCCGTCGGTCGCGGCCGACCCGGTGACCGGGCCGAGGAACACCAGGTCGGCCGCCCGGCCCGGCTCGAGGACGCCGACCGGCAGGCCGTGCAGCCTGGCCGTGTTGCCGGTGGCGGCGGCGACGGCGTCGTTCGGGTCGAGCCCGCACACCGAGGCCAGGAAGCAGATGTTGCGCAGCATGCCGCGCGGGATCACGCCGGTGCCGCCGGGGGTGTCGGTGCCCAGGGTGAGCCGGTCCAGGCCGCCGGTGGCGCGCAGGTGGTCGGTCGTGGCGATGGTGGCCCGGTAGTTCATCGAGCTGCACACCTCGATGGCCGCGCCCGGGAGGTCGTCGATCACCTGGCGGATCTCCGGGTCCGGCATCGGGATCGGGCCGCCCGAGATGTGCGCGACCACGTCCGGCCCGACCGCGCTGACGACCTCGTGGCCGGCCACCTTGCTGGAGCCGGACCGGGACACCCCGCCGGAGTGCTGCTTGACCACCATGCCGCGCTCGTGCGCCCAGCTCACGTACTGCTGGGCCTCGCCGTCGCCGAGCCGGTTCCAGTCGTAGAAGATGAACTTGAGCTGGTGCACGCCGTGCTCGACGAGCCGGTCGAAGTCGCCCTCGGTGAGCCCGGGCACCAGCAGCAGCGTGCCGCAGTGTGCCTTCACCCCGGACGGGCGGACGCGGCCGGTGGTGTGCTTGGCGGTGATCGCCAGGCTGATCACCAGGTCCGGGGTGAGGTCGTCGAACGGCAGCCCCGGTACGTGCAGCTCGCCGGCCGAGACCATGGTGGTGGTGCCGCCGTGCAGGTAGTTGTGGATCCAGCCGATGGAGTTCTGCGCCGGGGTCCACTCGCCGAAGGTCGGGTGCACGTGCCCGTCGACCAGGCCGGGGATGACGGTGAGCCCGGCCGCGTCGATCACGCGGTCCGGGTGGGGGAGGTCCACGTCGATGCCGGCGACCAGGCCGTCCTCGAGGACCAGGCTGACGTTCCGGCGGGGCGGCTGGCCGTAGCCGCCGGTGACCAGCAGGCCGATGTCGGTGACCAGGGTGGTTGTCATCCATGCCCTCCGAGTCCGTTACCGGGAAGTCGCACGGACGACCTTCCGCGGCAACAGTTCCGTTGCTACTGTGCTCTGTATACATGATCCATGATCCAAATTCCAGAGCTGACCGAACGCGGTCGGCCGGGAGGCCACGGGAGGCCGGTTATGGTCAGCAAGGGTGTCGGGCTGTTCCCCACCGAGCCGGTCGAGCAGATCCGCGAGTACGTGCGGCTCGCCGAGGAGCTCGGCTACGAGCACGCCTGGATCGGGGACTCGCAGAACATCTGGCGGGAGTCGTCGGTGACCATGGGCGCGGCCGCCGTCGGGACCAGCCGGATCGTGCTGGGCACCGGCGTGACCAACGCCGTCACCCGGCACCGCTCGCTGCTCGCGTCCACCTGGGCGACGCTGCACGAGCTCACCGAGGGCCGGGCCGCCCTGGGCATCGGCACCGGCGACTCGTCGCTGCGCACCATGGGGCTGTCGCCGCTGAAGCTGGCCGAGCTGGAGCGGGCCGTGGCCGAGCTGCGCGCCCTGTTCCGGGGGGAGAGCGTCACCGAGCCGACCAGTGGAGCGGAGTTCCGGCTCGGCTACCTGGACGGGCCGATCCACGTGCCGATCTACATCGCCGCGTCGGCGCCGAAGATCCTGCGTCTGGCCGGCCGGGTCGCGGACGGCGTGATCGTGCTGGTCGGCACCGCGCCGGAGTTCATCGCCGCCGCACTGGACACCGTGCGCCAGGGGGCCCGCGAGTCCGGCCGGGAGCTGTCGGACCTGCATATCGTGCTCTGGACGCCGACCGCGATCGCCGAGGACGCCACCGCCGCGCGGGACCTGGTGCGGGCGCACGTGTCCCGGGTGGTGATCCGGCCGCTGCCGGCGCCGGTGGACCCCGCGCTGGAGTCGGTGATCGAGCGGATCCGGCAGGGCTACGACTACTACCAGCACATGGACCCCCAGGCCCACCACGCCGGTCTGGTGCCCGACGAGCTGGTCGACCTGTTCGCGCTGGCCGGCACCCCGCAGGAGTGCGAGGCGCGGCTCAAACAGATCACCGACCTCGGCGTGGACCAGGTGTCCATCGTGCCGTTCGCGCGGCCGGGGGAGAGCCGCGCCGGCACCATCCGCACGTTCGCCGAGATCGCCGGCGCATGACCGGCCCGGCGGTGCACGACCCGGCCCGCTTCCCCATGCCGGGGGACCGGGCGCCGGGCGCGCCGCCGGCCCTGCGCGGCTGGCCGTACGCCTCGGCACCGGCCTCGACGGAATCGACCCCAGCGGAACAGACTCAGCTGGAGCCAAGATCGGTGGCACCGACAGCAAGCCCGGTGCTCCGGTGGGTCGCGGCGGCGGGTGTCACGCTGGCCGGCGCGGGTCTACTGGTACGGGGGATACGCCGGCGGGCGGGTGCGCGGCCGGCGCCATGACGAACCCGGGAGGGTCCCATGCGAGCGTTTCGAGGTAGGACATTCGCCCTGGTCGGCGCGCTGCTGGCGGCGGTGCTGCTGGCCACCGTCGCACTGGCCGGCTGCGCCGACGAGGGCGGCGACACCGCCACCGCGGGGCCCGGCGCGGCGCCGACCAAGGCCCTGCGGATCTCGGCGACCGGCACCGACAGCCTGCCGTTCATGGCGATCCTGCAGGTCGGCATCAACAAGGGCTGGTTCCGCGACGCCGGGCTGGACGTCTCGCTCTACTCCGGGGGCGGCGGCGGGGACACGCTGCGGGTGGTGACCAGCGGCGACGCCGACCTGGCCATCGCCGGCAACACGTCGGTGGTGCTCGCGGCGGCCAGGCCCGCCTCGCACCTGACCATCGTGGCCCCGTGGTTCCAGGTGAACGACTTCTACTGGCTCGCCAGCAAGCCGGGGCAGGCGCTGCCGGGGGCGACCCTGGGCTTCTCCTCCGCCGGCTCGACGACCGAGCTGATCGTCAAGGCGCTGCGGGAGCGGACGCCGAGCATCAAGACGATCGCGGTCGGCGCGATGGGCGACAACTGGGCGGCCACCAGGGCGAACCGGATCACCGCCGGCTGGGCGATGCACCCGTTCGTCACGCAGAAGGAGCAGTCCGACGGCGCCGCCGTGCTGGTCGCCACCCGGGACGTGATCGGCGACTTCCCGGCCGACCTGGTCGCCGCGAACACCGAGTACGCCCAGCGCAACCCGGCCAACCTGCGCGCTTTCTTCACCGTGGCCGACCGGCTGATGGGCTACGTGGCCACCCAGCCCGGCGCGGCCGCCGCCGACCTCGCGCCACTGCTCAAGATCGACCCGGCCGTGATGGCGCAGTCGCTCACCCAGACGCCGGAGCTGGCCAAGGCGTACTCGCTGAAGGTCGACGCGGCGGCGCTGGCCAACCTGTCGAAGCTGATGGTGTCCGCCGGCCAGCTCACCGCGCCCGTGGACTGGAAGACGGCGCTGGACCAGCGTTACCTGCCCGACCCCGCCCGCACGCAGCTCTGACCAGCGCTCTAGAACCCGGAGGCGACCATGACCGACCGAGGTATCCAGCTCGACGGGCTGAGTGTGCGGTTCCCGACGCCGAGGGGTGAGCCGGTGACCGCCGTGGACCGGGTCAGCCAGCGGATCCCGGCCGGCGCCTTTGTGTCCGTCGTGGGGCCCAGCGGCTGCGGCAAGTCGACGATGCTCGGCGTGCTCGCCGGGTTGACGCCGGCCACCGAGGGCACCGTCACCGTGGACGGGCGGGTGGTCACCGGGCCCGACCGGCGCGTCGGCCTGGTCTTCCAGGAGGACTCCACGCTGCCCTGGAAGACGGTCACCGACAACGTCCGGTTCGCCATGCAGATCGCCGGCGTGGACCGCGCGGAGCAGCGCCGCCGCGCCGCCGAGGCGATCGAGCTGGTCGGCCTGACCGGGTTCGAGCACGCCCACCCCGCGATGCTGTCGGGCGGCATGCGGCAGCGGGTGGCGCTGGCCCGCAGCCTCGCGCTGGAGCCGTCGGTGCTGCTGATGGACGAGCCGTTCGCCGCGCTGGACCAGCAGACCCGGCTGCTGCTGGGCGCGGAGATCCTGCGGATCTGGCGGCGCACGCACCAGACCGTGCTGTTCGTGACGCACGACCTGTCCGAGGCGATCCTGCTGTCCCAGCAGGTATGGGTGATGTCGTACCGGCCGGGCCGGATCATCGACGTGGTCGACATCGACCTGCCGGCCGACCGGGACGCCTCGATCGTGTCCACGCCTGAGTTCAACCGGCTGCAGAACCGGGTCTGGGAGTCGCTGCGGGCCGAGGCGCTGCGCGGCTTCCGGCAGGAGTCGGAGGTCGGCGCATGACGGTCGGCCAACACGAGCAGGCCGAGCTGGTGACCCGGTCGACCCCGCGCCCGCCCGGGCGCAGGCCACGGTTGCGGGGCGACGGGTCGCGCAGCGCGCTGGCCACCGCCGCGCTGCTGGTGGCACTCGCGCTGGCCTGGGAGCTGGGCTCCGTCGCGGGGCTGTGGTCGCCGGACGTGCTGCCGGCGCCGTCCACGGTGCTGGGTGCGCTGCACACCCTGGCCGGCGACCCCCGGTTCTGGGCGGACGCGGCCCGGACCGGCGGCGAGGTGCTCGGCTCGATCGTGTTCGGCTCGGTGGCCGGGCTGCTGGCCGGCGTGGGGTTCTGGAAGGCGCCGCTGGTCGGACGCATCTTCGAGCCCTACCTGGTGTCGTTCTACGCGGTGCCGCTGGTGCTGTTCTACCCGGTGATGATCGTGCTCGTCGGCCTCGGCACACCGTCGGTGGTGATCCTGGCCAGCGTGATGGCGGCGATCCCGATGGCGCTGAACACCTGGGTCGGGCTGGCCGGCATCCCGCCCGTGTACCTCAAGCTGTCCCGGTCGATCGGCTGTACCCGCTGGCAGGAGCTGGTGCGCGTGGCGCTGCCGAGCGCGGCGCCGTTCGTGCTGGCCGGGCTCCGGCTGGCCGTGGTGTACGCGCTGATCGGTTGCATCGCGATGGAGTTCACCACCGCGCAGGCCGGGCTCGGCTACCGGATCCGCTACCTCTACGACGCCTTCGAGACCACCCCGATGTACGCCTACATCCTGGTCGTGCTGGTGGTGTCGATCCTGTTGACGGTGCTGCTGGCGGGCCTGGAGCGGCTCGTCACCGCCGGCCGGAGCCGGTCGTGACGGCCTCGGCGGGGCGCGCGCCCGGCGCCGCTGTGGGGGAGCGGCGGTACGCGGTACTGCTCGGCTCGGTGGGCCTGGCGGTGCTGGCGCTGATCGGCTGGCAGCTCAGCTCGCTGCTGGTGTTCGTGATCCCCGAGCCGCTGGCCACCTTGCGCACGCTCGTGGAGAACCTCGGCTCCGCCGACTACCTGTTCGACGTGCGGGTGACGTTCCAGAACGCGCTGCTGGCGTTTGTGCTCGGCGCACTGCTCGGGGGTGCGGCCGGGCTCGTGCTCGGGCTGTCCCGGTGGGCGCGGGTGGTGTTCGAGCCGCTGGTCGTGGCGCTGAACGGGATGCCCAAGATCGTGCTCTACCCGGTGCTGCTGCCGATCTTCCACCTCAGCGGGTCGAAGGTGGTGATGGGGCTGCTGTTCGCGGTGTTCCCGATCCTGATCAACGTGGCCATCGGGGTGCGCGAGCTGCCGCCGGTGTACCGCAAGCTGGCCCGCTCGGTGAACGCATCGGGCTGGCAGACCCTGGTGCACATCATCCTGCCGGCGATCCGGCGGCCGCTGCTCACCGGCGTGCGGCTGTCGGTCAGCCTGGCGGTGGTCGGGGTCGTGCTCTCGGAGTTCTTCGCGACCCGGCGTGGGTTGGGGCGCGTGGTGCTGCAGGCCTACAGCGGCGGCGACTACCGCAACATGATGGCCACCATCCTGCTGCTGGTGTCGGTGTCGTTCGTGCTGTCGCTGCTGCTCTGGCGGCTGGAGCGGAGGATCCGGTGACGCCCTCGGCGGCCGCCGGCGGCTGGGTCGGGCGGGCCACTCCCCGCCGCGAGGACGCCCGGTTCCTGGCCGGCCGGGGGCGGTTCGTGGCCGACCTCGGCGACGCCGCCACGGTGCACGCGGTGTTCGTCCGGAGCACCCAGCCGGCCGCCCGGTTGCTCGGCGTGGACGTCGACCCGGCGCGCCGCCACCCGGGTGTGGTCGGCGTCTACACCGGCGCCGACCTGGCCGGGGACGCCGGGCCGCTGCCGACGCTGCACGAGCCGCACCCCGGCTTCGCCGCCGCCACGCAGTTCCGGATGGCCGACCCCGCGCTGCCCTGCCTGGCCGTCGACGAGGTGGTCTACGTCGGGCAGCCGCTGGCCGTGGTGCTCGCGCACAGTCGCCACCTCGCCGAGGACGCCGCCGAGCTGGTCGAGGTGCGCTACGCCGACCGGGCCGCGGTCACCGACGCCACCGAGGCGCTGGCCGACGGCACCTCGCTGGTGCACGGGCACCTCGGCAGCAACGAGGCCGGCCGGATCGGGTTCGCGCTCGGCGACGTGGACACGGCGCGGGCCGGCGCGCACGTGGAGGTCACCGAGACGTACCGGATGGGCCGGCACGGCGCGGTCCCGCTGGAGTGCCGAGGGGTGTTCGCCACCGTCGACCACCGCCGCGACCGGGTCGAGGTGTGGACGTCCACCCAGATCCCGCACCTGGTCAGGGACACCCTGTGCCGGGTCACCGGCTGGTCCACCGAGAGCGTCCGGGTGGCCGCGCCGGACGTCGGCGGCGGCTTCGGCACCAAGGCCAACGTGTACCCCGAGGAGATCATCATCCCGGTGCTGGCGCGGCGGCTCGGGCGGCCGGTCAGCTGGGTCGAGGACCGCGCCGAGCACTTCCTCGCCGCCGCGCAGGGCCGCGACCAGCTGCACCACACCCGGCTCGGGGTGGACGCGACCGGCCGCATCGTGAGCTGGGAGGACGACTTCGTCGTGGACATCGGCGCGGCCAGCCTGTGGACCGCCGGCATCCTGGCCAACACCGCCGTGCACCTGCTCGGCCCGTACCGGATGCGGAACGTGCGGGTGCACGGGCGCGCCGCGTTCAGCAACAAGACCGTGGTCGCGCAGTACCGGGGCGCCGGCCGCCCGGAGGCGTGCTTCGCGCTGGAGCGCAGCCTCGACCACGCCGCCGGCGAGCTCGGCATCAGCCGGGAGGAGATCCGCCGGCGCAACCTGCTCACCGCCGCCGACCTGCCGCACCCGATCGCCCTGCCCTACCGCGACGGCGTGCCGATCGAGCTGGACGGCGGCGACTACCTGGCCTGCTTCGACGCCTGCCTGGCCGCGCTGCCCCGCACCGAGCTGACCCGGCTGCGCGCCGAGCACCCCGAGCTTGAGGTCGGCTACGGGACGGCCAACTACCTCGAGGCCACCGGGCGCGGCCCTTACGAGACCGGGCGGGCCCGGCTCGGCGCCGGCGGGCGGTTCGCGGTGGCCGCCGGGTCCGCGTCGGCCGGCCAGGGGCATCAGACCACCTTGGCCCAGGTCGCGGCCGACGCGCTGGGCGTCGACCCGGCGGCGGTCGCCGTGGTCAACGGCGACACCGACGCGGTGGCCGACGGCATCGGCACCTTCGCCAGCCGGTCCGCCGTGCTCGCCGGCAACGCGGTGGACCAGGCCTGCCGGGAGCTGGTCGGCCGGGCGGCACAGCTCGCCGCGCGGCTGCTCGGGGTACCCGAGGCCCGGCTCTGTGCTGGCGTCTTCGCGGCCGTGCCCGAGCCGCCCGGTGACGGCATGGACGGCGCCGTCTGTGACCGCGTGCCCGGGACCGTGAGCTGGGCCGAGCTGGCCGCCGCGCTGAGCCCGCGCGGCGCGCTGGCCGACGCCCCGCCACTGGACGTGACCGCGCGCTACCGGCCGCCGACGGTGACGTGGACGATGGGCGCGCACGCCGCCGTGGTCGGGGTGGACCGGGAGACCGGCCTGTGCCGGGTGCTCCTCTACGCGGTGGCGCACGAGGGCGGTACCGAGATCAACCCGATGATCGTGCACGGGCAGATCGTCGGCGGCGTCGCGCAGGGCCTCGGCGGCGCGCTGCTGGAGGAGTTCCGCTACTCCGCCGACGGCCAGCCGCTGTCCGGCTCGCTGGCCGACTACCTGCTGCCCGAGACCACCGACATGCCGCCGGTGCGGGTGGTCGCGCGGCACACGCCGACCGGGGCGAACCCGCTCGGGGTCCGGGGCGCGGGCGAGTCGGGCACGATCGCGGTCTACGCGGCCGTCGCGGCGGCGGTCGAGGACGCCCTCGGGGCCCACCTGACCGCCACCCCGATCACCCCCGCGCAACTCTGGCGGGCGGCCACCCGGGAACCGGTGCTGGGACGGGCCGGGTGAAGCCGGCGCCGTTCGAGTACCTGCGGGCCGGGTCGGTGGCCGAGGCGCTCGCCGCGCTGGCCGAGCACGAGGACGCGAAGGTGCTGGCCGGCGGGCAGAGCCTGCTCACGCTGATGAACCTGCGGTTGGCGCGGCCCGCGATGCTGATCGACATCGGCGGGCTGGCCGAGCTGGACCGGGTGTTCAGCGACGTCGACGACGTGCTGATCGGCGCGCTGGTCCGGCACCGGCGGGTGGAGACCGACCCCGAGCTGCGCGCGCTGGTCCCGCTCGCGGCGGCCGCCGCCGGACACATCGGGCACGTGGGCATCCGCAACCGGGGCACCCTCGGCGGCACCCTGGCGCACGCCGACCCGGCCGCCGAGCTGCCGCTGGTCATGGTCACCCTCGGCGCCACCTGTTACGTGGAGTCGCGAGCGGACGGGGTGCGGGCAGTGCCGGCGGAGCAGTTCTTCCTGTCCTACTACACGAGCGCGCTGCGCCCCGACGAGCTGCTGACCTGGGTCCGGGTGCCCCGGCTGCGCGCTGGCCAGGGCTGGGGGTTCGTCGAGCTCGCGCGGCGGCACGGCGACTTCGCGATGGCCGGCGCGGCGGCGGTGGTCTCGGTCGATGGGCGCGGCCAGGTCTGTGCGGTGCGTGCCGGGCTGATGTCGGCGGGGGAGACGCCGCTGCTGGTGTCCGGGGCGGACGGGGCGGTTGGCGCGGCGGCCGCCGCGCGCCGGTGGGATGAGCTGGCCGCCGAGTGGACGGCCGGCCTGGAGTTCTCCGAGGACCCGGAGTACGCGCGGGCGCTGGCCCGGGTGGCGCTGCGCCGGGCGCTGACCGAGGCCGCTACCAGGGCTGAGTCGACGCCGGAGGCCGCGTGATGGAGGTCCGGATCGTCGTCAACGGCACGCCCGTCGAGCTGTCCGTAGAGCCGAGGCTGAGCCTGGCCGACCTGCTGCGCGACCGGCTCGGGCTGACCGGCACGCACCTGGGCTGCGAGCACGGCGTGTGTGGCGCCTGCTCGGTGCTGCTGGACGGGCGGAGCGTGCGGGCCTGCCTGACGCTCGCGGTCCAGGCGCACGGCCACCGGGTGACCACCGTCGAGGGCCTCGCCGAGCACCGCACCACCCGCTCGCTGGTCACCGCGCTGTCCGCCGCGCACGGCCTGCAGTGCGGCTTCTGCACGGCCGGCTTCCTGGTCAGCGCCACCGAGCTGCTCGAGGAGTCCGACGGCACGGAGCTGACCGATCGGGACGTCCGCGCCGCGCTGTCCGGCAACCTGTGCCGGTGCACCGGCTACCAGGGGATCATCGAGGCGGTGCGCCAAGCCGCAACGGACTCGGCGGTGCGGGTCCAGGCCGTCGACGGCGCAACCCCACCCAGCTAGCCGGGTCTCAGGTCCGCGACCCTCAGGTCGGTCAGGAACATGTGCGCCGGGGCATGCGTGATGGCGATCTCCGGGCGCACCTCGGCGAGCACCGCCTGCGGGGTGACCCCGCAGGCCCAGAAGACCGGGATCTCGCCGGGCTCGACCGTCATCGGCTCACCCCAGTCCGGAGCCGCGAGGTCGCCGATCCCGAGCGCCGCCGGGTCGCCGGCGTGCAGCGGGGCGCCGTGCGCGAACGGCAGCTCGGCGGTGACCGCGCTGGCCCGCTCCAACTGCCCTTCCGCGATGGCGCGCATGGACACGACGACCGGTCCATGGAACCGGCCGGCCGGCTCACACCGCCGCGAGGTGCGGTACATCGGAACCCCGGCTCCGGTCTCCAGGTGGCGCAGCCGCACCCCGGCCGACCGCAGGGCCTCCTCGGCGCTGAAGCTGCAGCCCAGCAGGAACGCGACGAAGTCGTCCCGCCACAGCGACTCGATCGACGTCGGCTCGCTGTCCAGCACGCCGTGCCGGTAGACCCGGTAGCGCGGCAGGTCGGTGCGCAGATCCGCCCCGGGTGCGGTCCGGAGCTGGTCGGCGACTCCGGCCTGGGTGACCTCCAACAGCGGCAGCGGGCGCGGGTTGGCCCGGCAGAAGTCGGTGAACTCGCCGGCGAGGGCGGCGGGCAGGATCGCCAGGTTCGCCTGGACGTACCCGCCGCACAGGCCGGTGGTGATTCCGGTCCAGCCGCCCGCGCGGATCGCCGCCCTCGCCTCGGCCGGCGAGCTGGTCTGGTCGATGCCCGAGGTCATGGCGCTATCCGATCTCGACGTTCCGGGTTTCCGGCCCGAGCAGTGCCCCGACCGCGGTCAACGCGCCACCCACGACGATGAGAACGATCGGCGTGTAGGCGTACGGCATGAAGTTCTTCAACCCGAGCAGGTAGAACGCGTAGAAGCCCGGGATGAGCACGCCGAGGCTGTAGCCGATCCCGTAGCCGGACGCACGGACCCCGGTGGCGAACCGTTCCAACAGGTACGTGGACACGATCCCCCACGGCGAGACCGTCAGCACGAGCACCACGGTGGCGAGCACCATCACCGACACCACCCCGGCGGCCCCGGACACGGCCCGCGTCCCCTGCGACACCATGGCGGCGTAGCCGAACGGGGCCAGCAGCGCCGTCCACAAACCGGCGAGCAGCAGCATCCGGCGCCGGCCGAACCGCTGCCCGAGCAGCGCGAGCCCCAGGTAGCCGCCCGCGAGGAACACGTTCGCCACCAGCAGGCCGGTGTTGACGGAGGTGCTGGGTAGCCCGATCACCGTGGAGAGCAGCGCCGGCAACGCCGACAGGGTGGCCTGCACGGTGAACCACATCCCGGTCATCAGCACCAGGACCTGTACCAGGACCCGCCGGTGCGCGCCGGTGAACAGCTCCTTCAGCGGGTCGCCCCGGCCGGCCGTCCCACCGCGCCGGGCCAGGGTGAAGACCGCCGACTCCTCGACCCGCCGGTAGTACAGCAGGAACGCGGCGGACAGCGCCGCACCCACGAAGAACGGGATCCGCCAACCCCACTGCACGTACGGCGAGTTGAGCCCGCCGGTCGGCGCGAACTGGAACACGATCGCGACCACGACGGAGATGGCGATGTAGCCCACCGGGTAGGACGCCGCGATCAGCCCGCCGACCAACCCGCGCAGCCGCCGGGGAGTGGCCTCCATGGCCAGCGGGTTGGCGCCGGCGTACTCGCCGCCCATGAACACGCCGCCGATGAAGCGCAGCACGAACACCAGCACCATCGCCGCCCAGCCGATCACCTGGTAGCCGGGCAGCAGACCCATCAGCAGCGTGCAGCCGCCGGCCCCGGCGACGCTGATCAGGGTGGCCCGGCGGCGACCGGTGATATCCGCGAGCCGACCGAAGATGAACGCGCCCACCGGTCGGCCGAGCAACGTGAGGGCGAGCGTGACGTAGGAGAGTGTGGCGGCGGTAGCCGGCGAGGTGTGCGCGGCCTGGAAGTAGGCGATGGCCGGCGTCAGCGCCACCACCGGCAGGTAGATGTCGAAGTAGTCCACGGTGAACCCGAAACACGCGCCCCTGATGGCCCGCCGGCCGGTGGGGCTCAGCGTGTCCGGCGGGTCCAGGCTTGACGTATCGGTCAGGTCAGCGGCCATCAGGGCTCCCCGGCGTCACGCTACCGACAACACATGATGGTCGATGACGTTACAAGTTCGTCGGACGATTTACCACAGAATCGGGGTTCGGCCGGCGCTCTCGTCAGGCGATCACATTGGGGCGCGACGCTAGGCGATGAAGTTGCGGAGGAGCTCTCGTTCGGCGTCCGTCAGGTAGTCGTTCAGCATGTCCGCGGCACCGTCGATCTCGCCGGAGCGGAGCGTGTCGGCGATCTCGCCGTTGCGCTTGAGGAAGGCCGAGTGGAACACCTGGGTGTCCTTCATGTGGGCATAGGCCAGCCGGAACTCGGCGAGCACACCGCTGATGATGGCGTCCAGCCGGGCGCTGCCGGCCAGCGCAACGAGCGCTTCGTGAAACTGGATGCTGGCGGCCGCGACGGTGTCCCAATCACCCCGGTCGGCGGCGGTGTTCCCGGCGGAGATGGCGGCCGCCAACCGGCGGAGGCCCGCCGGGCTCAGGCTGGTGACAGACCGTAGAGCTGCGCATTCGACGATTCTTCTGACCTCGTAGAGGTCCGAGACGTCGCTGGGCTCCAGTTGCCGGACGAAGACTCCCCGGCTCAGCTCGTGGACCAGCAGCCGCTCTCGGATCAACAGCCGGAACGCCTCCCGCAACGTGCTCCGGGACACCCCGTAGGTGTGCCGGACCGCGTCCTCGGACAGCCGGCTGCCCGGGGCCAGCCGCCCGGCGGCGATCTGCCCCCGCAGTGCGTCCGCCACCCGGCCGGCGGCACCGGTCGACTCCGTCACTCCGGTCGCCCCCTCATCGCGTCATTGCTATCGGACGGCGCCCAGAGTACCGCTCGGCGGTGTCGGCGGGCGAAAGATCGTCCGACGATTTCTTGCTCCCTCGTCGGACGATCGGTACGGTCGGGCCGAGCCTGACGGTCCGCACAGGGCGAGCGGAGGAGCCATGGCACGTCTCGGCGCGGCACGTTCTGGCGCGGCACGACCCGGTGGGCTGCGGGTCGGGGTGGACATCGGCGGGACCTTCACTGACCTGGCCATCCTGGACGACGTCGGCATCGTCGCGGTGGGCAAGACGCTGACCACCGGGCGGGAGCCGGCGGCGGGCGTCGAGTCGGTGCTGCGGCGCACCCTGGCCGAGCACCGACTGGCCGCCTCGGACATCACCTCGGTGGTGCACGGCACCACGCTGATCACCAACGCCCTGATCGAACGCCGGGGCGCGCGGACCGCGCTGCTCACCACCGACGGCTTCCGGGACGTGCTGGAGATGGGCCGGGAGCACCGCTACGAGCTCTACGACCTCGGCCTCGAGCTGCCCCGCCCGCTCGTGCCTCGGCACCTGCGGTTCGGGGTGCGCGAGCGGATCCTCGCCGACGGCACCGTGCGCACCCCGCTGGACATCCCGACCGTGAAGCAGCTGGCCACCGAGCTGGCCGCGTCCGGGGTCGACGCGGTCGCGGTCTGTTTCCTGCACAGCCACGTCGACGGCCAGCACGAGCGACAGGCCCGGGAGATCATCACCGCCGCGGCCCCGGGGCTCCGGGTGGCGCTGTCCTGCGAGGTCAACCCGGAGATCCGGGAGTACGAGCGGGTCTCCACCACGGTGGCGAACGTCTACGTGCAGCGCCTCGCGGAGACCTACCTGGCGGACCTGCGCGCCCGGTTGCGCCGCCTCGGCGTGCCGGTCGACCCGCTGATCATGTTGTCCAGTGGGGGTGTGGCCACCGTGGCGGTGGCCACCCGTTTCCCGATCCGGATGCTCGAGTCCGGGCCGGCCGGCGGCGCGTTGGGGGCCATCGCCTTCGGGCGGACCGGTCAGCGCCCGGACCAGCTCGCCTTCGACATGGGCGGCACCACGGCCAAGCTCTGCGTCATCGAGCGGGACCAGCCGCTGATCACCCACGCACTCGAGGTGGACCGGGTGTACCGGCTGCGGCCCGGGTCCGGCCTCCCGGTGCGGGCGCCGGTCATCGACATGATCGAGATCGGGACCGGGGGTGGCTCGATCGCCAGGGTGGACGCGCTCGGGCTGATCACCACAGGGCCCGACTCGGCCGGTTCCGACCCCGGGCCGGTGAGCTACCGGCTCGGCGGCGAGCACGCCACGGTGACCGACGCCGACGCGGTGCTCGGCTACCTCGACCCGGACCGATTCCTCAGCGGCGAGGTGTCCCTGGACGTCGCCGCGGCGGCCGCCGCGATCAAGCTGCAGATCGCGGACAAACTGGGCATCGGGGTCGCCGAGGCGGCCTGGGGCATCCACACCACCGCGAACGAGAGCATGGCCAACGCGGCGCGGGTGCACGTCATCGAGCGCGGGCAGGACCCGGGGCGGCTGCCGCTGTTCGTCTCCGGTGGCAACGGGCCGCTGCACGGACCCGGTGTGGCCCGCGCGCTCGGGTCCCCGGTGCTGGTCGCACCGCCGGCGGCGGGGGTGCTCAGCGCGCTGGGGATGCTGTCCGCGCCGCTGTCGATCGACCTGGTCCGCTCCCGCCACCTGGCGCTGGACGAGGTGGAACCGGGCGGGGCGGGGGAGCTGTTCGGCGAGCTGGAACGCGACGGCAGCGAGGTACTCACCGCGTCCGGGTTGGCGGCGGACGAGATCAGCCATGAGCGCACCGTCGAGATGCGCTTCATCGGTCAGGGCAGCGAGATCGAGGTGCCGGTGCCGGCGTTCGGTCCCCGGTGGCGGGCCGAGCTGCTGGCCAACTTCCAGCGGCAGTACGCCCGGCGGTTCGGCACGGTCGCGCCGGGCGGCGTGGGAACCGAGGTGCTCACCTGGCGGGTCAGCTCCCGGGGTCCGCGACCACGCGCCCGGCTGCGTTTCGACGCCGCCCCGGCCAGTGGAGAGGCGCTGACCGGGCACCGGCAGGCGTACTTCCCGGCCACCGGCTACACCCGCACGGCCTGCTACGACCGCTACCGGTTGGCCCCCGGCGCCCGGCTGAGCGGCCCGGCGCTGGTGCAGGAGCGGGAGTCCACCCTGGTGGTGCCGCCCGGCGCGGGATGCACGGTCACCGAGGACGGCAGCATCCTGGTCGAGCTCGGCACCGGGAGGCTCCAGTGAGCGGCCCGATGAGCCAGCCAGGCGTGGACCCGGTGGTCGTGGGGCTGGTGGCCAACCGGCTGCACTCGCTGTTGGACGAGCAGCAGGCCGCCCTGGTGCACACCGCGTTCAGCCCGGTGGTGCGCGAGTGTCTGGACCTGGCCTGCGGGGTGTTCGACTCGCGCGGGGAGATGATCGGCCAGTCCACCGGCGGCACCCCCGGGCACATCAACGCGATGGCCACCGGCATGCGGCACATCGTGGGGCGCTACCCGGGCGAGGAGATCGCCGACGGCGACGTGCTGATCACCAACGACCCCTGGCTGACCGCCGGCCAGATCAACGACCTCACCGTGGCGACGCCGGTGTTCCGGGGCGGCAGGCTGCTCGGGTGGTTCGCCAGCTGCTGCCACTCACCCGACATCGGCGGGCGCATCCTGTCCGCCGCCGCGACCGAGGTGTTCGAGGAGGGGTTGCGGCTGCCGATCCTGAAGCTGCGCACCGCCGACGGCCCCAACGAGACGCTCGAAGAGCTGATCAGGGTCAACGTGCGCACCCCCGACGAGACCATGGGCGACATCTACGCCCAGGTGTCGGCCAACCAGGTGGGGGCGGCCGGACTGGCCCGGATGCTGGACGAGTTCGGGCTGGCCGGCGTCGACCCGGTGGCCGGGGAGATCATGCGCCGCTCCGAGCACGCCGTCCGGGTGGCGCTGGGCGAGCTGCCCGACGGCCGGTACCGGGCCGCCATGGCGTCGGACGGCTTCGACTCCGACCCGATCACCCTGCAGGTCGCGGTCGCCATCCACGGGGACACCGTGACCGTCGACTACGCCGGGTCCTCGCCGCAGTCGCGGTACGGCGTCAACGTGGTGCTCAACTACACCCGGGCCTACACCTCGTTCGCGGTGAAGGCGGCGCTCGCCCCGGACGTGCCGCACAACGCCGGCTCCTTCCGGCCGGTCACGGTGACCGCGCCGAGGGGCTCCGTGCTCAACTGCGTCGACCCCGCGCCGGTCGCCTCCCGGCACCTGGTCGGGCACTTCCTGCCCAGCCTGCTGTTCGAGGCGCTGCGCGACGCGGTACCCGGCGGCCTGCCCGCGCCCAGCGCCGACGCACTGTGGATGACGGTCTGGCGCGGCGCCGACATCGACGAGCCCCGCCCGTTCACCCTCACCGCGTTCGGCGCCGGCGGGACCGGTGCCCGCCCGGACAAGGACGGGCTGAGCACCACCGGCTTCCCGACCGGAGTCAGGGCGGTCCCCACCGAGGTGCTGGAGACGCTCACCCCGCTGGTGCAGCGCCGCCGCGAGCTGCGCCCGGACTCGGGCGGACCCGGCCGGTACCGCGGCGGTCTCGGCCAGGTGCTCGAGGTCGGCCGCCTCGGCGAGCACGGCTGGACGGTCAACGCGAACGTGGACCGGGTGCACTACCCGGCGGGCGGTGCGCTGGGTGGGCGGCCCGGCGCGGCCGGTGAGATCGTCGAGCTGGCCACCGGGGAGGAGCTGCCCCGCAAGCAGCTGGCCCGGCTCGCCCCGGACTCCCAGGTGCGGCTGTCCTTCCCCGGTGGCGGTGGCTACGGCGCCCCCGCCGAGCGGCCGGTGGAGCGGGTGCTTGACGACGTGGTCAACGGCTACGTCAGCATCGCCTCGGCCAGGGCGGAGTACGGCGTGGAGATCGAGTACGTCGGCCACCCCGACGCGCTGGTCCGCCCGCCGGAGAGCTACCGGATCCGGGCCGCCGACCCCCGCTGAGCCGTGGCGCCATCGGACGCCGACCAGAGCGCGAAAGTCGAGTCCGCCCGGCTGCGGCGTAAGGGTGATGTGTCAATCATGACAGGGGCGAGGGTCTGGCACCCACCTGTAACGGAAGCTAGATTTCACTCGATCGTGCGATCCGAGCCGCAGGTCTGAACGATGCCCGCGGACCTCGGCACCCGGCTGGATGGTCCGACCCACCCGTTCCCGCGGCGGCAGAACGATGAGGCAGGCGATGACACGATCAGCCCGGATGCGGTTCACCGCGATTGCCGCGCTCGCCGCCGCGCTGGCCGCTTGTGGCGGTGGGGGTGCCGACAGCACCGAGGCTGGCTCCGGGCCGGTGAACGGCGGCGACCTCACCATCGCCCGCGCGCAGGACATCATCTCCATGAACAAGACGACGACGTTCGACAACGACTCGATCTACGTCATGGAACAGATCATGGAGCCGTTGTTCACTGTCAGCGCCGACGGCACCAAGGTCGAGCCCTGGCTGGCGACCGGCTACGAGGTCTCCGACGACAAGCTCACCTACACGATCAACCTGCGCCAGGGAGTCACGTTCTCCACCGGCCAGCCCATGACAGCCGCGGATGTGAAGTTCGCCCTCGACGAGGACACCAAGACCGGCGCGGACGGCTGGGGTTACATCAACGCGGCGATCGCTTCGGTGAACGTCGTCGACGGCAAGACGGTTGCGATCAAACTGAAGTACGCGTGGGCGCCGCTGCTGGCCGACCTGTCACTGTTCAGCAACGGGATCATCCCGAACAACTACGGCGGCAAGACCGCCGACGAGTTCTACCGGGCTCCCGTCGGCACCGGGCCCTTCGTCTGGGACAGCTGGCAGAAGGGCCAGTACGTCAAGGTCACCGCCAACAAGACCTACTGGGGCTCCAAGCCTCACCTCGACAGCGTCACCTGGGACGTCGTTCCGGACGCCAACACGCGCAAGCTGCAGGTGCAGAGTGGTCAGGTGGACATCGACGACACCCCGGACTGGTCGAGCTTCACGTCGTTGAAGAACGCGCCCGGCGTCAACGCCCAGACCTTCAAGTCGACCTACGAGGAGTACGTCACCTTCAACGAGCAGCGGACGCCGTTCGCCGACGCGCACGTCCGGCGGGCAATCTCCTACGCGCTGGACCGGGACGCAATCGTCAAGACGGTGCTGTTCGGCAACGGCACGGCGGCGAACTCGCTGTTCTCACCCGGCACGCCCTACTACGACCAGAGCAGCGGCGCCCCCACCTTCGACATGGCGCAGGCCAAGAAGGAGCTGGCCCAATCCTCGATGCCCAACGGGTTCACGACCACGATTCTGATCAACTCGGGCAACCCGAACGAGGCCTCCATCGCGCAGATCATGCAGGCCGAACTCCAGCAGCTCGGCATCACTCTGACCATCCGGCAGCTCGATCCGACGGCCAACAAGCAGTCGCGCCTCAAGTCCGACTTCGACCTGGCGATCCAGTCCTGGACGATGGACATCCCCGACCCCGACGAGTGGACGACCTTCGTGGTCGACCCGAGCGGGGGTTCGCACTCGGCGTTCTCCTACTACGCCAACCCGGCCGTCATTGCGTTGAACAAGCAGGCGCAGGCGGAGACCGACGACGCGAAGCGCGGGCAGCTGTATGCGCAGCTGCAGAAGCAGACCAGCCAGGACTCGTTCCTGGCCTACCTGTACTACGCGCCGTACGTCTTCGCGATGACCGACAAGGTGAAGGGCTTCGCGGTGACGCCGCTCGGCAACTACCACCTCGAGAACGTCTACAAGACGAACTGACCGTACCTGTGCGCTAGAGAGGCAATGGGGAGACGTGCCCGACCGGTTCCGATTCATCCCGGCCCGACTGCTGCAGTCGATACCGGTGCTCTTCGGCGTCACCGTGTTGGTCTTCTTGATGGTCCACCTGTTGCCCGGCGATCCCGCGGTCGCGATCCTCGGTCAGACCGCTACGCCGGAGCGGGTGGCCGCGCTGAGCCATCAGTTGGGGCTGGACCAGCCGCTCTGGCGCCAGTACCTGCTCTTCCTCGGGCACCTGTGCCAGGGCAACCTCGGGCAGAGCATCACCTACCAGCGTCCGGTGTCCGGCTTGGTGCTGCAGGCCATCCCGGTCACGCTGTCGCTGCTGTTGTTCGCCCTCATCCTGTCCCTGCTCATCAGTGTGCCGCTCGCCGGGCTCGCCGCCTCCGCCCCGGGCCGGGCCCGCGACCTCGGTGTCCGGTTCTTCACCCTGCTCGGGCAGGGCATGCCCCAGTTCTGGATCGGGATCATGCTGATCCTGCTGCTCGCGGTGAATCTGCGCGCCTTCCCGGTCGGTGGCTACGGCACGAACTGGCCGCGGCACTGGTACTACCTGTTCCTCCCGGCGCTGACGCTGGCGATCGCGATGTGTCCCACGACGATCCGCAGCCTGCGCGCCTCGACGATCGACGTTCTGGCATCCGACTACGTGGGCACCGCGCGCTCCAAGGGCGCTGCCGGGATCGCGCTGTTCCGGCTGCACGTCCTGCGCAACGCCGCCATTCCAACCGTTTCGATCATCGGTGTGAACCTCGGCTACCTCGTCGGCGGCGCGCTCGTGATCGAGAAGGTCTTCGCCGTTCCCGGCCTCGGATCACTGATGATCAATGCGGTATTCGCCAGGGACTTCCCGACGATCCAGGCCGTCTCGCTGTTCGTCGCCGTGTTCGTGATCGTGGTGGGCATCCTCACCGACGTCGTCTACACCGCCGTCGACCCGAGGGTCGACATCAGCAAGGAACGATCATGACCACCGCGGCGGTACGCGCCTCCCGGGGCACGAACCGGCCGATGTCGTCGCGAGCGCTCAAGCCCTGGTATCGCAACGCCACCCTGGTCGCCGGCATCGTGATCGTCGGATTCCTGGCACTGATCGCGCTCCTCGCGCCCCTGCTCACGCCGTACGCCCCGACCGTCCAGGACCTCGAGCACGCCCTGGAATCGCCCAACGCACAGCACTGGCTAGGCACCGACAAGTACGGGCGGGACGTCCTCACCCGGCTGCTCTACGGCGCCCGGGTGGACCTGCGGGTGGGCTTCCTGGCCGTCCTCATCCCGTTCGTGGTCGGGTCGGTGCTCGGAGCGCTGGCCGGATACTTCGGTGGTTGGTTCGACGCGGTCGTCATGCGGATCGTCGACATCTTCTTCGCGTTTCCGTTCTACGTGCTCGTCATCGTGTTCGTGTTCGTGCTCGGCGCGGGGGAGAGCAGCATCTACCTGGCGATCGCCTCGGTCTCCTGGGTCTCGTACGCCAAGATCATGCGGGGCGAGCTGCTGGTGGCGAAGCAACAGGACTACGTGGCCGCCGCCCGGCTCGGCGGTCTGTCGCACGGCCGCATCCTGATCCGGCACATCGGGCCGAACGTGCTGTCGCAGGCGTTGATCTACGCGACGAGTGATGTCGTCATGGACATCATGGCGATCGTCACCCTCGGCTACCTGGGGCTCGGCATCGCCCCGCCGACCCCCGAGTGGGGCAGCATGATCCTCGACGGCCAGGAGTTCATCACCACCCAGTGGGAGCAGGCCACCATTCCCGGCATCGCTGTCGTCGTCACCAGTCTCGGGCTGTCATTGCTCGGTGACGGGCTCGCCGACCTACTCGCGCCGGAACGGCGCACATGACCGCGGCGGGCACTGTCGCGGCGCCGCTGCTCAGCGTCCGGGACCTCACGATCGGACTCCCACGCTCGGGCGGCCGCACGGTCTCGATCGTCGAGGGGATCTCCTTCGACGTCGGCCCCGGCGAACGGATGGGCATCGTGGGAGAGTCGGGCTCCGGCAAGTCCCTCACCCTGCGCGCGATCGCCGGACTGCTGCCCCGCGGGGTCGAGATCCTGTCCGGCCGGGTCGAGTACGACGGCGCTGATCTGCTCACGATGGCGCCCCCGGCGCGGCGGGCACTGATGGGCCCAGAGATCGCAATGATCTTCCAGGAGCCCATGACCGCGCTCAACCCGGTCATGCGGGTCGGGAACCAGATCGCCGAGGGGCCCCGCCGACACCTCGGCCTGACTGCCGAGGAGGCCGCGGCCCGGGCGGTCTCGATGATGGCCAGTACCGGAATACCGGATCCGACGCGGCGGGCGAAGGCCTACCCGCACGAGCTCTCCGGCGGCCTCCGGCAGCGCATCATGATCGCGATGGCGGTGTCCTGCCGCCCCCGGTTGCTGCTCTGCGACGAGCCGACCACCGCACTGGACGTCACGGTCCAACTGCAGGTGCTCAAGCTGCTCGAGCGGCTCTGCGTCGACACCGGTACAGCGCTGGTCTTCGTCACCCACGACCTCGCAGTGGTCAACCAGACCTGTACCGAGCTGTCGGTGATGTACGCCGGACACATCGTGGAGGCAGGCCGGGTCAAGAAGGCTTTCCGGCAGCCCCGGCACCCCTACACGGAGGGGCTGTTGAACTCCGCGCCGGACTTCGACCGTCCCGAACGGGAACTGGTGGCGATACCCGGATTCCCGCCGGACGTCGCCGACCGGCCGCCGGGCTGCCCGTTCGCCCCGCGCTGCGGATACGTGCGCGAACGCTGCATGCACAGCGTCCCGCCATTGCGGGAGGTCGCCCCCGGCCGGTTGGCGGCCTGCTTCGAGAGTGACCGCATGGTAGAGGTGCCAGCATGACCGCCGGGAACGCCCGCCCCGCGCTGTCTGTGAGCAACCTGACCAAGGCCTACAGCCGCGGCACGTCCTGGCTGTCGCGGCACACCACGAGTGGCCCGGCCACGCTCATCGCGTTGGACGGTGTGGATCTTGAGCTGCGTGAGGGCGAGATCCTGGCCTTGGTCGGGGAGTCCGGCTCCGGCAAGTCCACACTGGCCAAGATCCTCGTCGGTGGCCTTGCTCCCAGCAGCGGTACGGTCACCCATCGGGACGACAATGCACCCGCGCGGTGGAGCCGGGAGTCCTCCCGCCGGGTTCAGATGATCTTCCAGGACCCGTACGCCTCGCTCAACCCCCGCATGCCGGTGGGACGGATGCTGGCCGAGCTGCTGCTCGTACACCGCGTCGTGCCGCGGCCGCGGGTACGTGCCGAGAGCATCCGGTTGCTCAACCTGGTCGGCCTGGAGGAGAACGTGCTCGACGCGTATCCGAGCCAGTTCTCCGGTGGGCAGCGTCAGCGGCTTGCCATCGCCCGCGCGCTGGCCGTGCGGCCGGACGTGCTCATCGCCGACGAGCCGGTGTCGGCGCTCGACGTCTCGGTCCAGGCCACGATCCTCGAGCTGTTCACCAGGCTGCGGGTCGAGCTCGGGCTGAGCATCCTGTTCATCGCGCACAACCTGGCTGTCGTCCGGCACCTATCCGACCGCGTGGCCGTCATGTACCTGGGCCGGATCGTGGAGCTCGCCGAGACGGGGGACCTGTTCGCCCATCCGCGACACCCCTATACCCGGGCGCTGATCGACTCAATTCCGCGGATGACCGAGGCGAGCGTGAACGACGCCTTCCAGCTCGACGGCGAGCCGCCGAGTCCCTTCGACATCCCGACCGGTTGCCGGTTCCACCCCCGCTGCCCACTGGCCGGCGAGCTCTGTCGCACCGTCGACCCGCCGCTGATCCAGGTCGGGCCCGGGTCCAGCAGCGCCTGCCTGAAGGCCGACCAGCTCGATGTGATCCCGCCGCCCCCGACATCTCGTCCCGACACCTCCCTGGAGCGCGCATGAAGATCTGGATCTCGCTCGACATGGAGGGCGTCGCCGGGATCGTCGACTGGGAACAATGCCGGCCCAGTGGCGGTGCGCGCTACGAGGTCGGCTGCCAGCTGATGCTGGACGAGCTGAACGCGGCCATCGAGGGCGCGATCGACGGTGGTGCCACCAAGGTCGTGGTCAACGACTCGCACGGCACGATGGCCAACCTGGACCCGCGCCGGATCGCCGGATCAGCCACCTACATCTCGGGCCGGCACAAGCCGCACTACATGATGGAGGGACTCGATGAGACGTTCGCCGCGGCCTTCTTCGTCGGCTACCACGGATCGATATCGGGCCGACCCTCCACGCTCTCGCACACCTACAACCCCGAGGTCATCTCCGCCGCCCGGGTCAACGGGGAACTGGTCGGGGAAAGCGGGATCAACGCACTCGTCGCCGACCACTTCGGCGTCCCGATCGCCTTCGTCTCCGGGGACGCGGTGACCTGGGCGGAGACGGAACCGTTCGCGAAAGGCGCCATATCCGTGATCACCAAGGAGTCGATCACCCGCTTCGGTGCCGCCAACCTGCATCCGACAGAGTCGTGTCAGCGGATCCGTGAGGGCGCGCAACAGGCGGTGCAGCGGGTGACCGATGGCGGTTCGCCGACGCCAGGGATCGCCCGGCCGGTCTCGTTGGGGCTGGAGTTCCAGACCGGGGACATGGCCGAGGTCGCCACGTGGGCCAAGGGGGTCGAGCGGGTTGCCGAGCGCGCGGTCCGCATAGCGGGCGATGACCTGCTGGCAGTGTTCACCTCGTTCGTAGCGGTCACCTACATCACCCGTCAGGCGGGCGGTCGCTGAGCCGGCACGAACCACACCTGACCTCGCACGGAACGGAACGGCACCCACATCATGGAGTGGATCAGAGACGCCGTGTTCGCCCGGATGGGCGAGCTCACCCGGGCCGAGAAGAAGGTCGCCCGCACGCTGCTGGCCAACTACCCGAGCGCCGGGCTGGCCAGCGCGGCCGCGCTGGCCAAAGCGGCCGGCACGAGCACCCCGACGGTGCTGCGGCTGGCCTCCCGAATCGGAATCGGCAACTATCCCGATTTCCAGGAGCAGCTGCGCCGGGAGATCACGCAGCGGATGAACAGCCCGGTCAGTCGAGCCGCCAACCGCCTGCACGGCGACGGGAGCTCGACCCTGTTGCAGCGCTCGGTCGCTCAGCGGCTCGAGCTGGTGGAGCGACTGACCGCGGATGTCCCACCCAGTGAGTTCGACGCCGCCGTGCGGCTGCTCGCCACACCATGTCGGCACGTCGTCGTCTCCGGCGGCTATTTCTCCCGACACGTTGCCGAAATCCTGGCGATGCAGCTGGACCAGCTGGTGCCCGGCGTCAGCTACGCGGCTGAGCCGCTGGGCTCCGACATCGGTACCTACCTGGCCCTGGGCAAGGACTCCGCGGCCATCGTGTTCGACCTGCGTCGCTACGAGCTACCCGCCAAGCAGGTGGCCGCGCTCGCCCGGCAACGGGCGGCGAAGGTTGTCGTGATCACCGACCGGGGATTGTCCCCGGCGGCCGACGACGCCGACATCGTGCTGCCGATCGCGGTCGAGGGCACCCCGTTCGACTCGTTCGCCGCGCTTCTCGTGCTGGTGGAGAGCCTCGTGGAAGCGGTGTTCCAGCTGGTCGGCAACGCCGGCCTGGAACGGATGCGGCAATGGGAGGAGTCGGTGCACATCCATCGCGCGTTCCGGGCCGGCCCGGAACCCACGGCAGCTAAACCGTCTTCTTGACAGAACCTCCATCGGACCACCCCCCACTCACGAGGTATCGGGGGCGCCGGCCACGGCGCCGTGGTCGAGTGCGGTGCCGACTGTGCTCTCCCGGCGGGGGAAGTGGGGCAGCCAGTGGTTGAACACGAGGTTCAGCACGAACACCACGATCACGGTGGACGTGATGCTGGAGCCGAAGATGACCTGGAAGTCGGCCGGGAAGTGCTGGTAGAACGCCGGCTGCAGGGTCGGGATCAGGCCCACCGACAGCGACACCGCGACGATCAGCAGGTTGTGGTTGTTCGCCCCGCCGAAGGCGACCTTGTGCAGGGTCTGGATGCCGACGGCGGTGACCATGGCGAACATGACGGTCGCCGCGCCGCCGATCACCGGGCCGGGCAGTCCGGCCACGATCGCGCCGACCTTGGGGATCAGCCCGAGCACCACCAGGAACGAGCCGGTCACCGTGATCACCCACCGGCTGCGCACCCCGGTCATCCCGATCAGCCCGACGTTCTGTGCGTACGCGGTGTCGGGGAACGAGTTCATGAAGCCGGCCAGCAGCGCCGAGAAGCCGTCCGTCGCCAACCCCCTGGCCAGGTCGGCCGGCGGGAGCTTGCGGTCGGTCAGCTCGGCGACGGCGAGCATGTCCGCGGTGGACTCGGTGTAGGTCACCAGGATCACGATGCACATCGAGATGATCGCGGCGGCGGCGAACTTGGGCGGCCCGAAGTGGAACGGCGCCGAGATGCCGACCCAGCCGGACGCGCCCACCCCGGAGAAGTCCAGCAGGCCCATCGGCCAGGCGATCAGCGTGCCGATCACGATGGACACCAGCACGGCGGTCTGGCCGAAGAAGCCCCGGAAGAACCGGGAGATCAGCACGATCAGCAGGATGACCACGCCGGCCAGCACGATGTGGGAGATCTGCCCGGCGTCGGGGTTGATCGTGGTGGCCACCTGGCCGTGCTCCAGCACCGGCTGGCCGTTCGCGTCCAGCACCGGGATCTTCGCGGTGAACGAGCCCGTCTTGTCCCCGGCGATCAGGCCGATGTCCGCGCCGACCAGCGACAGGCCGATCATCATGATCACCGTGCCCGTCACCAGCGGCGGGAAGAACCGCAGCACCGAGGCGAACGGCTTCGCCAGCAGCAGCCCGAAGATGCCGGACACGATCAGCGCCCCGTAGACGTAGGGCAGCCCGGCCCGGCCGCCGTACTGGTTGGCGATGATGATCATCGGGTTGAGCACCGTGAACGTGGCGCCGGCGACCACCGGCAGCCGTACGCCCATGATCTTGGAGATGCCGACCGACTGGATGATTGACGCGATGCCGGACACCAGCAGGTCCGCGCTGACCAGGATGGCGATGTCCGAGCTGTCCAGACCGACGGCGGGCCCGACGATCAGCGGCACCGCCACCGCGCCGGCGTACATGATGAACAGGTGCTGCAGGCCGAGCACGAGCAACCGGGGTACCGGCAACACCTGATCGACCGGGTGCACGGCGACCGAACCCGGCTCCGCACCCCCACCTGACGGCGCTGCGCTCATCGCGTCCTCCAGAATCGTTCGCTGACCACGTGCTAGGGGCCGGGGCACGGCGCGGGGATCATCCCCCCGGATCCGCCGCCGCCGGGGGCAACGCGCCGGGGCGCCCCGCGCACAGTCGCCAGATCCGGTCGTCGGACATCGGCAGCTCGTAGGGGCGCACGCCGATCGCGTCGCGCACCGCGTTGGCCAGCGCGGGCGCCACGGGGTTGTAGGGCGCCTCGCTCATCGACTTCGCGCCGAACGGGCCGAGGTCGTCGGCGGTCGCGGCGAACAGCACCTCGGTGCGCGGCACGTCGGCGAACTGCGGCAGGTGGTACTGGCGCAGCACGTCGGTGACCACCCGCCCGTCCCGCACGATCAGCTCCTCGAACCGGGCGCCGCCCAGCGCCTGCGCCACGCCACCCTCGATCTGGCCGCGGAGCTGCTCGGGGTTGAGCACCGTGCCGGCGTCGGCGGCGTGCACCGAGCGCAGCACCCGGATCTCCCCGGTACCGGGGTGCACCGCGACGCGGAAGCCGTGCACGTTGAACGCCAGCGAGCGCGGCGTGCCGTCGTGGCGGCCGTGGCCGACCAGTGGCGCGCCGGCCGCCGCGAGCGTGGTCAGCGGCACGAACACCTCGCCGCTCTGCACCCCGACCGGGCCGAGTTTCGCCGCGGCGGGGTCCAGGTCGCCCAGCCGGCCGGCCGCCAGCAGGATCGCCTCGCGCAGCGCGGTGGCCGCCGCGTGCACCGCCCGGCCGGCCACGACACTGCCGGCGGAGCCGAACGCGCCCGTGTCGTAGCCGACCACGTCGGTGTCGGACTGGCGCACGGTGACCCGGTCGGGCTCGGTACCCAGCACGGCGGCGGCGATCTGGGTGTGCACGGTGGTGGTGCCGTTGCCGAACTCGGCGGTCCCCACCCGCACCGTGTAGCCGCCGTCCGGCTCCAGCGTGACCGAGGCGTCGGCGAAGTGCCCCCTCGGCGGGATCGTGGCGATCATCGCGGCCGCCACCCCCGTCCCGACCAGCCACTCCGGCCCGGGCGGCCCCGCCGGCACGGAGGGCGCCCGCAGGGCGGTGTCCACCAGGTCGAGGCACTGGTCCAGGCCATAGCTGCCGCCGAACACGAGGTCGGAGGGCGCCGCCGGGTCGTCCGGGGCGTCCGCCAGCACCGGGTCGCCGGGCCGCACCACGTTGCGCCGCCGCAGCTCGATCGGGTCGATGCCGAGCTTGCGGGCCAGCTCGTCCAGCGCGCTCTCGATGCCGAACTGGATCTGGCCGAGCCCGTAACCCCGGAACGCGCCCGACGGCAGGTTGTGGGTGTACACCGAGCGGGCGTCGACCCGCTTGTTCGCGCACCGGTACAGCGCCATCGACTCGTGGCAGCCGTGGAACATCACGCCGGGGCTGTGGTTGCCGTAGGCGCCGGCGTCGGCCAGCACGTCGATGGCCAGCGCGGTGAGCACCCCGTCGGCGTCCGCGCCGACCCGCACCCCGACCCGCATCGGGTGGCGGCACGGCGTCGCGGTGAGCGACTCGGTCCGGGTCAGCTCGTGCTGCACGGGGCGCCCGGTACGGAGCACGGCCACCGCGACCAGGTCCTCCACCAGCAGCTCCTGCTTGCCGCCGAACCCGCCGCCGACCCGCGCGGTGAGCACCCGGACGCGCTCCGGGCGCAGCGAGAGCAGCCGGGCCAGCTCGTCGCGGACCAGGAACGGCACCTGGGTGCTGGTGCGCACCACGAGCCGCCCGTCGGGCTCCAACCAGCCGACGGCCGCGTGCGTCTCCAGTGACGCGTGCGCCACCCGCTGGGTCCGCCAGGTGCCCTCGACCACGGTGGTGGCCGCCCGCAGCCCGGCCTCGACGTCCCCCAGCTCGGCGTGCCGCTGGGCCACCAGGTTGGCCGCCGGGTCGGCGATCCGCAGCTCGGCCGCCGTGTCGACCTTGTCGCCGTGCACCAGCGGCGCGCCCGGCTCGGCCGCCCGTTCCGGGTCGAACACGGCCGGCAGCTCCGCGTAGTCCACCATGATCGCCCGGCAGGCCCGCTCGGCGGCGGCGACCGTCTCGGCCACCACCGCGGCGACCCGCTGACCCCGGAAGCGCACCACGCGGTCCAGCATCAGCGTGTCGTCGGGGTCGTCGGTGCGGTGCTGGTGGCGGGCGGTGGAGTAGGGCACCGCCGGCACGTCGTCGGGGGTGAGTACCGCGTGCACCCCGGGCACCGCCCAGGCGGGCGCCGCGTCCATCGACGTGATCCGGGCGTGCGCGTGCGGGCTGCGCAGCACCACCAGGTGCAGCGGGGCAACCGGCGTCGACCCGTCCAGCGTGTACGGCTCCAGGCCGGCGACCACCCGCCGGGCGGCCGGCGGCGGCAGCGACCGGCCGGGCCCGCCGCCCTTCTCGGTGTTCACCGTGCCGTGCAGCGCATCCTCGATCGACCGGTACCCCGTGCAGCGGCACAGGTTCCCCTTGAGCAGCCGGGGTAGATCGGCGGCCGCCCCGGGCGCCTCCGACGCGCGGTTCGCGCAGGTCGGGCCGGGTGCGTCGGCCAGGGCGGCGGCGGTCACCACCAGGCCGGCCGTGCAGTAGCCGCACTGGAACCCACCCGCGTCGACGAACCGCTGCTGCACCGGGTGCAGGTCGTCCGGGGTACCCAGGCCGGCGGCGGTGGTGACCGCCCGGTCGGCCGCCCGCAGCGCCGGGTACACGCAGGAGTGCACCGCGGCGCCGTCCACCAGCACGGTGCACGCTCCGCAGTCACCGGTGTCGCAGCCGCGCTTGACCTCGGTGTGCCCGTGCTGGCGCAGCAGGGTGCGCAGGCACTGGCCGGGCGCCGGCGCGGTGTCGGTGCGCACCCCGTTCACGGTCACGATCACGCGAGCTCCGCCCGGAGGTCTGCTCTGATCTGGTCGGCGAGCAGCAGGGTGACCGCGCGCCGCCAGTCCGGGGCACCGTGCGGGTCGTCGAACCACGTCTCGATCCGGTCCAGCTCCGTGGCCAGCTCGGCGGCGGTGGGCAGGCGCGCAAAGGCCAGCCGGCGCGGCCGGTCGGTGGCCGCGGTGACGGTGAGCACGAACCCGCCAGCCGGGTCCCGCCGTCCGATCACCACCGCCCCGGAGCGACCCTGGGTGGCCAGCGCGGCGCGGCGGAACGCGGTGCGCGCGACGAGCGCGGCGACCGGCAGGTGCACCGCGCGCAGCACCTCGCCGGGGCGCAGCGCGGTGCGCCGGTCACCGCGCACGAACTCCGTCACCGGCACCCGCCGCGCCGGCCCGCTCGCCGGCCACAGCTCCAGCTCGCCGTCCAGCGCCGCGGCCAGCGAGGTCATCGGGCCGGCCGGCAGTCCGAGGCAGATGTTGCCGCCCACGGTCGCGGTGTGCCAGATCTTGAACGAGCCGGCCAGCGCCTCGCAGCAGGACCGGGCCAGCGCGGCGGCCGGCCAGCCCGGCGGCGCGGCGAACGCGGCCAGCTCGGCGAGCGTGCAGGTCGCGGCGATCTCCAGGCCGGCGTCGGTGACCCGCAGCGCCGGCCAGCCGAGGCCGGTGAGGTCCACCAGGGTGTGCAGGTGCAGCTGCGGCTGGGAGAACATCCAGGTGCCGCCGGCCAGGGGAGCGGCACCCGGCCCGAGCCGCCCGGCCAGCTCGGCGCGGTCGGCCGGGCGGTGCAGCACGGTCACCGTGTGCAGGTCCATCTCAGCCGTCCGCGTACAGCCGGGACAGCCGCAGCCGGTTGATCTTGGCCAGCTCGCCGCGAAGGACCCGTCGCTCGGTGGCCGGGTCGTTGCCGAGCCGGTCGCGCAGCACCGCGAGCAGCTCCTCGGCGGAGCGCCCGTCCGCCCGCACCAGGTAGACGTGGCCGAACCGCTCCTCGTACTCCCGGTTGCCCTCGACCAGCGCATCGAGCACGTCGGTGCCCGCCGTCGAGACGCGGGACTGCTCGCGCCGCGAGGACAGCCCGGCGGCGCGCTCGCCGATCCGGGGGTGCCCGGCCAGCGCGGCGTCGACCTGGGACTCGGCCAGCCCGGCCAGCACCTCGTCGGCGCGCGTCAGCAGCGCGTCCAGCGAGGTGTACGGCCGCCCGGCGGCGACCCCGGCCGCCCAGTCCGGCGCGGCGCAGACCGACATCAGCTCGAGCGCGGCGTCCCCCTCGGACAGCGCGTCGAGTGCAGCGAACCCGGTGCTCAGCGAAACCACTCCCTCCCCGGTGCGGGCCACCGAAGCGGAGTCGATCGCACCTCACCGGGCCCCGGTTGGGCAATCCGAAAGGCCCAGACGTAACGCCAGCGTTGCACGCGGGCGTAGCCGAGCCGTGGACAACTGATCACGGCACGCCGGACCGGGGGACGGGCAGGCGCCCGGTCCGGCCATCTGCGATCATCGGTGGGCACAGCAGCGGCCAGCGGTGAGGCGGGCCGCCGAGCGAAATCGGGAGGGCCGATGAGTCCGGCGCAGGTGGACGACCTGATCTACGGATCACTGCTGGCCGTGGTGGCCATCATCTCGATTTTGATCACCCTGGCGGAGCTGCGCCGCAAGCGGGAGAACCGGGACGGCGAGATCCTGCACATGACGGCCGGCTTCGCGCTGTTCTGCGCGATCTTCTCCGCGGTGCTGCTCACCGGCTGGGTGAACCTGCTGCCGCTGCCGCACTGACCCGTCGGCCGCGCTGACCGCTGCCGCACTGACGCCGGCTCGAGTCGAGCTCAGCCGGCGGCCAGCCGCCCCTCGGTGACCAGGGTGAAGCTGTCCGGCTCCAGCTCGCCGCCCAGCTCCTCGTGCACCTCGCGGCGCAGCGCCGCCACGTCACTCTCGCCCGGCGCCCGCTTGCCGCCGGGCAGGTAGAAGACGTCCCGGCCCCTGGTGCGCACCGTGAGCATCCGGTCGTCGCGCAGCACGACCCAGGCCAGCACGTCCAGGACCGGCACCTCGGGCGCCCCCGCGTATTCGACGTCCACGTTCGATGTCCACGGACGACCAAACTGGCCCGCGCCGGGTGCCGGGTCTCGTCGTTAAGATGCAACCGCCGCCACTGCCGCGCGGCCGGGGAGGACTCGATATGGCAAGCAACGGCGCTGAGCCACCGGCCCTGTGGCGCCAGGCCTTCGACACCGCCGAGAAGTTCGTCGCCCCCAAGCTCGAGTCGGTGGTCCGGACCGACCAGTTCGCGCAGGCCACGGCGCTGGGGCTGCGGGCACAGGCCGCGCTGACCCGGCGGGCGAACGACGTCGCCGCCAAGGTCTGGCACCTGGTGAACCTGCCCGCCGGCACCGACGTGCTCCGGCTGCGTGCCCAGGTCGGCGCGCTGGACCGGGAGGTCCGCCGGCTCACGCTCGCGCTCGAGCAGCAACAGCAACAACACCAGCAGGAACAGCAGCTCCACGAGTCCCACAACTCCCGCCAGCCCGACGAGAGGACCGAGGATGCCGCCGCTGACAAACCCGGTGGCGGTGCTCGATCGCATCCGCCACGAAGTCGAGCGAAACGCCCTGCGGGCTCGTAACGGGATCAAGCTGGCCGCCGGCACCGACCGGCCGGGGGTGGGCCAGGCACCGAAGGACGTGGTCTGGCGCGGCGGGCGCTGCGAGCTGTGGCACTACCGCTCCGACAAGGCCACCGTCTCGCCGCCGCTGCTGATCGTGTTCAGCCTGATCAGCCGCAGCTACATCCTCGACCTGACCCCGGGCAACAGCTTCGTGGAACGCCTGCTCGATGCGGGCTTCGACGTGTACCTGCTGGACTGGGGCGTGCCGGACGAGCGCGATGCGCAGAACCGTCTCGAGGACTACGTGGACGGCTACCTGCCGGCCGCGATCAACCGGGTCCGCGAGCTGAGCGGCGCCGACGGGGTCAACCTGCTCGGCTACTGCTTCGGCGGCATCCTCACGCTGCTGCACGCCGCGCACCACCCGGACTCGCCGCTGCGCAGCCTGACCGTGATGGCGACGCCGATCGACTTCCGGCACATGGGGCCGCTCGGCAAGATCTTCGCCCACGGCGGCCTCGAGGTCGACGCGGTGGTCGACTCCGACGGCAACGTCCCGCCGCAGGTCATCCTGCAGGGCTTCCGGTCGCTCACGCCGACGGCGGAGGTGGCCCGGTACGTCAACCTGTGGGACAAGCTGTGGAGCGACGACTACGTGGCGGCCTACCAGGCCATGACCGGCTGGTCGACCGACCACATCCCGTTCCCCGGGGCCGCCGCCCGCGAGACGGTGGACATGCTGCTGCGGCAGAACGGGCTGCTCGACGACAAGCTGACCATCGGCGGTGACCGGGTGCACCTGGCCGACATCCGGGTGCCGTTCCTGACCGTGCTGGCCGAGCGCGACCACATCGTGCCCGAGCCGGCCACCGCCCCGCTGATCGACCTGGTCGGCTCGGCGGACAAGCACGAGCTGCGGCTGGCCGCCGGGCACATCGGCCTGGTGGTGGGCCGCACGGCGGCGAAGACGACCATCCCCACGATCATCGACTTCCTGCTCAGCCGAAGTGAGGTGACCAGGTGAGCATCACCGAGCTGCGCGCGGTCCACGCCGACGCACTGACCCGGTTCTTCCGGGAGCTGCCCGACGGCGACATCACCTTCATCAAGGAGGACGTCACCGATCCGGCGCGGGTCCGGAGCTGGGCGGACGCCGCCGGCGGCGCGACCCGGTGGGTGGCGCTGGACGGCGACCGGGTCACCGGCTACGTGGCGATGGTGCGGCAGGCCGGCTGGTCCGACCATGTCGGCGAGGTGCGGCTGGTCGTGCACCCGGACAGTCGCGGGACCGGGCTGGGCGGCCAGCTCGCCCGGTACGCGTTCAGCCAGGCGCTCGAGGCGGGGCTCAGCAAGCTCGTCGTGGAGCTGGTCGCCGACCAGGAGCACGCCCTGGAGATGTTCCTCAAGCTCGGCTTCACCGGTGAGGCCCTGTTGCGCGACCACATCCGGGACCGGGACGGCGGCCTGCGCGACCTGGTCGTGCTGGCCCACCACGTGGACACGAACTGGTCGGCGATGACCGCGGTCGGGCTCGCCGACGAACTGGGGGGCTGAGGGATGACGATCCTGGATCTGTTCCGGCTGGACGGCCGGGTCGCGGTGGTCACCGGGGCCTCGTCCGGCCTCGGGGTCGCGTTTGCGCAGGCCCTGGCCGAGGCGGGCGCCGACGTGGCGCTCGGCGCGCGCCGGGAGGACCGGCTCGCCGACACCCGCGCCCTGGTGGAGAAGGTGGGCCGGCGGGCGGTCACCGTGCGCACCGACGTCACCGAGCCGGCCGACTGCGACGCGCTGGTCGCGGCGGCGGTGGCCGAGTTCGGCCAGGTCGACATCCTGGTCAACAACGCCGGCGTCGGCACCGCGGTACCGGCCACCCGGGAGACGCCGGAGCAGTTCCGCTCGGTGATCGAGCTCAACCTGAACGGCTGCTACTGGATGGCGCAGGCCTGCGGCCGGGTGATGGGGCCGGGCAGCTCGATCATCAACATCTCCAGCGTGCTCGGGTTGACCAGCGTCGGCCTGCCGCAGGCCGCCTACTCCGCCAGCAAGGCCGGCCTGATCGGGCTGACCCGCGACCTCGCGCAGCAGTGGACCTCCCGCAAGGGGATCCGGGTCAACGCGCTCGCGCCGGGCTACTTCGAGTCCGAGATGACCGACCAGATCGACCGCACGTTCTTCGAGCAGACGGTCCTGCCGCGCACCCTGTTCGGCCGGCTCGGCCGCGCCGAGGAGCTGGCCGCCGCGCTGATCTTCCTGGCCAGCGACGCCAGCAGCTACCTGACCGGCTTCACGCTGCCCATCGAGGGCGGCATGTTGACGACCTGACCCAGCGGGGCGCGCGGGCTCACGGCAGGGCGTGCGCGCTCAGCCAGGTGGCGACGCCCTCCTCGGCGTTGCCCCCGATCACCGCGCTGGCCTGCCGGCGCACCTCGTCCAATGCGTTGGCCACGGCCAGGGACTCGTCGGCGAGGGCGAACATCGGCAGGTCGTTGAGGTTGTCGCCGAAGCACACCAGCCGGTCCGCGCCGGCCGCCCCGGCCACCGTGCGCAGGGCGGCCGCCTTGGTGCCGTCCACCGAGCCGACCTCCAGCCAGTACTGGCCGGGGGCGTAGATCTCCTCGGTCAGCGTGACGTGGCAGCCCTCCAGCGCGGCGCCGAGGGTGTCCCGCAACTGTTGCAGCGGGGCCAGCTCGCCGAGCACCGCGTAGAAGAACACCTCCGCCCAGTCGATCTCCCGCCAGTCGGCGAGCGGCAGGAACCGGGGGTCCGGGGCGCGGCGGGACAGGTACGACTCCACCGAGGGCGTGCTGAACTCGGGCCGCCAGCACACCCGGTCCCGGCCGTCGTGGTTGGCGAACACCACCGGCTGCACGGGGCTGGCGCCCTCGGTCGCGGAAAGCATCGCCTCGACGGCGGCCACCGGCACGCGGGCGCCGTAGCGCGGCTGTCCGGTGTGCGGGTCCACGATCACGGCGCCGCCGTAGGTGATCACCGGCAGGTCGAGCCGGAGCGCGCCGGTCACCCGGGCCGAGGACTCGTAGCCGCGCGCCGTGGCGTAGGTGAACAGCCCACCCGCCTCGACCAGCGCGTTCACCACCGCGACCGTGCGCTCACCCAGCGTCCCGTTCGGCAGCAGCAGCGTGCCGTCCAGGTCGGACACGTACAGCGTCGCCACGCAGGCCCTCCCTCGCCCGAAAACCCCAGCTCAGCACCCGTGAGTGGCGAGTTCGGTCATAGCCCAACCCGCCACTCACGGGTCCTGACGCGCCGACTCGTCCAGAGCGCGCTGGATGGCCAGCTGGTCGGCGTCGCGGCGGCGCTGCAGCTCTTCGTAGTCGCCGAACGTGTGGGCCGCCTGTTCGGTGAGCAGCGCGACGGTCGGCTCGTCGAAGTGCGGTGAGCCGAGCTGGGTCCAGCGGCGCTCCAGGCCCGGGCCGAGGTGCTCGATGAAGTGGGGGAGCCCGCCGGGGCCGCCGGCCAGGTGGAAGGTGCGGAACGGGCCGCACGCCGCCCAGCGCATGCCGATCGAGCTGGTGACGACCTCGTCCAGCTCGCCGATGTCGACCACACCCTGCTCCACCAGGTACACCGCCTCCTGGAACAGCGCCGCCTGCAGCCGGTTGGCCACGAACCCGGGTACCTCCTTGCGCAGCACCATCGGCTTCTTGCCCAGCGCCCGGTAGAACTCCACCGCCTCCGCGACGGCCTCGGGATCGGTCCGCTCGCCGGGCACGATCTCGACCAGCGGGACCAGGTGCGGCGGGTTGAACGGGTGCCCGACGAGCAGCCGGCCGGGTCGCTCCAGGTCACGGGCGATGTCGGTGACCCGGGTGCCGGACGTGGACGTGAGCAGCAGCGTCTCCGGCCCGACGACTTTCTCGATCCGGCCGAACAGGGCCCGCTTGAAGTCCAGGTTCTCCGGGCCGTTCTCCACCACGACGTCGGCGCCGCGCACGGCCAGCTCCAGGTCCGGCTCGAAGCGCAGCCGGTCGGTCAGCCCCTCGGTCGCCAGCCCCAGCTCACCGAGCATCGGGGCGAGCCCGGCCAGCTCGGCGAGCGTGCGGGACTCGACGTCCGGCGCCGGGTCGTTGATCGTGACCTCCAGCCCGTGGCCGAGGAACAGCGCCGCCCACGAGATGCCGATGGTGCCGGCGCCGACCACGGTGATGTGCCGGTAGCGGTCGAGCACGTTGTCCGGGGCGCTCATGTTTCGTTCCCTTCGGGCTGGTCCTGGTCGGCGAGGTAGTCGAAGACGACGGCGGGCCGCCCGAGGGTCAGGTCGGCGACGAAGTGGCTGGCCGCCACGACCTCGAGCACCGGCAGGTCGGCCAGCGGGCAGAGCGCGTGCTCGAACAGCTGCAGCCGGGCGGGCCCGCTCCAGGCGCCGCGCACGGTGACGTCGGTGATCTGCGCCCTGACCAGCTCGGCGATGCGCAGCGTGCGGTCGTAACCGGGCACCAGCTTGAGCATGAACGTGGGCACGCCGATCTCGGCGACGGCCGCCTCGGTGGTCATCAGCTCGTGCTTGTAGCCCATGGTCGCGGTGGCGACCCGCAGCGTCCCGTAGTCGAGCGTGCCGACCAGCGTGTCGGAGTCCACGAACAGCTTCGGCCCACCGAGCTTCTTCGGGAACGCGCTGATCTCCCGGCCGCTGGCGATCGCCGGGTGGTTGTTCACGTACATCGCGTGCACGTACTCGCCGCGCTCGCCCTCGTACTCGACGACCACCGCCTGACCGCTCTCGTGGTACGACCCGAGCCCGGTGGTGTCCGGCATCTTCATCACCTCGAACCGCACCAGCGGCTCGGGCACCTCGAGCGGCTCGGGCACCAGGCGGCGCAGCGCGTCGGGGTCGGTGCGGTAGGTGATGTTCAGGTACTCGCGGTTGGTGAAACGGTAGGGCGGGCGGGGGAACGCCGGGGCGCCCAGCGGCGTCGTCAGCTGGCTGCGCACGGTGGCTATGTCCATGATCCTCCTCGCGGCGGCGCCCCCGGGTGGCGGCGGTGATCAGCCTGCCATGGTTGCGTGGCCGAGGGTGACCACCGATCACGTTGATCAAGCTCACTCCACGATGGACGACAGGCGGCCGAACAGTCCCAGCGAGCTCGACCCCGACCGAGGCGAAGCGACAACCGTCGCGCGCGGCACCGTGGGCGTATCCAGGCCCGGTGAGCTCGACTACGACGCCGAGCTGCACCGGCACAACGAGATCTTCCGCCCGGCCTGTGCCGTCGGGCCCCGCGAGCACGTGCTCGACATCGGCTGCGGCACCGGGCAGACGACCCGTCAGGCGGCCCGGCTGGCTGTGGCCGGCGATGCCCTCGGGGTGGATCTGGGCGACCCGGGCACCGCGTTCGCCAACATCGGCCGGGCGCTGCGACCCGCCGGGCGGCTGGTGATGCTGGTCTCGCAGGCCAGGGAGCACTACGAATGGACGCTCGCCATCGACCGGGCACTCGACGCGAGCAGCGCGAGCAGCGCGAACAAGGCAGCCGACCGAGGCGCCCCGGACGCGTTCTCCCTGGCCGATCCGACGACCACGACCGCACTGCTGCACGCGGCCGGGTTCGCGGACGTGACCTGCACCGACGTCCGGCAACCCGTGTACTACGGCCCCGACCCCGATACCGCCCTCGCCTGGGTCCGCCGCTTCGGCACCACGCAGCGGGCACTCCGCCAACTGGACCCACCCGCCGCCGAGCGGACACTCGACCGGCTGCGCGCGACGATGACGGAGCACCTGGGCGCCGACGGCGTCTGGTTCGACTCCGGCGCCTGGCTCGTCACCGCCCGCCGTAGAGCCGGCGACCAGCCACCGACCAGCCGTAGAGCCACCGACCCGCCGTAGAGCCGACTACCGGTGCGGGACGCCGGGGCGCCGGGTGGCCGCGCCGGCCAGCGCTGAGGCGACCACGTCGGCGTCCGCGACCGGTAGTACCGCGGTGGTGACCCGCAGGTGGTCGCCGTCGATCGGGGCGGCGAGGAACGGCCGGCCGGGAGCGGCACCGATGCCCCGCGCGGCCAGCAGCACCAGCGCGTCCCGCTCGTGGGCGACCGGTACCCAGATGTTGAAGCCGTCCCTGGCCAGCACCTCGATGCCGCGCCGGGCCAGCGCCTCGGTCAGCGCCAGCCGCCGCGCCTCGTAGACCTCCCGGGCCGAGGCGACCGCGGCGATGCAGCGCTCGTCGGTCAGCATCGCGGCGAGCACCTGCTGCAGCAGCCGGGAGGACCAGGCCGGCCCGAGGTTGCGCCGTGCCACCACCGGCTCGATCAGCTCCGCCGGCCCACCGACCGCCGCGAGCCGCAGGTCCGGCCCGTGCGACTTGGAGAAGCTGCGGATGCTCACCGTCCGCTCCGGCAGGTGGCGGGCCAGGCTGACCGGGGCGGCCACCGCGATGTCACCCACGTGGTCGTCCTCGACCACGACGCAGGACGGCGCGCCGGTCCGCAGCTCGGCGGCCAGTGCGGCGGCCCGGGCCGGGCTGAGGCTGGCGCCCGTCGGGTTGTGCGCACGAGGCTGCAGCAGCACCGCGGTGGCCGAGGCACCGGCCGAGGTGTCGAGCACGGTGTGCAGTGCGTCCGGCCGCATGCCCTCGCCGTCGATCGGCACCGGCACCGGCACCGCGCCGATCAGCTCCAACAGGTCCAGGAACGGCGGGAACGTCGGGTTCTCCACCAGTACGTGGTCACCGAGCCGGAGCAGGCTGGTCAGCACCCGGTCCACCGCGTCCAGCGACCCGTCGACCACGGTGACCGCCTCGGGGTCGCAGACACCCGCCCAGCCGAGCCGGACGGCCTGCTCCAGCTCGGGCAGCACCGGCGGGTCGAGGTAGCCGGTCAGCGCGGGGCCCCGGCGCAGCCCGGCCAGCACGTCGTGCAGCGGCGGGAGCAGCGCCGGGTCGGGCACGCCGGCGGACAGGTCCATGGCGAAGTCACCGGCCGCCCCGGCGATCCGCCAGAACCGGCTCGGCCAGCCCGCATGCTGCGCCTCGGCAACGTACGAGCCGTTGCGGCCCTCGGTGCGCACCGCGCCGATCCGGACCAGGGAGCGCCAGGCCTCGTTCACCGTGGTCGGGCTCGTACCGAGCGCCTTGGCCAGCACCCGCACGGTCGGCAGCCGGGACCCGGCGACGAGCTCACCCGACTTGATCAGCCGGTTCACCGCGGCCGCGATGCCGGCGGCGGACCGGCTCGCCGCCGCTTCGGCTATCCGGGCGACCTCGGGCTCCATCCGCTACTCCCTTTCAGCGACCTCTCGTCGACCATTTGCCGACACCGCCCCGAGCGAATTGACCTGTAACAAAACGCGTATTGCCCCAGTATCAGAGAAACAATATCGTCCCTCGCACAGTCGCACACCCTCGATCGGGAGTTGGTATGCCGAATCTCGTCCGCGCCGCTCTGGTCCAGACCAAGTGGACCGGCGACGCCGCCTCGATGACCGACCTCCACGAGAAGTTCACCCGCGAGGCCGCCCAGCAGGGCGCGAAGGTGATGGGCTTCCAGGAGGTCTTCAACGCGCCGTACTTCTGCCAGGTGCAGGAGGAGAAGCACTACCAGTGGGCCGAGCCGATCCCGGACGGTCCCACCACGCAGCGGATGTGCTCGCTGGCCAAGGAGCTCGGCATCGTGCTCGTGGTGCCGATCTACGAGCGGGAGAGCTCCGGCTTCCTGTACAACACCGCCGCCGTGATCGACGCCGACGGCACCTACCTGGGCAAGTACCGCAAGCACCACATCCCGCAGCTGCCCGGGTTCTGGGAGAAGTACTACTTCCGGCCCGGCAACCTCGGCTGGCCGGTGTTCGACACCGCGGTCGGCAAGGTCGGCGTCTACATCTGCTACGACCGGCACTTCCCGGAGGGCTGGCGGGCGCTCGGCCTGGCCGGCGCGCAGATCGTCTACAACCCCTCCGCGACCAGCCGGGGCCTGAGCTCGTACCTGTGGAAGCTGGAGCAGCCGGCCGCCGCGGTGGCCAACCAGTACTACATCGCCGCGATCAACCGGGTCGGCGTCGAGGAGTACGGCGACAACGACTTCTACGGCACCAGCTACTTCGTCGACCCGCGCGGCCAGTTCGTCGGCGAGCCGGCCAGCGGCCACGACGAGGAGCTCGTGGTGCGCGACCTGAACCTGGACCTGATCGACGAGGTCCGCCAGCAGTGGGCGTTCTACCGCGACCGCCGCCCCGACGCCTACGACACGCTGACCGCGCCCTGAGGACGGACCGCATGACTGGAATCCACGCCGACCTGCTGAAACGCCGCCAGGCCGTACTGCCCAGCTGGCTGTCCACGTACTACGCCGAGCCGATCGACCTCGACCACGGCGAGGGCCGGCACGTGGTCGACGCCGAGGGCAACCGCTACCTGGACTTCTTCGGCGGCATCCTCACCACGATGACGGCGCACGCGCTGCCCGAGGTCACCGCCGCGGTGTCCGAGCAGGCCGGCAAGATCCTGCACAGCTCCACGCTGTACCTGAACCGGCCGATGGTCGAGCTGGCCGAGCAGGTGGCGGAGCTGTCCGGCATCGCCGAGCCGAAGGTCTTCTTCACGGCCAGCGGCACCGAGGCCAACGACACCGCGCTGATGCTGGCCACCGGCTACCGCAGCTCCAACCAGGTGCTGGCGCTGCGCAACAGCTACCACGGCCGGTCGTTCTCCTCGATCGGCATCACGGGCAACTCCGGCTGGTCGCCGACCAGCCTCTCGCCGGTGCAGACGTACTACGTGCACGGCAGCAGCCGGGTCGGCGGCCCGCTGGCCGGGCTGTCCGACCGCGAGCTGACCGCCGCCTGCGTGGCCGACCTCGAGGACGTGCTCGGCCAGGTCAAGGACAACGTGGCCTGCTTGATCGCCGAGCCGATCCAGGGCGTCGGGGGCTTCGCCATGCCGCCGGACGGGCTGCTCGGCGAGTTCAAGAAGGTGCTCGACCGGCACGGCATCCTGTGGATCTCCGACGAGGTGCAGACCGGCTGGGGCCGCACCGGCGAGCACTACTGGGGCTGGCAGGCGCACGGCCAGGACGGCGCCGCGCCGGACATGATCACCTTCGCCAAGGGCCTCGGCAACGGGCTGTCCATCGGCGGGGTGGTGGCCCGCGCCGAGATCATGGACAGCGTGCCGGCGAACTCCATCTCGACGTTCGGCGGCAGCCCGGTGACCGCCGCCGGCGCGCTGGCCAACCTGCGCTACGCGCTGGACCACGACCTGCAGGGCAACGCGAAGCGGGTCGGCGCGGTGCTGCGCGCGAAGCTCGACCAGTCCCTCGGGCTCCCCGTCGTCGCGGACGTCCGAGGCAAGGGGCTCATGATCGGCATCGAGCTGGTCGACGCCTCCGGGCAGCCCAGCCCGAAGGCCGCCACCGAGGTCCTCGAGCTGACCCGCGCCGCCGGCCTGCTGGTCGGCAAGGGCGGCCTGCACGGCAACGTGCTGCGCATCGCCCCGCCGCTCACCCTCACCGCCGACGAGGCCGAGCACGGCGCCGACCTCCTCCTCGCCGCCCTCAACACTGCAGCTCAGACCCTGTGAGTGGTATTGGTCGCTATAGCGACCAATACCACTCACAGGTCGTGACCAGCGGAGATGACGCATGAGCACGACGTTGATCAAGGGTGGACTGGTGATCTCGGCAACGGCCGAGGTGACCGCCGATGTGCTGGTGGACGGGGAGCGGGTGGCCGCGCTGCTCGCCCCCGGCACCGGGCTGGCGCCGAACACCGACCGGGTGATCGACGCGACCGGCAAGTACGTGATCCCCGGTGGCGTCGACGCACACACGCACATGGAGATGCCCTTCGGCGGCACGTTCGCCAGCGACACCTTCGAGACCGGCACCGCCGCCGCGGCGTGGGGTGGCACCACGACGATCATCGACTTCGCGATCCAGAGCGTCGGTAAGAGCCTGCGCGAGGGGCTGGACGCCTGGCACGCCAAGGCCGAGGGCAGGTGCGCGGTCGACTACGGCTTCCACATGATCATCTCGGACGTGGACGAGCAGTCCATGAAGGAGATGGACGTGCTGGTCGGCGAGGGCGTGACCAGCTTCAAGATGTTCATGGCCTACCCGGGTGTCTTCTACTCCGACGACGGCAAGATCCTGCGCGCGATGCAGCAGGGCGCGGCCAACGGCGCGCTGACCATGATGCACGCGGAGAACGGCATCGCGATCGACCTGCTCGTGCAGCAGGCGCTGGCCAAGGGGCAGACCGACCCGCGCTACCACGGCGACGTGCGGCACGCGCTGCTCGAGGCGGAGGCCACCCACCGGGCGATCCAGCTGGCCAAGGTCGCCGGCTCGCCGCTGTACGTGGTGCACGTGTCGGCCGAGGAGGCCGTCGCGCAGATCGCGGCGGCGCGGGATGCCGGGTTCCCGGTGTTCGCCGAGACCTGCCCGCAGTACCTGTTCCTGTCCACCGATGACCTGGCGAAACCGGACTTCGAAGGCGCCAAGTACGTCTGCTCGACGCCGCTGCGCCCGGTGGAGAACCAGGCCGCGCTGTGGCGGGGGCTGCGCACCGACGACCTGTCCGTGGTCTCCACCGACCACTGCCCGTTCTGCTTCAAGGGGCAGAAGGAGATGGGCCGCGGCGACTTCTCCAAGATCCCGAACGGCATGCCGGGCGTGGAGAACCGGGTGGACCTGCTGCACCAGGCCGTGGTCGACGGGCACATCAGCCGCCGCCGCTGGGTGGAGCTGACCAGCACCGCGCCGGCCCGGATGTTCGGCCTGCACCCGCGCAAGGGCACCATCGCGCCCGGCGCCGACGCCGACATCGTGATCTACGACCCGGCCGCCGAGCAGGTGCTGTCCGCCGCGACGCACCACATGAACGTCGACTACTCCGCCTACGAGGGCAAGCGGATCACCGGTAGGGCACAGACCGTGCTGTCCCGGGGCGAGGTGATCGTGGACGGCGGCGAGTACTTCGGCCGGCCGGGGCGAGGCACCTACCTGACCCGAGCCACCTGCGACTACCTGTGAGGAATGCTGTGAAGACGGTCGGACACTGGATCGGCGGCAAGAGCGTCGACGGCGAGTCGGGGCGCACCGCGCCGGTCACCGACCCCGCCACCGGCGAGGTCAGCGCCGAGGTCGCGCTGGCCAGCGCCGCCGAGGTGGACCAGGCGGTGGCGGCCGCGGCCGAGGCGGCGGTGGACTGGTCGCGCTCCTCGCTGGCCACCCGCACCCGGGTGCTGTTCGCCTACCGGGAGCTGCTGGACCGCCGCCGCGACGAGATTGCCCGGCTGATCACCGCCGAGCACGGCAAGGTGCACGCCGACGCGCTCGGTGAGGTCGCCCGGGGTATCGAGGTCGTCGAGTTCGCCTGCGGCCTGGCCCAGCTGCTCAAGAGCTCCGGCTCGTACGAGGTCTCCACCGGCGTGGACGTGCGGGAGCTCCGCCAGCCGCTCGGGGTCGTCGCCGGCATCACGCCGTTCAACTTCCCGGCCATGGTGCCGCTGTGGATGTTCCCGATGGCCATCGCCTGCGGCAACACCTTCATCCTCAAGCCCAGTGAGAAGGACCCGTCGGCGGCGCTGCGGGTGGCCGACCTGATGGCCGAGGCCGGGCTGCCGCCGGGCGTGCTGAACGTGGTCAACGGTGACGCGGTGGCGGTGCGCCGGCTGCTGGAGCACCCGGACGTGGCCGCGGTCAGCTTCGTCGGCTCCACCCCGGTCGCCCAGCAGGTGTACCGCTCGGGCACCGAGGCCGGCAAGCGCGTGCAGGCCCTCGGCGGCGCGAAGAACCACATGGTCGTGCTGCCCGACGCCGACCTGGACGTGGCGGCGGACAGCGCCGTCTCGGCCGGTTACGGCTCGGCGGGGGAGCGCTGCATGGCCGTCTCCGTGGTGGTCGCGGTCGGTGCCATCGCCGACGAGCTGGTCGACAAGATCGCCGAGCGCACCCGGGGCCTGCGGATCGGTCCCGGCAACGAGGACACGTCCGACATGGGCCCGCTGATCACCGCCGCGCACCGGGACAAGGTGGCCTCGTACCTGCCGAGCGCCCGCGAGCAGGGCGCCACCGTGGTGCTGGACGGGACCGCCGACAAGATCGGGCCGGCCGGCGCGCACTTCCTCGGCGCCAGCCTGCTCGACGACGTGACCCCGGACATGGACGCCTACCGCGACGAGATCTTCGGCCCGGTGCTCTCCGTGGTCAGGGTGGCGACGTTCGCCGACGCGATGCGGCTGGTCAACGCGAGCCCGTGGGGCAACGGGGCGGCCGTGTTCACCTCGGACGGCGCGGCGGCCCGGCGCTTCGAGATGGAGGTGCAGGCCGGCATGGTCGGGGTGAACGTGCCGATCCCGGTGCCGGTGGCCTACCACTCCTTCGGGGGCTGGAAGGGCTCGTTATTCGGTGACCATCACATCTACGGCAGCGATAGCGTGCATTTCTACACCCGGGGCAAGATCGTCACCAGCCGCTGGGTCGCGCCGCGGGGCCGCGGTCTCGACCTGGCCTTCCCGTCCGACGCCGGCACCAACTCCTGAGGGACACCACTATGGACTTCGGCATCGTGTTGCAGACCGACCCGCCCGCCAAGGACGTCGTGACGCGGATGGCGCGGGCCGAGCGGGCCGGCTTCCGCTACGGCTGGACGTTCGACTCCTGCGTGCTCTGGCAGGAGCCGTTCACCATCTACTCCCAGATCCTCGAGCACACCGAGAGCCTGATCGTCGGCTCGATGGTGACCAACCCGGCCACCCGGGACTGGACGGTCACCGCCTCCGGCTTCGCCACGCTCAACGAGATGTTCGGCAACCGGACCGTGTGCGGCATCGGCCGGGGCGACTCGGCGGTCCGGGTCACCGGCGGCAAGCCCACCACGCTCGCCGAGCTCGGCACGGCCATGCACGTGATCAAGGAGCTGGCCGAGGGCCGCGAGGTCGAGCTCGCCGGCACCCCGGTCCGGATCCCGTGGATCGTCGACGGCAAGCTGCCGGTCTGGATGGGCGCCTACGGGCCGAAGGCGCTGGCCATGGCCGGTGCGCAGGCCGACGGCTTCATCCTGCAGCTGGCCGACCCGTACCTGACCGAGTGGATGGTCAAGCACGTGCGCGACTCGGCGGCCGCCGCCGGGCGCAACCCGGACGACGTGACCATCTGCGTCGCGGCGCCCGCCTACGTGTCCGACGACGTGGAGCACGGCAGGGACCAGTGCCGCTGGTTCGGCGGCATGGTCGGCAACCACGTGGCCGACCTGGTCACCCGGTACGGCGAGAGCTCCGACCTGGTCCCCCAGGAGCTGACGGAGTACATCAAGGGCCGGGCCGGCTACGACTACAGCCACCACGGCCGGGCCGGCAACCCGAGCACCGACTTCGTGCCCGACGCCATCGTCGACCGGTTCTGCCTGATCGGGCCGGTCGAGGCGCACGTGGAGAAGCTGCGCCAGCTTCGTGAAATCGGCGTAAATCAGTTCGCGGTGTACGACATGCACGACGCGAAGGACGCCACCATCGACGCCTACGGCGAGCACATCATCCCTGCTCTGAGTTGATCCCGCGTTGACCACCAGCCCGAGTGAGGCACCGATGGCAATCACAACCGGTTCAGAGTCCTCCCAGCTCACCGATGCGGACGGTCGGGTCGACCTCGCCGACCGCTCGAGCCTGGTCGGCAGTCGCTACGCCAACGAGGAGCTGCTGCCCACCCGCCTGTCCGAGCGGAAGTGGACGACGTACAACTACGCGGCGCTGTGGATGGGGATGGCGCACAACATCCCCAGCTACCTGCTCGCCTCCGGGCTGGTCGCACTGGGCATGAACTGGTTGCAGGCGTTCCTGACGATCACGGTCGCCAACGTGATCGTGCTGATCCCGATGCTGCTCAACAGCCATGCGGGCACCAAGTACGGCATCCCGTTCCCGGTGTTCGCCAGGGCGTTCTACGGGGTGCGCGGGGCGAACCTGCCGGCGCTGCTGCGGGCGTTCATCGCCTGCGGCTGGTTCGGCATCCAGACCTGGATCGGCGGCCAGGCCGTCTTCGTGGTGATCGGCAAACTGGCCGGTGACGGGTGGACCAAGGCGACGGGCTTCGGCGGCCAACCCTGGACGATGTGGCTGTCGTTCGCGGTGTTCTGGCTGGTCCAGATGGCACTGATCTGGCGGGGCATCGATGCGCTGCGCCGGTTCGAGAACTGGGCGGCGCCGCTGGTGTCGGTGGCGTTCCTGGCCCTGATGGTCTGGATCGTCGTCGAGGTCGGCGGCTTCGGGCCGATCTTCACCGAGCCGTCCAAGCTGGGCTGGGGTCCGGGCTTCTGGACGGTGTTCGCGCCCTCGCTGATGGGCATGATCGCGTTCTGGGCCACGCTGTCGCTGAACATGCCGGACTTCACCCGCTTCGGCGGCAGCCAGCGCAAGCAGCTGCTCGGCCAGCTCTACGGCCTGCCGACCACCATGGCGTTCATCTCGATGATCTCCATCGTGGTCACCTCGGGCACCATCGTGCTCTACGGCCAGGCGGTCTGGGACCCGGTCGAGGTGGCCAGCAGGTTCAGCAGCCCCGTCGCGGTGGTGGTCGGGCTGGTGATCGCCGCGCTGGCCACGATCTCCTGCAACGTGGCGGCCAACGTGGTCAGCCCGTCCTACGACTTCTCCAATGCGTTGCCCCGGTTCCTGAACTTCCGCACGGCCGGACTGCTCACCGGCGTCATCGGCATCCTGATCCAGCCCTGGCGGCTGGTGTCCGACCCGAAGACCTACATCTTCACCTGGCTCGGCTTCTACGGCGGCGTGCTGGCCTCGGTGGCCGGGGTGCTGATCGCCGGCTACTGGCTCGTCGCCCGCACCCGGCTGGACCTGGCCGACCTGTACCGGCCCAGCGGCCGGTACTGGTTCAGCGGCGGCTGGAACTGGCGGGCCGTCGTGGCCACCGTGCTCGGGGCGCTGGTCGGGGTCGGCGGCGCCTACTCCGAGCCAGGCAGTGGCCCGTTCCCGGCCGACGGCCTGATCCCGCTGCTCAAGCCGTTCTACGACTACAGCTGGGTCGCCGGCCTGGTCGTCGGTCTGGTCGTCTACCTGGCGCTCACCCTGCCGTCGGCCGACCGGGCGGCGCGGCCCTCCAGCGTATCCGGCGCCGCATCCGCCACACCGGAGCCCGCCGAGAAGTAACCTCCGGGTAGGGAGCACCGCGCGGGTGGCATGATCGCGGTGCTCCGGGGAGGTGATCATGCGGGACCTGTCGGCGGTCGGCCGCGACGGCGTGCTGACCGTGGCCACCCGGGGCGCCCAGGGGGTCGGCGAGGTAGTCATCTCGCTGCGCGGCAGCTCCGAGTCGCTGCTCGCCTGGTCGGATGAACCACTGCCGAAGGGCACCCAGGTGGTGGTGGTCGACGTGGTCGGATCCCGTACGGTGCGGGTGATCCGCGCCGAGGACAGCGGTCTGGCCTGAGGTTTCGGGCCGGGTTGTCCGGTCCGGCTGCGTGGCGCTCGTCGAGGAGGGCTCTTAAGTTGCTCGGATGGAAGGTTCCCGCGCCCGACGAGGCGATGCTGATCTCGGGCGGCAAGAACAAGGGTGACACCCCGTTCCGCGTGGTCACCGGGCACGGCGCGTTTGTGCTGCCGTTCTTCCGCAAGGCCCGCTACCTGACCCTGTCGATGGCCGAGGCCGAGGTCGAGGAGCGCTGCGTCACCAAGCAGGGCATCACCCTCAACGTGCGGGCGGTGATCGCGTTCAAGGTCGGCAACGACGACGAGAGCATCGTCAACGCCGGCCAGCGCTTCCTCTCCGACCAGGAGCAGATGTCGATCCTGACCGGCCGGATCTTTGCCGGCCACCTGCGCTCGATCATCGGCTCGATGACCGTCGAGGAGATCGTCACCGAGCGGCAGCGGCTGGCCACCGAGGTGCTGGACGGCTCCAAGGAGGAGATGGCGAAGATCGGCCTCGCGGTCGACGCGCTGCAGATCCAGTCCATCGACGACGGCGACCTCGGCTACATCACCGCGATGTCCGCCCCGCACACCGCGGCCATCCAGCGCCAGGCCCAGATCGCGCACTCGCAGGCGCGCCAGGCCGCCGCCGAGGCGGAGCAGGACTCGCAGCGCAAGCAGGCCGAGTACGGCCGGCAGACCGCGATCGTGCAGGCGCAGTACAAGGCCGAGGTGGACCGCGCGCAGGCCGAGGCCGCCCAGGCCGGCCCGCTGGCCCAGGCGCAGGCGCAGCGCGAGGTGCTCGCGGCGCAGACCGAGCTGGCCCAGCGCGAGGCCGAGCTGCGCCAGCAGCAGCTGGTCGCCGAGGTGGTCAAACCGGCCGAGGCGGAGGCGGAACGGGTCCGGCTGCTGGCCAGGGCCGAGGCCGAGCGGATGCGGATCCAGGCCGAGGCGGCCGCGTCGCACAACCGGGTCGCGCTGGACCGGATGCTGATCGACCAGCTGCCGCTGATCGTGAGGGAGGCCGCCGTCGGCCTGCAGGGCGCGAACGTCAACATCCTGAACGGCGCCGACGGCATCAGCGAGCTCGCCGCCAGCCTGGTCGGCCAGGGCCTGACCATCTTCGAGTCGCTGCGCAAGAACATCGACCATCAGGAGCCGCAGCCGCCGAAGTCCGGCCCGCCGCGGCTCGACCGGGGCGACGCGTAGCGGGCGCACGGGGCGGGGCCGCACACAGCGGCCCCTCACGTCGCACCCACACTCCGCACAAAGGGCGCATAGCAATACCACATAATGGCATCGGCCGACTGAATACAACGCTATCGAGCGAGCCGGGATACTCGACCGTGGCCTTCTTCACTAAACACGGTGATAGCCCTGTTCCGGGGATGGACCTGATTGCACAGGTTCGGGGTGCCGTGTAGCGTGCCACAAGACAAAAACGAACGTTTCTCTTTGTGGAAGTCGAATTCGATGCAGCGGCCGCCGCATCGAATGTCCGACACTGCCCGGAATTCGCTCCCGTGCGATTGATTCCGGCCATTCCGCGTCGTCACCGGGAATACGTCGTCGTCAGCCAGGTAATCATGCCGGCGCGAATGCCGCCGGCCACAACCGTCCGTACACCGAAGGGGACCTTCCATGTCTGTCTACCGAGCCACTCTGCGCGTGGCCACGCCCGTGGCGGCGGCGCTGGTCATCGCCGGGATCAGCATGCCCGCCGCCTGGGCAAACCCCGGACCGCCGCCCGGCCCGCACCCGGCCCCGCACCCGGCGCCGGCGCCGGCCCACCCAGGTCCGGCCCACCCGGCTCCGGCCCCGGTCGGAGTGCGACAGGACCAGTGCACCGGGAGCCACGGCCGGATCGTCTTCGACGACCCGCGCAACACGCGCGGCCCCCGGCACTGCGAGGGCGGCAACTGGAACGGTCGCAAGATCAACTGATCCCTATGGCGCGACGTGCCCTTCCGGCCACTTCGGCGACCGGAAGGGCACGGTTATGTTAGGCGACCGAATTGACCGGCAAATACAGGCATTCGATGGTGGGCCCCGACGAATTACTCCGCCGGGGCCTTTGGCGTGCCGCCGTGCATTATCCGAATACCGGATGTCGGTAGTCCGAGCATGCGCGACACAACTGTCGCGTCACGCACGAACAGAGGGCCCGGGTGCTCCGGGGGGCCGCGCATTGGCGGTGCGGCGCGGCAGGGGAGCGGCGCGGCACGCGGCCGGCGGGGCGCGACGACCGCGACCACCGCGACCGACGCACACAGCGAACCCTCAGCTTAGGGTGGGCGGGTGCCCCGGCTCAGCGACGAAACCCGCGCCACCCGGCGTCGCCATATCCTGACCAGCGCGTGGATGTGCTTCTCCCGCAACGGCTTCCAGGCGACGTCGATGGACGACGTGATCGAGGCGAGCGGGATGTCCTCCAGCGCGGTGTACCGGTACTTCAGCGGCAAGGACGAGCTGATCGACGCCACGGCCGGCGAGGGGCTCGCCCTGGTCCGGGACATGTTTGCCGGCGCGCTGACCGAGGACCCGGTGCCGACCGCGGCCGAGATCCTGGCCATGCTGGTCAACGACGTGCGGGGGCACGCCGAGAACCCCGACTACGACCTGTCCCGGATCGCCATCCAGTCCTGGGCCGAGGCGCTGCGCCGGCCGTCGCTGCGAACCCAGACCAGGGCGCGGTACCTGGAGGCCCGCGAGCAGCTGACCCTGCTGGCGGAACGCTGGCAGCGCGACGGCCTCCTCGCCGGGGACGCCGACCCCCGCGCGACCGCCACCGTGCTGTTCACCCTGATGCCGGGGCTCATCGTGAGTCACCATCTTGTCGAATCGATCCCGGTCGAGGTGCTGAGTCAGGGGATCCCCGACCTGGCCAGGGCTCTGGAGTCACGCAAAGTAACCGAGTCCGGGACGGGTTAACCGGCTAGAAACAGGCCGTGGACCAGGCATTAGCTGGATATGGTGATCTACGGGCGACACCCGGGGGCCCGTTTGTCTGGCACGCAGCGTGATAGTAAGATCTGCACCAATCGAAAACGGGCGTTTCCCTTTGCACCTGTGTTCGTGGAGGTCCGCGGCCCCGGCCGGCCGGACCTGGCTAGACCAACTGAGCTCGCGGCCCCGGCGACTGTCATCCCCAGTGACGCCGCCAGGACCACCGGGCCGAAGACTTTGCCGGTGCCCCGAACACCGGCTTCCACGCACGCGAAAGGCTTAGGGGGACGTGATGGCTGACACGACAATCCGCGGCAGCACCAGGGGGGTGCGGATCGCCGCGATGGTGTCACTGGCCCTGGTCGCCGCCTCAGTGACGGCCTGTGGCAGCACCGCACCGGCACCGCCGACGACTCGGGTCGAACGTGGCCAGGTGTCCACCAAGGTCTCGGCCTCCGGCGCGCTCGCCGCCGTGAGCTCGCAGAACCTCGGGTTCGCCAAGGCCGCGCAGCTGATCGAGCTGAGCGTCAAGGTGGGTGACACGGTGCGCGCCGGGCAGGTGCTGGCCCGGGAGGACCCGTTCTCCTTCCAGCAGATCGTCAACCAGCAGGCGGCCCAGCTCAACCAGCAGGTGGCGTTGCTGGACAAGGCGGTCCGGTCGCCGCTGGTGCACGGTGACGGCCGCAGCGTCGATCAGCTGAAGCGGATCTACGACGCCACCAAGGACAGCGGCGACGCGCTGCACTCCAAGGACCAGAACTCGGTCTTCCGCGCGCGTCAGGCCCTGGACTTCGCTCGGCAGCAGTACCGGGCGGCCGTGCAGACGTACCAGGCCTGCAAGGCAAGCGAGGGGCTGACCACCGGACCGTGCAACTCCGTCACTGGGGACCCCACGGGCAGTGTGTTGGCGGCTGACAAGACTGCGGTGGCGAATGCCTACGGTGGCACTGGCGGTGTGCTCCAGGCGAAGACGGCCCTCGACACCGCCAAGCACACGCTGGACGTGGACGACACCACGTCGCGGATCAACAACGAGACCGCGCGGGGCAACCTGGTCACCGGGCAGAACACGTACAACTCCGACAACTCGGACAAGGCGCCGAGCATCGCCTCCCAGGCCGCTGTCGTGGCCAACTACCGGGCCCTGCTGGCGAACGCGCAGCGCGACCTGGACAACACGGTGCTCTACGCCCCGGTTGCCGGCAACATCTCCCCGATCACCGGCGCGGTCGGTGAGTACCTGGGCTCCGGTGGCGGTACCAGCGCCCTCGCCCCCGGTACTGACGCCGCCATCCCGGGCGTCGGTGCGGCGGCCACGGCTGACCAGTCGTCCGCCTCGGCCTCCGGCGCTCCGTCGGCCACGCGGCCCGGTGGCTCGGCGTTCATGGTGATCAACAACATCAACACGTTCCAGGTGGTCGTGCCGTTCGAGGAGTCCGACGCGGCCAAGGTTGCGCCGAACCAGAAGGTCCAGGTCACGTTCGACGCTCTGCCGGACCTGACCCGCGACGGCACCGTGCTCTCCATCGCCCCCGGCGGTGTGGACATCTCCGGTGT
>DATAZG010000008.1:0-49573 GCA_036272155.1 Pseudonocardia sp.
TCCAACTGGGCGATGACCCGCAACACGCCGTGCTCGGCCTGGCGAATCACCGACTTGAAATACAACAACTTGTCGATCAGATCCTGATCCGACGCGGAGCTCGTCGCCACCCGAAACTGAGCCAAGACCGCGTCTACGGCCTGGCTCTCGGTAGCCATCCAACTCTCCGACACACCAATATTCTCGCAGCGACCCCCGACAAAACCTGGGGCTCGAGCCGCCCCCAGTGACGAGAAAAAAATCGATTATGTGGGCGCCTCGCCTGCCGTACCCGACTATCACCTCAAGTCCCGAATAAAGGTGAACGTTCAAGCGTGAGCTGGCTGGCTGTGGTCACGGTCGAAGCTTCTTTCGACAATGACCAGCCGCCTCGAGGTGACCAGGTTATTCGAGCCGACGAAGCAGAACAAGCCGGCGCCAGCCACGCACCGGTTCGCAACGTTGTTGCAAGGGTGGGCCGGGTCACTCCGAGCGCCGTAGCGTGAGGCCATGAGCAGACTGCGGTTCGGCATCTTCCTGGCCCCGTTCCACCCGGCCGGGGAGAACCCCACCCTCGCCCTGCAGCGCGACCTGCGGCTGATCGAGCATCTCGACCAGTGCGGCTACGACGAAGCCTGGATCGGCGAGCACCACTCGGCCGGCAGCGAGATCATCGCCTCGCCGGAGATCTTCATCGCGGCCGCCGCCGAGCGCACCAAGAACATCAAGCTGGGCACCGGCGTCACGTCGTTGAGCTACCACAACCCGCTGTGGGTGGCCGAGCGCATGGTGCTGCTGGACCACCTCACCAAGGGCCGGGTGATGCTCGGTGTCGGCCCCGGCTCGCTGCCGACCGACTCGGCGATGATCGGGCTCAACCCGACGCAGACCCGCGAGCTGCTGGAGACCAACCTCGAGGTGGTCATGCAGCTGCTGACCAGCGACGAACCGGTCACCGTCGACACCGGCACGCACAAGCTGATCGACGCCAGGCTGCACCTGCGGCCGTACTCGGTGCCGCACTTCGACGTCTCGGTGGCCGCTGTCGCGTCGCCGACCGGGCCCCGGCTGGCCGGCCGGCACGGCGTCGGGCTGCTGTCCATCGGGGCGACGCTGAGCGCTGACGGGTTCGACGCGCTGGCCCACCACTGGAACGTGATGGAGGAGCGGGCGGCCACCTTCGGCACCACGGTGGACCGGGAGAAGTGGCGCCTGGTCGGCCCGATGCACATCGCGGAGACCCGCGAGCAGGCCTACAAGGACGTCGAGCACGGCATCGAGCAGTGGTTCAACTACTTCAAGAAGGTCGCCGCGTTCCCGCAGATGGCCGTGGACGGCGGCAACCTCCGCGAGATGATCGACTTCATCAACGGGGCCGGCATCGGTGCGATCGGTACGCCGGACGACGCCCGCGCCCAGGTGCAGCGGCTGGTCGACCAGTCCGGTGGCTTCGGCGCGATGCTGCTGATGGCGCACGAGTGGGCGAACCCGGAGGCCACGCGGCGGTCCTTCGAGCTCATCGCGCAGCACGTGATGCCGGAGTTCCAGGGGCAGAGCTGGCCCACGCGCAACGCGAAGCAGCGCGCCATGGACACCCGCTCCGGCCACGCCGAGCAGCAGAACCAGGCCGTCGCCCACATGACCGAGAAGTACCAGAAGGAGATCGCCAACAAGAGCTGACCTCGTCGGCCGGCCGGCTCCGAGCCGGCCGGCCGGCTCGGGCTCGCCGGCGGCTTGCCGCCCGGCTCAGGCCGGCGACTGGACCCGGGTGGCGAAGAACGCGGTGAACTGGGCCCGGTAGACGCACTGGTCGTCGCGGTGCAGGGTGGCCAGCACGTCGACCAGCCCCATGCCGGGGCGGCTGCGGGAGAGCCGGGCGCCGAGAATGCCGCCCCTGGCCGCGAGCACGTCGCCGGCGAACACCGGGGCCGGCCAGTTCAGCGAGTTGCCGCCGGGGGAGCCCAGCGCGGTGGAGCGGTTGAGCACGCCCTCGGCCCAGGCGCGCATCCAGAGCGACGCGGTGAACCAGCCGGACGCGCACAGCCCACCGAGCACCGGGTTGGCGGCGGCTGCCTCGGCGTCCAGGTGGAACGGCTGCGGGTCGAACCGGCGGGCGAACGCGACCATCTCAGCCTCGTCGATGGTGACCGCGCCCAGGTCGAACACCTGGCCGCCCTTGAAGTCCTCGAACGCGAGCTCTGGCATGCCGCAAATGTTGTCACGCCCGGCTGCCGGACGCGGGTCCGAGGTTCAGCCGCGGAGTTGGGTGAGTGCGATGTCGTGCAGCGCGCCGTTGGAGGAGATGCCGCTGCCGCCGTCGAAACGCGCCGCGCCACCCAGATCGGTGAACCGGCCGCCGGCCTCGGTCACGATGAGCTGTAGCGCGGCCAGGTCCCAGGTGTTCGCCTCGGCGTCGATGCCCAGGTCGATGGCGCCCTCGGCGACCAGCACGTGCTGCCAGAAGTCGCCGAACGCGCGGACCACCCAGCACCCCGCGGCCAGCGCCAGGTAGCGCTCCAGGCTGCCCTGCTCGGCCCAGGTGCTCAGCTCGGTGGTGGACAGGCAGGCGTCCGCCAGCTCGGTCACCCCGGACACCGTGATCCGGCGCTCGGTGCCGTCGATGTCCCTGGTGAACGCGCCACCACCGGCGCTCGCCCACCACCGGCGGCCCATCCCCGGCGCGCTCACGACGCCGACCAGCGGGCGGCCGTCCTCGGCCAGCGCGATCAGGGTGGCCCACACCGGCAGGCCCCGGGAGTAGTTCTTGGTGCCGTCGATCGGGTCGAGGATCCAGCCCCTCCCGGTGAGCGTGCCGCCGCGCTCCTCGCCGAGCACCGCGTCGGAGGGCCGCTCGCTCGCCAGCATGGCGCGGATCGCGTCCTCGGTGGCGGTGTCCGCGTCGGTCACCGGGGTGCGGTCAGGTTTGCGGTCGACCCGCAGGTCAGCGGCCCGGAACCGGGACAGCGTGATCCGGTCGGCGGCGTCCGCCAGCCGCTGCGCCAACCCGAGGTCGGCGTCGGGGGAGTCCGGCACGGTGCGCTCAGCCCTCGGCGGCCGGCACGATCTGGCGCCGGACGTCCTCGTGCGGGAAGACGAAGCGGCGGAACGCCCACCAGCGGAACGCCATGCCCACCAGCACGCCGACGATCTGGCCGGAGATGAAGTCCGCCCAGTGCTCGGTGAGCAGCGAGACGGCCGGCACCCGCAGGTCGAACGCGTAGCGGGAGAGCCACAGCGGGCCCGCGTAGACCGCCACGCTGATACCGCTGATCAGGACGTAGAGCACCGCCTCGTGGTGGCGCTCGCGGCCGCCCCGGGTGCGGAAAGACCAGCCCCGGTTCAGCCCGTAGGAGGCGAGCGTGGCGACCAGCACGGAGATCACCTTCGCGGTGACCGGCTTCGGCTCCAGGATGGTGCTCTTCAGCACGAGGAAGATCGCGGTGTCGATCACCCAGGTGGTACCGCCGACCAGGGCGAACTTCAGCAGCTCCCGGTGTCGGATCGCGACAGCTCGGTAGGGCGGCGGGAGGAACCCGAGTGCCGTTTCGACAACCGTCACTCGGTCAGTCTAAGAGATCGGTCTCCGGCGCTTACCGACTGTCGCGGGAAACAGCTTCTGAACGGCCCGGATAGGCTCCGGCCGCCCATTCGAACCGCCCGGTTAGGCTCTGCAGCCTGTGGACCCCCGCACTCGTATCCCGGTCGTCGGCATGGTCGGCGGCGGGCAGTTGGCCAGGATGACCCATCAGGCGGTCATCGCGCTCGGTCAGTCGCTCCGCGTGCTCGCGGTCAGCCCGGACGACCCCGCCGCCATGGTGAGCCCTGACGTGGTGCTCGGCGCGCCGGACGACCCCGCCGCGCTGGCCAAGTTCCTGGACGGCTGCGACGTGGTCACCTTCGACCACGAGAACGTGCCGGCCGAGCCGCTCGCCTCGCTGGCCGCGGCGGTCGGCGAGACGGGGGTGCCGCTGCGCCCGGGGCCCGCCGCGCTCGTGCACGCGCAGGACAAGCTGGTGATGCGGGAGCGGCTGTCCGGGCTGGGGGTGCCGTGCCCGCCGTTCCGGGCGGTGTCCTCGGCCGCCGAGGTCAACGCGTTCGGCGCCGAGCACGGCTGGCCGGTGGTGCTCAAGGCCCGCCGGGGCGGCTACGACGGGCGGGGCGTCTGGCTGCTCGACGACCCGGTCCACGCCGCGCCGATCGTCGCCGAGACCCTCGCCGCCGGCACGCCCCTGCTGGTCGAGCAGCGCGTGGTGATGCGCCGCGAGCTGGCCGCGCTGGTGGCGCGCTCGCCGTTCGGGCAGGGCGCCTCGTGGCCGGTGGTGCAGAGCGTGCAGGAGAACGGCATCTGCGTCGAGGTGATCGCGCCGGCTCCCGGGCTGCCCGCCGCGCGCGCCGAGGCGGCCCAGCGGCTGGCGCTGCGGATCGCCGACGAGCTCGACGTGGTGGGGTTGCTCGCCGTGGAGTTGTTCGAGGTCGCCGAACCGGGGGAGCCGGACGCTCAGGGAGCGGGCGTCGCCGGCGGGCTGCTGGTCAACGAGCTGGCGATGCGGCCGCACAACTCCGGGCACTGGACGATCGAGGGCTCCCGCACCTCGCAGTTCGAGCAGCACGTGCGCGCGGTGCTCGACTACCCGCTCGGCGAGACGACACCCACGGCACCGGTGACGGTGATGGCGAACGTCCTCGGCGGCGACCCCGTGCCGGAGATAGGCCTGGACGAGCGGCTGCACCACCTGTTCGCCCGGTTCCCGGATGCCAAGGCGCACCTGTACGGCAAGGGCGAGCGGCCGGGGCGCAAGATCGGTCACGTCACGGTGCTCGGCGCCGACCTGGCCGAGACCCGCCGGCGAGCCTCGCTGGCGGCGGAGTGGATGTCCCGCGCAGTGTGGCGGGACGGCTGGGAGGTGCACTGAATGTCCGAGTGGGCGGGCGGCGACCCGGTGGTTGGCGTGATCATGGGCAGCGACTCGGACTGGCCGGTGATGTCGGCGGCGGCCAAGGCGCTGGCCGAGTTCGAGATCCCGCACGAGGTGGCGGTGGTGTCCGCGCACCGCACCCCGCGCCGGATGCTCGACTACGCGTTCGGCGCCGCCGACCGGGGCCTGCGGGTGATCATCGCCGGGGCCGGTGGGGCGGCGCACCTGCCGGGCATGGTGGCGTCGGCGACGCCGCTGCCGGTGATCGGCGTGCCGGTCCCGCTGGCCAACCTGGACGGGCTCGACTCGCTGCTGTCGATCGTGCAGATGCCGGCCGGGGTGCCGGTGGCGTGCGTGTCGGTGGGCGGGGCGCGCAACGCGGGACTGCTGGCGGTGCGCATGCTCGGCGCGTCCGACCCGGGGCTGCGGGCGAAGGTCGTGGCGCAGCAGGCGGAGCTGGAGAGCTTGGTGCTGGCCAAGGACGCCGCCCTACGCGCCTCCCTCAACCCCTAACCCGGCCGAGTGGGGCTGACACACGGGTCGCGGGGCTGGCACACAGGTTGTGGGGCTGACACACGGGTCGTGGGGCTGGTACACGGGTCGCGGGGCTGGCACACGGGTTGTGGTGTTGGCGCATCGACTTCGGACGTGGCACGGGTGTTCTAACTCGTGTGTGGTGTCGAGGGGGTGTGTGTCAGGGCTGGGGGTCGTGTGTGGGCGCCGGTTGGGTGCTGCACGTGGCTCCGGCCGGGCGGCACACAGCGGCTGGTCTTGGCACGCCCGCTCCGGACCCCGCACGCGTGTTCCAGCTCGTGTGCGGCCGCCACGCAGCGTGTGCCGGGCCCGGCCGAATATCGCTCTCAGTAAACCTCGTTGCCGGACCGGTCGTTCCGGCCGTAGCGTGGAAGTACACACGGAGGGAGGTGGTCCAGCGTTGAATAGCAGCAGGACTTGTGAGGTGGCTGTCCGCTAGCACCGCGAATCCTGACGGTCGATGGAAGCCGGTTCGGTGCCGGTAATCCCCGACAGTCACCCGGCCCCCGGGCTCCGAGCCATTGTCCAGCTCGGTCACACCGCTCTTCGCTAACCCGAAGGTGTGATACGGCCCGGGGGCTGTCACATGTCCATCTGGATGTCTTCCGCTGTGCCCGTGCAGGGCGTGGGATTACCATCACGCCTCGTGAACCCGGATTTCGACATTTACCAGCTTGCCGAAGAGCACCGCGAGTTGCGCGCCGCGGTCCGCGCGCTCTCCGAGAAGGAAATCGCGCCGTACGCCGCGGACGTCGATGACAAGCCGCGCTACCCGACCGAAGCCCGAACGGCGCTGACCGCTTCCGGCTTCCACGCGGTTCACCTGCCGGAGGAGTACGGCGGCGACGGCGCCGATGCGATCGCGGGCTGCATCGTGATCGAGGAGGTCGCCCGCGTCTGCGCCAGCTCCTCGCTGGTCCCCGGCATCAACAAGCTGGGCAGCATGCCCGTGCTGCTGGCCGCGTCGGAGGAGCTCAAGAAGCAGGTCATGCCCACCATCGCCAGCGGCGACGCGATGATCTCGTACGCGCTGTCCGAGCGGGAGTCCGGTTCGGACGCCGTGGCGATGAAGACCAGGGCCCGGCTCGACGGCGACCACTGGGTGCTCAACGGCGCCAAGGCGTGGATCACCAACGCGGGCGTGTCCACCTGGTACACCGTGTTCGCCTCGACCGACCCCGAGAAGGGCGCGAACGGCGTCTCCGCGTTTGTGGTGCACGCCGACGACCCGGGCTTCGAGGTCGGCACGAAGGAGCGCAAGCTCGGCATCAAGGGCTCGCCGACCTGCGAGATCTACTTCACCGACTGCGCCATCCCGGCCGACCGCATCATCGGTGAGCCCGGCACCGGGTTCAAGACCGCGATGCGCACGTTCGACCACACCCGCCCGACCATCGGCGCGCAGGCCGTCGGCATCGCGCAGGGTGCACTGGACGCCTCGCTGGCCTACGTCAAGGAGCGCCGCCAGTTCGGCCGGTCGATCTCGGACTTCCAGGGCGTGCAGTTCATGCTCGCCGACATGGCGATGAAGACCGAGGCCGCCCGCCAGATGGTCTACGTCGCGGCGGCCAAGGTGGAGCGCGGCGAGAAGGACATGACATTCATGGCCAGCGCCGCCAAGTGCTACGCCTCGGACGTGGCGATGGAGGTCACCACCGACGCGGTGCAGCTGTTCGGCGGGGCGGGCTACACGCAGGACTTCCCGGTCGAGCGGATGATGCGCGACGCCAAGATCACCCAGATCTATGAGGGCACCAACCAGATCCAGCGGGTGGTCATGTCCCGGGCCCTGCTCAAGGGCTAGCCGCACACATGGCGCGTCGCCAGCCCCAGGCAGACCCAGGAGGCTGGACTACCGGATCGGCCGGGGCTGGCGACGACTGAGCGGACGCTAACAGCCACACGTCACAGCATCATCTCGAAGTGGTAAGCGGTCACACCTTCATTGTGCGAGTCTCAGGTTGCCGCGCGGCGGCCTCGGGCGCGGGGGTCGCGCGCCGGGCGAACTCGGTGAGCAGCTCGCGCAGGGCCCGGTCCGCGCCCTCGGAGATCGCGAACAGCGAGGCGAAGGTGTGGATCAAGCCTGGGTAGTCCCTGGCGAACACGTCCACGCCGGCCGACGCGAGCTCGGCGGCGTAGGCGAGGCCCTCGTCGCGCAGGGGGTCGTGGTGCGCGACGCCGATCACCGCGGGGGCCACGCCGCTCAGGTCCGTGGCGCGGATGGGCGCGACGTCGGGCGAGGTGATCAGTTCGGTCCGGTCGCCCAGGTAGTTCCGCGCGCTCGTCACTATGTCGTCGAGGGTGAGCAGGTAGCCGCTCCCGTGCGCCGCTCTGGATGGGTAGTCGCCGGCTGAGTCGATCACGGGGTAGAGCAGTAGCTGCGCGGTCAGCCGCCGGCCCCGGTCCCGGCACTTCCGGGCCACCACCGCGGCGAGGTTACCGCCCGAGCTGTCCCCGGCGACCGAGATCCCGTCGGGGTGGCCGCCGAAGTCGGGCAGGTGCTCGGCGACCCAGTCGGTCGCGGCCAGGCAGTCGTCGAGGCCGGCCGGAAAGGGATGCTCCGGCGCGAGCCGGTAGTCGACGGACACGAACACCAGGCCCGACACCCCGGCGAGCTTGCGGGCCAGGAAGTCATGCGTGGCGATGCTGCCCGTCATCCACCCTCCGCCGTGGAAGTACACGACCGTCGGGGCGGGGTCCGGGGTCGGCCGGTACGTGCGCAGGGCGATGTCGCCCGCCGGCCCTGGCATCGTCGTGTCCTCGATCGAGTGTGGCTCGAGGGCGGGCTCGGGCGCGACGAGCTCGGCCAGGCGGTGGAGTCCCCGGCGCGCGTCGGCGAGGGACGCGGGGCCCCGTGGCGGTCGGCGGTTGACCCGCTCGAGAAAGGTGGCGATACCCGGGTCGATGGCCATGGTGATCCCGTCGGGGAGGGGCGTGATCGGCAACGTCAGCTCCCGCGAGCGTAGATATTTTGGACGGTTCAGTCAATAATGTTGCCGGTACGCGGGCCCGCCGACATGTGGGGCCGCCGGCACGCGGGCCCGCCGGCATGCGGGCTTGCCGGACGCGGGCCGCTGGACCGTGGGTCGGGGCGCCGGCGGAACCGTCATTCCGCCGGGCGCCCCGCGACTGACCTCGTTCAGGCCCGCTCCGAGCCGAGGTGGTCAGGTGCTCACGGCGCCGGGATGTAGGCCAGGCCGTGGGCGCCGGGTTCGCCGGCGCGCGGCACGGTCACGGTGTCGAGCACGGCGGGTCGGGCCGGGTCGGCCACGTCGACCACGCTGACCGTGGAGGAGGCGACCGCCGCCACGTAGACCCGGCCGCCGTCAGGGGACGAGGTCAGCGTGAGCGGCATCGCGCCGACCGCCGCCGTGCCCACCCGTGCCATCTCCTCGGCCGAAGCGCCCGCCCACACCGACAGCCGCCCGGCCGGCACCCGTGCTCCGCCGAACGAGCCCTCGGCACCGTCCGGTACGGGCCCAGCCAGGTGGTCGGCGTCGGACGGGCCCCGCACCTCGCCGGCCAGCAACAGGCCGGTGGCCGTCCAGTGCACGGGGATCACGGCGTGCTCGGTGGGCAGCGTGGCGGCGATCGCGCCCGTCCGGGTGTCGATCAGCCGGATGCCGGGCTCGGCGGCCAGGCGACCCAGGTCGGCCTTGGGCGCGGCCACCGCGACGGTCGAGCCGTCCGGGCTCACCGCGATGCCCTCGCTGCCCGGTACGGCGATCTTGTCGAGCAGGGTGCCGGTGGCCAGCTCGACCACGGTGACGAACGGCGCCTCCTTGTTGGCCGCGTAGCCGAGCCGGCCGTCGGGGTCGATGGCGAACCAGTGCGGCCCGGGAGCCAGGGTGTCGATGCGGCGCAGCACGCGGCGGCTGGCGGTGTCGAGCACAACCGCGCCACCGGGACCGGCCGGCCCCTCCTCCACGCTGATGTAGAGCAGCCCCCGGGACGGGTCGAGCGCCAGCCCGTGCGGGCCGTGCTCGGGGGACAGGTCGATCATCTCGACGACGCGGCCGGCGTCCGGGTCGATGACGGTCAGCAGGTGGTTGGGGCCGGAGTTGGCGCCGTAGTAGCCGCTGAGGTAGGCGCTCGTGCAGTAGAGCAGGCGGTGCTCGGGGTCGAAGCAGAGCTCGTGCGGCTCGGCGGGCACGGTCAGTACGGTCCGCACGCTGTGGTCGACGGCGTCGAGCAGGGTGACGGTCGGGCCGCTCTGGCTGACTACGGCGAGCCGGTCGCCGGGGCGCGGGTGGCTGATCGGGGACATCGGTGGGGCTCCTCGCAAATCGGTGGGATCGGTCGGGTCCACCGTGCGGCCGATCCCGGTCTTGCCACAATGGGAACGTTGACACGGGATCATTGCTCAGATCGGAATAATGCTGGTGAACGCGCAAATCTTCGATGCCAACCTGGTCGTCGCGCTGGACGCACTGCTCGCCGAGCGCAGCGTCACCCGGGCCGCCGAACGGTTGCACTCTTCCCCGGCGGCGATGAGTCGCACCCTCGGCCGGCTGCGGCGGCTGCTGGGCGACCCATTGCTGGTGCGGGCCGGCCAGGCCATGGTGCCGACTCCCCGGGCGGAGGCGCTGCGGGAGGAGGTGGCCGCCGTGGTGCGCCGCTGCGGCGCGCTCCTCGCCCCCGGCACCGATGTCGACCCGGTCACGCTGCGCCGCACGTTCACCGTGCAGGCCTCCGACCTGCTCGCCGCCGCACTGGCCCCCGGGCTGCTGCGGCTCGCCGAGCGGGAGGCGCCCGGGGTGGCCGTGCGGTTCCTGGCCGAGGAGCTGGAGGGTGGGCCGGCGCTGCGGGACGGGCGGATCGACCTGGAGGTCGGCGCGCTCGACCACGTCGACCCGGAGACCCGCACCGAGGAGCTGGTCACCGTGCGGATGGTGGCCGGGGTGCGGGCCGGGCACCCGCTGACCGAGGGGCGGCTGACCCCGGCCCGCTACGCGGCGGCCGCGCACGTGTCGGTGAGCCGGCGCGGCCGGTTCACCGGGCCGGTGGACGCCGCACTGGCCGAGCTGGACCTGACCCGGCGGGTGGTGGCCGTGCTGCCCAGCCACGTGACCGCCATGACCCTGGCCGCGCGGACCGACCTGGTCTGCCTGGTGCCCGGCGGGGTCCTCGGCGCGAGTCCCGGCGCGAGCCCCGATGCCGGTCCCGAAGCGAGCCCCGACGCCATGACCGACGTGGCCCGCGCGCTGGGCCTGCGGCTGCTCGAGGTCCCGCTGTCGTTGCCGCCGGTGGTGATCGGGATGGCCTGGCATCCCCGGCACGCCGCCGACGGCGGGCACGGCTGGCTGCGCTCGGCCCTGCGCCGCGCCCTGGCCGCCCCGGTGGCGCCGCGCTGACCGGCGCCTGCCGCCGGCCGGGCCCGGCGCGGTGTCAGGCTCCGGTCAGGCGGACAGTGCCGTGAGCAGCGGGGACAGGGCGTCCAGCAGCGCGTCGGGCGGGCAGCAGCTGCCGTCCGGCCAGCCGGCCTGGAACTCGCCGAACTCCGCGCCGACCACCTCGGCCGTCGCGGCGACCTTGGCGACGGCGCTGAGCTGGTCCAGGGTCAGGCCGCCGGGCACGGCGTAGTCGGTCGGCACGGTGCCCGGTTCCAGCACGTCGCAGTCCAGGTGGAAGTACACGCGCTGGCCGGCGACGAGCTCGGCGAGCCGGTCCGGCAGTGCCTGGTTGATCGGCAGGTGCCTGACCTGGCCGGTGTCGATCAGCGCCCGTTCCGCCGGGTCGATGTCCCTGGCGCCGCAGAGCACCGCGCGGCCCAGGTCCACCCCGGCGCCGAGGCCCGTCCGCCACAGCCCGGCCGGGCCGGACAGCGCCATGCCACCCAGGTAACCGGTGGGGCTGGAGGCCGGCACGTTCAGGTCGGCGTGCGCGTCCAGCCAGAGGACCACCGCGTCCGGGTACACCCTGGCCACGGCCGGCAGCGTGGCCAGCGCCACCGCGCACCGGGTGATCGCGGTGACCGGCCGGTCGCCCCGGTCCAGGATCGCGTCGTAGTGCTGGCGCAGCAGCACCAGGTCCGCCCGGGCCGCGCCGAGCTCGACCCGCCAGCCCGTGTTGAGCGCCGGCTTCGGGGTGCCGACGGTGGCAACCGGCAGCCCCATCCTGGCGGCCATGGCGCGGCCGAGCAGGGCGGCGCCGCTCATCGCCCGGTCGTTGTGGTCCCCGACCCGCCCGACGAACGCCGTCAGGACCGGGTCCCCGGTCGCCGCGCGGGCGCTGGGCGGGTGCTGCTCGTTCACGGTCCTCCAGCGTGGGCGTGACCGGAGCGGGGATACCCGCCGCGCGCCCGGACCATGATGACCCGTCCCGCCCGGCCGGGGCGATCAAATTTGGGTCGGGTTCACCACACCGTCAGCAGCAGGTGGTTGACAGCGAGCGCGAGAGCGGCCTGGGCGAGCAGCCAGCCTCGCCGGCGGTCCAGCAGCGCCGCCAGCGGGACCAGCCAGACCACGAACGGCAGCCAGATGCGCTCCACCTCGCCCTTGCTCATGCCGGACAGGTCGGCGAGCAGGAGGGCGGCCAGCGCGGCGCCGACCAGCATCGCCGCCGGCCCGGGCCGTCCCGCCGGACCGGGCGGCACCGCCGGGCCGGGTATCTCCGCCGGACCGGGCGGCACCGCCGGGCCGGGCACCGCCGCCCGACGGAACGGCACCGCCGGACCCGACACCGCCGCCCACACCGCCCGCCGCAGCCCGGCGACCAGCGCCGGCCCGGTGGCGAACAGCACCGCCGCGATGTCCGCCAGCCCGAAGTACAGGTACGGCCGGGTGGCCGCGATACTCGCCGCGTAGATCACCTTCACGTCGGCGTAGCCGGTGAACCACCAGAACCCGCTCGCGGCGAACGCCAGCACGACCGCGCCGACGCCGCAGCCGACCAGTACCGCCGCCCGCCCGGCGCGGGTATGCACCAGCACCGCCACTGGCAGCAGCACGCCCAGCGCCAGGCCGTAGGACAGGTACAGGCAGCAGCCGAACAGCACGCCGCCCGCCGTCGCCGCCACCGCCGCGCGGAGCCCGGCCCCGGTCGCCCCCAGCGCGACCAGGGCGACGCTCCAGGCCAGCACGGCCGCGAACAGCCCGTCCGCCGAGACCCCGACCCACACCGCGCCGGGCAGCAGCACCCCGAACGGCAGTGCGCGGCGGGCGACCCGCTCGGCCCCCAGCGCGCGCAGCGCGACCGCCACCGCGACGCACGCCGAAGCGCCGACCAGGATCACGAACACGCCGGCCGGGCCGCCCCCGCCGAGCCCGAGCCGGTCCAGCCAGACGAACAGCAGGAAGGCCAGCGGCGGGTGGGCGCCGACGTGGGTGGTCCAGAACCAGGTCTGCGCGGGGTCCACCGCGGTGGTCAGGATGTGGTCGGCGAACGTGCGCAGCAGCAGCGGGATGTCGTGCACCAGTGGCACGTCGTGCAGGTACTCGTCCTTCGTGGTCAGCCGGTCGGCCACCCCGCGCTGCCAGCCGTCCACCAGCGCGAGCGAGAACGTCCAGAGCACCGAGGCGGGATAGGCCAGTGCCAGCAGCGGGCGCCAGCCGAGCCGGGCGGCCAGCCCCGGTCCGTGGGTGGCGACCAGACCGGCGATCAGCACCGCGGCCGGCGTACCGGGGCCGACGTGCGGCAGCCAGTGGGCCAGCAGCGGCGGCCACGGCAGGTCGAGGTCCACGCCGGCCGCGAGCAGCCGCCAGCCGAGCAGGGCCGCGACCAGCACGAGGGCCACAGCGGCGGCCACGGCGACCAGGTCCGCAACGACGCCGCCGGACCGGCCGGTGCGCCGTTCGGTGATCAACACCTGGTCACCGTAGCCAGCGCGGGCCGCCGCCGACCCTTACCGAGTCGTGACGCCGGACCGCCCTGTGGTCTCGGGAGCGTCCAGCTCACCGAACCGGGCCAGTGCGAGCGCCGCGCCGACGGCGGCCAGGAACCCGAGCACCGCGACGGGACCGTAGCCCGGGCGGGTGCGGTCACCGAGCAGCGCGACCCCGATGGCGGCGGGCGGCACGGTCTCGCCGACCACCATCAACGCCGTGACCACGGTGACCGAGCCGCGCTGCATCGCGGTCGTCAGGCACAGGAAGGCCAGTGCTCCGGCCGCCACGATCACGTAGGCCGCCGGGTCGCGCAGCAACTCCCCCGGCCGGAACCCGACCAGGACCCGGCTGGCCAGCGCCACCGCGCCGAAGCTGAAGCCGGACACCAGCCCCAGCACCGGTGCGGTCCACCGGTCGGGCAGCCGCGTGACCAGCGCACCCGCCGCGCCGAGCAGGACCACCGCCGCGACCAGCCCAGCCCGGAACCGCTCACCCGCGTGCCCCGGTCCCTCCGCGCCCGAGGACACCCCCAGCAGGCCGAGGCCCACGCACACCACCGCAACCGCCGCCCACTCCCGCCCGCTGAGCGTGGCGCCGATGAAGCGGGTGGCGGCGATCGCGGTGACGACCAGGCTCGCGGCCACGGCGGCCTGCACCACGAACACCGGCAAGGCCCGCAGCGCGAGAACCATCAGCACGTAGCCCAGCCCGTCGATGCCCAGCCCGAGCAGGAAACGCCATTGCCCGGCCAGGCGCAGCAGCATCCGGGGATCCAGGCTCTCCACCCGCTGCCGGTCGGCCGTCGCGGCCATCGCCTGCAGGACCGAGGCGAACCCGAAGCACACCGCCGAGCCGAGCGCGCAAGCACGCACCAGCAGGCTCATCACGTGGAACTTCCGATCAGTCGGCGACCTGCTGACCTTGCGGGACTGCCGCCCCGGACAGCCACCCTAGGGGGTCGACCACTGGCGGGCACCACGGCCGGCGTCACCGGGACGAGGACGAACCAGCGATGGGCCGGCAGCTCACGCACCGTGGTCCGCCCGGAGCCGGCGACCCGGTCCTCCGGCACATGTGTGTCGAAAATCGGGCGGGCGGATATGGCAGGACAGGCTTCTGAGCTGGGAGTTTGTCGGGTGCCACTCGCCGGGTCAGTAGCGGGTTGCGCTGGCGCTGAGCAGAGGGCTGAGCCGGGAGGGCACACCGTCGACCGTGGCTCCGGCGAAGGCGAGGTCCCGGCTGTGCGCGGCGTACTGGGCGGGGAAGCCCAGCTGGGGGGCCGATGCCTTGTCCAGGGTCTCGGTCTGGGCGTCGGTGAGGTGCACGTCGACGGCGTCGAGGTTGGCCCGCAGCTGGTCCAGGTGGCGCGCGCCGATGAGCGTGGAGGTGACCCCCGGCCGGTGCTGCACCCAGGACAGGGCGGCGGCGGCCGGCGTGACCCCGGCCTCGGCGGCCACCGCGCGGAGCACGTCGATCACGTCGTGCTCGGTGTCCGTCGGCTCGCCGGCGACCGAGGAGCGCCGCGCGTCGACCGGGTCGGTGTTCGTCCGGGAGAACTTGCCGGACAGGAACCCGTTGCGCAGCGGGCTCCACGGCATGACGCCGAGGCCGAGGTGGCGCGCCATGTCCAGGTACTCACCCTCAACGGTGCGGGCGAGCAGCGAGTACTCGATCTGCAGGGCGACCGCCGGGGTCCAGCCGCGGCACTCGGCGAGCAGCTGTGCCTCGGTGACCTTCCAGGCGGGCAGGTCCGAGAGGCCGATGTAGCGGATCTTGCCGGCGGTGACCAGGTCGTCGAGGGCGCGCATGGTCTCGGCGATCGGGGCGGTGCGGTCCCAGTTGTGCAGCCAGTAGAGGTCGATGTAGTCGGTCCGCACCGCCGCAGCGACTCCTCGGCCTGCGCGACGATGGCCTTGCGGCCGGCGCCGCCGCCGTTGGGGTCGCCGGGCCAGAGGTTGCCGAAGAACTTGGTGCCGAGCACGACCCGGTCGCGCAGCCCGGGGCGGCTGGCCAGGTAGTCGCCGATGATCTTCTCGGAGTGGCCGTTCGTGTACAGGTTCGCGGTGTCGATGGCGTTGCCGCCCCGGTCGAGGAACTCGCTGATCATCGCGCCGGAGTCCTCGGGGGAGGCGCCCCAGCCGTTGTCCTCGCCGAAGGTCATGGCGCCGAGGGTGAACGGGCTGACCCGCAGGCCGGAGCACCCCAGGGAGACGTAGGAGTCGAGTGGCATGGCTCCAGTACAGCTCCGGAGGGGTCCGAACACGTAGACCGAAACTGCCAGGCTCTTGCCCGATCCTGCCAATGTTGGCAACATCGGACAGGTGAGTGACCTAACCGAGCTGCGGCGGCTGCTGTGGCGCCATGTCGACCAGACGGTGCTGCCGTCGGTGGTCGTGAAGGCCTCGGCGACGCCGACGGTGCCCAACATGGCGGTGGCCGACCCGGTCTTCGCGCTGGTCGCGCAGGGCACCAAACGTACGGTCCTCGGTGGGACGGTGTACGACTACGCCGCCGGTCAGTATCTCGTCGTGTCGGTGACTCTGCCGGTGACCGCGTATGTCCTCGAGGCGCCGTACGCGGTGTTCGGGCTGCGGCTCAAGCCGGCCATGATCGCCGACCTGCTGTTGGAGACCGGGGTGGGGCACCCCGCCGGTGAGGCTCCGGCTATCGCGGTCAGCCGGGCGCCGGCCGAGTTGCTCGATCCCGTCACCCGGCTGGTCCGGCTGCTGGAACGCCCGGCCGACCTGCCCGTGCTCGGGCCGGCGATCGAGCGGGAGATCGTCTGGCGGCTGATCACCGGTGAGCAGGGCGCGATGGTGCGGCAGCTCGGCACGGCGGACAGCCGCCTGGCACAGATCGGCCGGGCCGTGCGCTGGATCCGGCGGAACTACGCCGACCTGTTCCGCGTGGAGGACGCCGCCCGGGTCGCGGGGATGAGCGTGACGTCGTTCCACCGCCATTTCCGGGCGGTCACCACGATGACGCCGCTCCAGTACCAGAAGCAGATCAGGCTGCAGGAGGCGCGGATCCGGCTGATCGCCGAGCCGCACGACGTGGCCGCCGTCGGCTTCGCGGTCGGCTACGAGAGCCCGTCCCAGTTCAGCCGTGAGTACCGCCGGATGTTCGGCGCGCCACCGGGGGCCGACGCGGCCCGGCTGCAGGGCCTGCCGGCGTCGGACCCGGTGGGCGTCTGAGCTTCGGGGCCGGCTTCGCCGGTGACCCTCGCGGCGGAGATCACCGGCAACACCGGCCGCAAGGCCGAGGTCGTGGTCGTGGTCGCCGACCTGACCGACTCCCGGCAGTTGCGGCAGGTCGAGGAGAAGCTGCGCGGCGACGAGACGATCGGGTCGGTGACCATCCTCTCCCTGCCCGAGATCGGTGACTGGGAGGACTACGAGGCCGGCCCCGGTGCTCAGCTCAGCGTGATCTCCCGCTTGAGGATCTTGCCGGTGGGGCCCTTCGGCAGGGCGTCGACGATCTCCACGCGGCGCGGGTACTTGTACGCGGCGACCTTGCCCTTGACGTAGTCGCGCAGCTCGTCGGGGGTGGCCGACGCGCCCGGCTTGAGGGCCACGACGGCGGCGACCTCCTCGCCGAGCTCGGCGTGCGGCATGCCGATCACCGCGGCCTCGGCGATCGCCGGGTGCTCGTAGAGGACCTCCTCGATCTCCCGGGGGTAGACGTTGTAGCCACCCCGGATGATCATGTCCTTCTTCCGGTCGACGATGAAGTAGAAGCCGTCCTCGTCGCGGCGGGCCACGTCGCCGGTGTGGAACCAGCCGTCCTTGATCGCGGCCTCGGTGGCCTCCGGCTTGCCCCAGTAGCCCTTCATCACGTTGTGGCCCCGGATCACGATCTCGCCGGGGTCGCCGTCGGCCACGTCGTTGCCGGCGTCGTCCACGATGCGGAACTCGACACCGGGCACCGGGATGCCGATCGAGCCCGGCCGCCGCCGCTCCGGCACGTTGAACGAGGCGATCGGCGACGTCTCCGACAGCCCGTAGCCCTCCAGCACGACGCAGCCGAACGCCTTCTCGAACGACGTCATCACCTCGACCGGCATGGCCGCCCCGCCGGACGCGCAGACCCGCAGCGCCGACAGGTCGTAGTCGGCCCGGTTCGGGTGGTTGACCAGCGCGACGTACATCGTGGGCACGCCCTGGAAGATCGTCACCTTGTCGCGCTGCAGGATCTCCAGCGTCTTCGTCGCGTCGAACCGGGGCAGCAGCGTGAGGCAGGAGCCGGCCTTCACGGCCGCGTTCAGCCCGCAGGTCTGGCCGAACACGTGGAACAGCGGCAAACCGCCGAAGACCACGTCGTCGGAGGTCGCGTTCAGCAGCCCGAGGCCGACCTCGACGTTGCGGGTCAGGTTGTCGTGGGTGAGCTCGGCGCCCTTCGGCTGGCCGGTCGTGCCGGAGGTGTAGAGGATCACCGCCGTGTCGGAGCCGTCCCGGTCCACGGTGCCGCTGACCGGGGCGGCCGAGCCGAGCAGCTCGAGGAACCCGGCCGGCTCGATCAGGATCGCCTCGGCGTCGGCCAGCTTCGCGCCGGCCTGCGCCTCGGCGCCGAAACCGTGCCAGGCGAACAGCAGGTTCGCGCCGGAGTCACCGAGGTAGTAGGCCACCTCCCGCTCCTTGAGCAGCGGGTTCATCGGCACCGCGACGGCGCCGGCGCGCAGCACGCCGTAGTAGAGGACGCCCCAGTGGGGCACGTTCGGCAGCATGATGCCGACCCGGTCGCCCGGCCCGACGCCACGCGCGGCCAGCAGCCCGGCGATGTGCTGGGACGCCTGGTCCAGCTGCGCGTAGCTCAGTTCGACGTCGTCCAGCTTGACGGCGGGGCGATCCGCGTACGCGGTGGCGGCGTGCACGAGGCTGTCGGCGAGATTCACCACGGAGATTCCTCCACATTGAGACGGCGTGCTGATCCTCGCCCAGCCGGCGCTCATCTACAACGGTTAGTCCAGTACGTAGACCTGTCCGGTCTGGTGACCTTCGATGGATCGGACGTAGGCGAGCGCGGCCCGGTGCACCGGCACCGGCTCGATGCCGGCGAACAGGTCGCCGTAGTGCTCGACCGACTCGGTGAACACGGTGGGGCTGACCGCGTTGATCCGCTGGTCGAGCTCGATCGCGGCGGCCCGGACGAACGCCTCGACGGCGCCGTTGGCCAGTGAGGCGATGCTGCCGGTGCGCAGCGGGTCGCGCGACGTCACGCCCGTGATCAGGGTGAACGAGCCGGTCACGGTGGCCTGGCCCTGGCGGACCAGCTCGACCTGGCTGACCACCTTGCCGGCCAGGCCGTCCAGCACCTGCTGGTGGGTCAGCTCGGCCAGTGGCGGCCACGGCACCGGGCCGGCGGCCGAGGCGAGCGCGTCCACCGGGCCGACCGCGCGGTACAGCGCGCCGATCGAGTCGGGGTCGAGGATGTCGACGGTGTGGTCCGAACCCTTGCGGGACGCCGTGACGACCTGGTGGCCCCGGCCGCGCAGCACCTCGAGGACGCTTCGGCCGAGGGTGCCGGTCGCTCCGACGAGCAGAATCTTCATGGGTCCAGCGTGCCGGCCCGGTGATGCTGTAGTCCAGCTACTTGAACTTCAGAGTCTTTTAAGATGGGCTCATGCTGGACGTGAAGCGGCTCGTGCTGCTGCGGGACCTCGCCGAGTACGGCACCGTCACCGCTGTCGCGGACATCCACCGCGTCACGCCGTCCGCGGTGTCCCAGCAGCTGCGCGCGCTCGAGGCGGAGGCCGGCGCCGCGCTGCTGCGCCGTGAGGGGCGGACCGTGCGGCTGACCGCCGCCGGCGCCGCGCTGGCCGCGCAGTCCGAGCTGGTGGTGGCCGCGCTGGAGCGGGCCCAGAGTGCGGTGCGCGCGCTGGACGGTGAGGTCGGCGGCGAGCTGGCGATCGGCTGCTTCCCGAGCGGGCTGGAGACCATCGCGGCGCCGCTGGCCCAGGGGCTGGTGCGGCGGCACCCCCGGCTGCGGCCCCGGATCGTGGAGGCCGAGCCGGAGTCCGCGCTGCCCCTGCTCAAGCAGCGCGAGCTGGATCTCGTACTGACGTACCACTACCCGCACCTGGGTACCGCGCCACCGGACGGCGTCACCGCGCACCCGCTGTTCGACGACCCGCTGGTGGTCGCCGTGCCGGAGGAGCTGCGCGCGGCGGTCGAGGAGGCCGGCCTCGGCGCGCTGGCCGACCGGCACTGGATCGGCACGCCGCCGCCGAGCGCCTGCCTCGACGTACTCGTACACGCGTGCCAGAGCGTCGGCTTCACCCCGGCCATGGAGCACAGCTACCGCGACCTGCGCGCCGCGTTGCCGCTGGTCGCCGCCGGTCTCGGGGTGACGATCCTGCCGATGATGATGTGCCGCGCCGCGCCGCCGGGGGTGGCGTTGCTGCCGCTGCCCGGCAAGGGCCGCACGGTCGCCGCCGCCGTCCGCACCGGCGCGGAGGCCCACAACACCATCGCCGCCGCCCTCCGCGAACTGACCTGACCGGCCGCCGCGCGCTGCCGCCGGTTCGCCGTACACCCTCTCTGGGTGCCGCGCACCCGCCGCAGCGGGTGCGCGGCGACGGAAGAGGGTGTACGGCGGCTCAGGGGGTGGCGCGGCGGCCGGGGGTGTGGCCGAACACGCGGCGGAACACGTCGATGAACGCGCTGGCCGACGCCCAGCCGCAGCGGTGCGCCACGGTGGTCACCGGCAGGTCCTCGGCGAGCAGGATCAGTGCCCGGTACAGCCGCAGCTGGGTGCGCCACTGCGGGAACGTCATGTGCAGCTCGCTCCGGAACAGCCGGGACAGGGTGCGCTCGCCGGCGCCGACCTGCGCGCCGAGCCGGGCCAGCGAACGCCCGTCGGCCGGATTGTCGTGCAGCAGCCCGCACACCGCGACCAGCCGGGGGTCGCGCGGGGTCGGCAGCTGGATCGACTGCTGGGGCGAGCGGCGCAGCTGGTCCAGCAGCACGGCGCGCAGCCGGTCGCGCTCGGCGCCGACGTCGGTCGGGTCCCGGGTGTAGCTGATGATCAGCTCCCGGAGCAGCGGGCCGACGGCCAGCACGGTGGGCTCGGCGAGGCCCAGCGGGTTCTCGGTCGCCGGCAGGCCGACCGTGTGCAGGTCGGTCTCGCCGTAGGCGCGGTGCTCGTGCACGGTGCCGGCCGGCACCCAGATCGCCAGCGTGGCCGGGGCGATCCAGCGGCCGTGGTCCGTGGTCACCGACAGCACGCCCCGGCTGGCGTAGGCGATCTGGTGGTCGTCGTGCCGGTGCGCGTCGATCCCCGTGCCCGCGTGCAGCCGCTGCACCAAGGTCCTGGCGACCGGGGCGTGGCGGATTTTCGACACGAACTGACACATTATCGGAAGTCGGACGCGATGGCGCTGACGGAAGCTGGCGGTATGACCGAGACCGTGCTGGCTCCGAAGGTCCAGGGGGGCCGTCGAGGGCCGACCGTGCTGCTGGCCGTCGGGCACGGCAGCGTGGACATCTACCAGGGCTTCGTGCCCGTGCTCGTGCCGTTCCTCGTGGCCGAGCGGCACTACGACTACGTCGCGGTGTCCGGCTTCGTGCTGGCGGCGACCGTGCTCTCCTCGGTGGTCCAGCCGCTGTTCGGGCTGCTCACCGACCGCTGGGCGGCGCGGGGCACCGGGCGCTGGCTGGTCCCGGTGAGCATGCTGGTGACCGGGCTCGGCGTGGCGCTGCTCGGGGTCGGCGGTACGTACTGGCTGACCCTGGCGGTCATCGCGCTGTCCGGCGTCGGCGTCGCGGCCTACCACCCGGAGGGGGCGCGGCTGGCCCGCGCGGTGACCGGCGGCGAGCCGGTGCGGATGAGCTGGTTCTCGCTCGGTGGCAACGTCGGTTTCGCGCTGGCGCCGGTGCTGGCGACCCCGGTACTCGCCGTGTGGGGGCTGTCGGCGGCACCGCTGCTGATCGTGCCCGCGCTGATCGGGATCGCGGTGAGCGCGCCGCTGCTGCGCCGGGCCGGGGTGGCGCCGGCCCGCTCGGCGCGGCAGTCCACGGGGGCGGACAACTGGCCGGCGTTCCGGCGGCTCAGCTCGGTGATCATGCTGCGCTCGGTGGCCTTCGTCGGGCTGAGCACGTTCCTCGGGCTTTTCGTGCAGCAGCGGGTGCACAACAGTGCGGCGGTGAGCGGGTTCGCGCTGTTCGCGCTGTTCGCCGGCGGCGCGGTCGGGACCGTGCTCGGTGGCCGGCTGGCGGCGCGGTGGGGGCGGCTGCGGGTGCTGCGGGCCGCGTACGTGGCGGCGGCGGTTGCGATGGCCGGCGTGGTGCTGGTGCCGGGTCCGGCGGTGCTGGTGTTCGTGACGGCCGCCGCGCTGACCCTCTACATGCCGTTCTCGCTGCACATCACGCTCGGCCAGGACTACCTGCCGAACCGGATCGGCACCGCGAGCGGCGTGACCCTCGGGCTCGCGGTGAGCGTGGGCGGCGTGTTCGCCCCGGGGCTCGGGCTGCTGGCGAAGGCCACCTCGATCCACACGACCCTGGCCTGCCTGGTCGTGCTGCCCGCGCTGGCCTGGCTGGTGGCCCGCCGGCTGCCGGACCCGACACCGCCGGGCTGACTCCGGCGGCGTCGGCGGCGTGGGACCGCTACTCCGTGGGCGCCCAGTTGCCGTGGAAGCCGTTGGGCACCCGGGCCGGCAGGTGCACGGCGCCGACGGTCTCGAGCGTCCGCGCGTCGATGATGGTGAGGTCGCTGCGGTCGGTGTCCGTGTCGTAGACGAAGCCCATCAGCACGCCGTCGTCCTCGGCCGCGTCCGGCGCATTGGGCACGAAGACGAACTCGCTGCCCTTGCGCCCGGCGCCCAGCTGGATCGGCGTGCTGGTACCCGCCACCAGGTCGTGCTTGAGCAGCGCGTCGCCCGCGTTGGCCCCCGAGCCGGCCGCCGCCTGCATGGCGTAGCCGTACCGGTGCCGCCGCCCGACCAGCCGCTCGTCCACCCGGGGGAACTCCTGCGGGTGGTCGTCGAGGCGGGACTCACGGACCTTGCCGTCCGCCAGGTCGACCGTCCACCGGTCCAGCGTGGCCGGGCCCTCGTTGGGGCCGTTGAAGTCGGTGGCGAACATCCGGGGGTGCCGCACGATGTCGAGCACGATGGTGTCGCCCTCGTCGTAGGCGTTCATCGGGTGGAACACGTAGCAGGGCTCCACGTCGAACCAGCGCACGTCGTGCGCGCCACCCTCACGCGGCATCACACCGACCCTGGCCGGGTAGCGCGGGTCCCACTTGTACGGCATCCGGCCGTTGCTCGGTACCGACTTGCCCAGCATCGCGTTCACCGGGTCGGGCACCCGCACGCGGCCGACCAGCGCGGAGAGCACCAGCTTGGCCGGGGTCCGCAGGGCGCCGGGCATCGGGATGTCGGCCACGCTCTGCTCCGGGTCGAACACCACCGGCAGGTCGTAGAAGATCACGTACTTCTCGGTGATCGAGAAGTCGTGCATCATCGGGCTGCCGGTGACCTTGATGTCCACCGTGCGCCGGGCCCGGCCGTCGACGCCGATCACCGAGTACTGCACCTTGTTGCCCCAGCCGAAGAAGTAGGACACCGCGTGCAGCTCGCCGGTCAGCGGGTCGCGCTTGGGGTGTGCGGTGTAGCCGCCGGGCAGGGTGCCGTCGAAGTTGCACGGGCCGACGGTGTCCAGCTCCTCGGTCAGCTCGTAGTTGGCCGCGCCGCCCTCGACCAGCGCCAGCGTCTTGCCGCCGTGCGCGAGCACGTTGGTGTTCGCGCCGAACGCGGAGATCGGCGCCGAGGTCGGTCCGCCCGGCACCGCCTCGCCGAGCACGCCGGCAACGCCGGGGGAGCGCACCCAGCGGTTGCGGTACCACTGCGCGCGCCCGTCCCGCAGCCGGACGCCGTGCACCATGCCGTCGCCGAGGAACCAGTGGTAGGCCACCGGGTCGACCTCGGAGATCGGGTTCGGGCCGTTGCGCAGGTAGCGGCCGTCCAGGTGCTCCGGGATGTGCCCGGTGACCGCCAGCTCGGTGACGGTGAGCTCCTCATGGACCGGGGCGAAGTTACCGGCGAGGTAGGGGTTGGCCATGGCTGCTCCAGGTGGCGGGACGGTTCCGTAACAGTGTTTTTAATGTAACGCTGTTACCGGAGCAGCGCAAGGGCCCGGCCGACCGGATTCGGTCGACCGGGCTCAGTCGTTCAGGGTTTCGCGTGGGGCTGGGGACCGCGCGGGGGTCAGCCGCGCGGGTTGGCGGCGTCCAGTGCCGAGTCGAGGCGCTCCTTCTTCTCGTTCTCGGTGAACACCGGCTCGCTGATGTTGGGCGGGATGCCGAGCCCCTCGTAGTTCTTACCGTCCGGGGCGTAGTAGTCCTCGTTGCCGAGGGTGAAGCTCCAGCCGTTGGGCAGCAGCCTCGACATGTCGTCGGAGAACACGCCCTGCGTCGCGGTGCCGATCCGGACCGGCGACGGGTTGCGCCCCAGCAGTGCCTCGGTGAACGTCTCCCCGGCGCTGACGGTGAGGTCGCTGATCAGCAGCGCGACCGGCCCGGTGTAGTGCGGCGCGGCGGCCGGGGTCACCGTGACCGCCTGCAGCCGGCCGTGCTTGCTGGGGTCGTTCGGGTCGTCGCGGGGCTGCTTCTGGTAGGCCAGGTAGGGCGTGTTGGTCAGCCGGGCCGCGACCTGCAGCCCGAGCGCGTCGTCGCCGCCGGTGTTGAACCGGACGTCGATCACGAGCCCCTTCCAGGCGGACACCCGAGCCTGCGTGAACACGGTGTCCAGTACCTGCTTGAGCTCGGCGCTGCTGTCCACCGACGGGGTGTCGCTGCCCTTGTAGTCCTCGAACGAGGTGATCCGCAGGTAGCCCCGGCCGCCAGGCAGGTCGGCGTAGGCGATCCGGTTGTGGGCGAACGTCTGGATGTTGGTCACGCCGATGTCCTTCAGGTGGTTGTCCACCTCGGAGTCGGCGTCCTCGCGGGAGACGTCGTCCTCGTCCCGGGTGCCCGGCCGCTTGGGCGCGAAGTCGTCGCCGCCGGGCCCCTCGATGTACGCGTGCGAGTCACCGAGCGGCGTGATCATGTCGGTGAAGATCTTGAACAGCGCCTTCGGCTTGGTCGCGTCGGTGACCATCGGGCGGAACTGGTTGCGGGTGGCGGCCCAGTTCACGTCCTTCTTGCGCAGGAACGAGTTGTAGTTCTCCGAGAACGTCTGCCAGAAGATGTCGAAGTTCTCCTGTGGCGTGTTCGCCACCTTCTGCGAGCACGAGGCGGGCAGCCCGGGGATCGGCAGCAGGTCGACGTTCGCGGCGGTGCCGATCAGGTGCAGGGTGGCGCGGTCGGCCTGCTCCCAGTGCAGCGTCTCGGTGGGCACGTTCTTGGTGCCGAACTGCATCGTGCCGTCGGCCGAGGGCTGGCCGACCTGGTCCAGCGTCGGCTCGGGCAGGCAGCTGATCGCGGTGACCTCGTAGGTGCGCGCCTGGGTGCCGGCCAGCGTCACGATCCAGCCGTAGCCGTCGGAGCGCCACACGTGCAACGGCGCGGCGGTAGGCGTCGCGGTGGGGGCCGTGGGGCTTGGAGGGCTGGCGGTGCCGCTCGGGGCGCCGCTCGGGGCGCCGCCGGCCGGGGGGCCCGAGGGCGCCGCGCAGGCCGGTAGCAGGAGCGCCAAGGTCAGCAGGATCGTCACGCTCAGGGCCGGCCGCATAATGATCGACAATATGGGGGTTGACGGTCGGGCGCTCGTGGTTGGGGCGTGATGCGCGAGTCAATCGCGCGAAAGCGTGGACTCCGGTGTCAGCTCGTTCTCAGGACCGGTGCGCGCCGCCCGTACCCGCCGCGCGCGGAGCTCGACGGCGTCGAGCAGCAGCTCGATCAGGGTCGCGTAGTTGGCCGGGTCGTCCAGCGCGGGGAACAGGTGGGAGTAGGCGGCCAGGTGGGGGTGGCGGGCCGGGTCCTGGGCCTGGTACTCGACCTTCCAGGCGCGCAGGTCGGCGGCGCGCACCTCCGGGTCGAGCGCCTCCAGCGCGGCGTCCATCGCGCTGTAGGAGAGCACCGCGTCGCCCAGCACGCGGTAGTACAGCGCCACCTCGGCGTCGGCCAGCCCCGTACGCCGCAGTGCCCCGAGCAACCGGTCCACCAGCGCGAACTCGTGCTCCCGGCGGGCCGTGCGGACCGCCGCGTGCTGCGCGATCGCCGGGTGGCGCAGGAACACCGCGTGCGTCCGCGCGGCGAGGGACTCCAGCTCCGCGCGCCAGTCCGGCAGCGGTGGCCCCAGCTCGGCCAGTACCTCGGCGTGCAGCGCGTCGACCAGCCCGAGCATCAGCTCGTCCTTGTCCCGGAAGTGCCGGTACAGCGCCGTCGGGTGGGCCCCCAGCTCGGCGCCGATCGCGCCGAACGTCAGCCCGGCGCCGCCGGAGCGCTCGGTCACGGTGAAGGCGGCCGCCACGATCGCCTCCGGGGTGAGGCTGTTGCGCGGGCGCCGGGTCGGCTTGCTGGTCACGGCGACGATCATACGTGGTCAGGGGGATAGTCGTAGTTATAGACACGTCCATTGACTATGACGATGACTATCGGTGACACTGCCGGGGCGGACGACCCTGGAGGCGGGCATGAGCGAGCAAGGGCAACTGCGGTCCGGCGCGATCGGGCTGGGCGGCGCACTGGCCGGCACGCTGTCGAACATGGCCCCGGTCGAGGGCATCTTCATCGTCGTGGTGCTGGTCGCCGCGTCGATGGGCACGTTCACCCCGTGGGCGTTCCTGGTCGCCGTGCTCGGCATCCTGCTGACCGGGTGGAACGTCGCGCAGCTGGCCAAGCGGATCCCCAGCGCCGGCTCCTACGTCGCGTTCGCCTACCACGGTGCCGGCGCCATCCATCCCGGCGCGGCCCGCGCGGCGGCCGCCTTCACCTTCTACCTCGCGCTGCTCTCCGGCCCGATCACCGTCGCGGCGGTCGTGGTGTTCCTCGGCTCCTGGGTGCAGACCGCGCTGGGCCTGGCCAACGTGTGGTGGCTGGTCATCGCGCTGCTGGCGATCGCGGCCACCCTGCCGGTGGTACTGCGCGGCGCCGTCGCCTCGGTGCGCACCGCCCTCGTGCTTTTTGTCGTCGAGGCCGGCGGGCTGGCCGTCGTCTCGGTCGTCATCCTGGCCCGCTCCGGCCCGGACATCGCCGCCCCGCTGCACGCCGCCGGCGGCGCGCCCGGTGGCTGGGGCGGTCTCGTCGGGATCACCTTCGCCACCGCCGTGTCCGGGTTCGTGGGCTGGGAGAACAGCGCCGCGATGGCCGACGAGATCCGCGAGCCCCGCCGCGTCGTGCCCGTGGCCATCCTGGGATCGATCGGCGTGGTCGGGGTTCTCTACCTGCTCGCCACGTGGGCCGCCACCTCCGGTTACGTGCACTGGCTGGGTGAGGCCCAGGGCACCGCCCGGCTCGGTGACCTGAGCAACGCGGCGCCGTACGTCGAGCTGGCTCAGCACTACGCCCCCCGGTTGGTCTGGGCGGTGCTGCTGATCGGCCTCATCAGCCCGGCCGCCTGCTACCTCGCCGCGATGACCGCCTGCTCGCGCTGGACCTACGCCTCGGCACGGGCCGGCCTGCTGCCCGCCGCGCTCGCCCGGGTATCGCGGCGGACCCAGGTACCCGCCCCGGCGGCCTGGCTGTGGAGCGTGATCGTCACCGCGCTGGTGGTGGTGCCGTACTTCCTGCTGGACGGCAACGCGGTCACCATCGCCGCCTACGAGGCCGGGATCGGTACCGTGCCCCTGCTGTTGATCTACCTGCTCTCCTCGGCGGTGGCGCCGTGCTACGTGTACCGCCGCGACCGGGCGTCGTTCTCCCCGGTCAAGCACGTGGTCCCGGCCGTCGCTGCTCTCGCCGTCGTCGGGTACGGCACGTACCAGTTCGTGCAGCCGGACCAGCCGCCGCCGGCCAACCAGTTCTGGATCTTCGTGGTGGCCATGCTGGTGGCGGCGGTCGCGGCGGCCGTCGTCGTGCGGGTCAAGGGGCCGGCGCTCGACCTGCTCGGCCGCGGCACCCACGAGCCCGCCCCGTCCGAGGTGGGCACGTCCCCGGGTGCCGCCGAGATCGTCGCCGCCGAGATCGTCGCTGCGGAGATCATCGCCGCCGAGATCATCGCTGACGGGGCCGGCGCGGCCGAGGTGCGACCGTGACCGCCGCCGACCTGATCCTGTACGGGTCCCGACCGGCCGGCGCGGCGGGCGCGGCGCCGCCGGTGAGCGTGGTGGTGCGGCGCGGCCGGATCGCGGCGCTCTGCGACGAGCCGGACGCGCGGCGCTGGGCGGGACCGCGCACCCGGACCGTCGACCTGAGCGGCCGCACCCTCACCTCGGGACTGGTCGACTCGCACCTGCACCCGGCACTGGGCCCGCGGCTCGCGGTCGGCGCCGACCTGTCCGGGCTGCACACCCTCGACCAGGTACGGGCCGCACTGGCCGCCGCCGAGCCGGGGCCGGAGGGCTGGGTGCTCGGCTGGGGGCTGGACCCGAACGCGCTCGGCGACGAACCGGTCGACGCGGCGCTGCTGGACGGCGTGCTCGGCGGCGCGCCGGCCGCCGTCCGGCTGTTCGACGGGCACTCCATGCTGGCCAGCGCCGAGGCGCTGCGCCGCGCCGGGGTGACCGGGCCGAGGCGGTTCGCGTCGTCCTCCCGGATCGTCTGCGACGAGCACGGCCGCCCCACCGGGCTGCTGCTGGAGGAGGCGGCCACGGCACTGGTCGAGGCGGTGGTGCCGGAGCCGGGCTTCGCCGCCCGGCGGGCCGCCCTCGCCGAGCTGTTCGCGGCGATGGCGGCGACCGGGCTGACCGGCGGCCACGTGATGGACTGTGACGGCGACGCGCTCGAGCTGTACGCCTCGCTCGAGGAGGCCGGCGAGCTGCCGCTGCGGCTGCGCATCGCGCCGTGGCGCCGGCCCGAGGACGACGACCGCCGGGTGGCCGAGCTGCTCGCGCTGCAGGGTCGGCGGGGCCGGCTGTGGCGGGTGGCCGGGTTGAAGCTGTTCATGGACGGCACGATCGACAACGGCACCGCGTGGCTGCACGAGCCGGACTGCCACGGCGAGTCGGACCGCCCGTACTGGCGCGACGCGCACGACTACACCGCCGCCGTGCACGAGCTGGCGCGGCTCGGCGTGCCGACCGCGACGCACGCCATCGGGGACGCCGCGGTCGGCCACGTGCTGGACGCGCTGGCCACGCTGCCACCGGGTACGCCGCGGCGGCGGCACCGGATCGAGCACCTGGAGACGCTGCCTGCCGACCTGCTGCCCCGGTTCGCGGCGCTCGGCGTGGTGGCGTCCATGCAGCCCTCGCACGCCACCGACTACACGCGCGCCGACCACAGCGACAACTGGTCGCGCCGGCTGGGCACCGCGCGCGCCGACCGCGCCTGGCGGTGCGCCGACCTGCTCGCCGCCGGCGCCCTGCTCACCCTCGGCTCGGACTGGCCGATCGCGCCCTTCGACCCCCGCATCGTGCTGGCGGCGGCCGTGCTGCGCCGGCCCTACGACCGGCCGGACCTCGCCCCGGTCGCCCCCGGCCAGGCGTTGACCCCGGCCCAGGCGCTCGCCGGCTACACGCGGGCGCCGGCGCTGGTCGCCGGCGGGTCCGTCACCGGGACCGGGTCCGGCGACGGGGACGGGGATAGCGACGGCGACGGGGCCGGGGCCGGTCGCGCCGGACTGGTCGAGGTGGGGGCGCCGGCCGACCTGACCGTGTTCGACGACGACCCACTCGCCGTCCGACCTGACCAGCTACCGCACCTGCCCGTCGCCCTGACGGTGCTCGACGGTGTCATCCGGCACCGCGCCCCGGACCTGCGCTGACTTGTCGGCGTGCCCGGCGGGTCGCCCGGTCTGTGCGGACTAGCGAGGGGCGCCTTCAGGGGAGGCGGCGGGTTACTCGTTCGCCGGTGGCGCGGCGGGTGAGCGCCTCGGGGTCGGTCGGCGCGTTGCGGCACTGGACCAGCGAGCCGCCGGCGGCCAGCACCGCGAGCGGCAACCCGACCAGGCCGTCGTCCAGCGTCCAGTCGTAGCTGGTCAGCACGCGGTCGGCCGCACTGAGGTCGGCAGCGGCGGCCGCGGCCCGAGCGGCGGCCAGCACCTCGCCCACGGAGCGCCCGGCCAGCGCCGCGGCCGTATCCGACCCACCCCGCTCCGGGGCGAACACGTCGCCGTGCAGCCGAACCTCGGTGGCGTAGTCGAGCACGCCGGGGGCCAGGCCGGTCAGCCCCTTGCCGAAGGCGTTCAGCGACAGCGCGGTGACGACCGCCGCGCCGGCACCGGTGGCCGCCGCCAGCCGGGGCTCGTCGCAGCACACCAGGTCGGCGCCGGTCGGGTCGGTGACCACCTCAGCGCCGCACCACCACGCCCCGAGCAGGACCACCAGCGTCTGCCAGTGCGCCGGCAGCAGTACCGCCACCCGGGCGCCCGGCTCGATGTCGCACTCGTCGCGCATCAGGTTGGCCGTCTTGGCCGCCCAGTTCGCCAGCGTGGTGCCGGACAGCTCGATCCGCTCGCCGGTCGCGTCGTCGTAGTAGGTGACGAGCGGGCGGGCCGGATCGGTGGCCAGGATCGGGCCGAGCAGGGCGTCGGTGAGCGTCACAGGTCCCTCGAGGTCGGTGGCACAGGTTAGGTGGCACAGGTTAGGTGGCACAGGTAGGGGGCACAGGTGGAACCGAGCAGGGGCGGGTCAGTCCACGCAGGGCACACCCTGGGCGGTGATCGGCGGCCCGATCGGCGGCGGCGGGGCGCTGGCGGAGCGGCGGGTGCTGGTGGAGTCGTCGGTGCTGTCGGAGCGGATGTCCGACATGGAGAAGTCGGAGGCGAGGTAGACGCGCACGGTGCCGGTGGGCACGGCGTCGTCGGACTCGGCGTGCATGCCGCCGAGCAGCGTGGCGACCTGGTTGCCGGCGTCCTCGTGGCCCGGCGGGTAGTGCACGCTGGACGCGGTCGGCTCGCTGATGTTGTCCACCTGGCCCTCGACGTAGCCGCGTTTGGTGAGCGCGCTGGCCACCCGGCTGGCCAGGCCGCCGGTGCCGGTGCCGTTGCGCACGTCGATGGTGATCTGGCTCGGTGGCACCGCGTCGGCCGGCGCGGCGGCGGTGCTCGCGTCGGTGGACCCGTCCGAGCCGCCGATCTGCTGGTGCACGAAGTCGCGCACCTCCTCGGGGTCCACGGTCACCACGTCGCCGTGCTCGTTGCTGGTCTGCCCGGTGGTGGGGATGGTCATGAACTGGATGTTGCCGCCGGCCAGGTTGGACGCCTGGCGGGCGAAGCTGAGCACGTCCCACCCGGTGTCCAGCACCACGGACTGCTTGGCCACGTCGATCAGGCCCTGCAGCTTGACGGGGTTGGTCAGCGTGCCGGCGGAGAGGATCTTGTGCGCCACCGCGGCCAGGAACACCTGCTGGCGGCGGATCCGGCTGAAGTCGGACTGGGGCAGCCCGTAGCGCTGCCGGACGAACGCGAGCGCGGCGCCGCCGGTGATGGTCTGCGGGCCGGCGGGGAAGTTCGCCCCGGACCGGAACTCTTTGACCGAGTTCTTCAGGCAGACCTCGACGCCGCCGATGGCGTTGGTCAGGTTGTAGAAGCCGAGCAGGTTGACCTCGGCGTAGTGGTCGATCTTGACGTCGGTCAGCTTCTCCACCGTCTTGATCAGCTCCTGCCGGCCGGCGGTCTTGCTCTCCCGGTCCACGGCGGCCTCGTCCTCGCCCTTGTTGCGCAGCTTCGAGGCGGCGTCCACGGTGGCCGACGGGTAGGCGGAGTTGATCTTATTCTTGTCGTAGCCGGGGATGTCCACGTAGCTGTCGCGGGGGATGGAGATACCCGTCGCGCGGCTGCCGTCGGCCGGCACGTGCAGCAGGATGATCGTGTCGGAGTTCAGCACGCCGTCCTCGGCGCCGCTGCGCAGCTGCGCCAGTAACTGCTTCGACAGCGGGTGGCCCTGCGCGTCGGTGCGGCTGTCCACGCCGACCAGCAACACGTTCAGGTCCGTGCCGGCGGGCTTCGGGGTGCCGCCGAGGATCACGTCGCTGGTGCTGATGCCGCCGGTCAGGTCCTGGTAGAGGTGCCACCCGATGCCGGAGGCCGCCAGCACGACAGCCGACACGGTTGCGGCCAGCAGCCGGAGACCGATGCGTCGGCCTGGCTGGTCGGGCCGGGCTGGCCGCTGTTCCACCTAACTCCTCAATGCTTAGGATTGACCCTGGTCCTCGCCGTGTCAGACTCCGGGCATGCGAATCTTGGTCACCGGTGGAGCCGGTTTTATTGGCTCGCATTATGTCCGTCGGACTCTGTATGGAGCCTATCCAGGCTACGCGGACGCCGAGATCGTGGTACTGGACCTGCTCACCTACGCGGGCTCCGAGGCGAACCTGGCCGAGGTCGCGGACTCCCCGAGGCTGCGCTTCGTGCACGGCGACATCCGGGACGCCGAGCTGGTCGGCGAGGTGATGACCGGCGTGGACACCGTGGTGCACTTCGCCGCCGAGTCCCACGTCGACCGGTCCATCACCGGTGCCGCGGACTTCGTCTCGACCAACGTGGGCGGTACCCAGCTGCTGCTGCAGGCGGCGCTGGAGCGCGGCGTCGGCAAGTTCGTGCACGTGTCCACCGACGAGGTGTACGGCTCGATCGCCGAGGGGTCCTGGACCGAGGACCACGTGCTCGAGCCCAACTCGCCCTACTCCGCGTCGAAGGCCAGCTCGGACCTGCTGGCCAGGGCCTACTACCGGACCCACGGGCTGCCGGTGTGCATCACCCGGTGCTCCAACAACTACGGGCCCTACCAGTTCCCGGAGAAGGTCATCCCGCTGTTCCTGACCAACCTGCTGGACGGTCACCCGGTGCCGCTCTACGGCGACGGGCTGAACGTGCGGGACTGGCTGCACGTCGACGACCACTGCCAGGGCATCGCGTTGGTCGCCGAGCGCGGCCGGCCCGGCGAGATCTACAACATCGGCGGCGGCACCGAGCTGTCCAACAAGGAGCTCACCGGGCTGCTGCTGGAGGCCACCGGTCGCGACTGGTCGATGGTCGAGCGGGTGGCCGACCGGCTGGGCCACGACCGCCGCTACTCCGTCGACCACAGCAAGATCTCCGAGGAGCTCGGTTACCGGCCGAGGGTGTCGTTCGTGGACGGGCTGGCCAGCACCGTCGACTGGTACCGCGAGCGCCGCGACTGGTGGGAGCCCCTCAAGGCCCGCGCCGCGCTGGCCCGATGACCGGTCCGGCGACCAACGCGGCCAACGCGGGCAACGCGGCTCACGCGGTGTCGACGGGCGCGCCGGTGCGCTGGCTGGTCACCGGGGCGCGCGGCCAGCTGGGCAGTGAGCTGACCGAGCTGCTGCGCCGGGACGGCGAGGACGTGACCGCCGCCGGGCGCGCCGAGCTCGACGTGACCGGGGACGGCGTGGCCGACGCGCTGCGCCGGTGGGCCGCGGGCACCGCGGCCGACCCCGCCGACCCCGCCGCCGAGCGCGGGGCCGCGCGGCGGCTGGTGGTGCTCAACGCGGCGGCCTGGACGGACGTGGACGGCGCCGAGGCCGACCCGGCCGGCGCGGCCGCCGCGAACACCGACGCTCCGGCCCGGCTGGCGGCCGCCTGCGCCGAGCTGGGCGCCACGCTGGTGCACGTGTCCACGGACTACGTCTTCCCGGGCACCCCGGTGCTCGACCCGGCGACCGGAGTGCCCCGGCCGTACGAGGTGGACGACCCGGTCGGCCCGGCCACGGTGTACGGCGCGACCAAGGAGGCCGGCGAGCGGGCGGTGCGCGCCGCGCTGGCCGACCACTACGTCGTGCGCACGGCGTGGGTGTACGGCGCCGTGGGCGGCAACTTCGTCAAGACCATCGCGGCGCTGCGCCACCGCAGGGACACCCTGAACGTCGTCGCCGACCAGCACGGCTCCCCGACCTGGGCGGCGGAGCTGGCCGGCGGGCTGGTCGAGCTCGTCCGGGTCGGCGCGCCGTACGGCACCTACCACCTCACCGGCACCGGCGAGGCGACCTGGTACGACCTGGCCAGAGCGGTCTTCGAGGAGGTCGGCGCCGACCCCGCGCGCATACACCCGTGCGACTCGGCCGCGTTCCCCAGGCCGGCCCCTCGGCCGGCCTATTCGGTGCTGTCCGGTCGCTCTTGGACGGCGGCCGGTCTGCGGCCGCCGTGTGAGTGGCGGACCGCGCTCCGCTCAGCTTTCCGAGTGAGCCGCTCGTCGTTCGACACGCCGATATAACGGCAAACTTGCGACATCTGCCCCTAACGACTAGTCCATGCGGGTGAAGTGTCGTTCACCGCACACCGCTGTGCGTTCGTCGTCGTTGGCGAGGTATGGGTCTCGAATGGGTTCTGCTCAGCCTCTTGACGGCGGTGGCCCTGTGGCTGGGAATGGACGCGTGTCGGGAGAGCAAGCGGCTGCATGCGCGGCTTTCCCGGGTGCAGGTTTCGCACCCGACCGAACGAGAGCTTCTGTCCAACACCGGCGACTGGGCGTACTGGCCGCTGACCACCTCCTCGGAGGACGCCAGGATCGGTCCCCGGTTCTGAGTCGGGCCTCGAGCTGAAGCTGGGCCGGACCGAACGAGGTCCGGGAGTGATCGCGCACCGGAGCGCCTGAGCGCGCAGCGGCGGCCGCCTGGTGGATCGGGCAGCCTCGACCGCTCGGCGCGGGTTGATATAACTGTGACCCGCGACCGTCACAATCGTGACGGTGCTCGACAAAAACCTTATTGACGACACAGTTCCGGACCACGACGCGCCGGATGCCACCGCCGACGATCCGACGCGGCGGCTGCCCGTCGACGACAGCTTGACCGCGCACGGCCAGGCGCTGCTCGACCATGACGAGGACCGGCACGACGAGGCGATCGGCGTGCTGCGCCGGGCGGTCGCCGCCCGTGAGCCCGCCGCCGTCGCGCTGCTGGCCAGGGCCTACCTGGACCGGGGCTACCGGTTCGAGGTCGTCGAGCTGCTCACCCCGAGGGTCCGGGCCGGCCGAGCCGACCTGGCCCTGATGCTGGCCGACGCGCTGGCCAGCACCGGCGACGTGGACCGGGCGGAGGACGCCTACCGGGTCGCGGTGAACGGCGGCGACGTCGAGGCGATGAACACCTTCGGCGTGTTCCTGCGGCACCGGGGCCGGTTCGGCGAGGCCGCCCTGATGCTGCGCCGGGCCGCCGAGGCCGGCCACGCGCTGGCGCCGGTGAACCTGGTCGAGGTGCAGTGGGAGCACCTGGACGACCCCCGCCCGGCCATCCGCACCGCCGAGTACTGGGCTGACGAGTCGCGCCCCAGCACCCTGCTCGGGCTCGCCTTCGTGCGCGCCGCCAGCCGCCGCTTCGACGACGCCGAGGAGCTCTACCGGCGCGGCGCCGAGCTCGGCGCCGAGCGCGGGCACATCGAGTACGCCCTGTTCCAGCAGGAGGTCCGGGAAGACCTGGCCGCCGCCGAGCGCGAGCTGGAGGCCGCCGAGCGAGAGCAGGAGCCGGGCTGGGCGCTGGCCTTCGGCCAGTTCCTGGCCGACGTGGGCCGCCCGGACGAGGCCAGGGCCTACCTGCGGCACGCGGCGCACTGGGGCAGCCTGGAAGCCGCCGCCGTGCTGGAGGAGCTGGACGGCGACCCCGGCGACGACTGACCGACCGAACCGGCCGACCGCTGGGCCGCCGACAGCCCGCCGACCGGTTGAGCCGCGGCCACCCGGAGCAGTGTGCGCGGCCGCTCAGCCGCTGGTCCGGGGCGGCCGACCGGCTGCCGAGACGAGGGCGGCGGGCCAGCGGGAACGGGGGGCGGGCTGGCCGGGCGGCGGCGGGCGACAACCCACACGAGCTACGATCCGCGCCCATGTCGCAGTCCTCCGCCGAGCCGGCGCTCGCCGAGCAGCCGGCGCGCTATGGCGACGAGCTGGCGGTGGTCACCGTCACCTACTCACCAGGCGACTCGCTGACCGAGTTCCTCGACTCGCTGCGCGCGGCCACCACCCGGGACTACACCGTGGTCCTCGCCGACAACGGCTCGGTGGACGGCGCCCCGGAGCGCGCCGCCGCCGAGCGGGACGGCGTCGAGCTGCTGCGCATCGGGGAGAACATCGGCTACGGCAGCGGCGCCAACCGGGGCGTCGCCGAGCTGGGCCCCGAGGTGGGCTGGGTGGTCGTGGCCAACCCGGACCTGGTCTGGGGGCCCGGCTCGCTGGACGAGCTGCTCGCCGCCGCCGCGCGCACCCCGAGGGCCGGCGCGCTCGGGCCGCTGATCCGGGACGCCGACGGCGCGGTGTACCCGTCCGCCCGACTGCTGCCGTCGCTGGGCCGGGGCGTGGGGCACGCGGTGTTCGGCACAGTCTGGCCGGGCAACCCGTGGACCAAGGCCTACCGGCAGTCCGAGGGCAGCGTTGAGGAGCGGGATGCGGGCTGGCTGTCCGGGTCCTGCCTGCTGCTGCGGCGGGCGGCATTCGACTCGGTGGCCGGCTTCGACTCGCGGTACTTCATGTACTTCGAGGACGTCGACCTCGGCGAGCGGCTGACCAGGGCCGGCTGGCGCAACCGGTACGTGCCCTCGGCCGAGGTCGTGCACACCGGCGGGCACGCCACCACCGCGAACTCCGACGTGTCGGCGCGGATGCTCGCCGAGCACCACCGCAGCGCCTACCGCTACCTGGCCGACCACTACCCGGGGCCGGTCCTGGCACCGGTCCGGCTGGTGCTGCGGGCCGGCCTCGGGGCCCGCTCCGCGCTCGCGGTACGCAGGGCCAGCCGTTGAGCGTGGCGAGATAGTCGCCGTCGGATGACCGCCCGGATCGAGCCGCTGCGCGGCCAGGACGCCCGCACGGTCGGCTGGCTGCTGGCCGCCAGCTACGGCGCCGACCCGGCGTTCGAGTCCCTCTGGGCGGACTCGGGGGTGCGGGCGAGGGTGCTGCGCGCGCTGCTCACCGCGAGCGCGCGGGACGCCGCCCGGTGCGGCGGCGCGGTGCTGGCCAAGGACGCCGTCGGGGCCGTCGGCGTGGCGCTGTGGCTGCCGCCCGGCATGTACCCGCTGTCCACGGTCCGGCACGCGCTGCAGATCCCCGCGCTGCTCAGGGCGGCCGCCGTGGCCCCCTGCTCGTTCCCGCGCTACGCCGCCGTGTCCGGCCGGCTGGCCCGCGACGTGTCGCCCCGGCGCACCGGCGAGCTGGACTGGTACCTGCGCGCCATGGGCGTGCACCCCAGGGCGCGCCGGCGAGGCGTCGGGGCGCTGCTGCTGGCGCCCGTGCTCGCCAGGGCGGACGAGGAGGGCGCCCGCTGCCGGCTGCACACCTCGGACCCGGCGAACGTGCCCTACTACGAGCGCTTCGGCTTCCGGGTGTCTCGGCCGGAGCTGCCGGTGCGCCGGGGCGGGCCCCGCTACCTCAGCATGATTCGGCCGCCGGCCTGAGCCGTTCGGGCGACGGGTAGCCTTTGGTCGCGTGAACCTGCGCGATGTCGATGCGGTGGTGCTCGTCGGGGGCAAGGGCACCCGGCTGCGCCCGCTGACGCTGTCCAAGGCCAAGCCGATGCTGCCCACCGCCGGTGTACCCATGCTGGCCCACCTGCTGTCCCGGATCCAAGCGGTCGGGATCAGGCACGTGATCCTGGGCACCTCCTACCTGGCCGAGACCTTCGCCGACCACTTCGGCGACGGCTCGGCGTTAGGCCTCGACCTGGAGTACGTCGTCGAGACGGAACCGCTGGGCACCGGGGGCGGCATCCGCAACGTGGCCCCGTACCTGCGCGGCTCCGAGGTCATGGTGTTCAACAGCGACGTGCTGGCCGGCACCGACCTGGCCGCCGTGGTCGGCACCCACCGGGAGACCGAGGCCGACGTCACGCTGCACCTGGTCCGGGTGCCCGACCCCAGGGCGTTCGGCTGCGTGCCGACCGACGCCGACGGCCGGGTGCAGGCCTTCCTGGAGAAGACCGACGACCCGCCGACCGACCAGATCAACGCCGGCTGCTACGTGTTCCGCCGCGAGATCATCGACACGATCCCGGACGGCCGCCCGGTCTCGGTGGAGCGCGAGACGTTCCCCGGCCTGCTGGCCGCTGGCTCCCGGGTGTCCGGGCACGTGGACGCCACCTACTGGCGCGACCTCGGCACCCCGTTCGACCTGGTCGACGGCTCGGCCGACCTGGTGCTCGGCCGGGCGCCGTCCGACGCGCTGCCCGGCCCGATCGGCCAGGCGCTGGTGCTCAAGGGCGCCGAGGTCGCCCCGGACGCGACGCTGCTCGGCGGCTCGACGATCGGGGTCGGCGCGGTGGTCGGTGCCGGTGCCCACCTGGACGGCGCGCTGCTGTTCGACGGCGCGGTGGTCGAGGAGGGCGCCGTCGTGGAACGCTCGGTGCTCGGCTACGGGGCCCGCGTGGCGGCCGGGGCGACCGTGTCCGGCTCGGTGATCGGCGACCGGGCGGTCGTCGGTGAGCGGTGCGAGCTGCGGGACGGGGTGCGGCTGTGGCCGGACGTGGTGCTGCCGGCCGGCGGGGTGCGGTTCTCCGCCGGAGTGTGAGCGCTGAGCCGGACCCGGCGGGGTCGGGGCCGGCTCTGTCGAACCCGGCGTTGGCGGGCCCGGAGCCGGCTTCCGGGCCGGCTGAGCCGGACTCTGCTGGGTCGGGGTCGGCTGAGCCGGACCCAGCGGGGTCGGGGTCGGGGCCGGCGGTTGCGCCGGCGCTGACCCGGAGCTGGCGGCCGGACTTCCAGCTGGACCTGCTCGGCCTGCTCGGGCCGCTGCGCCGGGGTTCCGGCGACCCCACGCTGCGGATCGACGCCGAGTCGGGCACCTGCTGGCGCACCAGCACAACGGCCGACGGCCCGGCCACCCTGGCGCTGCGCCGGACGTCCGACGGGGCCGTCGAGGCGACCGCGTGGGGTCCCGGCGCGCGGCACGCGCTGGACGGGCTGCCGGCGCTGCTCGGCGCGGCGGACGACGACACCGGGTTCGTCGCGCACCACCCGCTGGTCGAGGAGACCCGGCGGCGGCTGCCCGGGCTGCGGCTCGGCGCGACCGGCCGGGTCTGGGACACGCTGCTACCGGCGGTGCTGGAGCAGAAGGTCACCGGGGTGGAGGCGCGCCGGTCCTGGCGGGAGCTGTGCTGGCGGTTCGGCACGCGGGCACCGGGGCCGGCCGGGATGCCGAAGCTGTGGGTGCCGCCGACGCCGGAGGCGGTGCGCGCCATCCCGGACTGGGAGTGGCACCGCGCCGGGGTCGACTCCGCCCGCCGCCGCGCGCTGCTGGCGTCCGCGCAGGTGGCGCACCGGTTGGAGGGCGCGGTCGAGCTGGGCGGCGCGGCCGGGCGGGAGCTGCTGCGCCGGGTGCCCGGGATCGGCGTGTGGACCGCCGCCGAGGTCGCCCAGCGGGCGTGGGGCGACCCGGACGCGGTCAGCGTCGGCGACTTCCACATCCCGAGCGTCGTCGGCTGGGCGCTGCTCGGCCGGCCGCTGGACGATGCCGGCATGCTCGCCGTGCTGGCCCCGTACACCCCGCAACGGCAGCGCGCGGTGCGCTACATCGAGGCGTCCGGCTTCCGCCGCCCCCGGTTCGGCCCGAGGTTCGCCGCCAAGGACTACCGCGCCATGTAGAGCCGTCGTGGCACACAGGCTGGGGCGGTGGCACACAGGTCCTGGCTCGCGCACACGGACACTGGACATGGCACCCGAGTTGGTACAGGTGTGCCGCCACCGCGGTCCGTGTGCGAGAACCAGGGTTTGTGTGCCGGCCCGCCAACCAGTGTGCCGACGGGACCACTCGCCAGTCGCGCGGCCTGGCTGCGCTCCCTCGCTCGCCCGTGTCGTGAGCGTCGCGTGTCGCGCATCCGTGCCGGCGTTGCCGCGCGCGTTGCGTGGTTGTCGCGCACCTTGCGTATCCACTTCGCGCACCTGCCGTGGTTCTCGCGCACCTCGCACCATGCGCGGGAACCACGCAAGGTGCGCGAACCGGGAGGTGGAGGTCGACACCGGCTCCAGCGCTGGTCCAGCGGCGGTATCTCGGTACCTCGTGTACCGGGCACACGCGTGTACCGGGCAGACGCCGTGTGTACCGGGCAGACGCCGCGTGTACCGGGCACAGGCCTCCCAGCCCTGGCACACGCCCCGCGAACGCGGCACACGAGTTAGAACGCGTGTGCCGCCTCCGGAACGCGTGTGCCGCCTCCCCAAGCCGTGTGCCGCCGCGGACGACACACCACTCACGACCTACTCGGGCCGAGGGCGAGGATCTGGTCCTGGAACGCCAGGTAGAGGTTGGCGACCAGACTGGCGGAGGCGATCGGGGCGCCGAGCAGGCCCTCCACCTTGGCCAGCCGGTAGCGCACCGTGTTGGGGTGCACGAACAGGCGGGCGGCGGCGCGCCGGACGTCCTGGTCGCAGGCCAGGTACATGATCACCGTCTCGGAGAGGTCGGCGGCCGCCACGAGCGCGCCGAAGTGCCGGTCGAACCGGGCGGCCACCTGGGTGTCGTCGCGGCGCGTGAGCAGCCAGGTGGCGAAGTCGACCCGGTCCAGCAGCACGAGGGTGTCCCGGCTGCCCCGGTCGTGCCGGCGGCCGGCCACCCGCCACGCGGTGAGCGCCTCCTCGAAGTACCGGGGCGCGGCGGTGAGGTCGGTGAACGGGCCGCTCGCCCCGGTGAGGTGGGTGCGGGCCAGTGCGGCCAGCCAGTCGTCCGCGGGCGGCCGGTCGGCGAGCACGGCGGTCAGCGGCGTGCCCAGCGCGTCGGCATCGGCTTCGACGTCCGTGTCCGCGTCGCCCGACTCGTCGAGCACAGTCAGCACCAGGCCGAGCCCGTCCCGCTGCGCCTGCTCGAGCAGCGCGTCGGACGGCCGGCGCGGATCCAGCGACACGCCCCGGGCGGCCAGCGGGCTCGCCGAGACCACCCGCAGCGGGGTGCCCGCGCGCAGCCGGAACGGGCGCAGCCGGTCCCAGGTCTGGCGCACCCGGGACGTGGTGACCCCGGCGCGCAGCGCGGACAGCAGCCGGGCGGACTCGGCGCGCTCCTGGCTGAGCGTGAGGTCCCGGACCGCCGTGGCGGCGCCCAGCACGTGTTTGGCCGTCTCCAGCAGTCCCGGTCCCAGGTCGCCGATCAGCGCGGCGTCCTGCGAGGCGATGGCCAGGTGGAAGGCGGCGCCTCGGACCAGCAGCGGGCGGCTGGCGGCGACCCAGCGGCCCACCCGGAACCGGTGCGGCCCGGTGACCGGCAGGGGGTCGGCCGGCCCGACCTCGTCCGGTGGCTCGGCGTGCCGTGCCGTGAGCTCCTCCCAGATCAGCCGCAGCGGACCCCGGCCCACCGAGGCCACCACCCGCCCGGTGGCCTCGTACAGCACCGCCGTGCCCCGGCTCAGCGTGCCCAGCCGGATCACCAGCGAGCCGACCGGGTCGTCCGCCGCGAGCGCCTTGAGGAGGTCGTTCTGCAGCCACACGGTCCGCTTGAGCAGGTCGGCCTCGGTGGCCCCGCCGTCCCGCGCGGCCGGCTGCTCGACCATCCCGGAACCCCGCCTTCTGTCGGATAGCACAAAGGATGCCCGATAATTCTGGATTTCCTCCAGTGACCGGGCCCGGACCAGGGGGCACAGTCAGGCAATCCGTTCCGTCGCGCGCACCGTCCGCCGCCTCACAGACCGGTCCGAGAGCCAGTTCCGCGAACCCAGTTCCGCCGTCGATCCACGTTCCACAGTCGATCCGGGAGCAGCCGCATGCCGAACCTTCGCGTGGCCGTGGACGTCGGAGGCACCTTCACCGACGTCTGCATCTTCGACGAGTCCGACCACTCGATGCGGGTCACCAAGGTGCCCTCCACCCCGAGCGACCCGATGGACGGGGTGCTGCGCGGGGTGGCCAGGGCGGACGTGGACCTGGCCGAGGTGTCGCTGTTCTCGCACGGCACGACGATCGCCACCAACGCGCTGATCACCCGCCGGTTCCAGAAGGCGGCGATGGTCACCACCACCGGGTTCCGGGACGTGATCGAGATCCGGGACGGCACCAAGGACGACCTGTGGGACGCCTACAAGGACGTGGCGCCGCCCTACATCCGCCGCCGCGACCGGTTCGAGGTCCCCGAGCGGATCGACTACTCCGGCCAGGTCGTCACCCCGCTGGACGAGGACGCCGCCCGCGCGCTGGCCGCGCTGCTGCGCCGCCGCGAGGTGCGCACGGTCGCGGTGTGCTTCGTGAACTCCTACGTCAACCCGAGCCACGAGATCCGGATGCGGGAGATCCTGGAGGAGGAGCTGCCGGACGTGGCGGTGTCCACCAGCGCGGAGATCCTGCCGGAGATCTTCGAGCACGAGCGGTTCAACACCACGGTGGCCAACGCGGTGCTCGCGCCGCTGGTCAGTGGGTACGTGGGCCGGCTGGCGGGCAAGCTCGAGGAGGGCGGCTACACCGGTGACCTGTTGCTGCTGCACTCCGGAGGCGGCTCCATGACACCGAGGATGGCGGAGCGCTACCCGGTGCGGCTGGCCGCCTCCGGCATCGCGGCCGGCGCCATCGCGGCCCGGCACGTGGCCACCCAGTGCGGCTTCGCCAACGCCATCGGCCTGGACATGGGCGGCACCAGCACGGACATCTCGCTGGTCCACTCCGGTGAGCTGCGGGTGACCAAGGAGTGGTCGGTCGAGTACGGCTACCCGATCATCTTCCCGTCCATCGAGGTGCTCACCATCGGCGCGGGCGGCGGGTCCATCGCGCAGATCGACGAGGCCGGCGCGCTGCGCAACGGCCCCCAGTCGGCCGGCGCCGACCCCGGGCCGGCCTGCTACGGCGCGGGCGGCACCGACGCCACGAACTCCGATGCCAACCTGGTGCTCAACCGGCTCGGCGCGTCCCTGGCCGGCGGCGCGCTGGTGCTGCACCCGGAGCTGGCCGAGCGGGCCGTGCGCGACAACGTGGGCACCCCGCTGGCCCTGGAGCTGGACGCGGCCGCCGCCGCGGTGCTCAAGGTGGCGAACGCGAACATGGCCGACGCGGTGCGGCTGATCTCCATCCGGCGGGGCTACGACCCCCGGGACTTCGCGCTGGTGGCCTTCGGCGGGGCCGGCGGGCTGCACGGCGCCGAGGTGGCCGCCGAGCTGGGCATCCCCACCGTGATCGTGCCACCCAACCCCGGGGTCACCTCGGCGCTGGGCTGCCTGCTGGTGGACATCCGTCACGACCTCTCGGCGATGTTCGGGGCGGTGGCCGACCAGGCCGACGAGGAGGAGTTCGAGAACGCCTTCGCCGGGCTGGAGGCGGAGGCCAGCGCCCGGCTGCGGCACGAGGGCGTTGCGCCGGCCGACGCGGTGCTGCAGCGCCAGGTGTCCATGCGCTACGTCGGCCAGTGGCGCTCGCTGACCGTCAAGTGCGGTGCCGGCCCCGGTGCGCTGGCCGACGCGGTGGCGGTGTTCCACGAGCAGCACGAGCGGGAGTACGCCTTCCGCCGCGACGACACCCCCGTCGAGCTCTACCAGCTGGGCCTGACCGCGATCGGCACCACGCCCAAGCCCGCGTTCCTCGCCCACGACGCGCCGCGCCGGCCGGCGCCGGAGCCCCACAAGACCCGCCAGGTGTTCTTCGACGCCACCGGCTGGGTGGACACCGCCGTCTACGACCGCGACGAGCTGCCGCCGGGCACCGAGCTGGCCGGGCCGGCGGTGATCGACCAGCTGGACTCCACCACCGTCGTGCCGCCGCGCACCCGCGCCGAGGTCGACGAGTGGCTCAACATCCGCATCCACCTGACGGACGTAACGGAGGCCTGAGCCGTGACCGACACCCGAGCTCCGATCACGCCGGCCGGGCTGGACCCGGTCACCTTCGAGGTGCTGAAGAACGCGTTCGCCACCGCCGTGGACCTGATGAGCGAGCAGATCATGCGCACCTGCTACTCGTTCGTCATCTACGCGCGGGACTTCTCCTCAGCGCTGTGCGACGCCGAGGGCAACACCGTCATGCAGGGCTCCGGGGACATCGCGGTGCACGTGGGCACGCTCCACTTCCAGTGCAAGGCGGTGCTCGAGGAGTTCGGTGACGACGTCAACGAGGGCGACGTGTTCGCGGTGAACGACCCGTACCGGGGCGGCACCCACTTCAACGACGTGAGCTTCATCCGGCCGATCTTCGTGGGTGACCGGGTGATCGGGTACGCGCAGAACAAGGGGCACTGGGCGGACATCGGTGGCACGGTGCCCGGTTCGTTCGACGTCAACGCCAAGGAGCACTTCGGCGAGGGGCTGCGGATCACCCCGGTGCGGGTCTGGCACCGGGGCAAGATGCTGCACGACGTGTGCCAGCTGCTGGTGTCCAACACCCGCTCCCCGTACAGCAGCATGGGCGACCTGAACGCCCAGGCCGAGGCCACCGCGGTGTGCGAGCGCGAGGTGCTGCGGCTGGTGGACCGGTACGGGGTGGACACCGTGGTCGCCGCGATGGAGGGCGTGCAGGACTACGTGGAACGGATCGTCCGGCACCGGCTGACCGAGCTGCCCAAGGGCACCTGGGAGACGGTCGACTACCTGGACGCCGACCCGGGGCGCGGCGAGGGGCTCGTCCCGGTCGCCGTGCACATGACCATCGACGAGGACGGCATCCACTACGACCTGGCCGGCAGCGCCCCCGCCGTGGCGACCTTCCTCAACTCCGGCTACGGCACCACCCACTCCGCGCTCTACGCCGGCACCAAGACCTTCTTCCCCGAGGTACCGCTGAACTCCGGCTTCTACCGGGTCGTGCAGGTCGACGCCGGCCCGGAGGGCACCGTGGTGAACGCCGGCTGGCCCTACGCGGTCACCGGGTTCTGCTCCGGCCCGTACGAGAAACTGATGAACGGGATCTTCGAGATCTGGTCGCAGGTGATGCCGGAGCGGGCCATGGCCTGCGCGTTCAACCTGGAGTACCTGCTGGTCGGCGGGCGGGATGCGCGGACACCCGAGCGGCCGTACTTCATGTGGTACGACTGGATGGCCGGCGGCTGGGGCGGCCGGGTCAGCAAGGACGGCTCCGGGGCCACCGCGCCCGTGTTCGGCGCCGGGCTCGCCGTGCAGCCCTTCGAGGGGCAGGAACGGCTCTCCCCGGTGCTGACCACCGAGCACCGCATCGTCACCGACTCCGGCGGCCCCGGGCGCCAGCGCGGCGGCTGCGGGCTGGAGAAGGGCGGCGTGCTCACCGACTGCGACGCCACCGTGATGTCCTACTGCTGCGACCGGGCGCGCTCCATCACCTGGGGCATCGAGGGCGGCCTGCCGTCCGTGCCGCACGGGGTGTGGCTGAACCCGGGCACCGACGCGGCGAAGTTCCTCGGCGCCACGTTCTCCGGCGTGCCCGTCGGCCCCGGTGACTCCTTCACCCGCCCCTCGGCCGGCGGCGGTGGCCTCGGCGACCCGCTCACCCGGAAACCGGCGGCGGTGGTGGAGGACGTGATCGACGGCTACGTCTCGATCGAGCGCGCCGCCCTCGACTACGGCGTGGTGGTCGTCCCGGTGGACCCCGAGCTGGACGAGTACCGGGTCGACGCCGAGGCCACGCGCGCGCTGCGTGCCTCCATCGCGGCCGAGCGCCCCGGCTGGCTGGCCGAGGACCCGGCCGACGTGGCGCGGCGGTACCGGGCGGGCGAGCTGGACGTGCTGGACCTGGTCCGCCGCTACGGGGTCATCGTTGACTGGGGCACCGGCGAGCTGTACGAGAACACGACCCGCCAGTACCGGGAGCTGCTGGCCCGCCGCTCGGCGGCCCACTGGACCTGACCGGGGCGCGCCGGGCCGGTGCTCGACGGTGCGGTGGTACCGGCGCCGCTCGCGCTGCCTGTCAGGTCGTGCGCGCGGCCGCGGATACCCGGATTCCGCCCTCCTTCGGCGACGTAGGCTTGACGCATGAAGGTTGTGGCACTCGTGGGCGGTGTCGGCGGCGCCCGATTCCTGCTCGGGTTGAAGGCGGCGCTCGGCATTCCCGGTCCCGGTCCGGACGGTGTCGCCGAGGGCGCCGGCAGTGGTTCGAATGAGATCACCGCGGTGGTCAACGTCGGCGACGACATCTGGCTGCACGGGCTGCGCATCTGTCCTGACCTGGACACCTGCATGTACACCCTGGGCGGCGGGATCGACACCGAACGCGGCTGGGGGCGCGCCGGGGAGACCTGGACCGTCGGCGACGAGCTCAAGGCCTACGGCGCCGAGCCGACCTGGTTCGGCCTCGGTGACCGCGACGTGGCCACCCACCTGATCCGCACCCGGATGCTGCGCGCCGGCTACCCCCTCTCCGCCGTCACCGAGGCGCTGTGCGCGCGCTGGCAGCCCGGGGTGCGGCTGCTGCCGGCCAGCGACGAGCGGGTCGAGACGCACGTGGTGATCGACACCCCGGCCGACCCGGATCAGCCGGCCGGCGCTCCGGCCGACCCGGAGCAGCCCGAACAGCCCGCCCAGCAGGCCATCCACTTCCAGGAGTGGTGGGTGCGGCACCGCGCGGTACCGAAGGCACACCGGTTCGCCTCGGTCGGCGCCGAGGAGGCCAAGCCGGCGCCGGGCGTGCTGGAGGCGGTCGCGGCGGCGGACGTGGTGCTGCTCGCGCCGTCCAACCCCGTGGTCAGCATCGGCGCGATCCTCGCCGTGCCCGGCCTGGCGACCGCGCTGCGCGCCGGCCCCGCGCCGGTGATCGGTCTGTCCCCGATCGTCGGCGGCCGCCCGGTCCGGGGCATGGCGGACGCCTGCCTGGACGCGATCGGCGTGGAGACCACCGCGCAGGCCGTCGGCCGGCACTACGGCGCGCGGGCCACCGGCGGCCTGCTGGACGGCTGGCTGGTGCACGAGACGGACTGGGCGGACGTGCCGGACGTGGCCGTGCGCGCCGTCCCGCTGCTGATGACCGACGTGGACGCGACCGCCAAGATGGCCCGCCACGCGCTCGAGCTGGCCGGGGTCGGCGGTGCCTGACCTCACGCACGCTGCCCCGGCCCCTGCCGTCCCCGTACCCGGCGACCACGCCGCCCCGCTGCTCGAACTCCGCCCGCTCACCGGCCTGCCCGAGTTCCGCCCCGGTGACGACCTGGCCGCCGCGATCGCCGCCGCCGCGCCCGACCTGGCCGACGGTGACGTGCTCGTGGTGACCAGCAAGGTCGTGTCCAAGGTGGAGGGCCGGCTGGTCACCGCGCCGACCGACCCCGAGGAGCGGGACGCCCGGCGCCGCGAGCTGGTCGCCGCCGAGACCGAGCGGATACTCGCGCGCAAGGGCCGCACCCTGATCGTGGCGAACAAGATCGGCCTGGTGCAGGCGGCGGCCGGCGTGGACGCATCCAACGTGGCCGCCGACGAGCTGGCGCTGCTGCCCGTCGACCCGGACGGTTCCGCCGCCCGGCTGCGCGCCCGGCTCCGGGACCTCACCGGCGTCACCGTCGCGGTGGTGGTCACCGACACGATGGGCCGCACCTGGCGGGTGGGCCAGACCGACGTGGCGATCGGCTCCGCCGGGCTCCCGGTGCTGCACCGCTATGCCGGCGCGCACGACAAGCAGGGCAACGAGCTGATCGTCACCGAGGTCGCGCTGGCCGACGAGGTCGCCGGGGCGGCCGACCTGGTGAAGGGCAAGCTGGGCGGCGTCCCGGTGGCGGTGCTGCGCGGGCTGGGCGGACTGCCCGACGACGGCTCGACGGCCGGTGACCTGGTCCGCCCGCTGGACGAGGACCTGTTCTGGCTGGGCACCGAGGAGGCGCTGGCCCAGGGGCGGCGGGAGGCCGTGCCGGCGCGCCGCTCGGTGCGCGAGTTCGCCGCCGAGCCCGTGGACCCGGGGTCGGTCCGCCGGGCGGTCGCCGCCGCGCTGACCGCCCCCGCGCCGCACCACAGCACCCCGTTCCGCTTCGGCTGGCTGCGCGACCCGGAACGGCGCACCGCGCTGCTGGACGCGATGGCGGCGCGCTGGCGGGCCGACCTGACCGCCGACGGCCGTCCGGCCGACGAGATCGAGCGCCGGCTGGCCCGGGGCGACATCCTGCGCCGGGCGCCCGAGCTGCTGCTGCCGTTCCTGGCCCCGGACGGCGCGCAGGACTACCCGGACGAGCCGCGCCGGGCCGCCGAGCAGACCATGTTCACCGTGGCCGGTGGGGCGGCGGTACAGGGGCTGCTGGTGGCGCTGGCCGCCGAGGGCCTCGGGTCCTGCTGGGTCGGCTCGACGATCTTCGCCGAGGAGACCGTGCGTGCGGTGCTGGATGTGCCGGCGGGCTGGCGGCCGCTCGGGGCGGTCGCGGTGGGCCACCCGGCCGCCCCGGTCCCGCCACGGCCGGCCGCTGACCCCGCCGCCGGGCTGCTCGAATGGTGAGCTCGGCGGTGGCGGCCGCCGAGCTGCGGGACTGGCGGCCGGCCGTGCCCGGCCAGGCGGCGCTGCGGGAGGCGTTCCTGGGCTTCCTGGCGGCCCGTCCGGACGCCTGCCTGCGCTCCTGCGAGCCGGGCCACCTGACCGCGTCCACGCTGCTCCTGGACCACGAGGGCGCCCGTGTGCTGCTCACCCTGCACCCGAGGGTGGGGCGGTGGATCCAGCTCGGCGGGCACTGTGAGCCCGGCGACGGTTCGCTGGCGGAGGCGGCCCTGCGGGAGGCGCGCGAGGAGTCCGGCATCGACGGGGTGAGCCTGGAGCCCGGGCCGCTGCACCTGGACGTGCACCCGATCACCTGCTCGCTCGGCCTGCCCACCCGGCATTTCGACGTGCGTTTCCTGGCCAGGGCCCCGCAGGGTGCGATCGAGCGGATCAGCGCCGAGTCGGACGACCTGCGTTGGTGGCCGCTGGACCGGTTGCCAAGCGACACCGACACGATCCCGGAGTTGGTCCAGTTGGCTCGAACTCGGATGTCCCCGCGATCGGCCCGCCGATAACCGCGTGCGCGGTTTTGGCCAAATGCGGAAAAATGTCGCCCTCAATTACTGGTTGAGGCCTTCGAACAATAATGATCAAGCGCCGAGGCGGCCCGGCGACCGCCGTCAGCGGCGCCAGAACAGGAACTGAGAGTAACCAACCGAGGCGGCTCGGGTGCTCCCGCCGACCCACGAGAAGAGTACCGACCCCACCTCGAAGAGCACCGAGGAGACCCCCGGAACGCCGATCAGCACGACGAAGAACACCAGCGGCGCCCAGGGCCTGATCTTGTCGGCGGTCGCGCGGACGTCGTCCGGGAGGTACGGCTCGAGCACTCCGAAGCCGTCCAGCCCGGGGATCGGGAGGATGTTGAGCAGGAACGCCAGCACCTGGACCAGTGCGAGGTACGACAGCCCGACGAGCAGCCCCACGGGCATCGACACGGCTTGCACGGCGACGGCCAGGATGATCCCCAGGACAAGATTGATCAAGGGTCCTGCCAGCGAAACCATGCTCCGGATCAGACGGGAGCGCAGCGCCCAGTTGTTGATCCAGACCGCACCGCCCGGCAGGGGGATGCCGCCGGCGAGCAGAAAGAACAGCGGCAGTCCGAAGGAGAGCATCGGGTTGAGGTACCGCCGGATGTCCAGGGTCAGGTATCCCTTATTCGCGACCGAGGTGTCGCCCCCTCGGTAGGCCACCGCCGCGTGCGCGAACTCGTGCAGGCACAACGACACCGCCCACCCCCCGAGCACCAGCAGCACCACGCCGATGGTGATCACGAGGTCACTCTCGCCGGTCGCCAGTGCTCCACCACACACGGTGACGGCGACGAGAAGTAGGAAGATCGGGCTGACAGGGGAGCGGAGACGCTGCTGCGGCACGTGTCCAGTGTGCCGATCCGGCATCAACCGGGCGAATTGCCCTCCGCATTCGGTGGCTCCGACTTGACCTATTAGAATCCCCCCGGTGTAATCACAGTGGTGTCATTCGGCGGCCGCGCTGACCCTGGGACCGCGAGTCCACAGCGGGGGATTCACGGGCGAAGGTTGCTCCGGGGGAAGGCGGGCGTGCGATGACCGGCGCTGAAGATGGGCGGGTGAATGTGATCGTCGGGGCGGCAGGCCGCAGCGAGCAGGATGACGGGGCCGGCCCCGAAAGATCCGACTTGCTGCCGAGAGTGGATGCGTTCGAGATGCTGGAGATCGTCGAGGACGCTGATGAGGACCAGGAATGGCAGGACCGCGCGCTCTGCGCGGAGACAGATCCGGAGGCGTTCTTCCCGGAGAAGGGTGGCTCCACCCGGGAGGCCAAGCGGATCTGCAGCGGGTGTGAGGTGCGTGCCCAGTGTCTGGAGTACGCGCTCGCGCACGATGAGCGGTTCGGCATCTGGGGTGGGCTCTCCGAACGGGAGCGCCGCAGGCTCAAGCGCGCGGCGGGCTGACCCCGCGCTCGGCTGACCCCGGGAGTCGGAACGGGGCCAGCCGAGCGCGTGGTCGGCTCGGTGCGTGGTCGGTCGGACGTGTGCCTGGGCGGGCACGTCT
>DATAZG010000009.1:0-19254 GCA_036272155.1 Pseudonocardia sp.
TCCAACTGGGCGATGACCCGCAACACGCCGTGCTCGGCCTGGCGAATCACCGACTTGAAATACAACAACTTGTCGATCAGATCCTGATCCGACGCGGAGCTCGTCGCCACCCGAAACTGAGCCAAGACCGCGTCTACGGCCCGGCTCTCGGTAGCGATCCAACTCTCCGACACACCAACATTCTCGCAGCGACCCCCGACAGTTTTGAGGCGCTCGAGCCGCCCCCAGCAACGAGAAAAAATCGATTATGTGGGCGCCCCGACTGCCGTACCCGACTATCACCTCAAGTCCCGAAAAAAGGTGAACGTTCAAGCCTGGGCTGGCTGGCTGTGGTCCCGTCACAAGCCTCTTTCGACAATGACCAAGCCGCCTCAAGGTGACCAGGTTATTCGAGCCGTCGGGAGCCTGCGGCGTCCCGACGGCTCCCGACGGCGCGACGGAGCTAACCACGCCAGCGCCGGCTACCCACGCCAGCCCGGTGCCACCCACGCCGACCCGGCAGGGTCCCGAAAAAAGGAGGGTGGCCGACCCCCTGACACCGGCCACCCTCCCCGCGCTCCGGCGACTACCGCCCCCCGACGGAGTCCTAGCGCCGTGGAAACGACACTAGGAACCCGCCACCGGAGCACGCGCGACGGTCGGCGAGGCCAGCTCGACCGGGCCCGACGCGGGCTGTTTGCACTGGTCCCCACAGGTGCTGTTCAGGCTGCAGCACAGCGAGCAGACCACGCCGCCCTCGGTGACCGGGCAGGCCGCCAGGTCGGGGCGCTCGTAGTCGGTGTCGCACGCCCCGCAGTGCCCGATCGCCACCGACAGCGCGCCGGTCTCGTCGAGCATCGGCGGCTCGAGCTTGTCCTCCCGGGCCAGGTAGTACCTGCCCTTGGTGGCCAGGCACAGCACCGGCGACAGCACGAACGCGATCACCAGTGCCAGGAACGGCGAGAACGCGGCGAGCAGCGCCCCGAACGCCCCGAAGAACGCCAGGATGGAGAACACCGAGGCAATCACCATCGAGCCGAAGCCGACCGGGTTCACCGACCGCAGGTGAGCCCGCTTGAACTCGATGTACGACGGGCTCCAGCCCATCGGCTTGTTGATCACCAGGTCGGCCACCACCGCGCCGATCCAGGCGATCGCCACGTTCGAGTAGAAGCCCAGCACCGCGTTCAGGAAGCCGAACACCCCGAACTCCATCAGGGCCAGCGAGATCCCGACGTTCAGGAAGATCCAGACCACCCGGCCGGGGTGCGCGTGCAGCACCCGGGAGAAGAAGTTGGACCAGGACAGCGACCCCGAGTACGCGTTCGTCACATTGATCTTGATCTGCGACAGCACCACGAAGAACACCGCGACCGGCAGCACCGCCCAGGTGGGCAGCACCAGGCCGAGGCCGTGCGTGAACTGCTGGATCGGCTCGACCGCGCCGGCCTGGCCGACCTGGTCCAGGATCCACACCGCGAGCAACCCGCCGGCCAGCTGCTTGACCGCGCCGAGGATCACCCAGCCCGGGCCGGCGGACAGCACCGCGCCCCACCAGCTCCAGCGGTTCTGGCTGGTCTTCGGCGGCATGAAACGCAGGTAGTCGACCTGCTCGCCGATCTGTGCGATCAGCGAGAGCGCCACACCGGCGGCCAGCCCCACCCCGAGCAGATGCACGCCCGAGTCACCGGACGGCCCGGCGAAGGAGAAGAACTTGCCGTACGCCCCCGGCTGCCGCACGGCGAGCGCGATCAGCGGCGCGACGAAGATGAGCAGCCAGATCGGCTGCGTCCAGGCCTGCAGCTTGGTCAGCGCCTTCATCCCGTAGATCACGATCGGGATCACCATCAGCGAGGTGATCAGGTAGCCGATCGGCAGCGGGATGTGCAGGCCGACCTCGAAGGCCTGCGCCATGATCGAGCCCTCGAGCGCGAAGAAGATGAACGTGAAGCTCGCGTAGATCAGCGACGTCAGCGTGGACCCGAAGTAGCCGAACCCTGCACCCCGGGTCAGCAGGTCCATGTCCAGCGCGTACTTGGCCGAGTAGTAGGCGATCGGGATCCCGGTCACGAAGATGACCGCGGCGGCCAGCAGGATGCCGAGCAGGGCGCTCGGGGTGCCGTTGGTGAGCACCACCGAGGCGCCGATCGCGTAGTCGGCCAGGTAGGCGATGCCGCCGAGCGCGGTGGAGGCCACCATCAGCGGGGCCCAGCGGCGGAACGTGGTGGGGGCGAACCGCAGGGAGTAGTCCTCGATGGACTCCCTGGCTGCCCAGCGCCGGAACCGAGCGCCGCGCCCGCTCGAGTTCGCGATGGTCGCGTCGGTGGGTTCCGTGGTGGTTTCTGCTGTCATCAATGCCTCCAGCCGGTTCGGGACGTCTGGGCGTGGCACGATCAGGTGAAGACGCGACAGTAAGTAGTCGCCGTGACGCTCAGGTGACCGCGTGTAACAACCAGCGGACCAGTTGACAGGCCCGAACGCGCAGTTCGGATCACCCGGGTGGTCGAGTGCGCCGGCGGAAACCACCGCCGAACCACTGGCCACAAAATAAGAACACGTTCTATTCTTTGGGGAGCCGGACCCAACCGGACCCAGGGAGCAGAACATGCGATTCACCTACGCCGAGGCGATGACCGACTCGAGCTACTACCTGCCGCTCGCGCGGGCGGCCGAGGCCGCCGGCTACACCAGCGTCACCGTCGCCGACAGCATCGCCTACCCCAAGGACTCCGACAGCACCTACCCGTACACCGCGGACGGCAGCCGGGAGTTCCTGGAGGACAAGGAGTTCATCGAGACGTTCATCCTGATCGCCGCGATGGGCGCGGTGACCACCACGCTGCGGTTCACCCCGTTCGTGCTCAAGCTGGCGGTGCGCCCGCCCGTGCTGGTCGCCAAGCAGGCCGCCTCGATCGCCGCGCTGACCGGCAACCGGCTCACCCTCGGCGTCGGGATCAGCCCCTGGCCGGAGGACTTCCAGATCATGGGGGTGCCGTTCGAGAAGCGCGGCCGGCGGATGGACGAGTGCCTCGACGTCGTGCGCGGGCTGACCAGGGGCGGCTACTTCGAGTTCCGGGGCGAGTTCTACGACATCCCGGCCATCAAGATCACGCCCACCCCGAGCGAGCCGATCCCGCTGCTGGTCGGGGGCCACTCGGACGCGGCGCTGCGGCGCGCGGTGCAGCGCGGCGACGGCTGGATGCACGCCGGCGGCGCCGGTCCCGAGCTGGACACGCTGCTGGACAGGCTGAACGGGATCCGCCGCGCCGAGGGCTGCGCGGAGCGGCCGATGGAGATCCACGTGATCTCCCTCGACGCGTACACCGTGGACGGGATCAAGCGGCTGGAGGACCGGGGCGTCAGCGACGTCATCGTCGGCTTCCGGCTGCCCTACATCCTCGGTCCGGACCCCGAACCCCTGGACGACAAGGTCGCCCACCTGGAGCGGTACGCCGAGAAGATCATCGCCAAGGTCAACCCGTAGGCCGGCGCCAGGTGGCCGGCGCCCTCGGGTCAGGCCGTGGGGGCGGGGGCGTCCAGGGCGGCGGCCATCGCGGACCTCGGCGCCGACCGGCCGGTGAACTGCTCGACCTGGCCGAACGCCTGGTGCAGCAGCATGTCCAGGCCGGTGGCGAGCTGACCGCCGGCCTCGGCGACCGCCGTGGCCATCGGCGTCGGCCAGGGGTGGTACACCACGTCCAGCACCAGGCCGGCGCGGGCGGCGGCCGGCGCGCAGGCGTCGGCCACCCCGGACGGCACCGTGCTGACCACCACGTCCACCTCGTCGGCGCCGGGCAGCACCGGGTCCCAGCCGATGACCTCGGTGGCCAGCCCGAACCGTCCGGCCACCGCGACTGTGCCGGCGGCCCGCGCCGGGTCGCGCACCATCACGGTGAGCTCCCGTACGCCCAGGGCGGCGAGCCCGGCGGCGGCCGCGTCCGCGGTGGCCCCCGCCCCGATCACCAGCGCCCGCCCCGTGCGGGGCCCCGACCAGCCGCGCTCGGTGAGCGCCCCGGTCACGCCGTCGATGTCTGTACAGTCCGCCCGCCAGGCCCCGTCCGGCAGCCGGACCAGCGTGTTCGCCGCCCCGACCGCCACCGCCCGCTCGGTGCGCAGGTCGGCGCGGGCCAGCGCGGCCCGCTTGCCCGGCATGGTCACCGACAGCCCGACCCACTCCGGGCCGAGCCCGTCCACCAGAGCGGGCAGCTGCGCCTCGGTGCACTCGATCGCCTCGTAGCGCCAGCCGCCGAGGCCGAGCGCCGCGTACGCGGCCCGGTGCAGCGCCGGCGAGCGCGAGTGCCCGACCGGCGAACCCAGCACCGCCGCGCGCCGCGGCCCCAGCACCGGTGCCGCTTCGGACGGCATCAGAACGCCCCGGCGGCCATCGCGATGCGCACGTTGTCCTGGTGCTCGGGCAGCGTGGTCGCGAAGCACGAGGTGCCGTCCTTCTGGCAGCGCACGAAGAACAGCCACGGGCCGGGGGTCGGGTGCAGCATCGCCTGGATGGCCCGCTGGCCGGGCGCGCCGATCGGCGTCGGCGGCAGGCCGTAGTTGAGGTAGCTGTTGTACGGGCCCGGCCGGGTCCGGTCGGCGGTGCTGGTGCGCAGCGCCTGCAGGTCCAGCGGGTAATTGACGGTGGAGTCCAGCTCCAGGCGGGTCCGGGTGCTGAGCCGGTTGTAGAGCACCTGGGCGATCTTGCCGAAGTCCGGCGTGATCCCTTCCTTCTCCACGAGCGAGGCGATCACCAGGAGCTGGTACGGGCTGAACTGGCCCTGCTCGGGCGCGGCGGTCACCCCCAGCGCCTCGTACTGGGTGACGGAGGCGGTCACCAGCGTGCGCAGCGCCTCCTGCGCGGAGCTGCCCGGGCGCACGTCGTAGCGGCCGGGCGCGATCAGCCCCTCCAGCCGGCGCCGGGGGTCGGCCTTGCCCACGTCGGCCAGCGCCCAGCCGGGCACCCCGAGCTGGGCCGGCGGGGTGGTCGCCATCGCGTTGCTGAGCTCGTCCGCGCTGAGGCAGGTGCTCGCCCCGTTCAGCGTCGTGCAGGTCGCCCGGGAGATCAGCGACAGCACGCCGGGGGTGACCGAGCCGTCGGCGCCCCGGGTGTCGTCCAGCTGCACGCCGCCCTTGATCTCCAGCTGGCCGACGCGCGACTTCGGGTCGAGGATCAGCGCCACGGCGTCCTCGCCCGACATCTGCAGCCGCAGCCGGTAGTAGCCCGGCTGCACCGAGCGGGCCCGCGACTCGTCCTCGGCGGCGGCCACGGTGAACGCCCTGGCGCTGCGCACCACGTTCTCGCGCACGAGCTCGGACGCGATGGCGCTCGTCGTGTCACCGGCCTGGACCTGCACGATCACGTCGCCCTGGCCGGGGCCGTCGTAGTCCGGCACCGCGAACAGCGACCGGTACAGCAGGTACGCGCCCACCCCGACGATCGCGGCGAACCCGGCGAGCACGAGCAGCGGCCCGCGCCAGCGGCGGCGGGCCGAACCGGGTGGCCGGGGGCCCTGGCCACCGGCCCGCACGGGTGGCTCCCCACCGCCCCTCGGCCGGTCCGCGCCCGGACCGAGCCCTGGCGGCTGCCGGTCCGCGCCCGGTCCCTGCTCGGGACCTGGACCCCGTTCGGGACCGGGGCCACGGTCAGGACCAGGGCCAGGACCGCGCTCCGGGCGGGATAACCGGTCCGCGCCGGGGGCGCCGTCCGGGCCGCGGTGGCGGAACTGGTTGGCCGGGCGGTTCGGGTCGTACGGGCGGGCCGGGCCGCCGCTCTGCTCGGGCCGCACCGGCCAGTTCGGCTCGTGCCGGATCGCCGCCAGGGGCTGGGTCTCGTAGTCGGGCTCGTCGTCCTGCTCCGGGGCGCGATCCGAGGCGCGATCCGAGGCATAGTCCGAACCGTGGTCCGCCCGGGGCGGGACAGGTCGGCCGGGGCGGTCCCACGCTGGGCCGCCCGGTCTCGAGTCCACCCCGGTCACCCGCCGCCCACCGCGCGGCGACCGTCCAGCCAACCCTGCAGGATCGCCACGGCGGCGGCCTGGTCGACCACGGCGCGCTGCTTGCGGCCGCGCACCCCGCGATCACTCAGCGTACGGATCGCCATGACCGTGGTCAGGCGCTCGTCGGACAGCTGGACCGGCACCGAGAGCACCGTGCCGAGCGCGCTGACGTAGTCCCGGGCGGCCTCCGCGGCCGGACCTTCCCGGCCCGCGAGCGTGCGGGGCAGTCCGACCACCACCTCAACCACCTCGTGCTCGGCGACGAGCTCGGCCAGCTGGCGGAGGTCCGAACCGTCCCGCTCGTCTCGTCGGAGAGTAGCCAGCGGGGTCGCCAGGAGCCCATCGGGGTCACTCAGAGCGACCCCGACCCGCACCGATCCGACATCGACGCCGAGCCGGCGACCTCGGGCGATCCGCTGTCCCGACCCGGCGTCCGAACCCTCGGTCACCCCGTGCCGCGCAGCGCCTCGCGCAGCGCCCGCACCGCCTCCGGCACGCCGGCCGGGTTGGTGCCGCCGCCCTGGGCGAGGTCCGGCTTGCCGCCGCCGCGCCCGGCCACCGCCGCGGCGAAGCTCGGGATCAGCTTGCCGGCGGCCAGCCCCCGCTCGCGCGCGGTCGCCGTGGTGGCCACCACAAACGACACGCGGTCGCCCTCTGTGCCGAACAACGCCACGACCCCGGGCCGCGTGCCCAGCCGGCCCCGCACGTCCGAGGCCAGCGCGCGCAGGTCGTTGGCGCTGGTGCCGGCCGGCGCCTCGACCGCGACCAGCGCGGTCCCGTCCAGGTCCTCGGCGCCGTCGGCGAGCGCACCGGCCGAGGCCAGTACCGCGTCGGCCCGGTGCTTCTCCAGGTCCCGCTCGGCCGCCCGCAGCCGCTCGACCAGCCCGGCGACCCGGTCCGGCAGGTCCTCCGGGCGGGACTTGAGCTGGTCGGACAGCTGGGACACCAGCAGGTGCTCCTTGGACATGTACTGGAACGCGTCCAGCCCGACCAGGGCCTCCACCCGGCGCACCCCGGACCCGATCGAGGCCTCGGAGAGCACCTTGACCAGGCCCAGCTCGCCGGTGCGGCCGACGTGCGTGCCACCGCACAGCTCGCGGGAGTAGTCGCCCATGTCCACGACGCGGACCCGGTCGCCGTACTTCTCGCCGAACAGCATCATCGCGCCGAGCTTGCGGGCCTCGTCCATCGTGGTCTCGTACCACTCGACCTCGCGGTTCTCCTGCAGGACCGAGTTGACCTCGTCCTCGATCTCCGTCAGCGTGGCCGGCGACACCCCACCGGTCGGCGAGGTGAAGTCGAACCGCAGCCGGCCGGGGGCGTTCAGCGAGCCGGCCTGCGCGGCCGACGTGCCCAGCGCGTTGCGCACGCCGGCGTGCACCAGGTGGGTGGCGGTGTGCGCGCGGGAGATGGCCGCGCGGCGGGTGGTGTCGACCTCGGCGATGGCCGTGGCATCGACAGTGACCGTGCCGGCGGTGACCGTGCCCCGGTGCACCCGCAGCCCGGTGACCGGCGACTGCACGTCGTCGACCCGCACCACGAAGCCCTCGCCGCGCAGCGTGCCGGCGTCGGCCTGCTGGCCACCGGCCTCGGCGTAGAACGGCGTGCGGTCCAGCACGACCTCGACGGCGTCGCCCTCCGAGGCCGCCGGCACCGACAGTCCGTCGCGCACCAGCCCGAGCACCCGGCTCTCGGTGGCCAGCTCGTCGTAGCCGAGGAACACGGTGTTGCCGTGGTTGTCCAGCACCGCGCGGTAGACCGTGGCGTCGGCGTGCCCGGTCTTGCGGGCGGCGGCGTCGGTCTTGGCCCGGGTGCGCTGCTCGTTCATCAGCGTCCGGAAGCCGTCTTGGTCGACGGTCAGGCCGGCCTCGGACGCCATCTCCAGGGTCAGGTCGATCGGGAAGCCGTAGGTGTCGTGCAGCGCGAACGCCTCGGCCCCGCCCAGCTGGCTGCCGCCGGCCCTCTTGGTGTTGGCGACCGCCGTGTCGAAGATCCGCGAGCCCGAGGTCAACGTCTGCAGGAACGCCTCCTCCTCGGCGCGCATGACCGCGGAGATCCGCTCGAAGTCGGTGGCCAGCTCCGGGTAGGAGGGCGACATCTCGTCTCGCACCACCTCGGCGAACGCCCCCAGCACCGGCTCGTGCACGCCGAGCAGCCGGGCCGAGCGGACGATCCGGCGCAGCAGCCGGCGCAGCACGTAACCGCGGGCCTCGTTGGACGGCGTGACCCCGTCACCGATGATCATCACACCGGAGCGGGCGTGGTCGGCGATCACCCGGAACCGCACGTCGTTGATCGGGTCCGCGCCGTAGCGGTGGCCGGACAGCTGCTCCGCGCGGGCGATCACCGGACGGACCAGGTCGGTCTCGTACACGTTGGCCACGCCCTGCAGCAGGTATGCCACCCGCTCGATGCCCATGCCGGTGTCGATGTTCTTCTTCGGCAGCTCGCCGATCGGCAGGTGCCCGTACTTGGGGCTCTGCTCGCCCCGGATGTCCTGCATGAAGACCAGGTTCCAGATCTCCAGGTAGCGGTCCTCGTCCGCGACCGGGCCGCCCTCCTTGCCGTGCTCCGGGCCCCGGTCGTAGTAGATCTCCGAGCACGGGCCGCCGGGACCGGGCACGCCCATGTCCCAGTAGTTGTCCCGGCCGTCGCGGCGCTGGATCCGCTCCTCGGGCAGGCCGGCGATCTTCTTCCAGAGCGCGATGGCCTCGTCGTCGGTCTCGTACACGGTGACCCAGATGCGCTCAGGGTCGAAGCCGTAGCCGCCGGCGTCCTGGGAGCCGGTGACCAGGTTCCAGGCGTGCTCGATCGCGCCGGCCTTGAAGTAGTCCCCGAAGGAGAAGTTGCCGGCCATCTGGAAGAACGTGTTGTGCCGGGTGGTCTTGCCGACTTCGTCGATGTCGCCGGTGCGCACGCACTTCTGGATCGACGTGGCCCTCGGGTACGGCGGCGGCGCGTCACCCAGGAAGTACGGCTTGAACTGGACCATGCCCGCGTTGACGAACAACAGCGTCGGGTCGTCCAGGATGAGCGAGGCACTCGCCACACGGGTGTGCCCGGCATTGACGAAGTGATCGGTGAAACGGCGACTGATCTCGTGGGTCTCCACGCTGGCACTCTCTCGAGGTTGGTCTAGCTGGCGGCACGGTTGACAGGGCAACGCTGGTTGCCGAGCGGGGTGGCCCGGACGGGCACGCGGGTAGCGCTCCGGCCGGGGTCACGCCGACGGCACGGCGTAGGCGGCAGAATCGAGGCTAACCCCGATCTCCCGCCCCGGGCGCTCGCGTGCGTGTCGGCTGCCTCGAGATACCCGGCAGCGGCTGGCCGGTGCGCTGCTCGACCATGTCGGTGAGCTCGTGCTCGCGCTCCGACATGCCGGCGCGCACCTCGGCACCGAACGAACCGATCGCGGCGGCCAGCTCCCGCAGCCCCTCGCCCACCTGCTCACCGACGCCGGCCGGCGTGAACCGCTGCGCGGCCTCGGCGGCCTTGCGGGTGACGATCACCCCGGTGGCCACCCCGAGGCCGAGCCAGAACAGCCGCTTCATTACTTCGAGCCTCGGCGCCGCCGGGAGCCCGTCGCGCCGTCCTTCTTGGCCCGGCGCGCCTTGATCGCCTTGGACACCCCGTAGGAGAACGCGGCGGTCTTCACCAGCGGCCCACCCATCGTGGCGGTGAACAGCGAGGTCAGCGCCGACACGTTGCCGGTGACCGAGCGGGCGTTGGTGGTGATCCCGTCGACCCGCTGCAGCTGCGTGTTCACGTGCGTGATCGTCCGGTCGGCGTGCTGCAGCAGCGGCGCGCTGCTCTCGTGCGTCTTGCGGATCGCGATGGTGGCCTCGTCGAGCGTGCGTCCGAGCTTGATCAGCGGAATCGCCATCAGCACGACCAGCAACACAAAGGCGCCAGCGGCGATCAACGCGGCAATCTGCCCAGCCGACATGGCGCGCCTCCCCCAGTCCCGGGTCAACAGTTCACTTGAGCCCGCGAGCCACCCGGGCCGCGAGGCCTGTCACACAGCGCGGTCAGGCTACCGCCCCCGACCACGTCACGACCGCGCGACCCGGACCGGGCCAGGAGGGTCCGGACCAACGCCACCCACCGCGAGCGGTGATCCAACCGCACCGAGTTCAACCGCACCGGCTTCCGAGCACCGCGCGGACCCCGCCGCGGTTGAGCTCGGCGCAAGCCCGCGAGCGGTCCGAGATCCACTCGAACGGGCGGAGCGGGAGGTCCAGGTCGCCGCGCCGGTCCGATGATCTTGGAACCCGCCGCCTCCGGACGCACCCTGAGCCTGTGCTGGAACGTGCCTGCGCCGCGGTCGGCCTGCTGCTGTCCCTCGTCGCCACGACCACACCCGCGCCGCCCACCCCGGCGCCACCCGGCACGCCGCCGGACACGATGACGATCGCCGGGCCGGTGGCCGGCCCGGGGCCGGTGGAGATCCCCGACCAGCGTGCGGCGAGCGTGACGGCCTTCCGGCACCCGGACGGCGCGCGCACGATCGTGCTGTCCTCGGGGCCGATCCGGCTGCGCCGGGGCACCGACTGGCTGCCGATCGACCTCACCCTGCGCCGCGACCCGGACGGCGGCGTCCGACCGGCCGCGCACCCGGACACCGTGTGGCTGTCCGGCGGCGGCCGCCCGGCCGACGCGGCGGCGGTGCGGGGCCCGGACGGCAGCAACATCGCGCTGCCCTGGAACGCGCCGCTGCCGGCCCCGAAGCTGACCGGCAACCGCGCCGTCTACCCCAACGCCCGCCCCGGCGCGGACCTGGTCATCGAGGTGACCCGGACCGGGTATGTGGCCAGCCTGGAGTCGACGGGCGGCGCTTCCGGCGGCCGGACACCTCTGCCCGCCACGGGGTCGCACTCCCCCAAGCCCGGCGCCAGGAGCGTCCCGGGCGCCCGGCCTGGGAGCACCGGGGCGCCCGCACCGGCCGCCTCGGTGCCGAACCCGGCCGCCGCGATGTCGGCTCCGGCCACCGTCCCGTCCGCCGCCAACCCGACCCCGGCCACCGTCCCGTCCGCCGCCAACCCGACCCCGGCCGCGGCCACCGCGCCGGCCGCGATGCCCGACCCGGCCGCCGCGGTGCCGAACCCGGCCGCCGCCAACCAGGCCACCGTCCCGTCGGCCGCCAACCCGACGCCGACGCCGGCGCCGGACGCCGTTCCCCCGTCGGCCGTCGCCGAGCCGGCACCCCCTTCGGTGCTGCCGCCGACCCCGATGGCCGAGGCCCCCACCAGCACACCGGCGGCCCCGACCCCGGCGGCAACCCCGGCCGACCCGAAGGCCGCGGCCCTGGCCGGCGCTCCCCTCACGCTCCGGGTCACCCACCCCGACGGCACCTCGCCCGACCCCGCCACCGCCGCCAGCACCTCCGCCGCCGACGGGCAGCCCGGCGCGGCGCCCGCGCTGATGGCCGGCCCGCCCGGCTCGCTGGCGGCGAGGTCGGTGCAGAGCAGGGTGGTCGCCAACACCACGGTCCCGAGCCAGGCGACGCTGCCGTTCGACACGACGGTGCAGAACACGATGCTGTCCAGTGACCTGTCCGGCGACCCCGACCTCAAGCTCGGCAGCTACGACGGCCACTCGGTGGCCAGGGCGTACCTGTCCTGGGACCTGTCGCGGCTGCGCGGCCAGAAGGTCGTGGCAGCCAGCCTGCGGCTGTACGCGGACTGGTCGTCCTCGTGCCGGCCGAGCGGGTGGGAGGTGTGGGCCAGCCAGCCGGTGGGGCCGGCCACACGGTGGGCGAACCAGCCGGCCGCCGACCGCGCCTGGGCGAGCAGCACCGCCACCCTGGGCCACGACGCGCACTGCCAACCGAGCTGGACCAGCGTGAACCTGACCGACCTCGTCAAGTCGTGGGTCGCGGCCGGGGCCACCAGCGGCACGGTGCTGCTGCGCGCCACGAACGAGTCGGACCCGGCGAGCTGGAAGCGGTTCAGCTCCGGAGCCGGTGAGAACGTGCCGGCCCTGGGCGTCACCCTCGCCCCATGACGAGCACCGGGCAGCGGGAGATCTAGACCCCGTCGCGCGGACCGGCGATGAGGTCCGCGACGCGCTCCAGCTGGGCGATGAACACGAGCCGCTCGTCCTCCGGCAGGTCGGCGAGCACCCGGGCCTCCATCCGCCGGATGGCCGCCTGGCAGGTGGTCACCAGCTCGGTGCCGGGGCCGGTGAGCTCGACGATCCGGTTACGCCGGTCGGCCGGGTCCGGGGTCCGGCGCAGCAGCCCGCGCCCCTCCAACCGGTCCAGGATCGGGATCAGCCGGGTGGTGTCGCGGCCGGTAGCGGCGGCGAGTCGGGCCTGGGTGTGTGCCGGGCCGTGCCGCAGCGCCACCAGCACGACGTAGTCCCACATCTCGATGCCCAGCTCGTCGAGCACCGGCTGTTCGGCGGCCACCAGTGCCCGGCCCAGCCGGACGAAGGTCGCGCCGAGGTCGTACCGCTGCCCGGTCATGGGTGGACGATAACCGCTGGACAATTCATCTACCTTCGTAGATAGTCTACCTATGGAGATCGTAGACCTACGTTCACTGCATTGCCGCGCCCTGAAGCTCGCCGCCGTGACGGTCGACCGGGTCAAACCCGCAGACGCCACCCGGAGCACTCCCTGCCCGCCCTGGGACCTGCACGCGCTGCTCGCCCACATGATCGGCCAGAACCACGGCTTCGCGGCCGCGGTCACCGGCCCCGGGAACGCCCCGCTGGAGGCCTTCGCCCCTCGGCCACCCGCCGCCGACCCGGCCGCCGAGTGGGCCACCTCCGCCGAGGCGCTCACCAGGGCGTTCACCGGCGCCGACCTGGAGCGGCCGGTGCTGCTGCCGGAGATCAGCGCCGACTACCCGTTCCCGACCTGGACGGTGATCGGCTTCCATCTGCTGGACACCGTGGTGCACGGTTGGGACGTGGCCACCGCGCTGGAGGTCGAGTACGAGCCCGACGACGAGCTGGTGGACGCCACGCTACGGGTGGCCCAGTTCGTGCCCACAGGGCCGGCGCGGGAGCAGCCCGGCGCGTCGTTCGCCCCGGTGCTGCCCGTCGCGGCCGGCGCCGAGCCCTGGCCGCGCACCCTCGCCCTGCTCGGCCGCACACCCCGCTGACCAGCGCGCCCCGACAGCCAGGCGCCCCGGTATCCAAGCCCCGAGGGCTACTCGCCCCGGATCACCCGGCGCAGCTTCGGCACCCGCTCGGCCAGCGCACGCTCGGCGCCCCGCCCGGCCGGCTGGTAGTAGTCGCGGCCGACCAGCTCGTCCGGCGGGTACTGCTGGGTGAGCACGCCGTCCGGCACGTCGTGCGGGTAGCGGTAGCCGATCGCGTTGCCGAGGCGGGCGGCGCCGGTGTAGTGGCCGTCGCGCAGGTGTGGGGGCACCGCGCCGACCGCGCCGGCCCGCACGTCGGCCATCGCGGCGTCCACGGCGGCGATCACCGCGTTGGACTTGGGCGCCGTGGCCAGGTGCACGGTGGCCTGCGCCAACGCGAGCCGCGCCTCCGGCATGCCGATCAGGGCCACGGTCTGCGCGGCGGCCACCGCGACGGGCAGCGCCGTCGGGTCCGCCATCCCGATGTCCTCGCTCGCGTGCACCATCAGCCGGCGCGCGATGAACCTCGGGTCCTCGCCGGCCACCATCATCCGAGCCAGGTAGTGCAGGGCGGCGTCCACGTCCGAACCCCGGATGGACTTGATGAACGCGCTGATCACGTCGTAGTGCTGGTCGCCGGCCCGGTCGTAGCGCACCGAGGCCTCCTCGACCACGGTCCGCACGATCTCGCCGTCGATCACCGGCCCGGCGCCGTCGGGAGCCAGCGCGGCGGCCGCGTCGGCGGCGGCCTCCAGCACGGTCAGGGCGCGGCGCGCGTCACCGGCCGCCAGCCGGACGAGCTGCGCGCGCGCCTCGTCGACCAGCTCGAACCGGCCGGCCAGGCCGCGCGGGTCGACCACCGCACGGTCCAGCACGGCGCCGATGTCCGCGTCGGACAGTGACTCCAGCTTGAGTACCAGCGAGCGCGACAGCAGCGGCGTGACCACCGAGAAGGACGGGTTCTCCGTGGTGGCCCCGACCAGCAGCACCAGCCGGTCCTCCACGGCGCCGAGCAGCGCATCCTGCTGCGTCTTGGAGAAGCGGTGCACCTCATCGATGAACAGCACGGTGGTCTTCCCGCCCCGGTCCAGCCGGCGGCGGGCCTCCTCGATCACCGCGCGCAGCTCCTTGACCCCGGAGGACAGCGCGGACAGGGCCACAAAATGTCGCGAACCGTGCCCGGCCATCAGCCGCGCGATGGTCGTCTTGCCGGTGCCGGGCGGGCCGTAGAGCAGCACCGACGCCGGCGCCGCACCCTCCACCAACCGGCGCAGCGGCGCTCCCTCGGACAGCAGGTGCCCCTGCCCGATCACCTCGGACAGCACGCTCGGGCGCATCCGCACCGCCAGCGGGGCGGTCGGCGACGGCTCGGCCCCGAACCCCGACCCGCTTGCGGACAGGCCGGCAGCGCTGTCGCCGCCATCGACGTCGATGTCGAACAGACCGTCGTTCACCGGGCCACTCACCGGGCCGACGCTACGCCAGCCACCCGACGATCCGACGTGCCGGCGCCCCCGGCGGGCCCGGGGCGCCGGGGCGCCGACCAGTCAGCTAGGCGGCGATCGGCGGGGCGCCGCCGGGGGGCTCGTCGTCGTCCGGGTGCTGGCCGCGGTCGCGGCGCCGGCGCAGCAGCTCCTCCCGGTACCGCTCGCGCTCCATGGCGAGGCGCCGGCGCTCCTTGGCCAGCCGGCGCACCTCCTCGGCCGTCTGTCGGCGCAGGTGACGTTCACGGGCCGCGTCGGCCGACCGGCCCGCCTGGAAGGCGAGGAAGATCAGGAATCCGTAGCCGAAGGTCATCCAGAAGGTCCACATCGTGAGGGCTCCTTCCCGGCACTGCGCTCCGTACGACTTATGGTCGCATCCTCCTGTCAGGGTGAAATCTGCCTAACAGGTGAAAACACCTGAAAAGTAAATTACTCTCAGTCAGTGCATGTCGTATCGCCAGAAGCTTGCGTATGCACGGCTCGGGCGCGCACACTCGCCGGACCCCCACCGGAGGACCCGCCACCATGCACCTCGCCGCCCAGATGCCGCCCGCGAAGATGGGCGCCCGGGGCCTGATGGAGCTGCGGATCGCGCGCAAGGTCGCCGCGCTGAGCGGCATCGCCGGCGACCCGGAGAGCTCGGAGGACGCCGGCGGCGGGCGGGCCTGGCTGTCGGACTACAGCCACCTGACGATGACCGAGCTGACCCTCGGCGCTCCGGTGGCCGCCCGCTCGGAGGACCCGCTGATCAGCGACAGCGGCGCGTTCACCCGGGCCGGCCGGCGCTTCGTGCCGGTCGGCGGCGCCCCCGTGGCGTACCTGCCGATCCCGAACGTGGCGCTGGCCAACTACGGCCCGGACACCAAGGCGGCCCTCGTGCTGACCGGCGCCAACCGCGTCCTCGAACCGGTGGCCGACGCCGTGCTGGGCGCCATGGAGCACATCCTGGCCAACATCGACGACCAGCTGCTGCTCGTCGCGGTCGCCCAGTGTTTGGTGCAGGAGGTGTTCCAGGCTCAGCCGGTCCTGGTGCTCAACGGCATCCAGGCCGGCATCATCCAGCGCGCCCTGCTGCTGCCGTCGGCGATGGTGCGGTCCGACGAGACGGGTCCCCGGCAGGTGGCCAGGGTCGAACACGGCTGGCCGACCGACGAGCCGCCGGATCCGCCGAGGGACCTCGCGGTCGTGCACCAGCTGTGGGACGCGCTGGTCGCGCAGGGCGCCCTGTTCAACTCGCTCGGCCAGCCGGTCGCCGACCCCGAGCGGCGCCCCTACCTGCGCCCGGTGGCGCTGTCCCGGTTCGAGCAGGACGGCCTGAACACCAGCACCGGGGACGGCTCCGGCGGCGCCGAGGCGCGCAAGCGGCTGGTGGTGCGGCTGCGGGACAGCAGCGAGACGCAGCTCGCCGGCAGCGCGCCCGGTGCGCCGAGGTGCCGGCTGTGGATCCGCCGCCCGACCGACCGCAACCCCTGGGTCGAGGTCGTGGTGCCCCGGCAGCGACAGATCGAGGTGATGCTCGCCGCGCTGGCCGACCGGCTCGAGCTGGGTCGGCCGGACACACAGCCCGACACACGGGCCGATGTGCCGGTCGACGTGCCAGTCGACGTGCCGGTCGACGACGAGAACGTCATGGCGCTGCCCAAGCTCGAGCCGCTGGCCTGGGCCGGTGAGAGCGTGCTGCGCCGCCGCGCGGTGCTGCTGGCCCACTACTACGCGATCCGGGCGGCGGGCTGGATCGGCGGCATGACCGCGCTGGGCCGGCGCCGGGACCGCAACGAGTGCGTGCGGCGGTGCGCCACGCTGGTCGAGGCGGCCGGCCAGCTGCTGGACGAGGACGACCCGCTGCGCGACCGGCTGATCGCGTTCGGCCTCGGCTACCAGCTGCCCTACGACGCCACCCTCGGCCAGGCGGTGCCGTACTACCCGGAACTGGTAGCCACGGTGGACCGGGTGATCGAGCGCGTCGGCCGCACCGGGTACGGCCAGGCCGACCTGCTCGAGCTGCTGGAACTGGTGCTGTTCGACCTGAACAACGCACGCCGGGCGGCCAGCCGGGGCATGATCGCCAAGCCCCGGCCGGAGCGGCTGGCCGCCGATATGCGCCGCTGGTGGCAGGTCGCCAGGGACCTGCGCGACCAGCTGATCGCCGACGAGAGCGAGCGCACCTACCTGGACCACGACTACGCGGCCTTCCTGATCGAGTCCGACGACGCGGCCGAGGTGCTGCGGGGGCTGGACCTGCTGGCCAGGGTCACCCCGGAACGGGAGCGCTCCGCCGAGCGGGAGGGGCGCTGGCGCAGCCTGCGGGTGGCCTACCGCACCTACCTGCGCGGGCTGGCCGTCGGGCTGGACCGCGACCTCGACCCGGCCCTGCGCACCGCCTGGGCGACCCAGGCGACCGAGATCGCGGCGCGCGTCCGCGACCACCCGGAGACCCGCACCTACCTGGACCGGCGCACCACGACCCGGCCCGGCGGACCGCCGCCCCGGCTGGACCGGGCGGTGTTCGCGCTGCTGCTGGACCTCGCCGGCGCCTGGGTGGCCGCCGTGCTCAGCGGCGCGCTGGCGGAGGCGGCGGCGGACAGGGCGGCCGGGCGGGCCGACCGGGCGGTCCGCGAGATGAACACCTACCTCGCCTCGGTCGGGGACGAGCGGCAGCCCGGGGTGCTGGCCATGCCGCGCGCGCAGGCCGACGAGCTGACCCGGCGGTGGCTGGACCGTCAGGTCTGACCGTTCGGGTCAGCCGGTTAAGGTCGGGCCGTGCGCGAGATCCTGGAGATACTGGCCCGAGACGGGCACGCGACCCCCGAGCGGATCGCCACCATGACCGACATCCCGGAGCAGACCGTCCGGGAGCGGATCAGCGCGTGGGAGGCGGCCGGCATCATCCGCCGGTACAAGGCGGTGGTCGACTGGGACCGCTACAACAGCGCCGGCCCCACCGACCTGCCGGAAACGATCACCGCGTTCATCGACGTGTCACTCGTGCCGGCGCGCGGGGTGGGCTTCGACGACGTGGCGGCGCGGATCTCCCGGTTCCCCGAGGTGCTCTCGGTATACCTGGTGTCCGGCAGCCAGGACCTGCGCTGCACGGTGACCGGCACCAGCCTGCGCGAGGTCAGCGAGTTCGTCTCGCAGAAGCTGTCCACGATCGACCGGATCCGCGCGACCGCGACCCACTTCGTGCTCAAGACGTACAAGCGCGACGGCGACGCCTTCCTCGAGCCGGAGACCGACCACCGGCTGCCGGTCGTGCCGTGAGGGGCCGGCGATCGTGAAGCCGCTGAACAGCGTCATCTCGGCCTGCCCGCCGTCGGGCATCCGGCGGTTCTTCGACATCGCCGCGCAGCGCGCGGACGTGATCTCGCTCGGTGTCGGCGAGCCGGACTTCGTGACCCCGTGGCGGGTCCGCGAGGCCGGCATCTATGCGCTGGAGCACGGCGCCACCACGTACACCTCGAATGCCGGGCTGCCCAAGCTGCGCGAGCTGATCTGCGCCGAGCTGGCCGGCCGGTACGGCGCCGAGTACGCCCCTGACGGCAACTGCGTGATCACCGCTGGCGTGTCCGAGGGGCTGGACCTGACGCTGCGGGTACTGCTCGAGCCCGGCGAGGAGGTGATCGTCCCGGAGCCCTGCTACGTCGCCTACCAGCCGTGCGTCTCGTTCGCCGGCGGGCGGCCGGTGCCGGTGCCGACCAGCGCCGAGGACGGTTTCCGGCTGCGGCTGGACGTCATCGAGGCGGCGGTCACCGAGCGCACCAAGGCGATCCTGATCGGCTCGCCGGCCAACCCGACGGGCGCGGTGCAGACCCGCGAGGACCTCGTCGCGCTGGTCGCGCTGGCCGAGAAGCACGACCTGTACCTGATCTCCGACGAGATCTACGACCGGCTGACCTACACCGGCGTGCACACCTGCCTGTCGGCGCTGCCCGGGGCCATGGAGCGGACCGTGCTGCTCGGCGGCTTCTCCAAGGCGCACGCGATGACCGGCTGGCGGGTCGGCTACCTCTGCGCGCCGCGCCCGATCGCCGACCTGGCGCTGCGGATGCACCAGTACACGATGCTGTGCGCGCCGCACGTCTCCCAGCTGGCCGCGGTGGAGGCGCTGAGCTCGGCCGGCGACGAGGTGGACGAGATGGTCGCCGACTACGACCGCCGGCGCCGGGTGTTCGTCAAGGGGCTGCGCGAGATCGGGCTGGACTGCCCGGAACCCGGCGGCGCCTTCTACGCGTTCCCGTCGATCCGGTCCAGCGGGCTCGACTCGGAAACTTTCGCCGAACGACTGCTGCACAGCGAAGGTGTCGCCGTCGTGCCCGGCAACGTGTTCGGTGCCCCCGGCGAGGGACATATCCGCTGCTCGTACGCGACGGCGTTACCACTATTGGAGGAAGCGCTGGAACGAATGGCCCGGTTCCTGCGACAGACCTGACAGTGGATGGGGCTGGACGCCGTCTCGGTCAACTGGAGAGACGCCTGGGACAGCCCCTACAGTAGGACGACGACTGCTGGCCGTGAGACGTAGCGGAGTTGGGGGATCTCCATGCCGGATCCGGACGCCGCGTGGAACCGTGCGCCGGACCGTGGTGAGGGCCGGTGGCGCCGGTTCAGCGCCTCCCTGCCCATGCGCACCGCCCTACTCGCCGTCAGCACCGTCTGGATCCTCGGCTGCGTCTGGTCCTACCAAGAACAAAGCGCCTTCGCCGCCTCCAAAGG
>DATAZG010000010.1:0-23487 GCA_036272155.1 Pseudonocardia sp.
GTACGAGAGGACCGGGACGGACGAACCTCTGGTGTGCCAGTTGTCCCGCCAGGGGCATGGCTGGTTGGCTACGTTCGGAAGGGATAACCGCTGAAGGCATCTAAGCGGGAAGCTCGTTCCAAGATGAGGTCTCCCACCCCCTTTGAGGGGTTAAGGCCCCCAGTAGACCACTGGGTTGATAGGCCAGAGATGGAAGCACAGTAATGTGTGTAGTTGACTGGTACTAATAGGCCGAGGGCTTCACCTCAACATTTTCTTCGCATCCACTATGTGACCCTGAGCAAACAACCCTTTGTGGTTGTTGGTTCGGTACGGCACCTTGGGCCCTGTTTTTGGGGGTGTTGGGGTGTTGATATTTGGATAGTGTTGTCGGTGGTTTTAGCGTTGGGGAAACGCCCGGTCCCATTCCGAACCCGGAAGCTAAGCCCTTCAGCGCCGATGGTACTGCACTCGGTAGGGTGTGGGAGAGTAGGACACTGCCGGCATTTAACCTTTGGGAGGGGTTGGTTTCGGACTTGATTGAGTCCGAAACCAACCCCTCCCTTTTTCTGTTGGAGCGGTCGCTGGCGCGGCGCCTCGATGAGGTGTTGCCGCTGTCGGCGGCCAGATGTCTCGTAGGCTGGGAGTTATGGCAGTAGACGGGCGTGCAGACTCGCCTCAGCGTCGTTCCGAGAATCGAGGGGACGGCTCGGGCTGGAAGTCGCGCGGTTCGAGCTCGAGCTCCGACTCCGGCGGCCGAGCCTCTCGTGGGGCGGGCGCCGGTGGCGGCCGGGATCGGGGCGATCGCTCCGGCGCTTCGGGCGGCGGTGACGAGCGGCGCCGGTTCGACCAGGGCGGCGATCGGCGGCGCGGAGAGTCCGACCGATCGACCGGTGGTGGCCGTGCCGGCGGTTCGAGCGGTGGGGACAAGGGACGTACCGGCGGCAGCCGGTGGTCGGATGACAAGCGCGGCGGCGGCGGTGCCGCCCGCGGCGGCGGGTCCGGCCAGGGCGCCGGGGCTGCCCGAGGTGGCCGACCAGCGGATCGGTCCGGGTCCGGACGGTCCAGCTGGGATCGTGGCGGCTCCGACCGCCCGGGTGGTGACCGCTCCGGCTCGGCCGGGAGCGGCGGCGCCGGGCGCGGTGGTTGGACCGGCGACAAGCGCGGCGCGGGCGACCGCGATCGCGGCGGCTCGGGCGACGACCGGCGCGGTGGCACCGGCCAGCGGTCGGGATACCAGGCCCGGGGTACCGGGCCGGGCCAGCGGGACTCCGGCGGGGACCGCCGCGAGGGTGGCGGCTACCGCGACCGGCCGGACCGCGGCCGTGACAGTGGCGGCCGTGACAGTGGCCGTGACAGTGGCGGGGAGTACCGGCGGCCCACGCAGCCCTCGAAGCGGTTCGACGGGTCCTCGAGCGACCGGTCGGGCGGCCGTACCGGTGGCGACTCACGTGGCTTCGGCAGCCGGGGCGCGGACAGCCCGCATCGCCGGGACCGGGCCGTGGCGTCGGCGAGCGAGCGGGACCGTCGGCCGAACTTCGTGCCAGACGAGCGGCGAGGCGGCGACCGGGGTCGGCGCCTCGACGGCGCGGACCGTCGGCCGAGCGGTGGCGCGGACCGCCCGCGCCGTGACGACTCCGCCGGCCGTCCCGAGCGCCGGTTCGACGGCGCCGCGGATCGGCGCGGCGCGACGTCGGACCGGCGCGATTCCGGCCCGGACCGTGCGCGCAGCGACGATCGGGGCGGTTCCGGCGGCGACCGGGGCCGGAGCTACGACCGGCGCGAGGACGGCGATCGGCGCGACGACCGCCCGAAGCGTGACGACCGGGCGACGCGACCCGATCGCGGCGCGGATCGTCCGGAACGTACCGAGCACCGCCCCGAGCGCACGGACGACCGGGCTGACCGGGGCGACAGGGCTGGCCACGGTTCCGACCGAAGCGACCGGGCGGGCGACCGCACCGAACGGGCCGAACAGCGTCCCGACCGGGACCGGCGGGATGACCGAGGCGACAGTCGCGACCGGCCTGCCGGACCGTCCGGCGCGCGCGACCGGGCTGCCGGACCGTCGAACCACCGGAATGCGGCGCCCACGCGGCGGCCCGGCCAACGGGACACCGGCGGCGGCTCGCGCCGTGACCGGGACGACGACCGGGAGCCCGCCCCGCCGAGGACCCCGGCGCCCACCCTGCCGGAGGGGCTGGCCGACATGAAGCTGGCCGGCGAGGTCCGCCGTGACCTGCTCGGCCTGCGCAAGGAGGTGGCTGACGAGGTCAGCCAGCACCTGGTGGCCGCCGGCAGCCTGCTGGAGGACGACCCGGAGCGGGCGCTGGCCCACGCCCGGTACGCCCGGGGCAAGGCGTCCCGGTTGGCGGTGGTGCGCGAGGCGGTCGGGCTGGCCGCCTACCACGCCGGCGAGTGGACCGAGGCGATCGCCGAGCTGCGCGCCGCCCGCCGGATGGGCGGCGGCCCCGGTCACCTCGCGGTGATGGCCGACGCGGAACGGGCGCTCGGGCGTCCGGAGCGGGCGCTGGAGCTGTCCCGAGGTTCGGAGGCCCGCGAGCTGGACCGGGCCGAGGCGATCGAGCTGCTGATCGTGGCGGCCGGTGCCCGGCGGGACCTCGGCGAGGCCGACGCCGCGGTGATCAGCCTGCAGGTGGCGGACCTCGACGAGAAGAGGCGCGACCCGTGGAGCCCACGCCTGTTCTACGCCTACGCCGATGCGCTGCTGGGCGCCGGGCGCCGCGACGAGGCGGTGCGCTGGTTCCTGCACGCCGCCGAGGCCGACGACGAGGAGCTGACCGACGCCTCGGAGCGGCTCGCCGAGCTGGCTAACCTGCCAGAGGAGGAGCCGGACCCGGCGCGGACCGGCGGACCTGTGTCGTGACCGCGCCCCGGGAGCGGTACGACGCGCTGCTGTTCGACCTGGACGGCACCCTGTTCCGGGGCGGGACCGCGCTGCCCGGGGCGCCGGAGGCACTCGCCGAGGCGGCCGAGCTGGGCTGCCGGATCGGGTACCTGACCAACAACGGCTCGCGCAACGCCGGCCAGGTCGTCGAGCACCTGCGCGCGCTCGGTTTCGCCGCCGACGAGTCCGAGGTGGTGACCAGCGGGCAGGCGGCCGCGCGGCTGCTGGCCGACCGGCTGCAACCCGGCGAGGCGGTGCTGGTCGTCGGCTCGAAGGCACTGGCCGGCGAGGTGACCTCCGCCGGCCTGACCGTCGCGGACCGGGCCGAGCAGGCCAGCGCCGTCCTGCAGGGTCACTCCCCGGACACCGGGTGGCGGGACCTCGCCGAGGCCTGCCTGGCCATCCGGGCCGGCGCGGTCTGGGTCGCCACCAACGTCGACGCCACGCTGCCCGACGAGCGCGGGGAGCTGCCCGGCAACGGGTCGATGGTGGCTGCCCTGGTCACGGCGACCGAGTCCGACCCGCTGGTGGCCGGCAAACCGGAGGCGGCGCTGTTCGACGAGGCCGTCCGCCGGGCGGAGGCCCAGCGCCCGCTGATGGTCGGCGACCGGCTGGAGACCGACATCGCCGGCGCCAACGCGGTCGGGATACCCAGCCTGCTGGTGCTCACCGGGGTGTCCGGCGCCGCCGCCGTGCTCGCCGCCCCCGAGGCACAGCGGCCCAGCTACCTCGGTGCCGACCTGACCGCCCTGCGCACCGACTCCGACCGGCTCCGGCCGACTGCCCAGCCCCCCTGGCGGGCCAGCCGCGCCGGCGACGAGCTGCGCCTCGAGCTGGACCCCGGCGCCGCCCCCGAGCTCACCGAGGCGGCGGACCCGGTCGACGCGCTGCGCACACTCTGCGCCGCGCACTGGGCCGAGGGTGGCGGCCGGCCCGGCAAGGTCACCGCGAAGGGCTCCGAGGCGGCTGGGGCACTGCGCACGCTCGGGCTGGCCGAGGGCGGCTGAGCACCGCACTGTCGGTCCGGTCGGCTAGCGTGGTCGCTGATGACCGCAGATCAGCCGTGGCCGGCCCGTCCCGTTCCGGGGCCGCCGCGCCACGCCCCTGACACCCGCCCGGTACCTCGGCCACCGGGCCCGCCGGTGCGCCCGCCGGACGGGGCCGCCACGACCCCGGTCCAGGCCGCCCAGCTGCCCGCTCAGGCGACGACAGGGCCCGGCGAGGCCGGGGAGCCCGGCGAACGGGTTGCCGCCGCCCTGGCGGGGCTGGAGCGGCTGGACACCCGGCCCACCGGCGAGCATGTGGCCGCGTTCGAGCGGATGCACGTGGCCCTGACCGACGCGTTGTCGGCAATCGACGGGGTGTAGCGGTGCCTCGTCGAGCGCGGTTGGACACCGAGCTCGTGCGTCGTGGGCTCGCCCGGTCCCGCCAGCAGGCCGCCGAGCTGATCGCCGAGGGCCGGGTGCTGGTGCGCGGCACCCGGGCCAGCAAGCCGGCCACCGCGGTGGAGACCGACGCCCCGGTGGTCGTGCGCAAGGACGACGGCCCGGAGTGGGCGTCCCGGGGCGCGCTGAAGCTGCTCGGCGCGCTGGGGGCGTTCGAGCCGGGCGGGCTGTCCGTCGCCGGCCGCCGCTGCCTGGACGCCGGCGCCTCCACCGGCGGATTCACGGACGTGCTGCTCAGCCGGGGCGCCGGGCAGGTGGTGGCCGCCGACGTCGGTTACGGCCAGCTGATCTGGCGGCTGCGCAGCGACGAGCGGGTGCACGTGCTGGACCGCACCAACGTCCGGTCGCTCACGCCGGAGGCCATCGGCGGCCAGGTCTCGCTGACCGTGGCCGACCTCTCGTTCATCTCGCTGCGTACCGTGCTGCCGGCGTTGACCGCCTGCACCGAGGCGGGCGGGGACCTGGTGCCGATGGTCAAGCCGCAGTTCGAGGTGGGCCGGCGCCGGCTCGGGCCCGGTGGTGTGGTCCGCGAACCGGAGCTGCGGGTGGCCGCGCTGCGCGAGGTCGCCGACGCCGCCGCCGAGCTGGGCTGGCACCCGAGGGGCGCGGTGGCCAGCCCGGCACCGGGACCGGCCGGCAACGTGGAGTTCTTCCTCTGGCTGAGCACAGGGCTGAGTACCGGGCCGAGCGGCGACGCGAGCCCGGGTACGGGGGAGGAGTCCGAGGAGACCGTGGACGCCATGCTCGAACGTGCGGTACGGGAGGGGCCTCAGTGACACGCGAGGCACTGTTGGTGGTGCACTCGGGCCGCAAGGCGAACCAGTCGGTGGCGGCCGGGGTGGTGCGGCGGCTGGCGGCGGCCGGTATCCGGCTGCGGATCTTCGCCGACGAGTGGTCCGAGCTGCCGCTGGACCTGCCGGCCGGCATGGAGCCGCTGCCGGTGGACGCGCACCCCGGGGCGGCCGACGGCGCCGAGGTCGTGTTGGTGCTCGGCGGCGACGGCACCCTGCTGCGGGCCGCCGAGCTGGCCAGGCCGGCCGGTGCCCCACTGCTCGGCGTCAACATGGGGCGGGTGGGCTTCCTGGCCGAGGCCGACCCCGAGTCCCTCGACGAGGCGATCAGCGCGGTGATCGAGGCCGACTACCACGTCGAGGAGCGGATGACCGTCGAGGCGTCCGTGGTGCTCAACGGCGGTCCGGTGCGCAGTACCTGGGCGCTGAACGAGGCGTGTGTCGAGAAGGTCAACCGGGGCCGCATCCTGGAGGTCGTGCTGGAGGTGGACGGCCGCCCGGTGACCGGCTTCGGCTGCGACGGCGTGCTGTGTGCCACCCCCACCGGGTCGACCGCGTACGCCTTCTCCGCCGGTGGGCCGGTGATCTGGCCGGAGGTGCAGGCGCTGCTGGTGGTGCCGCTCACCGCCCATGCGCTGTTCGCCAGGCCGCTGGTGATCTCGCCGAGCTCCGAGGTGGCCATTGAGGTCGACTCGCGCGGCTACCCGGCCGTGCTGGTCTGCGACGGGCGGCGGACCATCCCGGTCCCGCCGGGTGCCCGCGTCGAGCTGTCCCGGGGCGAGGCACCGGTGCGGCTGGTCCGGTTGCGCGAGCAGCCGTTCACCGACCGGCTGGTCCGCAAGTTCGCGCTGCCGGTGCGCGGCTGGCGCGGCGCCCCCACCCTGCCACCCCTCACCTGAGGCCCCCCTCACCTGAGGCCGCCCTTCACGTGACGCCACACCCGACGGCCCTCCCCGGGGTCGTCGGGGGCGGACCCTAGACTGCGGCCATGCTGGCCGAGATGCGGATCCAGGGCCTTGGTGTCATCGACGACGCCACGCTTGAGCCGCACCCAGGTCTCACCGTGCTCACCGGTGAGACCGGGGCGGGCAAGACGATGGTGGTCACGGGGCTGACGCTGCTCGGTGGCGGCCGGGCGGAGGCGTCCCGGGTCGCCGAGGGCGCCAGCCGCGCGCTGGTCGAGGGGCGGTTCGACGCCGGGGAGCCGGCCCTGCGCATCGCCGAGGAGGTCGGCGCGGAGGTCGATGAGGACGGCACCCTGATCGCGGTGCGCACCATCAGCTCCGACGGCCGGTCCAGGGCGCACCTCGGTGGCCGGTCGGTGCCGGTGGGCGTGCTGTCGCGGCTGGCCGAGTCGACACTCGCGGTGCACGGGCAGAACGACCAGCTCCGGCTGCTGCGCCCCGTGGAGCAGCGCGCGGTGCTGGACCGGTTCGCCGGCGACGCGGTGGCCGTTCCGCTGCGGCGCTACCGGGAGGTCCGGGCCGACTGGCGCACCGCGTGCACCGAGCTGGTCGAGCGCCGCGACGGGGCCCGCCAGCTGGCCCGCGAGGCCGACCTACTGCGCCACGGGCTGTCCGAGATCGAGGCCGTCAGGCCACAGCCGGGGGAGGACGTGGCACTGGTCGAGGAGGCGCGCCGGCTGGCCGCCGCCGACGACCTGCGCTCGGCCGCCGGCGGTGCCCGGGTCGCGGTGGCCGGCGGGGACGGCGCGGACCTGGACGGCACGCCCGACGGCGCGCCTGACCTGCCGGGTGCGCTGGGCCTGGTCGGCGAGGCGCGCCACCTGCTCAGCGGTACCGGCGACGCGGAGCTGGAGCGGCTGGCGCCCCGCCTCGCCGAGGTGGCCATGCTGCTCGGCGAGGTCAGCGGCGAGCTGACCACGTACCTGACCGCGCTGGACGCCGACCCGGAGCGGCTGCAGACGGTGCTGGCCCGGCAGGCCGAGCTCCGCGCCCTCACCCGCAAGTACGCCGCCGACACCGACGGGGTGCTGCGCTGGGCCGAGCAGGCCACCGAGCGGCTGGCCGGCATCGATACGAGCGACGAGGCGATCGCGGCGCTGCAGGCCCGGCGGGACGAGCTGGCCGGCGAGCTGGCCGGGCACGCCGAGGCGGTGTCGGCGGCGCGGCGCAAGGCGGCGGGCAAGCTCGCGGCGGCGGTCACCGAGGAGCTGACCGGGCTGGCCATGCCGGATGCCCGGCTGCTCGTGGAGCTGTCCCGACGCGAGCTGGACGGGGCGGCCGCCGGCCAGGACGGCGTGGGGCTGAAGCTGGCCGGGCACTGGGTGGCCGCCGGGCCGGACGGGGTGGACGAGGTCGAGGTGCGCCTGGTGCCGCACGCCGGCGCGGGCCCCGTACCGCTGCACAAGGGCGCGTCCGGCGGTGAGCTGTCCCGGGTGATGCTCGCGCTGGAGGTCGTGCTGGCCGACGCCGACCCGGTGCCGACGATGGTGTTCGACGAGGTCGACGCGGGCGTGGGTGGCCGGGCGGCGGTGGAGATCGGCCGCCGGCTGGCCCGGTTGGCGGCCACTCACCAGGTGATCGTGGTGACCCACCTGCCGCAGGTGGCGGCGTACGCGGACCGGCACGTGGTGGTGGACAAGCGGGGCCCGCGGCGCAACGGCGTGGCGCAAGGTCGGGTGCGCACCCTCAGCGAGGCGGACCGGATCGTCGAGCTGGCCCGGATGCTGGCCGGGCTGGACGACACGAGCACCGGGCGGGCGCACGCCGAGGAGCTGCTGGCCACCGCGAGCCGGGAGAAGTCACAGGCCCGGGCGCCGGGTAAGGCCTCAGGCCCCGCCGGCCGCCGGAAGGCCCCGGTACCGGCACGAGACTGAGAGCTCACCACACGGTCGAGTGACGGAATCGCGACTCGCGGGAGCCAAATGCCGCTGGTCCGGTGATGCGCTTGACACCATCGCGCTATGAGGATGTCCGGCTTACTCTCCGCCGTCACGTTGCGAGACCGTCGTGAGCTGCCTGGGCTGACCGGCGTGGCCCGGGTGGACCGCAACACCGATGCCCTGCTGCGCCGGCTCGGGGTGCACGACATCGCGGTGCTCGACCAGATCGACCTGGACCGGGTGACCGCCGACGCGCTGATCGACGCCGGGGTCGCCGCGGTGGTCAACGCCGCGCCGTCGATCTCCGGCCGGTTCCCGAACCTCGGCCCGGAGGCGCTGATCGCGGCCGGTGTGCTGCTGGTCGACGAGGTCGGTGACGAGGCGTTGCGCAAGCTGCGCGACGGGGCCCACGTGCGGCTGTACGACGGCGGTGTGTACGTCGGCGAGCACCTGGTCGCCCAGGGCGTGGCGCAGAGCGCCGCCTCGGTGGCCGCCGCGATGGAGGGCGCCAAGGAGGGCCTGGCCATCCAGCTGGAGGCATTCTCCGCGAACACCATCGAGTTCATGCACCAGGACCGGGCGCTGCTGCTGGACGGCGTCGGGGTGCCCGAGGTGCGGGTGCCGCTGGCCGGGCACCACGTGGTCGTGGTGGCCGGTGGCACCGACCACGCGGCCGACCTGGCCGGGCTCAAGCGCTACATCAAGGAGTACCACCCGGTGCTGGTCGGCGTGGGGGCCGGCGCGGACACGCTGTGGCTGGCCGGCTATCGCCCCGACCTGATCGTGGGTGACCCGGCCGACGTCTCCGACCGGGCGCTGACCTGCGGCGCGGACGTGGTGGTCCCGGCGTTCGCGGACGGCCACGCGCCCGGGCTGCTGCGGGTGCAGGACCTCGGCGCCGGCGCGGTGACCTTCCCCGCCTCGGGCAACGCGGAGGACCTGGCGCTGCTGCTGGCCCACCACCACGGCGCGGCGCTGATCGTCACGGTGGGCTTCCAGGCGTCGCTGGCGGAGTTCCTGGACCGGAGCCGCTCGAGCAGCAACGCCTCCACGTTCCTGACCCGGCTGAAGGTCGGCAACCTGCTGGTCGACGGCAAGGCGGTGGCCTCGCTGTACCGCAGCCCCGTTTCGGGCGGCGCGGTGGCGGTGCTGGTCGGCGCGGTGCTGCTGGCCACGCTGACCGCGCTGCTGGTCTCCGACGCCGGCCCCGCGCTGCTCGGCTATCTGGAACGGGCCGCGTCCTGGTTGATCCAGCACGCGTCCACGCTGGTGCACGCCATGAGTGGGAGGCTGTAAGTGTTGACCCTGCGTTATCACCTCGTCTCGCTGGTCGCGGTCTTCCTCGCGCTGGCCCTCGGCGTGGCGCTCGGCTCGACCAGCGTGAGCCAGCGGCTGCTCTCCGTCGTCGCGGGTGACCGGGACAGCCTCACCAAGCAGGTGGACCAGCTGACCGCTCAGCACGGCGACCTGGAGGCCGGCCAGCGGGCCGCGAACTCGTTCGCCGCCTCGGTGGCCCCGACGGTGGTGGCCGGCCAGCTGGCGCAGCGCAAGGTGGTGCTGGTGCTGGCCCCCGACGCCGACACGGCCGACCGGGACGCGGTGCGCGCGCTGATCAGCCAGGCGGGCGGCAGCATCACGGGTGAGCTGGATCTCGCCGACGCGATCGTCGACCCGGCCAGGGCCGACCAGATCCGCGACCTGACCACCCGGCTGCTGCCGGCCGGCGCCCAGCTGCCCAGCGCAACGGACGCCGGCGGACTGGTCGGCGGGCTGCTCGGCAGCGTGCTGCTGCTGCGCGGCCAGAACGGCCAGCCCCAGGTCGCCGCCGACCAGGCCGCCGCCGCGCTGGCCGGGCTGACCGAGGCCGGCTTCCTGCGCCCCGGCCCCCGCCCGGCCGCCGCGCAGCTCGTGCTCATCCTCACCGGCGGCGCGCTGACCGGCGCGGATGCCCCGGAGCGGGCGGCCACCATGGCCCGGCTGGCCACCGAGCTGGACCACGCCGGCACCGGTGCGGTGCTCGCCGGACGGACCGGTACGGCGGACGCCACCGGCGCGGTCGGCGTGGTCCGCGCGGACACCTCGAACGCCCCTTCGCTGTCCACGGTCGACGACGTGCAGAGCGCCATGGGACGGGTCGCGACGGTGCTCGCGCTGCGGGAACAGGCCGAGGGCAGGGCCGGCCGATACGGCGACGCGACCAACGCCCAGGCAGCCATACCGGGTGCTTCGGCGGGTTAACGCTTGGTTTGTGGCCGAGCAGTGTTACCGTGAGTATCCGTGCAGACGCGCGTGACCAGGCATGTATTCGTCACCGGCGGTGTTGCTTCCTCGCTCGGTAAGGGACTGACCGCTTCCAGCCTCGGCCAGCTGCTGACCGCCCGTGGTCTACGGGTGATCATGCAGAAGCTGGACCCCTACCTCAATGTCGACCCCGGCACCATGAATCCGTTCCAGCACGGTGAGGTGTTCGTCACTGAAGACGGCGCCGAGACCGACCTGGACATCGGGCACTACGAGCGGTTCCTCGACCGCAACCTGTCCGGGCAGGCGAACGTCACCACCGGGCAGGTCTACTCGACCGTGATCGCCAAGGAGCGGCGCGGCGAGTACCTGGGCGACACCGTCCAGGTCATTCCACACATCACGAACGAGATCAAGGACCGGGTACTGGCGATGAGCGCGCCGGACAGCTCCGGTGCCATCCCGGACGTGGTGATCACCGAGGTCGGCGGCACGGTGGGCGACATCGAGTCGCTGCCGTTCCTCGAGGCCGTCCGCCAGGTCCGCCACGACGTGGGCCGGGACAACTGCTTCTTCCTGCACGTCTCGCTGGTGCCGTACCTGGCGCCGTCGGGCGAGCTGAAGACGAAGCCGACCCAGCACTCCGTCGCGGCGCTGCGCAACATCGGTATCCAGCCCGACGGGCTGGTGCTGCGGGCCGACCGGGATATCCCGGACGGGATGAAGCGCAAGATCAGCCTGATGTGCGACGTGGACACCGACGGGGTGATCGCCACCCCGGACGCCCCGTCGATCTACGACATCCCGAAGGTCCTGCACGGCGAGGGGCTGGACGCCTATGTGGTGCGCCGCCTCGGCCTGCCGTTCCGGGACGTGGACTGGACGGTCTGGGGCGACCTGCTGGACCGGGTGCACCACCCGAAGGAGACCGTCCGGATCGCGCTGGTCGGCAAGTACGTCGACCTGCCGGATGCGTACCTCTCGGTCACCGAGGCGCTGCGGGCCGGCGGCTTCGCGCACCGGGCCCACGTCGAGGTCACGTGGGTGACCTCGGACGACTGTGAGTCCGGCGGCGCGGCCACCGCGCTGGCCGGGGTGGACGGCGTGCTGATCCCCGGTGGCTTCGGCATCCGGGGCATCGAGGGCAAGATCGGCGCGATCCGGTACGCCAGGGAGCGTGGCATCCCGGTGCTCGGGCTCTGCCTCGGGCTGCAGTGCATGGTGATCGAGGTGGCCCGTTCGCTGGCCGACCTGGAGGGCGCCAGCTCCGCCGAGTTCGACCCCGACACCCCGCACGCGGTGATCTCCACGATGGCCGACCAGGAGGACGTCGTGTCCGGCCAGCGTGACATGGGCGGCACGATGCGCCTCGGCGCGTACCCCGCGGTGCTGGCCGAGGGCACGGTGACCGCCGAGGCGTACGGCACCACGCGCGTCTCCGAGCGCCACCGGCACCGCTACGAGGTCGCCAACGCCTACCGGGACAAGCTGGCCGAGGCCGGCCTGGTGGTGTCCGGTACGTCGCCGGACGGGCGGCTGGTGGAGTTCGTCGAGCTGGCCGCCGAGACCCACCCGTTCTTCGTGGGTACCCAGGCCCACCCCGAGCTGAAGAGCCGGCCGACCCGCCCGCACCCGCTGTTCCGGGCGTTCGTGGCCGCCGCGCTGCGCTACCGGGCCGCCGACCGGCTGCCGGTGGAGCTGCCGGAGCTCGAGCCGGAGCGCGCCGGGGTGCCCAGGTGAGCCCGACCGGGCAGCGGCACGACTTCCCCGTGCGGGAGACCCGGCGGATCTACCGGGGCCGTGTGATGGCGCTGCGGGCCGACCAGGTGGAGATGCCGGGCGGCCGGCTGGCCACCCGGGAGATCATCGAGCACCCCGGGGCGGTGGCGATCGCCGCGCTGGACGAGCACGACCGGCTCGCGGTGATCGACCAGTACCGGCACGCGGTCCGCCGCCGGCTGCGCGAGCTGCCGGCCGGGCTGCTCGACGTCGCCGGCGAGGACCCGGCGGCCACCGCGGCGCGCGAGCTCGCCGAGGAGGCCGGCCTGGCGGCCACCGAGTGGTCGGTGCTGCTGGACCTGGCGCCCTCGCCGGGCTTCTCCGACGAGAGCGTGCGGGTGTACCTGGCCACGGGGCTGTCGGCGGTGCCGAGGCCGGATCTCGGGGACGACGAGGAGGCCGACCTCGAGGTGGGCTGGCAGCCGCTGGCCGAGGCGGTCCGCGAGGTACTGGCCGGCGAGATCGTGAACGCCGTGTCGGCGGCCGCGGTGCTCGCGGTGCACGCCGTGCGCTCCGGGGTCGCCGAGCCACGCCCGCTGGACGCCCCGTGGCCGGACCGGCCGACTGCGTTCGCCTCGGGCGCCACCACGGAGGCGGACCACCTCGACGCGCCCCACGGCTGACCCGCCATCCCGCTCGGTCGACCGTAGGATGCCTACGTCATGGCGGAGCGGGGGGCGGGCGCGCGCGGGCCGACACGCGTCGGCCCGGCGCCGGCTGGTGTGCCCCCGGCGGTGCCGGTCCAGCTGGACCGGATGCTGCGGGGCTACCTGGACCACCTCGTCGTGGAGCGCGGGATCGCGGAGAACACGCTCCGGTCCTACCGCCGTGACCTGCGGCGCTACGCCGAGTACCTGACCGGGCGGGGCATCACCGGGCTGGCCGAGGTGACCGAGCTGGTGGTGGGGGAGTTCCTCGCCGTGCTGCGCGAGGGCAACGCCGACCACCCGCCGCTGGCCACCTCGTCGGCCGCCCGCACGCTCGTCGCGGTGCGCGGGCTGCACCGGTTCGCGGTCCGGGACGGGCTGCTGCCCACGGACGCCGCCCGCGAGGTGCACCCGCCGACACCGCCGCGCCGGCTGCCCAAGGCGCTGCCGCTGGACCGGGTGGAGCGGCTGCTCGAGGCGTGCGGCCTCGACGAGCCACTCAGCCTGCGGGACCGGGCGCTGCTCGAGCTGCTCTACTCCACCGGCGCTCGGATCTCCGAGGCGATCGGCCTGGACCTGGACGACATCGACCTCACCGAGCGCGGTGCGCGGCTGTCCGGCAAGGGCGGCAAGCAGCGGCTGGTGCCGATCGGGCGGCCGGCCGTGGCGGCGCTGGACGCGTACCGGGTGCGCGTGCGTCCGGGCCTGGCCAGCCGGGGCCGGGGCACGCCCGCGCTGTTCCTGAACGCCCGGGGCGGCCGGCTGTCGCGCCAGAGTGCCTGGCAGGCGCTGCGCACGGCCGCCGAGCGCGCCGGGGTCACCGAGCCGGTGTCGCCCCACACCCTGCGGCACTCGTTCGCCACGCACCTGCTGGAGGGCGGCGCCGACGTGCGCGTGGTGCAGGAGCTGCTCGGCCACGCCTCGGTCACGACCACGCAGATATACACGCTGGTCACGGTCGACTCGCTGCGAGAGGTGTACACGCTGGCGCATCCGAGGGCTCTCGGCTGACCACACCCGCTACCACGAAACTCCGAAAACCCATTGGCAACACGCGGCGAGGCGCTTTGGTTGGTATCGAGCGGACGCATACCCTGACGCGTTGAACACCCAGACGTGTTGACCACCAGGACCACCGGACCACCGGCGGGCTGGACGAGCCGAACCTCGCACAGTGCGAGCGACCCGACGGAGCCTCTCATGTCGACACCCCGGCCGATGGATCCGGGGCCGGCGCCGCTCGACGAGCCGGATGAGTACCCGACCGTCCGGCCCCGCGCGCTCGCCCCGGAGCCGGCACCGCTCAACTTCCACGGTCCGGCCAGGGTGATCGCGGTCGCGAACCAGAAGGGCGGCGTCGGCAAGACCACGTCCACGATCAACCTCGGCGCCACGCTGGCGGAGTACGGCCGCCGGGTGCTGCTCGTCGACTTCGACCCGCAGGGCGCGCTGTCCGTGGGCCTCGGCGTGCAGCCGCACCAGCTCGACCGGACCATCCACAACCTGCTAATCGAGCGGGACGTGAAGGTCGACGAGGTCATCATCCCGACCAAGGTGCCCGGGATGGACCTGCTGCCCAGCAACATCGACCTGTCCGCCGCCGAGGTCCAGCTGGTCAGCGAGGTCGGTAGGGAACAGGCCCTCGGCCGCGCCATCCGCCCGGTGCTCGGCGACTACGACATGATCCTGGTGGACTGCCAGCCGTCACTCGGGTTGCTCACCATCAACGCCCTGACCTGCGCGGACAGTGTGCTCATCCCGTTGGAGTGCGAGTACTTCAGCCTGCGCGGGGTGGCCCTGCTGATCGACACGATCGACAAGGTGCGGGACCGGTTGAACCCCCGGTTGGCCATCAGCGGCATCCTTGCCACCATGTACGACCCCCGCACGTTGCACACCCGCGAGGTCAGGGCCCGCGTGATCGAGGCCTTCGGCGAGCTGGTGTTCGACGCCACGATCAACCGCACGGTGCGGTTCCCGGAGACCACGGTCGCCGGCGAACCGATCACGCGCTGGGCCCCCAGCTCGGCCGGCGCCGAGGCGTACCGACACCTGGCGCGCGAAGTGATCGCCCGCGAGGCGGCCGCCCGGTGAGCCCGGTCGTCACCCCGTCACGGGCGCCGGATCGGGCGCCGGAGGGGTCCGGTGACGTCGCCGTACCCCGGTTCACCGTCAACCTGCACAACTTCAACGGCCCGTTCGACCTGCTGCTGCAGCTGATCAACAAGCACGAGCTGGACGTCACCGAGGTGGCCCTGCACCGGGTCACCGACGACTTCATCGCGCACACCAGGGCGCTCACCGCGGCCGGCACGGACGCCGACCTCGACGAGATCACCGAGTTCCTGGTGATCGCGGCGACCCTGCTGGACCTCAAGGCGGCCCGGCTGCTGCCCGGCGCGGACGTCGAGGACGTCGAGGACCTGGCCCTGCTGGAGGCGCGCGACCTGCTGTTCGCCCGGCTGCTGCAGTACCGGGCCTACAAGCAGGTCGCCGCGCTGTTCGTCGAGCTGGAGGCCTCCGCGCAGCGGCGCTACCCGCGTTCGGTCGCGCTGGAGCCCCGGTTCGCCGAGCTGCTGCCCGAGGTCATGCTCGGGATGGACGCCCAGCGCTTCGCCGAGCTGGCCGCCTCGGTGTTCCGGCCGAAGCCGCCGCCGACGGTGTCGCTGGACCACCTGCACGCCGGCCTCGTCTCGGTGCCCGAGCACATGGCCGTGCTGCGCGAGCGGCTGCTGCTCCTCGGCCGCGCCAGCTTCCACGAGCTGACCGTCGACTGCGACCAGCCGATCCAGTTCGTGGCCCGCTTCCTCGCTGTGCTCGAGCTCTACCGCGAGGCCAACGTGGCGCTGGAGCAGGAGGAGTCCTTCGGCGAGCTGATCGTCAGCTGGGCCGGCGCCCGAGGCGACTCGTGACGGAGCACGACCTGCACACCGAACGCCCGGACACCGAACATCTGGACATTGAACATCCGGACATTGAACGCCCGGCTGCCGCACCGGCCGAGGACTCAGCGCGGCCCGACGAGCTGCCCGACGACCTGGCCGACCTCACCGTCGAGGACCTGCCCGAGGACCTGCCCGAGGACGAGCTAGCCGAGGACGACCTGCTGGACGGCGCCCTGGAGGCGCTGCTGCTGGTGATCGACGAGCCGCTGGACGAGTCGGTGCTGGCCTCCGCGCTGGCCCAGCCGACGGAGCGGGTGGAGACCGCGCTGCGCCGGCTGGCCGACGACTACCGGGCCCGCGAGCGGGGCATTGACCTGCGCAAGGTCGGCGCCGGCTGGCGTTTCTACACGCGCGATCGCTACGCCGGCTACGTCGAACGCCTGCTCAAGGACGGCCAGCGCGCCAAGCTGACCAGGGCCGCGCTGGAGACACTCGCCGTGGTCGCCTATCGACAGCCGGTGACCAGGGCGCGGGTTTCGGCGGTCCGAGGAGTCAACGTCGATGGGGTCATGCGTACGCTGTTGACCAGGGGGTTGGTCGAGGAGTTCGGAGTCGACCCGCAAACCCAGGGCATTCTGTATCGCACATCGGAACTGTTCCTGGAGCGGCTCGGGCTTTCTTCGCTCGCCGAGCTGCCCCCGTTGGCCCCATTGCTACCCGAGGTGGACTCGATCGACGATGTCTGAACAGCGTTTTTCTGCTGAGCCGAGCGGAACCCGACTGCAGAAGGTGCTGTCCCAAGCCGGCGTCGCCTCGCGCCGCGCGGCCGAGGAGCTGATCGCCGAAGGCCGGGTGAGTGTGGACGGCGAGGTGGTCCGGCAGATGGGCCGGCGGATCGACCCCACGGTCGCCGTGGTCCGGGTCGACGGCGCCCGCGTCGAGCTGCGCGACGACATGGTGCACCTGGCGCTGAACAAGCCACGCGGCATGCTCTCCGCGATGTCCGACGAGCGCGACCGGCCCTGCGTGGGCGATCTGGTGGCTGGCAAGGACGACCGGCTGTTCCACGTCGGGCGGCTGGACGCGGACACCGAAGGCCTGCTGCTGCTGACCAACGACGGCGAGCTGGGGCACCGGCTGATGCACCCGTCGTTCGAGGTGCCCAAGACGTACCTGGCCGAGGTGCCGGGGCCGATCCCGAGGGACCTCGGCCGGCGGCTGCGCGACGGCGTGCAGCTGGCCGACGGCCCGGTGCGGGTCGACTCGTTCCGGGTGGTCGACGCCCACGCCGGCAAGGCCATGGTCGAGCTGGTGCTGCACGAGGGCCGCAAGCACGTGGTGCGCCGCCTGCTCGACGAGGTCGGGCACCCGGTCCGCCGGCTGGTGCGCACCGCGATCGCGGAGGTCAAGCTGGGTCCGCAGCGCCCCGGCACGTTGCGCCCGCTGACCCACCCCGAGCTGGGCTCGCTCTATGAAGCGGTCGGGCTCTAACAACCCTCGTGAGTGGTGATGGTCGTTATCTCGACCATCACCACTCACGACCTCTGAGCTGGGAAAACGAGGTCAGGCGGCGGCCTGGCGCTCCTTCAGGATGCGCAGTGCCTCGTCCGCGTGCCGGTCGAACTGGATCTCGCCCCGGATCACCTCGAGCACCCGGCGGTCCTCGCCGATCACGAAGGTGACCCGCTTGGTGTGGATCGGCAGCAGCTTGCGCCACACGCCCAGCTCCTTCGCCACCGCGCCGCCCTCGTCGGACAGCAGCGGGTAGCCGAGTGAGTGGGCGCTGGCGAATTTCTGCTGCTTGGTCACCGAGTCCGGGCTGATCCCGACCGGCTGGGCGCCGACCGAGGCGAACTCCGAGGCCAGGTCCCGGAAGTGGCAGGCCTCCTGGGTGCAGCCGCTGCTGGAGGCGATCGGGTAGAAGAACAGCACCACCGACCCGTTCGCCAGCAGGTCACCGAGGCGCTTCGGCCGACCGGTCTCGTCGCGCAGCTCGAAGTCGCTGACCTGGTCGCCGGGCTTCATGGAAAGTCCTTCCGTCGGGGTGGTCGCCGGCCCGCCGCATGATCAGGTGGCCGCGCCGAGAGGCTACGCCCGGCCCGGCCTCTCAGCGACGCGCGGCCGTCCCGGCAGGCCCCGGGACGATCGAGCACGTATCGTGGTTGACATGGCAGTTCGTGCGGTGCGTGGGGCGACGCAGGTGGACCACGATGATCGGGACGAGGTCCTGGAGGCCTCGGCCGAGCTGGTCGCCGAGGTGCTCTATCGCAACAAGCTCTCGCCGGATGACGTGATCTCGATGCTGTTCACCGCCACTCCGGACCTCACCTCGGAGTTCCCGGCCTACGCGGCCCGCAAGATGGGCCTCACCGACGTACCGCTGCTGTGCGCCACCGAGATCGCGGTACCCGGCGCGATGCCCAGGGTGCTGCGCCTGATGGCCCACGTGGAGACCGACCTGCCCCGCGCCGACGTGCGTCACGTGTACCTGCGCGGCGCCGCCGCACTGCGCACGGACCTGCCCCGCTGAGCCGAACCGTGAGGCAGAAGCACCCTCGCTGACCGGCCCAACCTGCCCCGATCGGGGGCCGCTGCCCTGGCGGGCGCCGGCTCCATCGGGTGACACGGCACAATGGACACTCGTGGGTGCTGAGCGGTTGCGCGGGGTCGTTGCGCTGGACGGACCGTCCGGCACCGGGAAGTCGACGGTGGCCCGCCGGTTGGCGCGCCAGCTCAAGGCGGGTTATCTGGACACCGGTGCGATGTACAGGGCGGCCACGTTGGCCGTGCTGCGCGCTGGACTGGAGCCCTCGGCGTCGGTGGCGGTCCCGGTGGCGGTCGGTGCGGTGATCGAGGTGGGTACCGACCCGGCGGACCCGAGTGTCCGGCTGGGCGGTGAGGACGTGGCGAGTGAGATCCGGGGTGAGGCGGTGACCTCGGCGGTGAGCGCGGTGTCGGCGCACCCCCAGGTGCGGCAGCGGCTGGTCGACCAGCAGCGTCGGATCATCGACTCGGTGCTGGCCGGTGGGCGGGACGGCATCGTGGTCGAGGGGCGGGACATCGGCACCGTGGTGGTGCCGGACGCCCGGCTGAAGGTCTACTTGACCGCCTCGCCCGAGGTGCGGGCGAACCGGCGGAGCAGCCAGGACCGGCGCGCCGGCCGGGGCGGCGACACCGCGAGCGCGCTGGTGGCTGTGCAGCGCCGGGACGAGCTGGACTCCGGCCGGGCGATCTCACCGGCGCGCCCGGCTGAGGACGCCGTGTTGCTCGACACCACCGACCTGGACGTGCCCGGGGTGCTCGGTGCGCTGCGGTCGCTGGCCGCCGCACGCGGGCTCGTCGAGCACCTCGAGCGGGAGGGGCCGCCGCGATGAGTGACCGGGGCGCCCCGCCCGACCTGCCGGTGGGTAGCTCGCCGGCGATGCACGACGTGGCCCGCTGGATCGGCACCTGGCTGTTCAAGCCGGTCTTCCGGCTGCACTGGCACGGCGCGCGGCGGGTGCCGGCGCAGGGGCCGGTGGTGCTCGTGGCCAACCACAGCGCCTTTGTGGACGGGCCGCTGCTGTTCGGCATGTTTCACCGGCGCGCGGTGTTCTTGGTGAAGCAGGAGATGTTCCGCGGCGTGGCCGGCTGGGCGTTGCCTCGGATCGGCCAGCTGCCGGTGCGCCGGGGCGAGCCGGACCGGGCCCCGCTGCTGGCCGCCCAGCGCGTGCTGCGCGGTGGAGGCCTGGTGGCGGTGTTCCCCGAGGGCACGCGAGGGGTGGGGGACGCGGCGTCGGCGCAGAACGGCGCGGCCTGGCTGGCCCGGTCCACCAACGCGCTCGTGGTGCCGGTGGTCTGCCGGGGCACCCGCCGGCCGGAGGGCTCCGGGCGGCGGTTCCGGCCCAGGGTGGACATCCTGGTGGGGGAGCCGTTCGCGGTGAGCGATACACGAGGTCGGGCCGGGCTTGCGGCCGCGACCGAACAGATCAGGTCGGCGCTTGCCGACCTGGTGAGAGAACTTGACGGGTTGCGCGGCGGGATCGACGACCAAGCCGGACCCGGTGCGTGGGAGGCATGACGTGAGTACCGAAGACACGTGGTCGGACGACGCCGAGTTGGCGGCCGCGATCGCGTTGGACGCCGCCGAGGGCGGCCTGACCGGCGACGAGGCGGCCGACGCGGTGCCGCCGGCGCCGGTGCTCGCCGTGGTCGGCCGGCCGAACGTGGGCAAGTCCACGCTGGTCAACCGACTGCTCGGGCGCCGCGAGGCGGTGGTGCAGGACATCTCCGGCGTGACCAGGGACCGGGTGGCCTACGACGCGCAGTGGAACGGGCGCCGGTTCACCCTGGTGGACACGGGCGGTTGGGAGCCGGACGCGGAGGGGCTGCGTGCCTCCATCGCGGCGCAGGCCGAGCTGGCCATGGCGACCGCCGACGCGATCATGCTCGTGGTCGACGCGCAGGTCGGCGCCACGGCGACCGAGGAGGCCGTGGCCAGGGTGCTGCGCCGCTCGGACCGCCCGGTGCTGCTCGTCGCGACCAAGGTGGACGACGACCGGCTGACCTCCGACACGGCCGCGCTCTGGTCGCTCGGGCTCGGCGAGCCCCGGACGGTCAGCGGGCTGCACGGGCGGGGCTCGGGCGACCTGCTGGACGCCATTCTGGCGATACTGCCGGAGACGCCGAGGGAGCTGTTCGGCGCGCAGGTGGGGCCGCGCCGGGTGGCCCTGGTCGGCCGGCCGAACGTGGGCAAGTCCAGCCTGCTCAACCGGATCACCGGGGAGGACCGCTCGGTCGTGGACTCGGTGGCCGGCACGACGGTCGACCCGGTCGACTCCCTGGTCGAGCTGGACGGCCAGGTGTGGCGCTTCGTGGACACCGCCGGCCTGCGCAAGCGGGTCCGCCAGGCGAGCGGCATGGAGTACTACGCCAGCCTGCGGACCAAGTCGGCGATCGAGGCGGCCGAGGTGGCCGTGGTGCTGGTCGAGGCGTCCGAGCCGCTCTCCGAGCAGGACCAGCGGGTGATCACCATGGTCGAGGAGGCCGGCCGGGCGCTCGTGCTGGTGTTCAACAAGTGGGACCTGGTGGACGAGGAGCGTCGCCTGGAGATGCGCCGCGAGCTGGAGCGGGACCTGGTCCGGGTGCAGTGGGCGGAGCGGGTCAACGTGTCCGCGCTGACCGGCCGGGCGGTGGGCAAGCTCGCGCCGGCCCTGCGCACCGCGCTGGAGTCCTGGGACCGCCGGATTCCCACCGGCCTGCTCAACGGCTGGCTGTCCGACGTGATCGCCGCAACGCCGCCGCCCGTCCGGAGCGGCAAGCAGCCGAAGGTACTTTTTGCCACCCAGGCGCAGGCCCGTCCGCCGACATTTGTGCTGTTCACGACCGGTTTCCTCGAGCCGTCGTACCGGCGGTTCATCGAGCGCCGGCTGCGCGAGGACTTTGATTTCACGGGCAGTCCGATAAGGATCTCCGTGCGGGTCCGTGAGCGCAGGCGTAGACAGTAGGATGGCGGAACGCCTGGCACCGATCCGGCAGGAGGTCAAGTATGACTGTCCGGCCGCTCGATGCGCCGGTGCGAATAGTGCTCGCCGATGACGAAGCCCTGCTCAGGGCTGGTCTTCGGGTAGTGCTGGAGGCAGAGGGCACCGTCAAGGTCGTCGCGGAGGCGGCCGACGGTGCCGAGCTGCTCGAAGCGGTCCGGCGCCACCGGCCGCAGGTGGTGCTGGTCGACGTCCAGATGCCCGGCGTGGACGGCTTCGCGGCGCTGCGTGCGCTGGCCAAGGAGCCGGATCCTCCGCCGGCCGCCGTGCTGACCACGTTCGACCTCGACGGGTACATCAGCGAGGCGCTGCGCATCGGGGTACAGGGGTTCCTGCTCAAGGACGCCGAGCCGGCCGCGCTGATCCGCGCGGTGCTGGACCTGGCGGCCGGGGGAGCGGTGCTCGACCCCCGGATCACCGCGCGGCTGCTGCCCCGGCTGGTGGCCGGCGGCCCCGAGCGGGTGCCGCCCAGCCTGGACGAGCTCACGCTGCGGGAACGGCAGGTGCTCGGGCTCATCGCCGCCGGACACTCGAACGCGGCGATCGGCGACAGCCTCGGGCTGGCCGAGGCGACCGTGAAGAAGTACGTGTCCGCGGTGCTGGCCAAGCTCGGGGCGCAGAACCGGGTACAGGCCGCGCTGCTCGCCCAGGGGCTGGGGGTGGGATGAGCGAGGCACGGGTGAACGGTCCCCGGCCGGGTCCTTGGTGGATGCAGGCCCTCGGGGTGGGCATCACCGCCGCTGTGGTGGTGCTGGGCGCGCCGGGCTCGTTCCACTGGTCCCTGGCGACGGCGCTGGTCGCGTGCGTGCTCCTGCCCCTGCGCCACAAGCGGCCGCGGCTGATCGTGTTCGCCTGCCTGCCCGGGCTGGTCGGCGGGCTGGGCTGGCCGGCCACCATGGTGACGCTGTACACGCTCGGCCGGTTCACCGGTCGCCGGTTGCCGACCTTTCCGTGGGTGGCGGTGTGCTGTGCGGCCGCCGTTGTGCCGGTCGCGCTCACCCAGCAGCTGCGCTGGACCGACCTCGTGCTGACGATCCTGGCGGCCTCGCTGTACAGCGGGGCGCCGGCCGTGCTCGGCATGCTGATCACGACGGGCGAGCAGCTGCAGGCCAGCCTGCGTGACCTGTCCGCCGCCCGGGAGGCCACGGTGGCCGCCCGCGAGGAGGTGGCCAGGGCGGCCGAGCGGGACCGGATCGGGCGGGAGATCCACGACGCGGTCGGCCACCACGCCACCCTCATCGCCGTCAGCGCCGCCGCGCTGGCCGCCACCAGCAAGGACCAGCACACCAGGGAGACCGCCGAACGGCTGCGGGTGCTGGCCAAGCGGGCGCTGGCCGAGATGCGGGCCGCGCTGGGTCTGCTGGACACCGACTCCGAGCTGCGGGCCGGCATCGCGGCGCTGCCCGAGCTGGTCGCCAGGACCAGGGAGACGGGCATGCAGGTGGACCTGCTGGGCGCGGACAGCCTCGGTGACGACATCCCGCTGGGCGTGGAGCGCACGGTGTACCGGCTGATCCAGGAGTCGCTGACGAACGCCGCCAAGCACGCCGAGGGGGCGGAGGTCGAGGTACGGCTGGAGCGCTGGGCGACCGAGCTCCGGGTGACCGTGACCAACGGCCGCCCGCCGAGGGCGATGATGGTGTTCCCGAGCGGGCACCCGGGCGGCGGGCTGGCCGGGCTCGCGGAGCGGATCGGCATGATGGGCGGCCGGCTGCGCGCGCGGCCGACGTCCAAGGGCGGGTTCGCCGTGCAGGGCCGCCTGCCCACCCCGGCACTGGACCGGGACCGCGACCGCGACTGGCCGATCACCGGACGGTCGGGGCTGCCCGCCGCTCTCGAGGGCGCCGGACTCACCGGCACGGGGCTCTACGGCACGGCGCTCAAGGGCGGCACAGGGCTCAAGGGCGGCACAGGGCTCAAGGACAGTGAGTCCGACGACACGCCGAACGGCGGCGGTGCGCTCAACGGCGACACGCCCGAGGAAGTTGCCACGAAGACGCCGGGCACCGGGACACCGGGCAACGGTGCGGCGGCCTCAGGGGTGGACTCAGACCCCGTTACGGGGTCGTCGGGCGTGGGCGCCGCAGGCAGGCTCACGGCCGCGCTGCAGCCCTCTGTACTGCCCCGATCGCCCTCCGTGACCCCGCAGAGAGCAATCGTGCCCGCGCCGGCCGAAGCCGAACTTAGGGATACCAAAGTATCCACGAGTGAGGCGACCAAGGACGGTAGTGCGGTCGAAGGCGCCCGAGCACACTGATCGGGCGCTACTAGGTGCACGAGGGGTCGCCACGACCGGTTGTCTGGCCCGCCGCAGCCTGCGGTAGGCTACCGTTGCCCCACGGGGCAGCCGGGACGTGGCGCAGCTTGGTAGCGCACTTGACTGGGGGTCAAGGGGTCGCAGGTTCAAATCCTGTCGTCCCGACAGGAAAGCGACAGGCCCGCTGA
>DATAZG010000011.1:0-3565 GCA_036272155.1 Pseudonocardia sp.
CTCGCACCGTCCGCGACCCTCGGTTGGCTGACGAGTTTCGTCCTCGCACCCGACCCGACGAGACTCGTGCCGAGCCCCCCGTTCGATGCGGAAGCGCAGCGATGGACGGATCTGGTGACCAACCTGGGCAAACGGCTCAACGCGCCGTGACAAACGGCCCATAGCCGTTACTCAGAAACACCGATCGTGGGACACCGCCCTCATATCCCAAACCTTTGAGTGACACAAGCACCAAAGCCGAACCCGTGCGAGTGACTCTGAGCTACTCGATACGCTGGCACCCAGATCGACGTGCTCCGCTCCCCAATACCCGTCCGACGAAAGCGTCAGCGCCTTGAGTGATCAACAAACGATGTCGTTCGATCGGATGCGCAGCATGCTGATGCGTGCCGCCGAGATCCGCGACAGCGAACAGCAGCAGATCTTCGACTCCCTGGACGAGATCCACGCTCGGCTCGCGACGCTCGATGCGCTCGGTTCCATGCGCAAGCGGCTCGCCGAGCTCCCGGACCGCACCGAGGTCAGCGTGCTGGCCGAGCGGCTGGACGAGACGGTGGCCAAACTGGACGCGCAGGACGCCTCGGTGGCCGCTGTCGGCCGCTCGGTGGACGCCCTGGTCGACCGCCTGGCCAAGCCGTTCGCGCAGCTGGACGGCCGGTTGGATGGCGTGTCCGGTCGAATGGAGGGTATCGCCGGCCGCATGGAGGGCCTCGACGACAAGCTCGCCGGCCTGCACAAGCGCCTCGACGACCTGGACAACCGCCTGGACCGGCACGAGCTGCGGCTGGACGGCATGCCGGGCGCGATCACCGGGCCGGTCAAGGAGCGGGTCAGCACGTCCGAGACCGCGCTGCGCGGTCGGTTGGACGAGATCGACGACGCGGTCCGCCACCAGCTGGAGGGCAACCGCGAGGAGTCCCGCCGCTCCGCCGAGCAGGCCGGCGAGAACCTGCGCCAGCTCATCGCCGAGACCGGCACCGGGCTGCACGGCAAGCTCACCGAGCTCGGCCAGCGCCCGGCGGTCGACCCGACCGACCAGTTCTCCGCGTTGGCCGGCCGGCTGGACTCGCTGACCAACCGGCTCGACGACGTCAGCAAGCGGTTGGACTCGGTCGACAGCACCGTCGGCGCCCGCCCGGACAAGGACTCGCTGACCGCACTGGTCCAGCACGCGAACCAGGAGTCCGAGCGGCGCAACGCCGGCCAGCTGGACGAGGCGATGGCCACGTTCGCGGAGATCATCCTCGGCCGGGGTCCCGGCGCGCACGTCGCCCAGATGCCGATGCCGGCCCCCCGCCCCGCGCAGCGCCGCGGCCGGGCCAAGGCGGCGATCAAGGCCCGCAACGGCACCACCCCGGACGAGCCGTCGGACGAGCTCAACGAGGACTGACCCACGTCTTCACGCAGCGGGGCCCGGTGGACGGGATAACCGATCCACCGGGCCCCGCTTCGCGATCGGACCGGCGCTTTCCGACGCTCAGCGGCCCGCCGCGTCCTAGACCCACTCGCCGGTACCCGGCGGCGCCAACGACGCCCCAGCGACCCGCACAGCGGCCGCTGCGGCCCACTCGCACACAGGTTCCGGCTCTGACGCACCGGCTTCGGACGCGGCACATTAGTTAGAACTCGTGTGCCGCGTCCGAACGCCGTGTGCGGGCGCGGGAAGTTGTGTGCCAACCCCGTATGCCGGTGCGGCCCCGCGACCTAGCGGCGCAGGGTGTCGAGCACGAGCGGCGGGCGACTGACGGCGGCCGGGTCACCGCCGCCCGGTGCCAGCCGGAGTGCGGCGGCGAGCGCGGCGCGGGCGGCGGGCAGGGTGTCCGGGCGGTCGGTGTGCAGTTCGAGCAGGGGCTGGCCGGCGACCACCGGTTCGCCGATCCCGACCAGCAGCCGGATGCCCGCCGCCGGGTCCACCGCGTCCTCCTTGCGGGCCCGGCCGGCGCCGAGCAGCCAGGCCGCCACGCCGACCGCGTACGCGTCCCACCCCGCCAGCACCCCGGACCGCCCGGCCAGCAGCGGCTCCACGTGCGTGGCGGTCGGCAGCGCCGCGTCCGGGTCGCCGCCCTGCGCCGCGATCATGGCCCGCCAGACCGGGTGGGCCGCGCCGGACGCGAGCACCTCGGCGGGGTCGGGGCCGTGCGGCGGGCCGAGGCCGACCAGCGCGAGCATCTCCGTGGCCAGCCGCACGGTCAGCTCGACCACGTCCGAAGGGCCGCCGCCGCGCAGCACGTCGACGCTCTCCGCCACCTCCAGCGCATTGCCGACCGCCCGGCCCAGCGGCACCGACATGTCGGTGATCAGCGCGGCGCAGCGCAGCCCGTGCGCGGCCGCGATGTCGAGCATCGCCCCGGCCAGCTCGCGCGCCTGTTCGGGCGTCTTCATGAACGCCCCCGAACCGACCTTCACGTCCAGCACCAGCGCGTCGGCGCCCTCGGCGATCTTCTTGCTCATGATCGAGCTGGCGATCAGCGGCACCGACTCGACCGTGCCGGTGACGTCGCGCAGCGCGTACAGCTTGCGGTCGGCCGGGGCCAGCCGGGGCGTCGTCGCGCAGACCACCGCGCCGACCTCGGCGAGCTGGGCACGGATCTCGGCGTCCGACAGCGACGCGCGCCAGCCGGGGATCGACTCCAGCTTGTCCAGCGTGCCGCCGGTGTGCCCGAGCCCCCGCCCGGACAGCTGCGGCACGACGGCCCCGCACGCGGCGACCAGCGGCGCCAGCGGCAGGGTGATCTTGTCGCCGACCCCGCCGGTGGAGTGCTTGTCCACCAGCGGCCGCCCGCCCAGGTCAACGCCGACGGTCAGGTCCAGCCGGTCCCCCGAGTCGATCATCGCCTGCGTCCACCGCGCGGTCTCGGCGGCGTCCATGCCCCGCAGCACAATCGCCATGGCCAGCGCGGACATCTGCTCCTCGGCCACCGCGCCCTCGGTGTAGCTGGCCAGGACCCAGTCGATCTGCTCGTCGGTCAGCCGGCCACCGTCGCGCTTGGCCTTGATCACTTCCACCGCGTTCGGTGTCATCGTCGTCGTCTCTCCCCAGGTCAGAGGCTGTGAGTGACGAGCGGCCGCATGGGACCACTCGCCACTCACGAGGTCGGCGCAGCACGAGCGGGGTCACGGCAGGTCGGCCGGGCCGAAGGCGTCCGGGAGGAGCTCGGCGACGGTCCGCACGCCGCTCGGCGTGTCCACCAGGCAGTCCGGGCCACCCAGCTCGAAGAGCACCTGGCGGCAGCGCCCGCACGGGGTCAGCGGCACGCCGTCGCCGGAGCGGCAGGCCACCGCCACGAACCGGCCGCCACCGGTCAGCCGCAGCTGGCCGGCCATCGTGCACTCGGCGCACAGCCCCAGCCCGTAGGACGCGTTCTCCACGTTGCAGCCGACCACGGTGCGGCCGTCGTCGCACAGCGCCGCCGCGCCGACGCGCAACCCGGAGTACGGGCAGTAGGCCTGCTCCGCCGCCCCGATCGCCGCCACCCGCAACGCCGCCCAGTCAACCCCCACCGCGCCCACCAAACCCCCTGTTCAAGACCCGTGAGTGGCGAGTTGGGCTATAGCCCAACTCGAC
>DATAZG010000012.1:0-14451 GCA_036272155.1 Pseudonocardia sp.
CCCCCCCCCCGCCACTCACGAGGTCTCGACAGGTCAGGACTGCTGGCCGACGCCCAGCTCGGCGAGCTCCTGCTCCGTGTAGGCGTCGTTCTCGGCCTTGCCGCGCCGCCAGTAGCCGGCAAACGTGATCATGTGCTTCGGGATGGCGCGGCCGTTGACGAGATCCGGGTCCACCGACTCCAGGATCGTGGCGACGGCCGGCAGCGCGGAGTGGTCGCCGACGCGCCCTGGCCGGGGCGCGGGAAGAACAGCTTCAGGTGCTGGTCCGGCCCTCGGTGGGGGAACTCGGCCAGCTCGGGGGCGCCGACAGTGATGCGCGTCAGGTGCGGGGTGAGCCGCGCGGACCGGACCACGCGGGTGCGGAAGTAGGGGTAGGTCGGGGTGTCGGAGCTCGCCGCTCCGCGTGCCGTCGCCATGCCGATCAGTTAAGTAAGGCTTACCCAACTAACTCAAGCGAGCCCCACCGACCGGAGCCGGCGGAGCACCCGTCGGCCGGGTCCCGCCGACCGGAGCCGGCGAGAGCCCGAACGTGCTCGACCTCAGGGGGCCGCCCACTCGGCCTCGGGCAGCGGGCGCGCGCCGAGCGGCTGGTCGGGGTCCACCACGAACCTGGCCACACGCTGGTAGCCGTTCTTGTTCTGCAGGCCGCTCTTGCGGTACGCGGCGGTGAGGCCGACCTTGGCCCAGAACGCCGGCCCGCCGACTCCCTGGGACCTGGGCGTCCAGCCGTAGTGCCGCAGCAGCCCGTTGCCGTAGTTCATCGCGTACGTGCGCCGGATGCCGGCCGTCCAGTGCTCGCTGGTCAGCGAGACGCTCAGCTCGTCGAAGTTCTCGATGCGGTGCGGCCCGTTCAGCGGCCAGTGCAGCGCGTCGCCGGGCGCGAGGTCGTTCGGGTCGCCGTAGTCGTCGAACCAGGGCTGGAAGCTGGCCACGCCGTAGGTGGCCGAGCGGACCGCCTCCTCCAGCTCGACCGGCTTCAGGAACGGCTCGGTGTTCGGGTAGATGATGAAGCGCTTGCGGCCGCGCACCTGCCAGATGCACTGGCCGGGAATGTCGACGTGGTAGTGCACCGCCGCCTTCGGCGAGGAGATCAACACACCGAGCTTGCGCTTGACCACGTCCAGCCCGGGGAGCTGGTCCCGGAACTCGGCAAAGATCTGGTCGGCCAGCTCGGCGAACCTCGGGTCCCACTCGCTGATGCCGACCAGGTTGATCCAGAGCGTGCCGTTGCGCACCGCATCCAGCACCCGCGCGCCGGGCAGGTCGCCCCGCATCACCGAAGGCCAGCCGGACGGGTCGTCCCCGCCCTTGGTGTGGATCGCGATGCTCTTCGGCGGAGCCGTCTCGATCAGCTTGGCCAGGGTGTCGTCGGTGAACAGGTCCAGGCTGGCCAGGCGGTGCCGGAGCTTGATCGTCTGATGGCCCCAGAGCTCGCGCTCGTGTGGAGCGAGCGGCTCGATGATGGATTGCACGCAGCAGTCTCCCCTTGCGGTGGCCCTTTTCCCGCCTAGCGACAGTACCGACGCGGTGCTGAGGGCCCTCGACGCGGTCCACATCCGGGCGCCGTACCGGGGCGCCGGGCCGCTCGATCGGCCGGTCGACCCGGCTGGCTGGCGGGTCCGCGCGGACCTTCCGGAAACCGGTGGGCGGTGCTAAGAACGATTAGTAGTACGTCTCCGCCGAGCCGGTCCAGCGAGGGTGCGGACCGGTCGGTTACGCACCCGACACGGACAGTCGCTTGGAGGGTCAATGAAGACCAAAGCCGCGATTCTGCGCGAAGTGAACAAGGACTTCGAGATCGTCGAGCTCGAGCTGGATCCGCCGAAGAGCGGTGAGGTTCTGATCAAGTACGTGGCGGCCGGGCTGTGCCACTCGGACGAGCACCTGCGCCACGGCGACATCGTGCCGCGCTTCCCGATCGTCGGTGGCCACGAGGGCGCCGGGATCATCCAGGAGGTCGGCGAGGGCGTCACCCGGCTCAAGCCCGGTGACCACGTGATCTGCTCGTTCCTGCCGGTGTGCGGGCACTGCCGGTTCTGCGCCAGCGGCAAGTCGAACCTGTGCGACATGGGCGCCACCATCCTGGACGGCTGCCTGCCGGACGGCACCTACCGCTTCCACCTCGACGGCGAGGACCTCGGCGGGATGTGCATGCTCGGCACGTTCTCCGAGCACGCGGTGATCTCGGAGAACTCCTGCATCAAGGTCGCCGACGACGTGCCGCTGGACAAGGCGGTACTGATCGGCTGCGGGGTGCCGACCGGGTTCGGCTCGGCCGTGCACGCCGCCGCGACCGAGCCCGGCGACACCATCGCCGTCTACGGCGTCGGCGGCATCGGGGTCAACGCCGTACAGGGCGCGGCGCTGGCCGGCGCGGCGAACGTGGTGGCGATCGACCCGTTGCCGAACAAGCGGGAGATGGCGGAGAAGGTCGGCGCGACGCACAGCGTGGCCAGCGCCGAGGAGGCCCACGAGCTGATCCAGCAGCTCACCAACGGGGTCGGCGCGGACAAGGCGATCGTCACCGTCGGCGTCGTGGACAGCGAGGTGACCACGAACGCGATCCACTGCATCCGCAAGGGCGGCACCGTGGTGATCACCGGCCTGGCCGACCCGACCAAGAACACCATCGAGTTCCCCGGCGCGCTGCTGACCCTGTTCGAGAAGCGCATCCAGGGCTCGCTGTTCGGCTCCGGTGACCCGTTCAAGGACATCCCCCGGCTGGTCAGCATGTACCAGGCCGGCCAGCTCAAGCTGGACGAGCTGATCACCAGCACCTACACGCTCGACCAGATCAACCAGGGCTACCAGGACCTGATCGACGGCAAGAACGTGCGGGGCGTGATTATCTACGACTGAACGGTTGGATTCCCTAACAGTGCGGCCGTGCCGGGTACCCCCGGCACGGCCGTGCCGGTCCTGACAGCGCCCTGACGGCGTTCCTGACGGCGTCGGAGACAGCACGGAGGAGCCACGTGAGCCCCGCACCACCGATCATCGGACTGCGCCGCGAGCGCGAAGTGTTGACGGTCGCACTGGACACCGGCCGGCACGTGGTGATCGAGGGCCCGCCCGGCACCGGCAAGTCCACGCTGCTGCGCGCCATCGCCGGCGAGACCGGGCTGGAGGTCGTGTTCGTCGAGGGCAACGCGGAGCTCACCCCGGCCCGGCTGATCGGCGCCTTCGACCCGTCCCAGGTGCTGTCGGAGGGCTACCGGCCGGACACGTTCCTGGACGGGCCGCTGCTCACCGCGATGCGCGGGGGTGGGCTGCTCTACCTGGAGGAGCTCAACCGGGTCCCCGAGGAGACGCTGAACGTCCTGATCACGGTGCTCACCGAGGGCGAGATCGCGGTGCCGAGGCTGGGCACGGTGCACGCCGGCAAGCGGTTCCGGCTGATCGCGGCGATGAACCCGTTCGACGCCGTCGGCACCGCCCGGGTCAGCCAGGCCATCGCCGACCGGATGTGCCGCGTGGTGCTCGGCTACCAGGACGAGGCCGCCGAGCGCTCCATCACCACGGCGATGACCGGCACCAACGGCCGCGTGGTCGAGCTGTCGGTCGGGCTGGCCAGGGCCACCAGGGAGCACCGCGACGTGCGGATGGGTTCCTCCGTGCGCGGCGCGATCGACCTGGTGCACCTGCTCACCGGGCTGACCCGGCTGCGCGCCGAGCCCCGGCTGGAGCGCGAGACCGCCCGCGACGCCGCCTACGCCGCGCTGTCCGGCCGGATCCGGGTCTCCGACGGGGTGGACCGCACCGCCGAGTCGGTGATCGATGAGCTGCTCGAGGCGCTCTGGCCGGCCGACCAGCCCGAACCACCGGATCCGGACCGGGACCCCGACGCCGACGGCGAGCAGCCCCCCGGCAGCCCGGGAAAAGGTAACGGCCTGCCGTCTGAGTCCTCAGAGGCAGGCTTCCAGCGCCGTTCCCGCCCCCGCCGCGACCAGTCCGGCCGGACCCACGGCCGGGCCGAGCTGGCCAGCCGGCACGAGGCGTTCGCGCAGGTCTCGCCGAAGGCCGGCGAGCTCGACGAGGACGCCTTCGCCGCCGCGATGGCCGCCGACCCGGACGCCGCCGCCGCCCTGCTGGCCGACCTGGCCAGGGCCACCGACCGGGACCTGCGGGCGGCCGCCCGCAGGCTGGCCGGCCGGGTGTTCATCCAGCTCGGCCGGACCGGGCCGAGCAAGTCCCGAGGCACCCGCCGGCTGGGGCCCGGCCGCTCCGGGGAGGGCGACCTCGACCTGGACCGCACCATGGACCACTGGTCCGGCCGCTGGCCGCCGACCAGTGAGGAGCTGGTCACCCGGTCCTGGACCGCGCACCGCAAGGCGGTCTGCCTGCTGGTCGACTGCAGCGGCTCGATGAGCGGGCTGGCCGTGGCACTGGCCGCGGTGGCCGCCGCCGGCGTCGTGCTGGCCGGCACCGAGGGCGCCCGGCGGCTGGAGACCAGCGTGCTCGCGTTCGGCGAGGAGGTTCGGGTGCTCGGCCCGCAGGGGGTCCGCCGGCCACCCGAGGACCTGGTCAGCGACCTGGTCAGCCTGCGCGGGCACGGGCTGACCGACCTGGCGGGCGCGCTGCGCGAGGCCAGCCGGCAGCTGGCGGGGGCGGCCGCCGACGAACGGATCGCGGTGCTGATGTCGGACTGCCTGCACACCGCCGGCGCCGAGCCCGCCACCGCGCTGGCCGGCATCGACCGGCTGCACGTCCTCTGTCCACTGCCGGCCGGCAAGGGCGCCGCCGGCGCCAGCGGCGACACCGAGCAGGCCACCGCCGCGGCGATCGCGCTGGCGACCCGGGGCGGCGGCCGGTTCGAACCGGTGCGCCGGCTGACCGACATCGCGCCCGCCCTGAGCCGCGTGCTGGCGATGAGCTGACCCGGCCCGTCCGGATTCGGTGTCAGGGTCCCGGATCGGCGCGGATCGGGCTCGGTTTCGGGCCCCGGGACCCGTTCAGGGCGTCCGACACACCCGGCCGGAACCCCTTTATTGAGAAAGCACTGAGGATTACCCAGTGTTCCGGACAAACGGCGTGCGCGGGCTTACTCCGATCGACGGGGTGTTCATGGTCATCACAGACCGTGACACCGCGGCTCGGGCGCCGAGCCGACGGGTGCCCCCCGAACGGTGGACCGCCCGCTGAGCGGGGCGTACGGCGAGGAACGGGCAGCGCGTCCGGCGTCCCCGAGCGTGCCGCCGCGTGGGTGACGCGGCGGCGCCGCGAGCGCCCGGCTGGGCCGGCGCGCCAGCATGCGCCCAGGTCACCGCCCCCGCTGTTGAGGCGCTCCGGCCCGCGGCACCGCGTCGGCGGAACTGGGCCGGACGCTAAACATGGTTCCGCCATCCGGCGGTTGTAGACACCTGATCGGAGCATCAAGTTTCGATCTTCGACGCGGCGGGCGGCGGCCCCAACCCCCTCCGCGTGGCCGCTCTCAGTACGGTCGACCCCTCCGAACGCAAGCCAGACACCATCCAGACACCTAGCGAACCGGTCGGTCCCCAGCGGCCGGCTGGACGGACGGGCGAGTAAGTGGTTCCCGATCGCACCGCGCCACCGATTGCGCTGGTCATCGGCGGCGGCGCTATCGAGGTGGTCCGCTCGCTGCAGGTCGCGGGCCTCCCGTGTGCGGTCGTCACCACCCCTGGCGACGCCACCAAGTACTCCGGCAAGGTCGACTCGGTGTTCCACTGGGACTGGACCCAGCCGCTCGAGGCACACGACGAGGCGCTGGCCGACCGGCTGGTCGCCTGGGCGGACACCCACCCCGAGCCGCCGGTGCTGTTCTACAGCTCGGACCAGGCGCTCCTGTTCGTGTCCCGGCAGCGGGACCGGCTGGCCCTCGGCTTCCGGTTCGCCATCCCGGACGCCGAGCTGGTCGAGGCGGTCGCCGACAAGGCGCTGTTCGCCACGCTGGCCGGGCGGCTGGCCCTGCCGGTGCCGGCCACCACCGTGCTGCCGCCCGGCCTCGCCGAGCTACCCGATCTCACCGAGCTGGGCTTTCCGCTGATCATCAAGCCGAAGCGGCGCGACCGGAGCTGGCGGCACGTCTGCGACCGCGGTGGCGTGAAGGTCAAGGCGCTGGTCGTCGAGTCCGAGGAGCAGCTGCGCGAGCTGTGGCCGAAGCTGGTGGCGATGGGCCGGCCCCTGGTCGCCCAGCAGTACGTGAGCGGCCCGGAGAGCGCGATCGAGAGCTACCACGTCTACTCGGACAGGGCGGGCGGGATCGTCGCCGAGTTCACCGGCCGCAAGATCCGTACCTACCCGGTGGAATGCGGCTTCACCACCTCGTTGTCCGTCACCCGCGAGGAGGACGTGCGCGACGCCGGGCGCAAGCTGGTCGAGCTGCTGGACCTGCGCGGGGTGGCCAAGTTCGACTTCAAGCGCGCCCCGGACGGCCAGCTCTTCCTGTTCGAGATCAACGCGCGGACCAGCCTGTGGATGCACCCGGGGGCGCGCGCCGGGGTCAACATCCCCGCCGCCGTGTACGCCGACCTGACCGGCCGCCCGCGCCCCGCGCTCGCCAGCCGCCCCCGTCCGGTCAGCTGGGTGCACCCGAAGGACGTACTGGCCGCGCGCGACAGCGGTATGCCGATGGGCCGGTGGCTGCGCTTCGCGGCCGGCTGCCGGGCCAAGGCGTTCTGGTACTGGCGGGACCCGATGCCGTTCGTCGGTGTGGCCGTCTCGCGCGCCCGCACCGGCAACCTCAGCTGAGCGGCATGCGCTACGGACTGCTGACCGACATCCACGCCCTGCCCGCACTGCGCGCCGCCATCGGCTGCCTGGCCGGGCAGGGCGTGGACCGCTGGCTGTGTGCCGGGGACGTCATCGGCTACGGGCCCTGCCGCGCTACCTGGCCGCCGCTAGGTCGGGCGCTGTGACCTAGTTCGGCTCGGTCACCTGGGTGGACTCGCAGGCGAAGGTGCGCCGGTAGTCGGTCGGCGTGACGCCGGCGGCGCGGTGGAAGTGGTGCCGCAGCAGGGCCGCGCCGCCGAAGCCGCAGCGCTGGGCGATCTCGTCGATGCTGAGCTGGGTCTGTTCGAGCAGCCGGCGGGCGTGCAGCACGCGCTGCGCGGACAGCCAGCGGTGGGGCGTGGTGCCGGTCTCGGCGAGGAACCGGCGGGCGAAGGTCCGCTCGGACAGCTGCGCGCGCTTGGCCAGCAGGGCTACCGGGTGCTCCGTGGCGATGGTCTCCAGCATCCAGGTGAGCAGCGGCTGCAGGCTCTCGGCGTCCGGCGGGATCGGCTGCTCGATGAACTGGCGCTGGCCGCCTTCACGCTGCGGCGGCACCACCATCCGGCGGGCGATGATGCTGGCGACCTGCGCACCGAGCTCGCGGCGGACCAGGTGCAGGCACGCGTCGATGCCGGCCGCCGTGCCGGCGCTGGTGATGATCTGGCCGTCGTCCACGAACAGCACGTCCGGGTCGACGCGGGCGAGCGGGAAGCGCGCCGCGAAGTGGGCGGCGTGGTACCAGTGCACGGTGCAGTCCCGGCCGTCCAGCAGGCCGATCGCGCCGAGCAGGTAGGCGCCGCTGCAGACCGAGAGCAGCGTGGCGCCCCGGTCGGCGGCGGCGCGCAGCGCCTCCAGCACCTTGACCGGGTACTCGCTCCTGACCCGGGCGGCCGGCACCGCCACGAGGTCGGCGTCCTCCAGCGCGTCCAGCCCGTGCTCGGGGGTGAACCGCACGCCGACGCTGGTGCTCAGTGACTCGCCGGGCCGCTCGCCGCAGACGCGGAAGTCGAACGCGGGCACGCCGTCGGCCGTCCGGTCGATGCCGAACACCTCGCACACCACGCCGAACTCGAACGGGGCGACGTCGTCGATCAGGACGGCGGAGACGGTCCGCAACATGGCGTCAGCCTACCTGGCTGGATTTTGTGCAACAGGGGCAGATCTGCCACTGTTGGCACGATTTGTACTATCGCAAACTTAGTGCCATGACCCAGTCAGTGCTCATGACCCTCGTATTCGCGCTGTTGGTCTACGGCGTGGAGCGCAACCACCTCCGCCAGGCGCGCCGCCAACTGCCCCGCCGCCGCGAGCTGATCGGCAGCACGGACGTCGAGGACCGCGACCTCGCCCGGCTGGCCGCCGAGCTCAGGGCCCTCCCGCTGCCCACCGACCCGACCACCCCGGCCGAGCTGACCAGGCCAACCGAGTCGCGCCGGCCGACCGAGTCGCCTCGGCCCACCGTGCCGCGGCCGCGCGCCGCCGCCCACTGCTCGACGTCCCCCGCCCGGCACTGACCCCGGCCGCCGCCCCGGCTACCTCGCGAACGGCGGGCGCGGCGGGTGGTCAGAGGGTGTCTACGCCGGGGGCGTGGCGCAGGCGGTTGCGGGTGTCGAGCACCTTGGGGGCGTGCTGCTCGAGCAGTGCCCAGTCGACGACGTCGTGGTCGGTGAGCACGACGACCAGGTCGGCGCCGGAAACCTCGGCCTCGGTGCACTCGACGATCTCGACGCCGGCCGGCACGTGATCGGCCGGGATCAGCGGGTCGACCGCGCGCAGCGTGGCACCGAGGTCGGCCAGCCGGTGCGCCACCGCGATCGCCGGGGACTCGCGGGCGTCGCCGGAGTTCGCCTTGTAGGCCAGCCCGATCAGCAGGATGGTGCTGCCGTTGACGGCCTTGCGGTCGGCGTTCAGGTGCGCGGTGGCCCGGGTGACGACGTAGTCGGGCATGTGGTCGTTGACGTCGTTGGCGATCTCCACGAAGCGGAAGTTGCGGCCGAGCGTCCGGCGCACCTGCCAGGACAGGTAGGACGGGTCGATCGGCAGGCAGTGCCCACCGACGCCGGGGCCCGGGGTGAACTTCATGAAGCCGAACGGCTTGCTGGCCGCCGCGTCGATCACCGACCAGACGTCGATGTCCAGCTCGTGGCAGTACATCGCCAGCTCGTTGACCAGCGCGATGTTGACGTGCCGGAAGGTGTTCTCCAGCAGCTTGGCCAGCTCTGCCTCACGGGTGCCGCTGACCGGGACCACCTTGTCGACCAGCTGGCCGAAGAACTCCGCCACCACGGCGAGGGACTTCTCGTCGACGCCGGAGACGATCTTCGGCGTGTTCTTCAGGCCGTAGACCGGGTCGCCCGGGTTGATCCGCTCGGGGGAGAAGCCGACCTGGAAGTCGGCGCCGGCGCGCAGCCCGCTGATCGCCTCGAGGCGGGGGACCACGACCTCCTCGGTGGTACCGGGGTAGGTGGTGGACTCCAGGATCACGCAGCAGCCCTTGCGCACGTACGGCGCGATGCTGTCGGACGCCTTCTCGATGTAGGACAGGTCCGGCGCGCCGTCGCGCAGCGGCGTCGGCACCGAGATCACGGCCACGTCGAAGTCGGCCATGTCGGCCGGGTCGTAGGACGGGGTGAACCGGCCGGTGGCCAGCGCGGCGGCGATCTCGGTGTCGGTGATGTCGTCGATGTAGGTCTGGCCGCTGCGCAGCCGGTCGATCTTGTCCTTGGCCACGTCGAAGCCCACGACGTCGTAGCCGACCTCGACGGCCCGCATCGAGACCGGCAGCCCCACGTAGCCCTGACCGAGGATGACCACTCGGCCCCGTGCGTCCTGCGTCATGCGTGTAACCCCTCTGGTTTCAGCTCAGGTGTCAGCAGAAGTGCCGGTACAGCAGTGCCCCGGCCTGCGTGCTGATGTCGTCCGGCACGGTCGGCTCGGTGAACAGCCGGGTCAGCTCGCCCAGCATCGTGCCGACCTCGGTCTTGGGCGTCGGGTCCGGTCCGCCACGCAGCGTGACGACGCGGTGCTCCTCGCTGGCCCACTTGCGCTTGTAGGACACCAGGCCCGGCTGGTCCAGGTCGGAGATCCCCCAGTCGACGCTGCGCAGCCCCCGGGACAGCGCCAGCTTCAGCGCGGCCCAGTAGAGCGCGTCGTTCGGCCGCTTGGGCAGGTGCTCCGAGAGCGAGGCACCGAACTTGTAGTACAGCGTGTCGCCCCAGACCAGGTACATCGCGCCGGCGGCGACCTCGCCGTCCACCTCGGCCAGCAGGGTGATGACCGCGTCCGCGCCGGTGAACTGCTGCCAGATCCGCTCGAAGAACTCCACGGGTTGGGCCAGCAGCCGGTACTTGTTCTTGCGCAGCCCCACGTGCAGCCGGTGGAAGGCGTGCACCCCGTCCAGCCCGGTGTGCGCAACCACGGTGACGTTGTTGCGGTCGGCCATCTTCAGGTTGCGCCGCGAGGTGGAGCTGATCCGGGCGTGCAGCTCCTCCTCGGTGCACTCCAGCGGCGTGCCGTGCCAGGCGGCCTCGCCGACCGCGCGCAGCCGGGGGTCGGCGGTCGCCGGGTTGTCCGAGAAGCAGCGCAGGGTGAGCGGGGTGCCGGTGGCCAGCACATCGTCGGCCAGCCCGGCCCAGGCGCCCGGCGCGGTCAGCATCGGGTCGGCCCGGTCACAGAACGGCAGCGCCGAGATCCGCTCGCCCCGCATGTCGGACACGGTCACCCAGGCGAAGCCGCCGACCGTCGTACCGTCGGCCGCCACCGCGATCCGCGCCTCGGGGGTGAAGTCGTAGCTGTCGCAGACGGCCTGGATCCAGGGCGGCGAGGTGAACAGGCCACCAGCGGGCCCCTCGGCCAGCTGCCGCCACCTCGGATCTGTGCGGGGATCGACCGGGTGAATCGCGTTGACGGTGTACTCCTCGGTACTCGACCGCGACCGGCGGGATCTCCGCCAACCGCTGGACTGGCCAGCTCCGGCCGCTACGGACCGTGAGCATCTTCGCCTCACGATACCCGGCCGCGCCTGAGCGGCCGCGCGCTCCCACCCACCCGGGTTGCCGGCCCGCCGCGCTGACCGGCCATGAGTGCGGCCGGTGCCAGTGGGGCGGATGGGGCGAAAGTGCCTTGTTCGTAAGTTCGCGGGGGAGCTGGGGAGTCGGGGTCGGCCGGTGCGGTGGGGAACCGAGGGGCCGGGGTCGAGCCGGGGAGCCGGTCGGGGAACCGGGGTCGTGCCGTGGTGCCGAGTGGTCGCTCAGCCGATGCCGCCGAGCCACTCCGCGACCTCGGGGGCGGTGCGCTGGGCCGGCACCACGGCGGTGGACCGGACCGGCGCGAAGTCACCCAGGATCGGGCCCAGCGAGCCGAGCAGGCCGTGCACGGGCTCGGTGTGCACCGGGCGCCAGGCGTCCAGTCGCAGTGCCCGGATCGCGGAGAGTGGGCCGGGTTTGATCGGTCTGCGTTCGGGCATGCTCGTCCACCTTGCTTCTGGGGGAGCTTCTTCGGAGCTTCTGGGGAGCTTCTTCGGACCGCGCGGTGACCGGTTCGGCCGCCGTCATCCCCTGTATCGCTCGCCGCCCCCCGGACCGTTTCACTTCTTTAGAAGGTGGTGCCGCGACGAACGGCGGTACTCACGCCGTGGCCGGGCCGCCGCTCCGCCGAACGGCACTCTCAGGTCGGTCGGCGGCCGGGGTGGCCGGCAAACGGGGCGCGGCCGCACACGGCGTGGCCGGCACACGGCGTGGCCGGCACACAGGTTGTCGTCGTGGCACACGGACTTCGGATGCCGCACCCGAGTTCTCACGCGTGTGCCATGTCTCGGGCCCGTGTGCCGGCGACGGGGGCCGTGTGCCGGCGACAGGGGCCGTGTGTGGGCGATGCGGCCGAGAAGGGTCAGCGGAGCCGGCCGGTGCGCAGGACGGCCTTGGCCAGCTCGATCGCCCGCCGGCCGAACCCCCACCGCCGGGACAGGTCGTAGCCCGCGCGCAGCACCGGGCTGGCGATCAGCTCGACCGCTTGGGGGCTCCGGTGCGGCTCGCCGCCGAAGCTCGCCTTGAACCGGTCCACGCCGCGCAGCGCGTCCCGGGTCTGGCCGGCGAACAGCGCGTCCGCCGACTCCGCGCTGATCCCGCCGAAGTCGAACCAGCGCAGCCCGGCCCGCTTCGCCCAGCGGATGGCGAACCACTGCACGGCGGCCGGCACGTTGCTCCGGCTCACCGCGTCGTCCCGGTCCATCCCGGCGAAGCGCAGCTTCAGGCTCTCCGCGAACCGGGTGAACAGCGCGGCCGCCACCGGCTTGCCGTCCAGCTCGCCGATGAAGAACACCGCGTTCGGGCCCAGGTCGCGGACCAGCGCGGTGAGGTAGTCCTCGGTGACCGCGGCGAAGCCCTGGTGCTCGCCCGAGCGGGCCACCAGCGCGGCCAGCACGGGCACGTCGGCCTCGGTGCCCACCCGGACCGTGACGCCCCGCGACTCCCAGCGGTTGGTCCAGGTGCGCAGCCGCTTGCTCAGCCCGGCGCGCAGCTCGGTGAGGTCGTGGTGCAGGTAGAGGCGCAGGGTCTGGGCGGGGGCGATGTTAGCGTCCGAGGTCCGGAACCCGCGCGCCAGCAGCTCGTGGCTGACCGCCTCACCGCCCGACGGCGGCTGCACGAACAGCATCCGCGTGCCGGAGTGCGCCAGCCCGACGAGTGCGTCGGCGAGGGCGGTGCGCACCGCTGACGGGTCGACCAGGTCCCTGGAGACGACCGGCCCGTATGGCACGTACCCCACGCGCCCGAGCAACGGCAGCCGCCGCTCGAGGACCTGGGCGCCGCCCAGCAGCGCCCCGCCGGCGTGCACCAGCACGTAGCGCGCCCCGAAGCCGACCGTGCCGCGCAGCCGGGCCCACTCGGGCAGCTGGGCGACGTCGCCGCCGATGCTGGTGGCGACCAGCCGGCTCCAGTCGGCCAGGTCCGCCTCGGTGAGCCGGTCGGTGACCGTGACGGTCACGGCGCCGGTGATGACAACAGCGGCGGCGCTGGTGGTGGCAGTAACAGTGCCGCTGGTGGCCGTGCTGCTGGTGGCAGTGCTGCCGCTGGCGGCGCTGACCGGCGTCGCTACGGGGAACTCCAGCGCGGGCGCGGTGGCCTGGGCGGGAATGGCCGGCGCGAGTGAGATCAGGGACATGACACCAAGCTAGGAACGCCGCCTGTGTGCCGGCTGTGCGCTCACTATCCCGCCCGCCTGAGAGGGCCGACCTCGCTGAACAGCCGCCGGACGCCGACTCTCAGGTTCGGGTCGACGGCCCGGTCAGCGGCCCCGTCAGCGGCCCGATCGGTGCGCCGGTCAGCGGGTCGACGGGCGATCAGCGAACCGGGTCCAGCCGGAACGGCGGCGGGGAGTCGGTGCGGTCGATGGTGGTGTCGAGGGTGGCGAGCAGGTCGTCCACGGTGAGCTCGGCCGGGTCGGGGATGGTGGTGGACAGGCCGCGGCGGCTGAGCTCGGCGGCCAGGTCGGCCTGGTGGTCGTCGCCGGCCTCGCCGTGGCGCTCCAGCCGCAGCGCCATCAGCGGTTTGCGGCCGCCCTGCAGCACGGCCAGCGCGGACCCGGTACCGGCGTGGGCGATGACGATGTCGGCCTCGGCCAGTGCGGCGTCCAGCTCGGCGGCGGGCAGGAACGGCCGGGGTGTGATGTCGAGGCCGTCGACGGGCGTGCAGCCGGTCTGCCAGAGCACCTCGACGGGCCGCTCCACCGCCTTGCTCAGCGGGCCGTCCTCGGCGAGCAGGGCGACCAGTGGCTCGATCAGCCGGCGGAACGGGAACTCGGCCGCGGTGCCGACGGTGACCACCACGCGGACCTTGTCACCCAGCTCGCGCGGCCGCTGCGCCGGCAGGTACACGTCGAAGCTGCTGCCGCCGTAGTGCCAGCCGGCGTCGGCCCAGTGCGGGTACTGGCAGTACGTGTGCACCCGGGGCACCCGGCGCAGCAGTTTGCCGGAGCTGGACGGGCCGGACACGCGGGCCGCGCTCTCGATGTAGTGGCACTCGACGCCCCGGGCGGCCAGGTACGGCAGGTAGGCCAGCGCGATGCCGGAGCCGGTTGACACCGCCCGGGTGATCTTGCGCTGGCGCAGCAGCCGGTGGGCGTGCGGCACGGCCTTGAGCACGCCGGGGATGTCGTGGAAGCCGATGTAGGGCACGTACTCGACGTCCCGGTCGGCCAGCAGCGAGGTGCTCTGCTCGTTGGCGTGGGTGACCCACACAGAATCGCCGGGAATGCTCGGAATTCTTCGCGACAGCTGGTCCAGCTGCGCGAGATGGCCGCCGGTGGTCGCGACGAAGAGCGTGGTCATCGAACGCTGTGGTCCTTGAGCATGGAAGGCACGGTACGGACGAGGATCGACAGGTCGCCAACCAGGTTGCGGGTGCGCACGTAGGTCAGGTCCAGGTGCAGCATCTCCAGCGTGCTGACCGTGGACCGGCCGCTGACCTGCCACAGCCCGGTGATGCCGGGGCGCACCGAGAACCGCGGCTGGAACTCCGTGGGGAACATCCGGGCTTCCCACTCGAGGCACGGGCGCGGGCCGACCAGCGACATGTCGCCGAACAGCACGTTGATCAGCTGGGGCAGCTCGTCGAGGCTGGTCTTGCGCAGGAAGGCGCCGATCGGCGTGACCCGGGGGTCGCTGTCGAGCTTGTAGCTGCCGTCCACCGAGGTGTCCTCACCGCGCAGCTCGGCGGCGATCAG
>DATAZG010000013.1:0-4045 GCA_036272155.1 Pseudonocardia sp.
CCCGCCCAGCTGCACGATCACCCCGACCACGCCGGGGCCGCCGGAACCGGACTCCCGCTCGGCGTGCACCACCTCGAGCACGTCCTCGAACGTGAGCGGCTCGAAGTAGAGCCGGTCGGCCGTGTCGTAGTCGGTGGACACCGTCTCCGGGTTGCAGTTGACCATCACGGTCTCGTAGCCGGCCTGGCGCAGCGCCATCACCGCGTGCACGCACGAGTAGTCGAACTCGATGCCCTGGCCGATCCGGTTCGGCCCGGAGCCGAGGATGAGCACCTTGGGCCGCTCGGTCTGCGGCGCGATCTCGGACTCGGCCGCCGGATCCGTCTCGTAGGCGCTGTAGTGGTACGGGGTGAGCGCGGCGAACTCGGCGGCGCAGGTGTCCACCGTCTTGTACACGGGGCGCACGCCGAGGCGGTGGCGCAGGATCCGCACCCCGTGCTCGCCGGCCAGCTCGGGGCGCAGCGCGGCCACCTGCCGGTCGGAGAGGCCGGCGCGCTTGGCCCGGCGCAGCAGCTCGGGGCCCAGCACCGGGGCGTCGAGCAGCTCCGCCCGGAGTTCGATCAACGAGGCGATCTGGTCGACGAACCAGGGGTCGATGCCACTGCGCTCGGCGACCTGGGCGACCGTGGCGCCCAGTCGCAGGGCCCGCTCGACGGCGTAGATCCGGCCGTCGGTCGGCACGGCCACCGCGTCCAGCGTGGACTCCAGCGTGGCGCCCTCGGGGTCCGGCGTCGTCCAGAAGCCGGCCTCCTTGGTCTCCATCGAGCGCATCGCCTTACCGAGCGCCTCGGTGAAGTTGCGGCCGAGCGACATCGCCTCGCCGACGCTCTTCATCGTGGTGGTCAGCGTCGGGTCAGCCCCGGGGAACTTCTCGAAGGCGAACCTCGGGATCTTGACCACGACGTAGTCCAGCGCCGGCTCGAAGCAGGCCGGGGTCTCGCCGGTGATGTCGTTGCGGATCTCGTCCAGGGTGTAGCCGACGGCGAGCTTGGTGGCGATCTTGGCGATCGGGAACCCGGTCGCCTTGGAGGCCAGCGCCGACGAGCGCGACACCCGGGGGTTCATCTCGATGACGACCAGGCGGCCGGTCTCCGGGTGCACCGCGAACTGGATGTTGCAGCCGCCGGTGTCCACCCCCACCGCGCGCAGCACCTGGATGCCGACGTCGCGCATGTGCTGGTACTCGCGGTCGGTCAGCGTCATGGCCGGCGCCACCGTGATCGAGTCACCGGTGTGCACGCCCATCGGGTCCAGGTTCTCGATCGAGCAGATGACCACGACGTTGTCGTTGCGGTCGCGCATCAGCTCGAGCTCGTACTCCTTCCAGCCGAGCACGGACTCCTCGACCAGGATCTCTGAAACCGGGCTCGCGTCCAGCCCGATCGCGCCGAGCCGCTCCAGGTCCTCCGGGGTGTACGCCAGCCCGGAGCCCAGCCCGCCCATGGTGAACGACGGCCGCAGCACCACCGGCAGGCCCAGCTCCTCGACGGCCGCCCGCACCTCGTCCATCGAGTGGCAGACCTGGCTGCGCGGCACGTCACCGCCGATGCCGAGCACGATGTCCTTGAACTTCAGCCGATCCTCGCCGCGCTGGATGGCGTCGAAGTCGGCGCCGATCAGCTCCACGTTGTAGCGCTGCAGCACGCCCTGCTCGTGCAGCGCGACGGCGGTGTTCAGCGCGGTCTGGCCGCCCAGGGTGGCCAGGATCGCGTCCGGCCGCTCGGCGGCGATCACCTTGGCGACGAACTCCGGGGTGATCGGCTCGACGTACGTGGCGTCGGCGAACTCGGGGTCCGTCATGATCGTCGCGGGGTTGGAGTTGACCAGGCTGACCCGGATACCCTCCTCGGCCAGTACCCGGCAGGCCTGGGTGCCGGAGTAGTCGAACTCGCAGGCCTGGCCGATCACGATCGGCCCGGAGCCGATCACCATCACGTGCCGCAGGTCTTCCCGGCGTGGCATCAGCGGGCTCCCGTCGGGTTGCTCATGAGGTCGACGAACCGGTCGAACAGGTACGCCGCGTCGTGCGGGCCGGCCGCCGCCTCCGGGTGGTACTGCACGCTGAACGCCGGCACCTCGAGCGCGCGGACACCCTCGACGGTGCCGTCGTTCGGGCAGCTGTGGCTGACCTGCGCCCGGCCGAACGGGGAGTCGAACTCCTCCCCCGGCTCCCCCTCCAGCGCGAACCCGTGGTTCTGCGCGGTGATCGCCACCGTGCCGCCGGAGTGGTCGATCACCGGCACGTTGATGCCCCGGTGGCCGTAGCGCATCTTGTACGTGCCCCGGCCCAGCGCGCGGCCGAGGATCTGGTTGCCGAAGCAGATGCCGAACAGCGGCAGCCGCCGGTCCAGCACCTGCCTGGTGAGCTCGACGGCGGCGTCGGCGGTGGCCGGGTCGCCGGGGCCGTTGGAGAGGAACACCCCGTCGGCGCCGAGCTCCAGCATCTCCTCGAAGCTGGTCGTCGCGGGCAGCACGTGGGTCTCGATGCCACGCACGGCCATCATCCGGGGCGTGTTCGACTTGATCCCCAGGTCCGGCGCGGCGACGGTGAACCGCTTGGTACCCACCGCCGGCACCACGTACCGGGTCGGCGTGGTGACCTCGCCGGTCAGGTCCGCGCCCTCCATCGGCGGGCTCTGCCGCACGCGCTCGACCAGCTCCCCGGTCTCGCTGAGTTGGTCACCGGAGAACACCCCGGCCCGCATCGCGCCGCGTTCGCGCAGGTGGCGGACCAGCGCGCGGGTGTCGATGCCGGCGACGCCGACCACGCCCTGCTCGGCGAGCTGGTGCTCCAGGGTGTGCTCGGAGCGCCAGTTGGACGGCACCCGGGCGGGGTCGCGGACCGCGTAGCCGGCCACCCAGATCCGGCTCGACTCGTTGTCCTCGGAGTTCCAGCCGGTGTTGCCGATCTGCGGCGCGGTCTGCACCACGATCTGGCGCCGGTAGGACGGGTCGGTCAACGTCTCCTGGTAGCCGGTCATGCCGGTGGTGAACACCGCTTCGCCGAACGTGGCGCCGACGGCGCCGTAGGGCGCGCCGGTGAACACCCGGCCGTCCTCCAGCACCAGCACGGCCGTGTCTCTTGGGGGCGCGCTCATTTCCGTATGTCTCCGTCCCGCGCGGTGACCCGCCCGCGCAGCACTGTGGCCACGACCTGGGCGGGCAGTCTCATGCCCTCGTAAGGAGTGTTGCTGGCCAGGCTGGCGAGCCTGGCGCCGCGCACGGTCCACTGCGCGTCCGGGTCGACCAGGGTCAGCGTGGCCGGCTCGCCGACCGCGATCGGGCGGCCCTGGTCGGCCAGCCCCGCGATCTCAGCCGGCCGTTCGGACAGCACCCTGGCCACCCCGCGCCAGTCCAGCAGCCCGGGCTCCACCATCGTGTGTACCAGCACCGACAGCGCCGTCTGCAGCCCCAGCATGCCCGGCCGGGCCGCGGCCCACTCGCAGTCCTTCGCCTGGGCCGGGTGCGGGGCGTGGTCGGTGGCCACGCAGTCGATCACGCCGTCGGCCAGTGCCTGGCGCATCGCCGCCGTGTCGGACCCGGTGCGCAGCGGCGGGTTGACCTTGTTCACCGGGTCGTAGCTGGTCAGCACGGCGTCGGTGAGCAGCAGGTGGTGCGGGGTGACCTCGGCGGACACCCGCACGCCGGCCGCCTTGGCCGCGCGCAGTACCTCGATCGTGCGCGCCGACGACACGTGGCACACGTGCAGCGCGGCGCCGGCGTCCCGCGCCAGCGCACAGTCGCGGGCCACGATGGTCTCCTCGGCCGCCGCCGGCCAGCCGGCCAGCCCCAGCCGGGCGGCCACCGCGCCCTCGTGCGCCTGGGCCCCCTTGGTCATCCGGGGGTCCTCGGCGTGCTGCGCGATCACGACGTCCAGCGCGGTGGCGTACTCCAGCGCACGGCGCATCAGCAGCGGGTCGTGCACGCAGTGCCCGTCGTCGGAGAACATCCGCACCTGGGCCGCGCTCGCCGCCATGGTGCCCAGCTCGGCCAGCCGCTCGCCGGCCAGCCCGACGGTCACCGCGCCCACCGGGTGCACGTCCAC
>DATAZG010000014.1:0-31660 GCA_036272155.1 Pseudonocardia sp.
TCCGCCACCGCTGTACTTGTGCGCATGCCACGCTCGGGGAACACACCGTCAGCGTCCAACTGGGCGATGGTGTGCAGCATGTCGTGCTCGACCTGACGAGCCGCCGACTTCAAATACAACAACCGATCAATAAGAGCTTGATCCGACGCGGAGCTCGTCGCCACCCGAAACCGAGCCAAGACCGCGTCTACGGCCTGGCTCTCGGTAGCCATCCAACTCTCCGACACACCAACATTCTCGCAGCGAACCCCGACAGTTTTGAGGGCTCGAGCCGCCCCCAGTGACGAGAAAAAAATCGATTATGTGGGCGCCCCGCCAGCCGAACCCGACTGTCACCTCAAGTCCCGAAAAAAGGTGAACGTTCAAGCGTGGGCTGGCTGGCTGTGGTCCCGTCACAAGCCTCTTTCGACAATGACCAACCGTCCCGAGGTGACCAGGTTATTCGAGCCGTCGGGACGCCACAGGCTCCCAACGGAGCAAACCACGCCACTCACAGCCACCCACGCGAGCCCCAGCCCCACCCCCGCGAGCCCCAGCCACATCGCCGGCCGCCGACCATGAGCCGCGACCAGCCACCAGCACTCAGGTAGGTGGCGGTCGGCCGGGGAGGTCGTCGGGGGCGCCGGTGACGGTGAACCGGCCACCCTGGCCCCGGATCCGGCCCCGCACCCAGTCGAGCACCCTGGGCAGCGCCGGGTCCTGCCGACTCGCTCCGCTCAGATCCAACATCAGATCACTGACCCCGGCCTCGATCAGCTCGCCGAGGTGGGCGCGCAGCCGCGCGATCGCCACCCGGTCGAGCTCGCCGACCACGGTCACCGTGGCCGGGCCACGCCTGGTCGTGATGATGGTGCGGTCCAGCGCCGCCACGGCGAACCTCCCTAAGATCGGTACCGACCGGGTCGGCCGCCGTGTCCGGAGCGGACGGGACACCGGACGACAGCTGCGCCGCCGCGACTCCCACCAGCAAATCTAGAGCGCCGGGCGACGGATACAAGTCCTGAGCGAACCCGGAAATCAAGAATTAATGTCCAGCCCCGACTGACCCGATGCCACCGCCATCACCAGGGGCTGGGCGACCGCGGTCAGGCCGTGCGCCGGGCCCGCAGCCGGCGCCAGAGCAGCCAGCCCAGCGCCGCCACCACGAGCACGCCGAGTGCGACCGGCAGCGCGTACATGATCCAGTCCCAGATCAGCTGCCACTGGGTGACCTGGTGCGAGACCGTCACACTGTAGATCGTCGTCTCGCCGTAGTTGGACTTGCTGCACGGTGAGGAGTCGGTGCAGTTGGCCTGGGTGTAGGCACCGGCCTTGAAGTAGGCGCCCCGGAACCGCTCCGAAATGGTGGTCTGCAGCGCCCCGTTGTAGTAGGCCTCGATCTTGCCGCCGCCGACCACGTACTTGGCCTCGTACTTGGTGCCGAGGACGTAGTTGCTGGTCACCAGCTTGTAGTGCGGGTCGTCGCCCTTGGTGACGTAGAGGTTGGCGCCCTCCAGCCGGAACACCGTGATGTCGTCGTCGGCGTCGTGGATCTGCGCGCCGACCAGCTCCGGCTTCACGTCGGGCAGGTGGGTGAAGGCCTCGGTGACCACCATGGTGTGGGTGCCCGCCGTCGAGGACCAGCTCGCGTTCTCCGAGCCGTCGTCGGTCATCTCGCGCAGCTCCGAGCGAGGGTTGCGCGAGCCGACGGTGGTCACGCCGTTGACCGGCGCCCGGAACGCCACGGCATCGCAGCCGGACGTCGTCTCGAACCACGGCGACGTCTGGAAGGTGGCCAGGTCCGGCTGCAGGATCTCCTCCGGCGACTTCGCGTTGTCCGACTTGGCGACCGGCAGCGTGATCTTCCAGTTCGCCAGGTCCAGCACGCGCGCCGGGCTGTCGCACTTCTGGTCGGAGTCACTCTTCGCGCCGCTGTCGGAGTCACCGTCGGAGTCCGAGTCCGAGTCGCGGTCCGAGTCCCGCTCCGCCAGGTGGGACACCGTCCGCGCCGGGCCGGCAACCGGCCCGGCCGCGCTCGCGGTGGGCCCGACCAGGACCGTGGGCAGCGCCAGCGCGCCGATCACCACTGCCTTGACCAGCACTGCGGGAACGACCACCAGTCTCAACTCCTCACCGAGGGCGCGGCGGCACGCCCAGGCTGCCCATCGTGTCCGAGGGCCGCGCCGAGGCAGGCCCCTCGCATCTTCGCAGCACCCCCCGGAGGCCTCTCCCGGTGGGTCTGCCCAGAGCGGGCCCGGCTCAGGAAGGGTCGATGGTGGGGCTGGCCGGCGGCTGCAGTGAGGTCGGCCGCCGCCAGCCGGGCGGCAGGTCGCGGGCCTCGCCCGGCAGATCGTGGCTGAGCAGCACCCGGGTGCCCCGCGCGTCGTAGTGGATCATGACGGACTGGGTGAGCCGCTGCATGAGCGGGATGCCGAGGCCGCGCCCGGTCGGCCGGCTCGACGGGGCCCGCCAGCCGCCGTAGTCGGTGATCTCGACATGCACCGACTGGGAATCGGTCCAGAAACTGAGCTCCACGCTGTCGTCGGGCGCGGCCGGCAGGTACGCGTGTTCGATGGCGTTGCTGACCGCTTCGCTGACCGCGAGCACCAGGTCCTGCTGGGCACCCTCGGTCAGGCGCAACGTCGCGAGCCAGCGGCGCACCTCGGCGCGGATCGCGCCGAGCTCGCGCGGGTCTGCCGGCCAGCGACGGTGCACAAACTCGACGTGGGGCACCTGACCCGCGAACTCTTCCGTATCCATGGCACGTCCCGAAGACTGGTGGCGTCGGTGGGCGCGGCGAGACCGGGGACCGGGGCAACACCGCGAGGCCGCCGAATACCCACGGGCACCTACCTTTATGCGCGCCGGCGCGCCCGGATTCGGTGGGCGGTGGCTTCTCCAGGCCGGACGGGTCCCAGAGTCCCGCTCAGCTACACCTCGACGTGCACGACGACCCCCGGCGCGGGCCGCGTCGAGCGCATGGTGAGCGCGATCGCCACGCCCGCCAGGCACAGGAAGCTCGCGATGTAGTAGCCGTTGTTGTAGGTCTGCGTCAGCACGCTGTGGTTGAGCATCTGGTACGTGCCGATCATGCCGCGCTCGCCGTACGCGGCGGCGATCCACGGGCCACGGTCGCCCATCAGGGCACCCCGGTCGGCCATCAGCTGGGCCGACGCCGACGCGCTCAGGCTGCCGAAGACCGCGATCGCGATGCTGCCCGCCGCCCGCTGCGCCACATTGATCATCCCGGTCGCCGAGCTGGTCAACTCGGGTGGCACATCGACCAGACCGCCGGAGAACACCGGCATGAAGACCAGGCCGGCCCCCAGGTTCACCACCCCGACCCAGATGATCATGGTTAGCCGGCTGGTGTCCGGCGTCGCCGTGGCCAGCAGGGACATGCCGTACGCCATGATCGCGAAGCCGACGGCGATCGGCACCCGCGCGCCGAAGACGGCGAAGAGCTTCTGGGTGACGGGGCTGACCAGGATCAGCATCACCGCCGCCGGCGCGAGGACCAGGCCGGCGGCCAGCGCCTGCAGACCCTGCACCACCTGCAGGAACTGCGGCGCGAAGTACAGCATCGTGGTCAGTACCGCGATCACGATGCTGACCAGCAGGACGGCGGCTGTGTAGGTCCGGGACCGGAAGACCCGCAGGTTGATGATGGGGTTCTCCACCTCGAGCTCGATCACCACGAAGAGCGCGAGGCTGAGCACGGCGGACACGAGCAAGATGCGGATCCGGTAGCCGTCCCAGCCCCAGCTGTTGCCCTCGGCCGTGGCCAGCAGTAGGGCGAACAGCCCGTAGGCGATCGTGACGAAGCCCCAGACGTCGAACCTGGGCCAACTGGTCGGCCGGTACCGGGGGAACACCACGAAGGTCGCCGCCGCGGCGAGCACGCAGATCGGCACGTTGATGAAGAAGATGAACCGCCAGTCCAGGTACTCGACGAACCAACCGCCGAGCACCGGCCCCACACCCGGGGCCACCGCCACACCGAGCGAGTAGATGCCCATCGCGGCGCCGATCCTGGCCGGCGGCACGATCTGGTAGACCAGCGTCATCGCGACGACCGGCATCATGCCGCCGGGGAAGGCCTGCAGCACCCGGAAGGCGATCATGCTGTTCAGGTCCCAGGCCAGCCCGCACAGCGCGGACGCGCCGGCGAAGCCGAGCAGCGCGAACAGGTAGAGGCGGCTCCCGCCGATCCGCTCGCCCAGCCAGCCGGTCAACGGCACCGCCACCCCGAGCGCCAGCGTGAAGCCGGTGACGATCCACTCCACGTCGTCGGGCGAGGCGCTCAGCTCGGCCTGGATCTTCGGCACCGCGACGTTGACGATGCTGCCGTCCAGCACCGACATGAACGTGCCCACGATCAGGATCGACATCGGCAGCAGCCAGGCCGTACCCGGCTCCGACGGCGCTTCCTGACCAACAGCGGCTGGCATCAGCGACGGCCCCCCGGCTCACCAAAGAAGTGAACACCCTTATCCGTTTGTTCCCGCCCCGACTGTAGCGCAACCGGATAGGGCTGTTCACTTCTGCTAACCTGAAAGCATGCCGGCCGACGGACCCGCCACCCTGCGCCAGGACGCGGAGCGCAACCGGAAGCTGCTGGTCGAGGCCGCCACCGAGGTGTTCTCCGAGCAGGGGCTGGATGCCTCGCTGATCGAGGTGGCCCGCCGCGCCGGGGTCGGCAACGCGACGCTCTACCGCCGCTTCCCCACCCGGGCGGACCTGCACGCGGCGGTCTACGCCGAGGCCCAGGAGACGTTCCACCAGTTCGGCCAGCAGTCGCTGCTGCTCGACGACGGCTGGACCGCCCTGGCCAGCTATCTCGAGCGGTGCTGCGAGTTCACCTCGACCAACCGCGCGTTCGCCGACCTGATGATGACCAGTGCCCCCGGCACCCACTCGCCGGTCGACGGCTGGGAGCGCGCCGAGGAGACGTTGCGGGAACTGGTCCAGCGCGCCCACCGGGACGGGGTACTGCACCGGGACATCAGCTACGAGGATGTCCTGATCGCGCTTTACTCGGTGCAGCTGATGATCCCGGCGGCGGCGGCGATCGCACCCCAGGCCTGGCGCCGGCAGCTCGCGCTCACCCTCAACGGCCTGCGCTCGGACGCCCCCGCCGCCCTGCCCACCCCCGCACTCACGCCGGACCAGCTCAAGCCGATCTCGCGGCGGCTGTTCCTGCGCGGCGCCGTCTGACCCCGGTGGTAGCCGATCCCGGTGGTGGCTGACTCGGTGGTGGCTGATCCGGTGGTGGCTGGCGAGGTCAGCCGGGTTGGCGCTCGGCGCGCCCGCTGACCGCGACCCGGGTGACCGTGCCGTCCTTACGGGTGGCGTGGCCGGTGATCAGGCTGGGCCGGCCCATCGCCTGCCCCTGGTGGATGTCGTAGCGGTAGTCACCGTCGCCGGCTTCGCGCGAGGCCAGCAGCGCCGCCAGCGCGCCGGCGGCGAGCCCGGTGGCCGCGTCCTCGGGGTAGCCGCTGTCCCGGGGGAACTGGCGCGCCCAGGCCGCCGCCCGCGCGGGACCGGTCGGTAGCGCGCCGGTCGGTAGCGCGCCGGTTGGTAGCGCGAACGGGTACAGGCCGGTGACCTCCAGCCGCTCGCACAGCCGGGTCACGCGTCCCGGATCGGGCACCAGGGACCGCACCGCGGCCAGGTCCACGAGCTGGACCAGCAGCTTCGCGCGGCTGACCGATACCGAGCGGGGTGCCTCGCCGGCCAGGATCCGGTCCGCCGGGCAGCCCAGCGCGGCCGCCAGCTCGTCCAGCTCTCCGGTCAGCGGCGGCCCGAAGACCGGCGGGAACTGCTCGACGGTGACGGCCCCGTCCGCGCCGACCTCGGCCCGCAGCACGCCCAGCGGCGTCTGCACGGCTACCGCGCCGGTCGACACGGCGCCCCGCTCGGCGAGCAGGGTCAGCCCGGCCACGGTGGCGTGTACGCACATCTCCATCTCGTGGCGGGGTACGAAGTAGCGCATCCGCACCTGGGCGCCGGCCACGGTCGGCGTCAGCAGGAAGGCGCTCTCCAGCCCGTAGTCCGCCGCGATCCGCCGCATCGCCTCGGCGTCGAGCCCGTCGGCGGCCGGCACGACCGGACACGGGTTACCGCCGCCCGGCCCCTCGGCGAACACGTCGAACACCACCGCCCCACTCACCACGCGCCCCCCACCCCGGCTACCCGCACAGACCGTTCACCCACCGCACAGACTGTGCCCGGTCTGTGCCGTGGGGTGAAGGTCTGTGCGGCCGCCGGGGGTGCTCCGCGTGTCAGCGGAAGGCCGACCGGTAGGCATTCGGGCTGGTACCGACGATGCGCTTGAACCGGTCCCGGAACGCGGTGGCCGAGCCGAACCCGACCTGGGTGGCCACCCGGTCCACGGGGTGCGCGGTCGACTCCAGCAGGTACTGCGCCTGGCGGATCCGGGCCCGGTGCAGCCACTGCAGCGGGGTACTGCCGGTCTGCTCGCGGAACCGGCGGTTCAGGGTGCGGGTGCTCATGCCGGCGTGCGCGGCGATGTCCTCCAGGGTCAGCTCGGCGCCGGTGTTGTCCTCCAGCCAGCGCAGCAGCGGCTCCAGCTCCGCGCCGAGCGGGGTCGGCGGCCGGTCGTGCACGATGAACTGGGCCTGCCCGCCCTCCCGCTCCAGCGGCATCACCGACAGCCGGGCGGCGTCGGCGGCCACCGCCGAGCCGTGGTCGCGCCGGATCACGTGCAGGCACAGGTCCAGGCCCGCCGCCGCGCCGGCCGAGGTGAGGAACTGGCCGTTGTCCACGTAGAGCACGTCCGGGTCGACCTCGATGTCCGGGTAGCGCTCGGCGAGCGCCGAGGTGGCCATCCAGTGGGTGGTCGCCCGCTGCCCTGCGAGCAGTCCCGTGGCGGCGAGGATGAACGCCCCCGTGCAGATCGAGGCGATCCGGGTGCCGTCGGCCGCCGCGCGGCGCAGCGCGTCCAGCACCTCGGTCGGGACCGCGGCGGTGAGGTCGCCGCAGCCGGGCAGGATGATCGTGTCCGCGCTCGCGACGGCAGTGAGGTCCCAGTCCAGCGCCAGGGTGAAGGACTCGGTGCGCACGGTCGGGGTGGCGCCGCAGACCCGGACCCGGTAGGGGGCGCGGCCGTCCGGCAACCTGGTCCGGGCGAACACCTCGATCGGGGTGGCCAGGTCGAACGGGATGACCTGGTCCAGAACGAGCACGGCCACGGTGTGCATGGCAATACAGTAGGTATAGCACTGGTTTGCGCCAAGGCCGCTGACCAGCAATCTGTTGCCCACGAGCTAGTACAGCCGTGATGGCGAGAATCTGTTGCTAGGTGGCAATCCAGCCTATTTCGCCGCTCTCGCCCGCTCGCTAGCCTCGGCACATCCCGCTCCCCCGGGCACCCCGACGCCGGTGGCAGCCGCGGCTACACGCGAAGGAGAGTTCGGTCCGTGACGAAGTTCCTGCTGTCGGTCCACGTGCTGGCCGCGATCATCACGATCGGGCCGGTTACGGTCGCGGCCAGCATGTTCCCGCCCGCCGCCCGCCGCGCCTGGGCCGCCGCCGGAGCCGCCGCCGGGGCCGGGTCAACCGGCACAGCCGGCCCCACCGCGATAGCCGGCGCCGGCCACGAGCTGACCGCGCTGCGCACCCTGCACCGGATCTGCCAGGTCTACGCGGCCGTCGGCTTGGTGGTCCCGACGTTCGGCCTGGCCACCGCGAGCAGCCTCGGCATCCTCGGCGAGACCTGGCTGATCGTCTCGATCGTGCTCACCGCGGCCGCGGCGGCCGTGCTGGTCCTGCTCGTACTCCCCCGCCAGGCGAAGATCCTCGCCGAGCTCACGCCGCCGGCCGCCGGGTTGGCGACGGCGGCGACCACGACCTCCGCCCGGCCCCGTCAGGTCAGTGCCCGGCTGGCCATGCACACCGGCATCTTCAACCTGCTCTGGGCGGTCGTCACCGTGTTGATGATCCTGCGACCGGGATCGACGACGAACGTGTGACCGGGCTCAGCTCGAAGCCCCGGTAGCCGCCGGCCACGACCTCGTCGCAGCAGGCCCGGTACGCCGGCGCGCCGCCCAGGTAGATCATGCAGGAGCGGGGCTTGCCGGGGATGTTCGCGCCCATGTACCAGGAGTCGGCCTGGGGCATCAGCGTGGCGTCGGCCAGCTCGGCGACCGTCCGGCCCCAGTCGCGCTCCGCCTCCTCGGTGGCCTCGATGGTGGCCAGGCCGCTGTCCAGCACGTGCCGGATCGCGTCGCTGGCGAACTCGACGTGGTCCTCGATCGCCAGCGGGTTGTTGTACAGCGCAACGGCACTCTGCGGGCCGGTCAGGGTGAACAGGTTCGGGAACCCGTGCACCGCGATGCCGAGGAAGGTGCGCGGGCCGTCCGCCCACTTGCGCTCCAGGGTCAGCCCGTCGCGCCCCACGATGCCCATGTTCAGCAGCGCGCGGGTGAACGCGTCGAAGCCGGTGGCCAGCACGATCACGTCCAGCTCGCGCTCGGTGCCGTCGGCGGTGCGCAGGCCGGTGCTGGTGACCGCCTCGATCGGCGCCGCGCGCACGTCGACCAGCGTGACGTTGTCCCGGTTGTAGGCCTCGTAGTAGTCGGTCTCCATCGGGGGGCGCTTGGTGCCGTAGGCGTGGTCGGTCGGTGAGAGCTGGGCGGCGAGCTCCGGGTCCTGGACCCGCTCGGTGATCCGGTCCCGGATGTACTGCGCGGCGGTGTCGTTGGCTGCCCTGTCGAACAGCAGGTCCTGGTATGTCGAGATCAACATCTGGAAGCCGCCGCGCCCGTAGTACTTGTCGTAGACCCGCTGGCGCTCGGGCTCCGGGTCAGCCACCGCGGACGGCCGGGGCTGGTCGTACGGCACGCCGAGGAAGTTGTTGCGCGCCGCGACCCGCAGCTCCGGGTAGCTGGCCAGCACCTGCTCCTGCTCGACCGGGTCGGTGGGGCGGTTGCGCAGCGGGACGGCGTAGTTCGGGGTGCGCTGGAAGACCGTGAGGTGCGCGGCCCGCTCGGCGACCTTCGGGATGAGCTGGATGCCGGTGGCGCCCGTGCCGATCACGCCGACCCGCTTGCCGGTCAGGTCGACGCCCTCGTGCGGCCACAGGTGCGTCGCGTAGACCTCGCCGCCGAACTCCTCGATACCCGGGAACTCCGGCTTCTTGGCCATCGACAGGTTGCCGGCGCCGGACACCACGAAGCGCGCGGTCCGGCTGGTGCCGTCGTCGGTGCCCACCGTCCAGTGCTCGGCGGAGTCGTTCCAGACGATCGAGGTCACCCGGGTGTCGAACTGGATGTCGCGGCGCAGGTCGAACCGGTCCGCGACGTGCTCCAGGTAGCGCAGGATCTCCGGCTGCGCGGAGAACCGCTCGCTCCACTGCCAGTCCCGCTGCAGCGCCTCGCTGAACGAGTACGAGTAGTGCACGCTCTCGATGTCGCAGCGGGCGCCCGGGTAGCGGTTCCAGTACCAGGTCCCGCCGACGCCAGAGCCGGCCTCGAAGGCGCGCACGGCCAGCCCGTGCCGGTCCCGCAGCCGGTGCACCGCGTAGAGCCCGGCGAAGCCGGCCCCGATCACGACGACGTCGAGGTCCGTGCTGGTGGCCCGATCAGCGGCGCTGCGTGGCATGGCGATCCTCCCTGCCGGCGGACCCCCGTGGCCGGGCCCGCTCGCGGCGCGCCCAGTGTGTGGCGCGGCGCTCGGCGGCGGGTAAGACGAGTTTGGTATCCCCCCGGCCGGGGGCGGGCCGCGAATCAGGCCGGCCCGGGCAGCAGCCGCCCGCCGGGGACCAGGTCGATCAGCTCGCCGGCGACCCGACGCGCCGTGGCCACGAAGGACCGCACCTCGGGCCGCGCGCCGTGTCGCCGGAAGCCGATGCCGACGGCGTTGCGCGGCGCGTCCGGCACGGGCACCGCGCGCAGCATCGGGTCCTCCAGCGCCATCCGCCACGCGCTCGCCGCGACGGTGGCCAGCGCCGGCCCCGCCAGCAGGTCGTACTGCAGCTGCAGCAGCGTCACCGCGGCGCTGGGCACCGAGTGGGACCGCTCGTTGCGCAGCTCGGCCAGGTGCCAGAAGTCGCGCCAGGCCCTCGGCGTGCGGATGATCTCCAGCATCGGCCGCTGCAGCAGCTGCTCGACCTCGACCTCGGGGGCGGCGGCCAGCGGGTGCGCGACGCTGACGGCCAGCACCGACGGCTCACTGAACAGCGGCACGACGTCGAGCAGCTCGTGCTCGTACGGCGGGCGCACCACGGCCACGTCGACCGTGCCGTCCAGCACCGCGTCGAACTGCTCGGTGAAGTTCAGCTCCCGTACCCGGACCCGTAGCTCAGGGTGCTCCTGACGGAAGGCGTCCATGATCGTCCCGGTCAGCTCGGCGGCGGCCAACCGGCCCTCGATCAGGCCGACGCGCAGCACCGGGCGGCACGGCTCGGGGCGTTCCCTGGCGGTCTCCCGGACCTGCTCGGTGGCCCCGTCCAGGTAGCCGATGATGAACCGGGCGTGCTCCAGCAGCGCGGCGCCGGCGACGGTCAGCTCGACGCCGAGGTGCGAGCGGCGGAACACCGCGCCGCCGACCTCCCGCTCCAGCCGGCGGATCGCCTGGGACAGGGCAGGCTGGGCCACCAGCAGCCGACGGGCGCCGGCGTGCACACTGCCCTCCTCGGCGACCGCGACGAAGTACCGGAGCGCGCGCACGTCCATGTGCCACCTCTGACTCTTCGGTGTTCACCCGGCATTCAACCGAGATCCCGCCGATCGGTCCACCCTTGACACACCCGCCCCACCGGTCACCTCACAGCGTGGAGTGGGGCCCCTCGGCCAGCCCGAGCAGCGCCCGGCCGTAGAGCTGCGCGCTGATGTCCGGGTTGGCCACCGCGTGCCGGCTGGCGACCTCGCTGTCGCGCCAGATGCGCTGCAGCGGGTTCGACTCGGCGAAGCTGGCCGCGCCGTGCACCGAGACGAGCTCGCGGATCGCATCCCGCGCGTGCACGATCGCCTGAGCCACGGCCATCCGGATCCGCGCGCGCTCCCGGTGCTCCGGGAGCTCGCCGCGCGAGCCGGCCTCGTCGACATCGGCCGCCGCCCGGTAGGCCAGCAGCTCGGCGATCTCGATCAGCGATGCCGCCCTGGCCACGGCCACCTGCACGGTCGGGGCCTCGGTCTGGGAGGCGTACTCGGTGTGCGCGATGCCCCGGGTGGGCGCCTTCGCCAGCACCAGGTCCAGCGCCGCCCTGGCCAGCCCGAGCTGCGGGCCGACCAGGTCGGTCGGCACGCTGGCCGCGAACGGCGCCCGGTAGGTCGCCTCGTCCCGGAACGGCGTGTCCGTCTGCCCGCTCAGCAGCCTGGGCGCGGACACGAAGCGGTGGCGGGGCACGAACACGTCCCGCGCCACCACCGTGTTGGACCCGCTACCCCGCATCCCGGTGACGAACCAGGTGTCCTCGATCGTCACGCCGGCGGCCGGCAGCAGCACGGACCCGAAGTCCACCGGGGTGCTGTCGGTACCACTGCCGGACCCCAGGATCGGCACCCCGAGGAACAGCCACTGGGCGTGCAGGCTGCCCGAGCAGTAGGCCCACCGCCCGGACACCCGGTAGCCGCCGTCCACCAGCTCGGCGGTGCCACCGGGCGCGACCACACCGGCCACGCGGGCGTCCGGGTCGGCACCCCAGACGTCGGACTGCACCTGCTCGTTCCACAGGCCGAGGTACCACGCGCCGCCGGTGAGCAGGCTGACCACCCAGGCCGTGGACCCGCAGCCCCTGGCCAGCTCGCGGACGATCTCCAGCTTGGTCCGGAAGTCCACCTCCCAGCCCCCGTACCGCTTCGGCTGGGTGATCCGGAGCAGGCCGGCGTCGGTGAGCGCCGCGATGTTCTCCTCGGCCACCCTCCGCTCGTCCTCGGTCCGCCGCGCGTTGCGCGCCAGCAGCGGGACCAGCTCCGCCGCGCGCGCCACCAGCTCGGCGCGCTGCTTGCGGTCCGCGTCGGTCACTCCCGGACGATCGAGGATGACGCCCATCGTGCTCCCCCACCTGTTGCCGAACCTGGCTGTTGCCGTTCTCGCATATAGTCCTTCAAGGACTATTTCAGATTCAGTCCTCGGAGGACCATGTGTCAAGCCGCGGTGATGCACTGAACACGACCACGTACGCCATGCTGGGCATGCTCGCGGTCCGCTCCTGGACCACCTACGAGCTCGCCAAGCAGATGGACCGCGGCCTCGGCCGGCTGTGGCCGAGAGCCCGCAGCAACCTGTTCAACGAGCCGAAGAAGCTGGTCGCGCACGGCCTGGCGGTGGCGTCCCAGGAGCACACCGGCCGCCGGGCCCGGACCGTGTACAAGATCACGCCGGCCGGCCGGGATGCGCTGCGCGGCTGGCTGGGCACCCCCGGCCACGGCCCGGTCCTCGAGTTCGAGCTGATGCTCAAGATCTTCTTCGCCGACCACGGCTCACGGACCGACGCACTCGCCGCCGTCGGGCACATCCGGGACTGGGCCAGCGAGCGCACCGCCGAGAACGTCGCCATCGCGCGGGGCTACGTCGCCGGCACCGGCCCGTTCCCCGAGCGCGCCGCCGTGCTGGCCGTGGTCGGGCGGTTCCTCACCGACTACGCCGACATGGTCGGCAACTGGGCGGACTGGGCGGACACCGTGATCCGGGACTGGCCGGAGGACCCGGCGGCCGCCCAGCCGGACTGGGCCACCCTGGAACGTATCGCCGCCCGCCGACCGGCCGACCAACCGCCGCCGCGCTCACGCATTCCCCCTGCTCACGACCCGTGAGTGGTATTGGTCGTCATAGCGACCAATACCACTCACAGGGTCTGAGGCGCGCCCGCTCTGGTCGAGGCCGCCCGTCGCGCCGCCGAAGCGCGCCGGGCCGCCACCGCGGCGGACCCGCCCGGGCCGGCAGTCGGCTTGACCGTCGGCCTGACGGCGGGGGCGGCGGCCGGCTCCGGGCGCCGCGGCGGCTTCTTGAGCATCAGCACCAGCAGCGCCGCGACCACCGCCAGGCCGGCCGTGACCAGGAAGGCGTCTGCGTCGGCCTTCGCCTGGATGATGCCCTGGGTCGCCTGGTAGAGCCCGAACAGCGTGCCCTGGTCCGCGTCCCGGTACTGCGGCAGCGCGGCCGCCGTCTGCAGCGCGTTCGTGTCGGCCGTGAGCTGCGCGCTGGACCGGCTGACGATCACGCCCACGACCGCGACGCCCAGCGCGGACGCCGCCCGCTGCATGACGTTGTTCATCGCGCCGCCGTAACCGACCAGGTGCGGCGGCAGCCAGCTGAGCCCGTTCGTCATGATCGGCATCATGCCCAGCGCGCCACCCAGCATGGCCAACATGATCCAGAGGGAGATCTCGCCCCGGCCGGTGCCGACGGTGAGGCCGGTCATCAACCAGAGCCCGCCGACCGACCCGATCATGCCGACCAGCGCCGGCCAGCGCGGCCCGACCCGGTCGTAGAGCTTGCCGGCCAGCGGCACCGCGACCACCATCAGCAGCCCCATCGGCAGCAGCGCGAGCCCGGCGTGCCGCGCGTCGAAGCCCTGCACGTTCTGCATGAACTGCGGCACGTAGTACACGACCCCGAACAGCATGATCAGCAGCACGCCGATCAGCAGTAACGAGTTGACGAACGGCCAGCACCGGAAGATCCGCAGGTCGATCAGCGGGTTCTCGACCTCGTTCTCGATCACCGCGAACAGCGCCAGCGAGAGCACCGCGCTGACCGCCAGGATCAGCACCGGGTACGAGCCCCAGTGCCACTTCTGGCCCTTGGCGGACACCACGATGATCGCGGACAGCCCGTAGCCGAAGGTCAGGTAGCCCCACCAGTCGAACTTGCCGACCTTCGCGCTGCCCTCCATCTTCGGGATCAGGAACAGCCCGACGATCACGGTGAGCAGCCCGATCGGCTCCTTGAACAGGAAGATCCACCGCCAGCTGAGGTCCTGCACGATCAGCCCGCCGAGCGTCGGCCCCAGGCTCGGCGCGACGATCACGCCGAGCCCGTAGAGGCCCATCGCGGTGCCGATGCTCTCCCTCGGCACGATCCGGTAGATCATCGAGATGGTCACGACCGGCACGATGCTGCCCGGTATCGCGGTCAGCACCCGGAACGCGATCAGGCTGTTCAGGTCCCACGCCATGCCGCACAGACCGGAGCCGACCAGGAAGCCGATCAGCGCGGCCCGGTGCACCCTGGTCAGGCCGAAGCGGTCCGTCAGCCAGTTGCTCAGCGGCACGAACACGGCCAGCCCCAGCGAGTACGCGGTGCTGATCCACGCGACGTCGTCCGCGCCGCCGCCGAGGTCCTTCTGGATGTGCGGGATCGGCACGTTGACGATCGCGCTGTCCATCGGCGGCAGGAAGCTGCCCAGCATGAGCACCAGCAGGGGCGCCATCCATCGGGCTGACACCCCGGCGGCACTGCCCGGAGAGAGCGTCGTCACATCCTGAGAAATAACATAAGTTGCTTCTAGAACTCAATAGTCAGACTAACGAACCTGCCTGGCCGGACGCGATCCCACCCGATTCCCGCAACGCCGCTGCACCACCCGGCGCAGCGGGACAGCCAGCACCTGGACGAGCGCCGCCACCCGCCGTGTCGGAGCGCGCAGTCAGCCCTTGACGCCGCCGCCGAACGTGAACGCGCCCCCCAGCCGGCGGGACAGCGCGAGGTAGAGCAGCACCGCGGGCAGCGAGTAGAGGATCGAGTACGCCGCGAGCTGGCCGTAGATCACCTGGGCGTACTGCGCGAAGAACGTGTAGATGCCCACCGAGGCCGGCAGGTTGTCGTTGGACAGCAGCAGCACGAACGGGACGAAGAAGTTCCCCCACAGGCCGATGAAGGTGTACAGCGCCACGACGGCCAGCCCGGGCCACATCAGCGGCAGCACCACCCGGCGCAGCCCCTGGGCGCGGGACGCGCCGTCGGTCCAGGCCGCCTCCTCCAACTCGGCGGGCACGGAGTCCATGAAGTTCTTGGCGAGCCAGATGGCGATCGGCAGCGCCGTGGTGGCCATGAACAGGATCGTGCCGAAGTAGGTGTCGATGAGGTTGACCTGCACGAACATCCCGTAGACCGGCACCATGATCGCGGTGATCGGCAGCCCGGTCATGAACAGCACGGTGAGCAGGAACGGCCGCTTGAGCCGGGACCGGTAGCGCGAGAGCGGATAGGCCGCGAGTACCGCGCAGACCATGGTGAGCACGGTCGAACCGCCGCAGAGCACGAGCCCGTTGAGCATCGGCCGGTACGTGGTGTCCTCGTTCAGGATCGCCCGGAAGTTGTCCGTCGACCACCGCGCCGGCCAGGACAGCGACGGGCCGGCGGAGGGGTCGAACGCCGCCAGCACCAGCCACAGCAGCGGCACGAGATAGCACAGCGCGACGAACAGCAGCGCGGCGTTGACCAGCCCGGAGCCCCGCTCCCGCCCCCGACCGCGCCGGCTCGCCACCGCTGTACCCGCACCCACCGCCCCCCGCCGCGACACCGGGACCGCAGGCGCCGCACTCACGACTCCCCCAGCCGCAGGGTGCGCAGGTAGACCAGCGAGAACGCACCGCCGACCAGCAACAGCAGCAGGGCCAGCGCCGTGCCGTAGCCGAGCTGGGAGAACTGGAACGCCTGCTGGTAGGCGTACAGCGGCAGCGTGGTGCTCTTGTTGCTGGGGCCGCCCTTGGTCATCGTCCAGATCAGGCCGAACACCGACAGCGTCTGCAGCGTGATCAGCATCAGGTTGGTGGCGATCGAGCGGCGCAGCATGGGCAGCGTGACCGAGACGAGCTTGCGCCAGGTGCCGGCGCCGTCCACGACCGCCGCCTCCTCGATCTCCTTCGGCACCTCCGACAGCGCCGCCGAGTAGACCAGCATGGAGAACGCCGTGCCGCGCCAGATGTTGGCGATGGACACCGCCAGGATCGGCGTCGTGTAGAGCAGGTTCTGCGGCCCCATCCCGACCAGCCCGAGCAGGTGGTTCAGCGAGCCGTCGGTGCCGAAGAACGCCGACCACAGGTAGCCCGCCACCACCTCGGGCAGCACCCACGCCCCGATCACCACAGTGCTGACCACCGCGCGCACCACCCGGTTGCCGGCCCGCATCAGCAGTGCCAGCGCCATGCCGAGCACGTTCTGGCCGATGATCGCGGACACCACCGTGAAGAACAGCGTGTACAGCACCGACTGGCCGAAGTCGGCGCTGGTGAACGCCTGGGTGAAGTTCGCGAAGCCGACGAAGTGGTACCCGGCGGCGCCGGTCAGCGCCATGTCCGTGAACGCCGACCAGATGCAGTAGAGGATCGGCCCGAGCAGGAACACCGCCAGCAGCGCCACGGCCGGCGCCAGCGGCAGGCCGCGCAGCGGGGTCAGGGCCGCCGGGTCGTGGCGCCGGGCCGTACGACCGGCGGTGGCGGCCGACGTCACGACCCCGCCGCGGTCTTGACCGCGTCGCCGGCGATGCCCTTCACCCGGTCGTCGTACGTCTTGGCCGCCGTCGGGACGTCGGCCGTGCCGGTCATCACCGACTCCATAGCCACCTGGATCTCACCGGAGATCCGGGGGTAGAGCGCGTAGGCGGGCCGATAGTGGGTGACCGGGACGAGCGAGGAGAAGAACTCGTTCGTCGGGTTGGCCGCGAGGTATTTCGGGTCCTTGGCCACGTCGGTGCGCACCGGGATCTGTGTGTTGACGATGTCGAACTTCACGTGGTGCTCGAGGTCGCTGATCAGCTTGACGAACTCCCAGGCCTTGTCCGGGTTCGCCGCGTTCTTCGGGATCGCCCAGGTCCAGCCGCCGGACATGCTCACCTTGCCGGGGGCCTGGCCGTTCTGGGTGGGCATCGCCGCCGTGCCCAGCACGGTGTTCCACCGCGCCCAAGGGCTGGCGTTACCGGGGAGCCAGTTGTGCGAAATCCAGGAGCCGTCCAGGTCGATCGCCAGCTGGCCCTTGGGCAACAGTTGCTGGGCGACCTTGTACTGAAAGTTCGGGTCCAGCGACTGCGCCGCGGTTGGGCCGAGTTGCTCGGTGTACACCGTGTTGACGAACTGGAGGGAGTCAGTGAAGCCCTTGCTGCCGACCACCCATTTGCGCGCCGGCAGGTCGTAGAGGGTGTCCGCGGTGCCGTAGAGCAGCATCTCGAAGCCCTGGATCGAGGCCGCCTCGCCGACGCCCTTGCCGGAGAAGATGTTGAACGGGATGACCCCGGGCACCTTTGCCTTGATCGTACGGGCGGCACTCAGCACGTCGTCCCAGGTCTTGGGCTGCCAGTCGGTCGGCAGCCCGGCCTTGGCGAAGATCTCCTTGTTGAACCAGAGACCCCGGGTGTCGGTGCCGTCCGGAACGCCGTAGGTCTTCCCGTCCAGCGCCTTGCCGGCGCTCTTGGCGGTCTCGCTGAACTGCTGCCAGTCCGGCCAGGCATTGAGCTGGTCGTCCAGCGGACGCAGGTAGCCGGCCTCGATGTCGGAGTTGATCTGGAAGGTGTCCTCGTAGACCAGGTCCGGGGAGGTGCGCGGAGAGCGCATCTGCAGCTGCAGCTTGGTGAGGTAGTCGCTGTCCGCGGCGGTGATCGGCTGCAGGTTCACCGTGGTGCCGGGGTTTGCCTTCTCGAACTCGGCCTTCGCGGCACCGAGGAACTCCTGGTAAACGGGTTCCCCGCCGATCTGTTTGTAGGTCACGGTGATCTTCGAGCCGTCCGCCTTCTCGGAGCTGCCGCCGCAGGCCGCCAGCGCGACCGCCACCAGCGCGGCCACCGCGACGGCGAGCACCCCGCGGGTCCCACCCGTTCTACGTCGTGCCGGCCGCTCCTCGTGTGTTGCCATCACGCCTCCGTCAGTGCACCGTTGCTAGCCGACTGGGTTGACCGGGTGGAATCGCAGAGTCAGGATCTGGAACGGCCGCAGGCTCAGGTCGACCCCACCGCCGGCGAGAACCGGAGCGGGCCCCGCCGCGTCCGGCAGCGGGCGTTCCAGCAGGTCGACCGCGGTGACCGAGGCCGCCGCGAAGCCCAGCTCCAGGTGGGCCGCGGCGCGCGCGCCGAGCGCCTCGTACAGCCGCACCACGACGTCCCCGGAGCCATCGTCGGCCAGTTTCACCGCCGACACCAGCACGCCGTCGTGGTCCACGCCGACCAGCGGGTCGACGACCGCGTTGCCCGGCACCCGCCGCTCCGGCAGGTTCAGCCGCAGCCCCTCGCGGGCGGCGTCGAGCAGGTCCGCCCCGGGGACCAGCGCGAACGTCAGCCGGTGCACGCCCTGGTCGGTCTCCGGGTCGGGATAGCGCGGGGCGCGCAGCAGCGACAGCCGCACGGTCGTGGTGGTGCCGCCGTCCGGGCGCACCGTGCGGGTCACGTCGTGGCCGTAGGTGGAGTCGTTCACCACCGCGACGCCGTAGCCCGGTTCGGCCACGTGCAGGTAGCGGTGCGCGCAGATCTCGAACTTGGCCGCCTCCCAGCTCGTGTTCGTGTCCGTGGCCCGGTACACGTAGCCGAACTGAGTTTCCGCCGCCGACCGCTCCGCGCGCACGTCCAGGGGAAACGCCGCCTTCAAGAACGTCTCAGACTCGTGCCATTCGACCTCGGTGCTGATCTCCACCCGCCCCGAGCCGGGCGCCACCGAGATCACCTGGGTGGCCGTCGACGCCCCGAACCGCCGCACCACCCGCACCGCCGCCACCCCGGCCTCGGCCGGTTGGCCGCCGGCCTGCCCGTTCCCGGTCGCCCCGGTCCCGACCCGTCGGCCGCCGGCCTGGACATCCCCCACGACGTCCAGGCTGTCGGCCTCGAGCAGGTCGGTGACCCTGCGGCGGTAGGTGTGGTCGACGTCCCAGGCGTCCCAGTTCGCCGGCACATCGGGGTGGAGCTGCAGCAGGTTGCCGGCGCCGCCCGGGGCGATGGCCTCCCGGTTCGAGGCGAGGTCGACCACCGAGGTGAGCAGGCCGCGCGCGTCCACCACCGCCCGGACCAGGCCGTTGTCCAGCACATAGCCGCCGTCGAGCGCGGTGAGCGCCACCGGCGGCGGGGCCACCGACGCCGGCGCTGCACCGAGGGCGGGCACGCCGCCCCTGGCGTGCGGCGCGGCGTTGAACACCACCTCACCACCGTCGGCCGCGGTGTCGCCGACGAGTACCCGCTGCGCCGTCTCGATGATCGACTCCAGCTCGCCGGCCAGCCGCCGGTACGTCTCCCGGCTCTCGCGGTGCACCCAGGCGATGGACGAGCCGGGCAGGATGTCGTGGAACTGGTGCAGCAGCACCGTCTTCCAGATCCGGTCCAGGTCGGCGTACGGGTAGGGGTGGCCGGCGCGCAGCGCGGCGGTGGCCGACCACAGCTCGGCCTCGTGCAGCAGGTGCTCGCTGCGCCGGTTGCCCTGCTTGTTCTTGGCCTGGCTGGTGTAGGTGCCCCGGTGCAGCTCCAGGTACAGCTCACCGACCCAGACGGGCGCGTCCGGGTAGTCCTCGTGCGCCTTGGCGAAGAACGTGGCCGGCGCCTCGATCTCCACCCTGGCCGAGCCCTCCAGGTTCCGCAGCCGCGCCGCCCTGGCCAGCATCTCCCGCGTCGGGCCGCCGCCGCCGTCGCCGTAGCCGAACGGCACCAGCGACCGGTTCGCCGCGCCCTTGTCGGAGAAGTTACGCACCAGGCGGGCCATCTCCTCGCCGGTGAACTCCGCGTTGTAGGTGTCCACCGGCGGGAAGTGGGTGAACACCCGGGTGCCGTCCAGCCCCTCCCACCAGAACGTGTGGTGCGGGAACTTGTTGAACTGGTTCCAGGAGATCTTCTGGGTGAGGAACCAGCGCGAGCCGGACAGCGTCACCAGCTGCGGCAGCGAGGCGGAGTAGCCGAACGAGTCGGGCAGCCAGACCTCGTCGGTCTCCACGCCCAGCTCGTCGAGGAAGAACCGCTTGCCGTGCACCAGCTGCCTGGCCAGCGCCTCGCCGCCGGGCATGTTCGTGTCCGACTCCACCCACATGCCGCCGACCGGCAGGAACTGGCCGGCCGCCACCTTCTCCCGCATCCGCTCCCACAGGTCGGGGCGGTGCTGCTGCATCCACGCCCACTGCTGCGCCGACGACATCGCGTAGACGAAGCCGGGGTCGTCGTCCATCAGCGCGGTGACGTTCGCGGCGGTCCTGGCCACCTTGCGCACGGTCTCGCGCAGCGGCCACAGCCAGGCCGAGTCGATGTGCGCGTGCCCGATCGCACTGACCCGGTGCGCGCTGGCCACCGCCGGGGCGGTCAGCGCGGCGGTGAGCGCGGCGCGGGCGGCGGCGGCCGTACCGGGGACGTCCTTGAGGTCGAGCGTGCCGTCCAGCGCCCGCTCCAGCGCGCGCAGCAGGTTCCACCGGCGCGGGTTGTCGGTGCCCAGCTGGTGCATCAGCTCGGCGAGCACCTCGACGTCCTGCACCAGCTCCCAGACCTGCTCCTCGAACACCGCGAGCACGACCCGGCGGACCCGGTAGAGCGGCTCGTCGCCGGCGGTCCGCACGTCGCCGAGCGGGGTGCCGACATCCTCGATCAGGGGGTTCGCGGCCGCCTCGACGTACAGGTCGACGAGCTCGCCGCCCTCCGCCTTGTCCGCGATCCGGACCCAGGTGTTGCGCGGGTTGAGGCCCTTCACGGCGGTGCCGTCCGGGCGGTGCACCAGGCCCTCGGCGGAGAACCCGGCCCGGTCCGGGGTGAACCCGAGGTCGACGACGGCCTCCACCGCGCGCCCTGCCCACTCGGCCGGGACCGTGCCGGTGAGGTGGAACCAGCTGGTCCCCCAGGCCGGGCCCCACGGCTCCGCCGCCCGCAGCGGCCGGTAGTCGGCGCGCAGCCCGTCGGTGACCTCCGGCGGCTCGCCCGGCGCGTGCCAGACCCCGACCGTCAGGGGCAGTACCGCACTGTGCACCGCCGGGATCAGCCGCTCGCGCAGGATCCGCGCGATGCGCTGCTCGACAAGAACACGGTCGTCGTGCATTCGGGCTCCTCATCGAGGCCGGGAACGCTGCCGAGCGGGGTTCGGAACGCGAAACCGACCGCCCTCCAACGAGCTATGACGGTAGATTCAGCCCTTTAATGCGTCAATACTGCGAAACAGGGCTCGGCGCGCGCCGTGCGCAAAGCCGTAGGCAGATTCGTAGGCGGACCCGGGGAGGACGGACGGCGGTGCCCAGTCCAGCGGATCGACCGGAACCGCCCCCCGGGGTCGCCCTGTTCGAGTGGGTCAAGCGGGAGCTGCTCGGCGCGATCAGCCGGGGCGAGTTCTCCCCCGACGAGCCGTTCATCACCCAGCGCGAGATCGTCGAGCGGTTCGGGGTGTCCACCACCACCGCGGTGCGTGCGCTGAACGAGCTGGTGACCGAGGGCCAGGTGGTCCGCCGCAGGGGTCGGGGCACCTTCGTCGCCGAGCGCACTCCCCCGCCCGTCGCCCCAGGTCAGGGGGTGGTCACCTTCGTCAGCCCGGGTGGCGGCGGCGTGCACATGTCCGACCTGCTCGGCGGGCTCGCGGTGGAGTGCGCCGCGCTCGGCTACCGGCTCGCCATCGAGCACACCCACAGCGTGCCGCACGAGGAGGAGGTGCTGCGCCGGATGGCGTCCTCGGGCACGCGGGGGGTCGTGCTGTTTCCCCGCGACCGATCCACCGCCGCCGACGCGGTCGACCGGCTGCAGCGCGACGGCGTGGCCGTGGTCGTGGTGGACCGCTACTTCCCCGCCCTGCCGACCGACTCGGTGCTCTTCGACGACTTCGCGGTCGGCTACGACGTCACCTCGGCGATGCTGGACCGGGGGCACCGGGCGCCGGCCATGCTGTGGAGCGAAGCGGACGTGACCAGCGTGCGCGACCGGCTCTCCGGCCATTACCGCGCCCTGCAGGACCGGGGCCTGCCCGAGCTGCCGGAGCGCTCCGCGCTGCGCGTCTACGACCCGCTCGACCCGGCAACGCGGCGCCAGCGGTTGCGCTCGATGCTCCGGTCGGCCGAGCCACTCACGGCCGTGATCTGCGGGAACGCGCCCACGCTCGAGCTGGCCGTGGCCGACCTGCTGGCTATGGAGGACGGCTTTCCCGGCGCGGTGGAGCTGGCCGCGATGGACCAGTTCCTGACCTTCGACATGTCCCCGCTCGCGGTCGTGTCGGCCCGGCTGCCGGCCCACGAGATGGGCCGCGAGGCCATCCGGTTGACGCACGACCGCATCGAGGGCGCGGCCGCCCCGCTGCGGCACATCGTGCTCCGGGCGACCGTGCAGGTCGCCGACCGGGGCCAGAACACCCTCGGCGTGATCGGCGCCGGCGCCCAGTCGTAGGAGCGTGCGCTGGCGTGGACGGCTGGCACTGACGCTGGCGTGGACGGCTGGCGCTGGCACACAGCCCGTTGCCCTGGCACACCACATGCCGACGTGGCACACGTGTTCGAACTCGTGTGCCACCTCGACACCCGGTGTGTCGAGGCCGGGACGTGTGTGTGGGCCGGTTCCGGTGGCATGTGCCGGTTTCGGTGGGCGGTACGAGCGCCTCCGAGCAGTCCAACCGCGCTACCGGCCCGCCCGCGCTACCTCCCCGGGCGGAACACCGACCGCACCCGCGCGGCCAGGCCCGTGACCGCCGGCCGGACTCGAGCGACCAGCCCCGCGAGCACCCCCCACATCGCCGACCGTACTGCCGCCGGCCGCGCCGTCAGCTGCGCCGGGGGCAGCGGCGTTGTAGGCAGCTGCTCGGGGCGCAGCGGCTCGCGCGGGGCGTGCGGCTCGTCCTGGTACCAGAGGGCCGTCGTGGCGATGTCGGCGTGCTCGAGCTTCAGGTAGCGGCCGCCGGACTGCCAGCCCAGCGCCTGCACCGTCACCCGCAGGTCCCGGTCGAACTGGATCGGGTCCGGCATGTGCCAGCGGTACATGCCGAACCTCTGGTGGGGCTGGTAGATCTGGTCAGCGGGCAGCACCTGGGGCAGGCCGAGGTGGGCGGTCGAATAGGGCACGTAGCGGCCGGCGAGGTCGAAGTTCCAGGCGCCGCCGAAGTAGTCCTCGGTGCCGGTGCCGCACACCGTGGGGAACTCCGCGTCGCCGTCCAGGTAGAACTTCAGCTCGCCCTCGCCCCACCAGCCGGGATCGCCGGGTTCGATCGCCAGGTAGGTGCCGACGTAGCGACCCCGCCCGACGACGCCGTCGACGACGGTGTGCACGCCCGCCGGCCCGACCGGGTTGGACCGGCGCCACTGCGCGTGCAGGTACCCGGTCCGCTCCGGCAGGTCGTGCAGGGCGTACGTGACCTGGTAGTACACCGGGACCCCGTGCCCGCTGAGGTTCTCCAGGGTGATCCGGGCACGCCGCCGGAACGGCATCGGCCAGTAGCTGTTGAGCCCGCCGGCCGGCGCCACCACGATCTGCTCCGAGTCGACCAGCGCCAGCTCGTCACTCCAGCCGTTGCAGAAGAAGTCGCCGAGCGGCACCTCCACCGACGGCGTCGGCTCGTCGTCCCAGTACATCCGGAGCACCTGGGTGCGCAGACTGGCGCGGTCGGTCGTCAACCAGAAGTGTCGGATGACCCCGGGCCCCTCGACGTCGGCGAGGCTCGCGGTGTCGCCCGGCGCCAGGGTGATCGACGGCGAGACCTTCCAGCCCCGGCCCAGCTCGCGGGCGGCCCCCGCACCGGTGCCGTCGACGGCCATGCCGCCGGCGCCCTTCGCCCCGGTGAAGTTCTCCGGGCTGACCGACCGGGTCACCCCGTCCGCCAGCTGCCACAACTCGCCCATGAGCGCCCCCGGGGTCATCGGTGATCCGACGACCATCGAACACCGGACCGACGCCGAGAGCCATCATCCACGCGGCACGCCTGGGCACATACGCGTCCGCGCCAGCTCCGGGTGTGGGCCGGAGCTGGCGCGGACGGCGGCCTTTCGGCCGGAGCAACGCAACGGGTGTGGCCGAGGGGGTTAGCCGTTCCCGTTGTCGCCGCTGTCCGAGTTGTCGCTGTTGTCGTCGTGGTGATGGTGGTGGCCGCTGCCACTGTCGTCGCCGCCGTCGCTACTGCCACCGTCGCCGCTGTCGTCGCCGCTGGCGCTGTAGGTGCCCATGTCGGCGGCCTGCGGCGGCACGTTGCACTTCCCGTTGGCGAAGATCGGGCCGGCCATCACCGGCAGGTTGCCCGCCGGGTTGACCTGCGCCGGGACCTTGCCCGTGAACAGGTTCTCGCAGTCGTCGGTGGCCTGCTTCGTACCGTCCTGGCCGTCGATCCACATGTCCAGGTGGGTGTCGGTACCGGCCGGCTGCTTGGCCGCCCCGGAGTCCTCCACGATCACGTACCGCTGCACCGACGGCAGGTAGAACTTGGTACCGGGCTGCCAGGCCATGGCTCCCTGGTGGCCGGGCACCGCGACGGTGATCGGGTCCTGGAACGTGCCCTGGCCGCCGGCGTCCTTGTGCAGCACCGGCTCCCCCACCACCGAAGAGCCGGGCGGCGTGTTGTCCTGCCACGAGTACCCGGTCAGCCAGATGGTCAACTGGTTGGGCCCGCCCGGGGCCGGGGCGGCCGGGGCCGGGGCCTGCGACTGGGGCTGCGGCTCCGGGGCGTGCGAGCACCCCGCCAGCACCACCGCGAGCGCGCCCACCGTCGCCGCGGCCCGCACCGACCGGCTGCGTGCCCACCTACGCGTCACCTGTCCGACGCCGCTAACTCCCGCCATCGTGGCCACCTCACATCGTGCTCATTCACCGTGACCGGCCCCCTCTGGCCGTCATGGGATCTACGTTCTCGCTCGATCTCGCGGACGAGCTGTGTGGTTCATGTGCGCCCGATGTGAACCATTCGCCGCCCCTGTGTCGACCACCACGCGTGTCGCTGCGCGGCGCGATCAGGGGTCGGGCGGACGGGGGCCGCACCGCCCGCACGGCCTTGATCAACAGGGCACCAGGGCTGTTTACGGGGTCCAAAAACAGCCCTGGTGTCCTGTTGATCACCAACTCGCCGGCGGGGGTTCGGCGGTATGAAAGTGGGCGGGTGGGGTCAGGCGGGTGCGGGGTTGGTGCTGGTCAGGGCCACCGGGGTGCCGGCTTCGGCCGAGTCGTAGATCGCGCGCACGACGGCGAGCGTGCGGCCCGCGTCAGCCACGGTGACCAGTGGCGGCCGGCCCTGGGCGACCGCGTCGACGAAGTCCCGGTACTGGTCGACGTGAGCTTCGGACAGCGCCGCCGGGTCCGAGCCCGCGCCGGCGGCCCGCGAGGCGCGCGGCAGCGGCAGCGCCGCCTGGTTGCCGTCCGCCCCGGTCCCGCCGGCGCCGTACGCCGGCGCCGGGACATCGCCGGCCCCGGCCGCGTGGAAGTACGCCAGCTCGTCGTTGTCGATGACCGCCGAACCCCGGTCGCCGTGCACCTGCAGCCGCGCGGTCAGCCCCGGGTACGCCGCCGTGGTGCCGTGCACGACCCCGAGCGCGCCGCCCGCGAACCGGATGGTGGCGACCGCGGTGTCCTCCACCTCGATGCCGCGGTGGGCCAGGCAGCCGGTCGCCCCGAACACCTCCACCGGCTCGCCGAGCAGCCAGACCAGCAGGTCGATGGTGTGGATGCCCTGGTTCATCAGCGCGCCACCGCCGTCCAGGTGCCAGGTACCGCGCCAGTCGCCGGAGTCGTAGTAGTCCTGGCTGCGCCACCACGCGATGCTGGCGACGCCCGAGGTGAGCCGGCCGAGCTGACCCGCGCGGATCGCCCGGTGCACCAGCTGGCTGGCCGGGTCGAAGCGGTGCTGGCTGATCACCGTGACCGCCCGCCCGGAGCGCAGCCGCGCCGCCTCCACCCGCCGCACGGCCGCCACCGTGACGTCCAGCGGCTTCTCCACCACGACGTGCCTGCCGGCGGCCAGGGCGGCGATCGTGGTCTCGGCGTGCAGCCCGCTGGGGGTGCAGACGGCGACGGCGTCCACGTCGTCGCGGGCCAGCGCCTCCGCCACCGACGTCGAGTGCGCCGCCCCGTGCTCGGCGGCGAGCTTCGCGGCCCGGTCGGCCACGGCGTCCACGGTGAGCACCAACCGGGCCCGGTCACCGAGCGCCGCGATCGACCGGGCGTGCACCTGGCCGATCACCCCGCAGCCGACCAGCGCGAAGCGCAGCGGAGGGGTCACCGGTACTCGATCCCCTCTTCGGCCAGCTCTTGCGTGAACGCGGCGTGCGCGACCCCGAACAACGCCGGCCCGCTGAACCCGCCGAAGGGGCCGGCGGCGGCCAGGTGCGGCTCCAGCGAGAAGAAGCCGTCGAACCCGTCGGCACGCAGCGCCCGCAGCGTCTGGCGGACCTCGCCGTCGCCCCGCCCGGCCGGCACCACCTCACCCGTGGCCAGCAGGGCGTCCTTGATCTGCACATACTCCAGGTGCGGGCGCAGCATCGCGTAGCCGTCGGTGTGCGGCCGGAAACCGCACTGCACGAAGTTCGCCGCGTCCCAGGCCAGCCGCAGCAGAGGCGAGCCGACCGACTCCACGATGTCCAGGCAGCGCGCCGGGCTGTCGCCGTAGATGCCCTTCTCGTTCTCGTGCAGCAGGATCACCTCGTGTCCGGCAGAGTGCCCGGCGGCGCGCTCGGCCAGGGCCGTCATCCGGCGCAGCACCTCGTCGCGGTGGCTCGCCGGGTCGTCCCCGGCCGGCATGAAGAACGAGAACAGCCGCACGTAGGGCGCCCCCAGCAGCGCCGCCACGTGCAGCGCGCGGTCGAACCGGCGCAGGTGGTCGGCGAAGTCGTCGGCCACCCCGATCTTGCCGATCGGCGAACCGATCGAGGACACCCGCAGGCCGCGCTCCGCGAGCGTCTTGCGGACCCGGTCCAGCTGGGCATCGTCGAGGTCGAGCACATTGGTCTGCCACGCGCCGCGGAACTCCAGGTAGCGCACCCCCAGCTCGTCCAGCACGCGGCACTGTTCGTCCAGGTCGGGCGAGATCTCGTCAGCAAAACCGGACAACGTCCACACGGAACCTGTTCCTCCGAAGTTCGGTGCCGAACGGAGCGCGGACAGCCCCTGCCGGTGACCGTACTGGGGAATCGACCGGACGGGCGCCGGGCGGGGAGCGGGGTGATCAGGCAGGCTGAGCGCAATGGATATCGAGTTTGTCGACGACGTGCTCGGCGCGGTCGCCAGGGCTGAGCTGATGCCGAGGTTCGGGCGCCTGGCCGCGGCGGAGGTGTTCACCAAGTCGTCGGCCTTCGACGTGGTCTCGGTCGCCGACCGGGCCGCCGAGCGGGCGATCGCCGACGCGGTGCTGGCGCGCTACCCCGAGGCGGTCGTGATCGGCGAGGAGGCGGCGGACGCCGACCCGGCGATCCTGCGCCAGGTGGACACCGCCGAGCTCGCCCTGGTGGTCGACCCGCTGGACGGCACCAAGAACTTCGTCTCCGGCCTGCCGCTGTTCGCCGTGATGGCCGCCGTGCTGCGCGCCGGGCGGGTGGTCGCGGGCGTGATCCACGACCCGCTCACCGACACCTCGGCGGTGGCCGTCGAGGGCGGCGGCGCGTGGCTGCGCCGGGGCGGGGTGACCGAACGCCGGCTGCGGGTCGCCGCGCCCGTGCCGGTGGCCGAGATGGAGGCCGTCGCCGGCACCCAGTTCGTCGAAGGACCGCTGCGCGGCGTGCTGGCCGCCAACCTGGACCGGCTGGGCAGCCACACCTGGCTGCGCTGCGCCGGCCACGAGTACCGCATGGCCGCCGCCGGCCACTGCCACCTGCTCACCTATCACAAGCTGATGCCGTGGGACCACGCGCCGGGTTGGCTGATCCACCGCGAGGCGGGCGGCTACAGCGCGCACTTCGACGGCACGCCGTTCCGGGTCGGCCGGATGTCGGGCGGCCTGATGTGCGCACCGGACGAGGCCTCCTGGCACGCCGCCCACGATGCGCTGTTCGTCGCCCATCCGGCCGGCTGAGGCGGGGCCGGGCGGGCATCGCGCCCGGCCGGGGCCGAGGCCGGCCTCGGCCCCGCCGGAGCGGCCCTCGGTCAGCCCCGGAGGACCGCCGCCGCGTCCCGCACGGTCGTCCGGATGCGGTAGAGGCTGGTGGTCGCCGTGATGTACAGCGTGCGCCCGTTGTCCCCGCCGAAGCACAGGTTGGCGATCGTCTCGGGCACCGCGACCCGCTCCACCCGTTGCCCCTCGGGGTCGAACACCTGCACGGAGTCGGCGCTGGAGCTCCACACGTTGCCGTGCTCGTCGACCCGGATCCCGTCCGGCAGACCGGGGTTGATCTCGACGAACTCCCCGCCGTTCTTGCACCACCGGCCGTCGAACACGTCGTAGCGGTGGATGGAGTGCCCGCCGGGGCGGCCGGGGTCACGCACGCCGGCGGGCGGTGAGATGCCGGAGTCGGCGACGTAGAGCACCGACTCGTCGGGTGAGAAGGCCAGCCCGTTCGGCATCTCGACGTCGATCACCACCGGATGCACCGAACCGTCCGTCGGGTCGAAGCGGAACACGTGGTGGTCGCCGTACTCGAGCTCGCCGGGATGGCCCTCGCCGGCCTTCTGGATGCCGTACGACGGGTCGGTGAACCAGATCGTGCCGTCGCTCTTCACCACGACGTCGTTCGGCGAGTTGAACCGGACCTCGGACCAGCCGCCGACGACCTCCTCCACGGCGCCGTCCCGGTCGCGCTCGATCCGCCGCCGCCCGTGCGAGCACTGCACCACGGAACCGTCCAGGTCCAGGGTGCGCCCGTTGGTGAACTCCACGCCGTCCCGGTACGTGCTCAGCTCCCCGGTCTCCTCGCTGAACTGCAGGATCCGGTTGTTCGGGATGTCGCTGAACCGGCAGGTCCGGGACGCCGCGACCCACACCGGCCCCTCCGCCCACACCGCGCCGGAGCCCAGTTTTTCCAGGGTGGAACCCGGCTCGATCAGCGCCGCCATCTGTTGTCCTCCTCGTGCCGCGGACGTGCTCCCGCCCATAGAGTTCCACTCATCGGCGGCCAGCGGGCAATGTCGATCTGGGTCGAGCAGTGGTTTGATCGTGGTGAGGGGAGAGGCAATGTTGCGCAGTCAGGAGTGGTTCGACAACCCGGACAACCCCGGTATGACCGCCCTCTACATCGAGCGCTACATGAACTGGGGTCTGACCAGGGACGAGCTGCAGTCCGGCAAGCCGATCATCGGTATCGCGCAGACCGGGTCCGACCTGTCGCCCTGCAACCGGCACCACCTGCAGCTCGCCGACCGCGTGCGCGAGGGCATCCGGGAGGCCGGCGGCATCGCGTTCGAGTTCCCGGTGCACCCCATCCAGGAGACTGGCAAGCGGCCCACCGCGGCACTCGACCGCAACCTCGCCTACCTCGGGCTCGTCGAGATCCTCTACGGCTACCCGCTGGATGGCGTGGTGCTCACGACCGGCTGCGACAAGACCACACCGGCGTGCCTGATGGCGGCGGCCACGGTGAACATCCCGGCGATCGTGCTGTCCGGCGGCCCGATGCTGAACGGCTGGCACCGGGGCGAGCGCACCGGCTCGGGCACGATCGTCTGGAAGGCCAGGGAGATGCTGGCCGCCGGCGAGATCGACCAGGCCGGCTTCGTCGAGCTCGTCGCGTCGTCGGCGCCCTCCCCCGGGCACTGCAACACGATGGGCACCGCGTCCACGATGAATGCGCTGGCCGAGGCGCTCGGGATGAGCCTGACCGGCTGCGCGGCGATCCCGGCTCCGCACCGCGACCGGGCCCGGATGGCCTACCTCACCGGGCGGCGCATCGTCGAGATGGTGCACGAGGACCTGAAACCGTCGGACGTCATGACCCGCGAGGCCTTCGAGAACGCGATCGTGGTCAACTCGGCGATCGGCGGTTCCACCAACGCGCCGATCCACATCACCGCGATCGCCCGGCACATCGGCGTCGACCTCCCGCTGACCGAGTGGCAGCGGATCGGCCTCGAGGTGCCACTGATCGTCGACCTGCAGCCCGCCGGCCAGTACCTCGGCGAGGAGTTCCACCGGGCCGGCGGCGTGCCCGCGGTGGTGCACGAGCTGATGGCACACGGCCTCATCAGAGAAGACGCCCCGACGGTCACCGGCGCGACCATGGGCGAGAACTGCCGGGACACGGCCGCGATCGACCGCGAGGTGATCCGGACCTTCGACAACGCGCTGGTCGACGACGCCGGTTTCGTGGTGCTCGGCGGCAACCTGTTCGATGCCGCGATCATGAAGACCAGCGTGATCTCGGCGGAGTTCCGGCACCGCTACCTGTCCGACCCCGAGCACCCCGACGTGTTCGAGGGGCGGGCGATCGTGTTCGACGGACCGGAGGACTACCACCACCGCATCGACGACCCGGCGCTGGACATCGACGAGGGCTGCATCCTGTTCGTCCGGGGGGCCGGCCCGCTCGGCTACCCCGGTGCGGCCGAGGTGGTCAACATGCAGCCGCCCGCCGAGCTGATCAAGAAAGGCGTGCACACGCTGCCCTGCATCGGCGACGGCCGCCAGTCCGGCACCTCGGGCTCGCCGTCGATCCTGAACGCCTCGCCGGAGGCCGCGGCGGGCGGTGGGCTGGCCGTGCTGCGCACCGGCGACCAGGTGCGGATCGACCTGGTCAACGGCACCGCGAACATGCTCGTGGCCGACTCCGAACTGGCCACGCGCCGCGCCGACCTGGACGCCGCCGGCGGCTACCCGATGCCTGAGTCGCAGACCCCGTGGCAGGAGATCCAGCGGTCCATGGTCGAGCAGCTCTCCGCCGGCATGGTGCTGGCGCCGGCGGTCGCGTACCAGCGCGTCGCCCAGACCAAGGGCATCCCGCGCGACAACCACTGACGCCGCCCGCCGTCCCCCCGGGCCGGTCGGGCCGGTCGTCCGGCCGGGCCGGTCACGGGCCGCACCGGTCGTCGCTGTGGTTGATCAACTCAACCACAGCGGCCCGGGGAGGGCGGAACGCCGCTGTGGTTGAACTCGGCTGTGGTCGGGGCCCGCGCGGGTTGGGTGATCAACTCAACCACAGCGGCGTCTCGAGCGCGGTGAACCCCGCTGCGGTTGAACTCGGTAGTGGTGAGCGCGGGTGCGGTTCGGGGCGGGTGCGGTTCGGGGCGGGTGCGGTTCGGGGCGGACGGGACGGGACGTCGGGCGTCAGCGGCCGGGGGCGCTGAGCTCCAGCGTGCGCCGGCCGGCTTCGGCCTGCACCAGATCGCGCGCCTGGCCGAGTAGTCGCCGGCCGGTGCGCGGTGCGACCTCGATGTCGAGCAGGCCGCCGACCATCTCGCCCGTGACCTCGTCGGCGTCCGGCGCGTCGATCAGATACCGGGCCAGCCGCAGCACCCTCGGATCGACCGACCGCCGGTCCTGCCGCTGCTCCTCGCCCCGCTCGGCGCGTTCATCGGCCAGGTCGTCGGCCAGGTCATCGGCACGTTGGTCGGCCCGGGGGTCGGCGCGTTGGTCGGCCCGGGGGTCGGCGTGTTCGGCCGGCTGGCCGTTGGCGCGTTCGGTCGGCTCAGTTGACCAGGCGACGTCGGCCGAGGTCGGGGCGGGCTGGTCGGCCGTCGGGTAGCCGCGGTGGGTGTCGACGGCGGCCGGTGCGAGTGCCCGCGGCTCGGACGCCCGGGGCGCACCTGGCTGGCTCGCCGCTACCGCGGTCCCCGGTGCGGTGATCTGGGTGCCGGGGATGGCGGTTTCGGGTTGGTGGTTGTGGTGGGTGGTGGTGTGTTCGAGGGCGGTGAGGTCGAGGACGAGGGTGCGCCAGGTGCGGAAGGTGTTGAAGGGGGCGAGTGTGA
>DATAZG010000015.1:0-7152 GCA_036272155.1 Pseudonocardia sp.
AGCGTCTCGCGCAGCACGGGGTTGTTGTGCCGGTCGGTCGCCAGCGGGCCGAGCACCTTGCGCACCCACACCCGGGTGGCCTCCAGGTCCGAGCACATCAGGGCGATCGGCCCGACGCGCTCGGCGAGGGTGACCCGGTGCGGCGGCCGCGCGGCGATCGCCACGTTCTGCGCGGTCAGGGCCTGGTAGTGGCTGGCGCGGAAGCCCTCGACGCCCTTCTCCAGCTCGCCGACGCCGAGCCGGATGGTCGGGTCGGTCGCCTCGACGCTGGCGTCCAACTTGGCCCACTCGACGTTCGGGCGGGCGCCGAAGGGCAGCCAGAACCACGCGATGGACTCGTCGAACGGCACGAACAGCGGGCGCCCGGTGCAGCCGAGGTCGGCGGCCAGCGACTGCCCCAGCCGGTCCAGCCGGACGAGCCCCGCACCGGCGTGGGTCGGTTCCGGCACCCAGCCGACGATGGCCACGTGGTGCTGGCGCAGCCGGTAGCCGAGCGCCGACTCGGTGGCGTCCAGGTCGAGGTCCTCACGGGCGAGCAGCTTCTTCACCCGGGACGCGCGCACCGCGGTCTGCGTGAGCAGCCACCGGTCGCGCTCCAGCTGGTAGGCGCCGACGACCTGCTCGGACACCCGGTCGATGTAGCCGAAGCTGAGCTGGAGGATGCGGTTCGTGACCGCGCGCACCGTGGGCAGCTCCACCTCCTGGTCGGACAGCTCGCGCAGGCACCACTCCAGGAACCTGGCGTGGCCGACCCGGTACGCGCGCACCAGTGCGATCACGCTGACGCCGCGCTGCGCCAGCCGGCGGGCGTACTCGGCGGCCGCGCTGGGGACCGCGACGCTGTCCAGCGAGACCTGCAGCCCGAGCAGGTGCAGCATCGCGCTGACGTTCTCCTCGACGCTGGCGTGCAGCAGCCCCTCGAGCAGCTCGTCGCCCTGCAGCTCGGGGATCTCGGTGAGCAGCACCTTCGTGATGTCCCGACCGATCCGGGTGAACCCGTCGGACACTATCGACGCGATGGCGGCCAGCCGCGCGTCGACGGAGGCCTCGTCGACTCCCACCGGTTGAGAATAGCCACCTGAGCTCACCTGTCCACCTCGCGCGTGACCAGGAATAACGCGCGCGCGGACGAGCGGCGGGCGGGTGGCGGCATTGGGCACTCCGGACCGGACGAAGGGTTGGGCAGAGAGTTGGGCAGAGAGTTGGGCAGAACCCAGGACACTAGGTAGCGCGGGCCGGCTGGCCATTGGGCGCGGCGCATAGCAACCGAGCACATGTTGGTACCGGAACCCGAAGCGGCCCGGTCGGCGCGCTCCCTACCTTCGTGACGACAGGGGACGGCCGGGGCGCAAAGGAGGGCCCGTGAGCGAGGCAACCGGCGCTGGCACCGCACGGGAACTGTTGTGGACTCCCTCGGAGCAGCGCACCCGCGGCTCCCGGATGGCCGACTTCCAGTCCTGGGTCAACCGCGACCGGGCGGTGCCGCTGATCGGCTACGACGAGCTGTGGAGCTGGTCGGTCGAGGACCTGGACGGGTTCTGGGGCGCGGTCTGGTCGTACTTCGACGTGCTGGCGTCGGCCCGGCCCAGCGCTGTGCTGGCCGAGCGGGCGATGCCCGGCGCGGTGTGGTTCCCCGGCGCCCGGCTGAACCTGGCGGAGAACGTGCTGCGCCACGCCCGCGACGACCGTCCCGCGATCGTGGGCATCTCGGAGCATCGCGAGCGGGAGGTCCTGACCGGCCGGGACCTGGTCCGGCAGGTCGCCTCGCTGGCCGGGGAGCTGCGCGCCATGGGGGTGCGCCCCGGGGACCGCGTCGCGGCCTACCTGCCCAACATCCCCCAGGCGGTGGTCGCGCTGCTGGCCACGGCGGCGGTCGGCGCGATCTGGTCGTGCTGCGCCCCCGACTTCGGCACCGACGGTGTGCTGGACCGGTTCCGCCAGATCGAGCCGACCGTGCTGCTCGGGGTGGACGGCTACCGCTTCGGCGGGCGGGATGTCGAGCGGCTGGACACCCTCGCCGAGCTGAGCGCGGCGCTGCCCTCGGTGCGCTACACCGTGGTCGTGGAGCACCTGCGTGCCGGCGCCACCCCACCGGCGGGGGCGCTCTCGTTCGACGCGTTGGTGGCCGGCGACCCGCCCCCGCGCTACGAGCAGGTGCCGTTCGACCACCCGCTGTGGATCCTGTACAGCTCCGGCACCACCGGGGTGCCCAAGGGCATCGTGCACTCGCACGGCGGCATCCTGCTGGAGCACCTGAAGAGCCATGCGCTGCACTTCGACACCGGCCCCGACGACCGCGTGTTCGTCTACGCCAGCACCGCGTGGATGGTGTGGAACGTGCTGGTCACCGCGCTCGCGGTGGGCGCGACGATCGTCACCTACGACGGCAACCCGGTGCGCCCGGAGCCCGACCAGCTGTTCGCCATCTGCGCCGCCGAGCGGGTGACCCGGTTCGGCACCGGCGCCGCCTACCTGACCGGCTGCCAGCGCGCCGCCCGGCGGCCGGGGGAGCAGCACAACCTCGCCGCGCTGCGCGCCATCTGCAGCACCGGCTCCCCGCTGCCCACCTCCACCTGGCACTGGGCCTACGACAAGGTGAAGCGGGACCTGCTACTCGGCTCCGACTGCGGCGGCACGGACGTGTGCAGCGCGTTCATCGGCACCAACCCGCTGCTGCCGGTGTACGCCGGCGAGATGCAGGCCCCGTACCTCGGGGTACGGGTGGACTCCTGGTCGCCGGAGGGGACGCCGCTGGTCGACGAGGTCGGCGAGATGGTGATCACCGAGCCGATGCCGTCCATGCCCGTGGGGTTCTGGAACGACCCCGACGGCGCCCGCTACCGGGAGGCGTACTTCGACACCTACCCGGGGATCTGGCGGCACGGCGACTGGATGACGGTCACCCGCTACGGCACCTACGTCGTGCACGGCCGCTCCGACTCGACGATCAACCGGGGCGGCGTGCGGATGGGCTCGGCCGACATCTACGCCGTGGTCGACCGGCTGCCCGGGGTGGCCGCCAGCCTGGTGATCGGGGCCGAGCTGGCCGATGGCGGCTACTTCATGCCGCTGTTCGTCGCGCTGGCCGCCGGCACCGAGCTGACGCCAGACCTGATCGACCAGATCAGACAGGACATCCGCGCGCGGGTCTCGCCCCGCCATGTGCCCGACGAGGTGGTAGCTGTGCCCGCCATCCCCATGACCATCACCGGCAAGAAGCTGGAGGTGCCCATCAAACGGCTGCTGCAGGGTGTGCCGGAGGACAGGGCGGTCAACCGGGCCACCCTCGCCAACCCCGAGGCGCTGGACTGGTTCCTGGCCTACGTCAGGGACCGCCGCGCCACCCAGGGGCTTGAGGCCGAGGCGGTGCGGCGATGAGCGCCACCGAGCCGGCCGTGACGCCGGACTCCCCGGACTCCCCGGACCTGACGGACGCCGCCGAGATGGCCGATCACGCGGTCGCGCTGGACATGTTGCTGGTCGACGGTGCGCTCTGGCCGGCGATCCGGATGCTGCCGGCGAACGCGGCGGTGCGGTTGGTGTTGGAGATCGCCCGCCATCCGGGTGGGGCGTTGCGCCGGGCCGGGGAGTTGGCCGAGGAGCTGGGCCGGATCGCGGTGGGCAACTCGGAGCTGGCGCCGGGGCCGAAGGACCGGCGGTTCGCCGACGAGGCGTGGCGGTCGAACCCGGTGCTGCGGCGGTTGCTGCAGGCCTACCTGGCGACCTCCACGGTGGGTACCGAGCTGGTCGCCGAGGCGGACCTGGACTGGCGGGACCGGGAGCGGCTGGGCTTCGCGATGGACAACCTGGTGGCCGCGCTGTCGCCGAGCAACAACCCGCTGCTGAACCCGCTGGGCTGGCGGGCGGCCGCGCAGAGCCGGGGCAGCAGCGCGTTGACCGGGGTGCGGAACCTGGTCGCCGACCTGGCGAGCGCTCCCCGGGTGCCCACGATGGTGGCCTCGGATGCGTTCGAGGTGGGCAAGGACCTGGCGGTGACCGAGGGCGCGGTGGTGCTGCGCACCGAGGTGTTCGAGCTGATCCAGTACACCCCGCGCACCGCCCAGGTGCGCACCCGGCCGCTGGTGATCGTGCCGCCGGTGATCAACAAGTACTACATCGCCGACCTGCGCCCGGGCCGGAGCTTGATCGAGTACCTGGTGGCGCAGGGTCAGCAGGTGTTCGTGGTCTCCTGGCGCAACCCCGACGCCAGCCACCGGAGCTGGAACCTCGACACGTACGGCCAGGCCATCCTGGATGCCCTGGACGCGGCACGGCGGATCACCGAGGCGGACGCGGTCATCCCGCTGGGGTTCTGCTCGGGCGGGATCCTGCTGTCGATGGCGCTGGCCGCGTTGACCCGCCGGGGCGAGTCCGACCGGTTCGCCGGGTTCGCGCTGGGGGTCTGCGTGCTGGACCAGAGCCGGGCGGGCACGGCCTCGGCGTTGATCGACGAGCGGACCGCCGCACTGGCCAAGTTCGCCTCGTCGGTGCGCGGCTACCTGGACGGGCGGGCGCTGGCGGAGGTGTTCGCCTGGCTGCGCCCGGACGACCTGGTGTGGAACTACTGGGTCAACAACTACCTGCAGGGCCGCCAGCCCCCGGCCTTCGACATCTTGTACTGGAATGCCGACACCACCCGGATGGCCACCGGGCTGCACCACGCATTCGTCGACATGGGCCTGGCCAACGCCATGGCCACTCCGGGCGGGATCACCATGCTGGGCGCCCCGGTGGACCTGAGCGAGGTCAAGACGGACGGGTACGTGCTGGCCGGGGTGGCCGACCACATCTCGCCGTGGCAGAGCTGTTTCCGCAGCGCGCGGCTGTTCGGCGGGGATGTCACGTTCGTGCTGTCCAGCAGCGGGCACATCGCCTCGATCGTGAACCCGCCGACCAACCCGAAGGCCAGCTACCGCGCCGCCCGCACCAGCGGGGATGCCGAGCAGTGGCAGGCCGACACAACACTGACGAAGGGCTCATGGTGGCCAGACTTCCTGGCGTGGCTGGGCGAACGGTCCGGTCCGGACAAACCAGCACCGGAAGCCCTGGGCGCCCCGGGCTACAGCGTGGTGACGGCCGCGCCCGGCAGCTACGTGCTCGAGCGTTGAGCCCGGTGGACCAGACGAGCCCACCCAGCGCCCAGGGCCTGCACGTGGTGGTGCGGGAGGGGGACCCGGCCCGGACCCCGCTGCTGCTGATGAACGGCATCGGCGCCCAGCTGGCGGCGCTGCAGCCGTTCGTGGACGCGCTCGATCCGGCGATCCCGGTGATCCGGTTCGACGCCCCCGGGGTCGGCGAGTCACTGCCCAAGCGGCTGCCCTACCGGTTCCCCGCACTGGCCCGCCGCGTCGGCCGGCTGCTCGACGAGCTGGGCCACCCGCGGGTGGACGTGCTCGGCATCTCCTGGGGCGGCGGGCTGGCGCAGCAGTTCGCGGTCACCCAGCGGAGCCGGTGCCGGCGGCTGGTGCTGGTGGCCACGGCGACCGGGTCGCTGATGGTGCCCGCCTCGCCCCTGGTGCTGCGGCACATGCTCACACCACGCCGGTACATCGACCGGGGCTACGTCAGCAGCGTCGCCGCCCACCTCTACGGCGGCACCGCCCGCGCCAACCCCGCGCTCGTCGCCGGCCTGCTGCACCAGGGCTACCCGCCCGGCTACACCTACCAGCTGCTCGCCGGCGCCGGCTGGACCAGCCTGCCGATGCTGCCCCTGATCAAACAGCCCACCCTGGTACTGGCCGGCGACGACGACCCGATCATCCCGCTGGCCAACTCCCGCATCCTGCACGCGCTGATCCCGCACGCCCAGCGCCACGTCTACCAGGGCGGGCACCTCGAGCTGGTGTGCGCCCCCGACCGCGTGATTCCCCACGTCGAGAAGTTCCTGGCCCAGCAGTGATGGAGGCACACATGGACGACCTGCGGGTGGGTATCGGCGATGCGTTGGGCACCGACTACCTCTCCCTCTCCGACCAGCTGACGCCGACCCAGCTGGACTACCTGCGGCGCACCAGGGAGTTCGTCGACCACGAGGTGCTGCCGGTGATCAACGGCTACTGGGAGCGCGCGGAGTTCCCCTGGCCGCTGGTGGAGAAGCTGGCCAAGCTCGGGGTGGTCGGCGACGGTATCCAGGGTTACGGCTGCCCGCCGCTGGACCCTTTGTCGCGCGGGCTGGTGTACATGGAGCTGTCCCGGGGCGACGGCAGTCTGGGCACCTTCGTCGGCGTGCAGGCCGGCCTGGCCATGCAGTCCATCGCGCAGTGCGGCTCGGAGGAGCAGAAGCAGCGCTGGCTGCCCGGCATGGCGGCGCTGGAGAAGATCGGCGCGTTCGCGTTGACCGAACCTGACCACGGCTCCGACTCCGTCTCCCTGGAGACCACCGCCCGCCGCGACCGTGACTCCTACGTGATCGACGGCGCGAAGAAGTGGATCGGCAACGGCAGCATCGCCGACGTGATCGTGGTCTGGGCCCGCGACACCGAGGACGGCAAGGTCAAGGGCTTCCTGGTGGAGAAGGGCGCCCCGGGTTACCGGGCCGAGGTGATCGAGGGCAAGGGCTCGCTGCGCGCCGTCTGGCAGGCCCAGATCGCGCTGGAGGGCGTCCGGGTGCCCGCCGAGAACCGGCTGCCCGGGGCCAACTCGTTCGCCGACTGCGCCCGCGTGCTGGTAGGCACCCGCAGCGCCTGCGCCTGGATGGCCCTCGGGCACGCGGTGGCCGGCGCCGAGGCCGCGCTGTCCTACTCGAAGCGGCGCAAGCAGTTCGGCAAGTCGCTGGCCAGCTTCCAGATCGTGCAGCAGCGCCTGGTGCACATGCTCGCCGACGTGACGGCCATGCAGCTGTACTGCATGCAGATCGCCCGGCTGGCCGAGGCCGGTTCGCTGGCCCCCACCCTGGCCGGGCTGGCCAAGCTGCACAACACGTCCAAGGCCCGGGGCGTGCTCGCCGAGGCCCGCGACCTGCTCGGCGGCAACGGCATCCTGCTGGACTTCCACGTCATCCGGCACATGGTCGACAACGAGGCGGTGCACACCTTCGAGGGCACCGAGACCATGCAGACGCTCATCGTCGGCCGCGACATCACCGGGATCGGGGCGTTCGTATGAGCGCCGGGCGGGCGCGATGAGCGCGGAGCCGGTGGAGTTCGACGTGTT
>DATAZG010000016.1:0-151846 GCA_036272155.1 Pseudonocardia sp.
GGTCATCGCCGCGTCCACCACCTGGCCCGCACCGCTGATCCGGGCCCGCAACATGGCCGTGGTGACGCCCAGCGCGAGCAGCATGCCGCCGCCACCCATGTCGCCGACCAGGTTGAGCGGGACCGACGGGACGTCGTTGGCCGGGCCGAGGGCGCCGAGCGCGCCGGCCAGGCCGATGTAGTTGATGTCGTGGCCGGGTTGTCGGGCCAGCGGGCCGTCCTGGCCCCAGCCGGTCATCCGGCCGTAGACCAGGCGGGGGTTGCGGGCCAGGCACACGTCCGGGCCGAGGCCGAGACGTTCGGTCACCCCTGGCCGGAAGCCTTCGATCACCGCGTCGGCGGTGTCGATGATCCGCAGCGACGCGTCGACGTCGTCCGGGTCCTTCAGGTCCAGGGCCACCGAGCGGCGGTTGCGGTGCAGGATGGGGTGCGCCGACGGCCGGTCGGCCTCGGCGGTGCGGTCGATGCGGATCACGTCCGCGCCCTGGTCGGCCAGCAGCATGCCGCAGAACGGGCCGGGGCCGATCCCGCCCAGCTCGACGATCCGCAGCCCGGCGAGCGGGCCGGCACCGCCCGAGCCGTCCGAGGCGGTCACCGGGAGCATCCGTCGACGACCAGGCACTGGCCGGAGACGTAGTCCGTCTCGGGGGTGCAGAGTACGTAGACGGCGCCGGCGGCCTCCGCCGGTGTGCCGGGGCGGCCGAACGCGATGCCGGTCTTGACCCGGTCGAAAGAGTCCTGGCTGATCCCGACCTTGATCCGGCGGCCGCCTATGTCGACGAACGCGTCGTCCCCGGCGACGGCCTCGGTCATCCGGGTCAGGATGAACCCGAAGGCCACCGCGTTGACGTTGACCCGGTAACGGCCGAACTCCTTGGCCAGCGCCTTCGTCAGGCCGACGACCCCCGCCTTGGCCGAGGAGTAGTTCGCCTGCCCCGCGTTGCCGAAGACCCCCGAGGTCGAGGAGATGTTGACGACCTTGCGGTGATGGCCGACGGGGTTGGCCTTGAAGTAGGGCTGGGCCGCCCGCAGGATCCGGAACGGGGCCTTCAGGTGCACGTCGAGGATGGCGTCCCACTGCTCGTCGGTCATCTTCTGCGCCACGTTGTCCCAGGTGTAGCCGGCATTGTTGACGATGATGTCGAGGCCGCCGAAGCTCTCCGTCGCGGTCGCCACGAAGCGCTCCGCGAAGCCCTCCCCGGTCACCGAACCGACGGCCGTCACGGCGTTGCCGCCCCTGGACTTGATGTCCTGCGCGGTCTGCCCGGCGGGTTCGGCGTCGAGGTCGTTGACCACGACCGAGGCACCCTCACCGGCCAGCTTGAGGGCAATCTCGCGTCCGATACCGCGCCCGGAGCCGGAGACGATGGCTACCATGCCGTCCAGGTGTCCCATGGTGTGTGTCCTCTCTGGTTCAGTGCCGGGGATCGCGGACGACGACGGTGGCCCTCAGCCGCGCCACCGGTTCGCCGTTGCGGGTGACCTCGGTCGTGCGGACGAGGAACCGCAGCGCCCCGCCCTTCTTCGCGTAGACGTCGGTGACCTCGGAGGAGAACGCCAAGGTGTCACCCGCGTACGCGGTGGCGTGATAGGTGAACTCCTGCTCGCCGTGCAGGATCGTGCGCGGGTCGATGCCCAGGTCGGCGTAGAGGGTCGACGGCGTCGGGGTGTCGAGGTCCAGGCAGAACAGGAACGTCGGCGGCACCGGCAGGTCGCGGTGCCCGGCCCGCCGCGCGGCGTCGAGATCGGCGTAGGTCGGGTCGGTCTGACCGGTCGCGGCGGCGAAGAAGCGCAGCCGGCCGCGTTCCACCTGCGCGGTGTGTCCCGGGATCCGGGTGCCGATCGCGGAGGCGTCGAGGTCGGACATCGGAGCAGCCATCAGAGCAGCTCGAGGATGGTGGCGTTTGCCATCCCGCCCGCCTCGCACATCGTCTGCAGCCCGTGGTGGATGCCCTGGTCGCGCATGTGGTGCACCAGCCGGGTCATGAGGATCGCGCCGGACGCGCCGAGTGGGTGGCCGACGGCGATGGCGCCGCCGAGGGGGTTGAGCCGCTCGTCGGTGCCGCCGATCTCGGCCTGCCAGGCGAGCGGCACCGGCGCGAAGGCCTCGCTCACCTCGTACGCGCCGATCTCGGAGATCCCCAGGCCGGAGCGCTTGAGTACCTTCTCGGTGGCAGTGATCGGGGCGGTCATCATCAGCACCGGGTCGTCGCCGGCCACCGAGACGCTGTGGATCCGGGCGATCGGCGTCAGGCCGTGCGCGGCCGCGGTCGCACTCGAGGTGATCAGCAGGGCGCCGGCGCCGTCGGAGATCTGCGAGGAGTTGCCGGCGGTGATCGCCCCGTGGTCCCGGAACGCCGGCTTGAGCGTGGCCAGCTTCTCGATGCTGCCGCCCCGGCGGACCCCCTCATCCACCTGGAGCCCGCCCTCGATCGGGGCGAGCTGGCCGTCGAGCACGCCGGAGTCGATCGCGGCGGCGGCGCGGGCGTGGGAGCGCAGCGAGTACTCGTCGAGCTGGGTGCGGCACAGGCCCCACTTCTCGACCACGAGCTCCGCCGCGACGCCCTGGTTGAAGCCGTCCACGCCGTAGCGGTGCAGCACGCTGTCCGGCCAGGCCTCGCCGCCGGCGAAGGAGGAGCCCATCGGCACGCGGGACATCGACTCGACACCGCCGGCCACCGCGAAGTCGTAGTGCCCGGCGGCAACCCCGGCGGCGGCGAAGTGGATGGCCTGCTGCGCCGAGCCGCAGCGGCGGTCGACCGTACTGGCCGGGACGGACTCGGGCCAGCCGGCGGCGAGCACCCCGACCCGCCCGATGCTGCCCGCCTGGTCGCCGACCTGGCTGACGCAGCCCCACACGACGTCGTCGACCAGTGCCGGGTCGAGGCCCGTCCGGGCGGTGAGGGCGTTGAGGACGTGCGCGGTCAGGTCACCCGGGTGGATGCCGGCCAGCCCACCGCCCCGCCGACCGACCGGGGTCCGGACGGCGTCCACGATCACTGCGTCGGGCATGGGCGGTCTCCTCGGCCTCGCACGGATGTCAACGGACTCCATTGAGCGGGCCGGGGACCAGCGAGGTCAAAGACCGGAATGCGAACAGACCGTTAGCATCTGCCTATATGACCTGGTAGGAGCGCCTTGTTTAGGCGCTCTTCGGCCGGGCGTCGGCGCGGTCGGGTGCGGTCCGGTGCAGGGCGAGGCCGGCCTGCAGGGCGCCGGCGGCTTCGGCCAGTGCCTCGCGGAACCGGCCGCCCAGCTCCACGAAGCTGGCGAACCCGTGGATCAGGTCGGCGTGCCGGCGCACCGCGACCGGTACCCCGGCCTCGGCGAGGCGGTCGGCGAACGCCTCGCCCTCGTCGCGGAGCGGGTCGAACCCGGCGGTGACCAGGTACGTGGCGGGGAAGTCGGTGAGGTCCTCGGCCAGCAGGACCGAGACGCGGGGGTCGTGGCGGGCGTCCGGGTGGACGTACTGGTCGGTGAACCAGGTGATGTCGGCGTCGGTCAGCAGGAAACCCTCGGCGAACAGGTCCTTCGACGGAAAGCGGGTGGTCAGGTCGGTGGCGGGGTAGAACAGCAACGCGAACCTGGGCTTGGCGCCCGGGGCGGCGCCGATGCTGACCGAGGCGGCCAGGTTGCCGCCCGCGCTGTCCCCGCCGACGGCCACCGCGGCGGGGTCGGCACCCAGTGCCTCGGCGTTGCGCACGGCGTAGTCGAAGGCGGCCATCCCGTCCTCGACGGCGGCCGGGAAGGGGTGCTCCGGGGCGAGGCGGTAGTCCACCGACAGCACCCGCACCTGCGCGCGGGCCGCGAGATAGCGACAGACGGGCTCATGGGTGGCGATGTTGCCGAGCACAAACCCGCCACCGTGGTAGAAGACCAGCAGCGGGGACCCCGAGGGCAACCCGTCCGGCGTGTAGAGGCGCGCGGGGATGTCGTGCGGCCCGTTCGGGATGCTCAGGTCGCGGGTGTCGACCCGGTCGGTGGGCCGGCGGGTCAGGATCGCGACCGAGCGTGCAAGCTCCAGCCGGGCACGCGCCGGGGTGCCCGCACTGAGCGGGGCGGTCGCCCGGTCCGCCACCCGAATGATCAGCTGCGCGTCCAGCGACAGTCGCTGCCCGTCGCGGAACACCGGCGGGCCGGCGATCCGGCGGCGCAGCGACCTGGGCAGCGCATAGAGCGTGCGGACGCTCCCGTTGAGCACCGCCGGCAACACCCTCGCGCCCAACCTCGACATCGTTCCTCCTCGACCCATCCCTGAACTGAACCACACTTCCGTGCACCCGTGCCGGTATGTGGGCAACAGAGCATCGACCCGTGCGCGGGCGGGCCGGGTCAAAGACCAGAACGTGAACGGACCGTTAGCATCCGCCTATCTGAGCAGTTCGGAGGTGGTGCTGTGCAGCTGAACCAGGTGGAGTGCTTCCTCGCCGTGGTCGACCACCAGGGGATCAACGCGGCCGCGCGCGCACTCGGGCTCGCCCAGCCCACCATCTCCCACACGCTGCGCGGCCTGGAACGTGAGCTCGGCGTGGCGCTGTTCCACCGGATCGGGCGAGGCATGGTGCTGTCCTCGGCCGGGCACGCGCTGGTCGGCCCTGCCCGGCGGATCCTGCGTGGGGTGGTCGCCGCCGAGGGGGCGCTGGTCGATGTCACCGGGCGCCAGCGCGGCCGGCTGGACCTCGCCGCGATGGCCGCGCTGTCGGTGGACCCGCTGGCGCCCCTGGTCGGAGCGTTCCGGCGGGAGCTGCCTGGCGTCTCCGTGCGGGTCGGAGAGCTGCGCGACGACGGCGCGGCGGCGTCGGTGATCAGGGAGGGGCACTGCGAGATCGGGCTGTGCCACCTGCCGGTACCGGACCTCGACGGCCTGACGGTGCTCGAGCTCGGCGTGCAGGAGCTGTGGCTGGTGTTCCCGCCGGGTTCGACGCCGCCGGAGCGGGATCCGCTGCCGCTCTCCGAGCTGCACGACGAGCCGTACGTGATCGTGCCGAGGGGCAGCACGCGCGCGGACGAGATCGAGGAGGCCTTCGCGGCGGCGGGCCGGGCGATCCGGCCCGCCGCCGTCCTGCAACAGCGGGAGGCCCGGCTGCCGTTCGTGCTCGCCGGGGTGGGCGCCACCGTGCTCGAGCGGTCGGTCGCCGAGGCCGCCGTGGCGCGAGGCGCGGTCGTGCGGGCCACCGAGCCGCCGATCAGCTGGCCCTACGGGCTGGTGTACGACCCGGCGGCACTGTCCCCGGCCGGCCGCGCCTTCATCCGGCTGGCGGAGCGGCGTACTCGGGCCGCATGAGCTCGGCCACCTCCAGGAACGCGGCCGCGGCCGGCGAGAGCGGACCAGGCCGCAGCACGAACCCGACCGTGCGCAGCAGCCGCGGCTCGATCGACCGCACCACCACGCCGGGGAGCTCGGTCTCAGCGATGCGTCTCGGGAGGATCGTCGCCCCGGCACCGTGCACGACGAGCGCCCAGACCGCCTGCGGATGCGCGCACTCGACGGCGACGGTGCCGATGGCCCGGTCGAGCCGCTCGTCGACCAGCGAGCGGCCACCGGAGAACTCCAGTACCAACGGGACGGCGGCGATCGCGCCGAGCGGGACGGGGTCGGGCAGCCCGGCGGCCAGCGACGGCGGCAGCGCGATGACGATCTCCTGCTCCCACAGCTCACGGGTGGTCAGCGAGTCGCGCTCGGCCGGCAGCGGGGTGAGGGCGAGCTCCACCTGACCCCGGCGCACCTGGCTCGCCGCCTCGGCAGGGCTGCCCGGGTCCCTGACGTTGATCAGGATGCCGGGGTGCCGCGACTGAAACCTGCTGGTCAGCTCAGGCAGCGGTTCGATGGCCAGGGTCGACACGGCGGCGACGTCCAGGCGGCCAGTGGCCAGCTGGCGGACCGAGGCGACCTTCGCGGTGGCCCGCTCGACGTCGGCCAGGACGCCCCGCGCGGGCCCGGCGAACGCCTCCCCGTCAGGAGTGAGCACCAGGTGGCGGCCGGACCGATCGAACAGCTCGACGCCGAGCTGCCGCTCCAGCGTTCGGATGGCCTGGGACAGCGACGGCTGCGCGATGTAGAGCGCCTGCGCCGCCTTGGTGATACCTCCGTGGTCGATCACCGCCACGAAGTACTCGACCAGTCGCAGGTCCACCCGCCGGACGATACGCGTGGCGGCATTCGAAGCCAGGCAGTGCTGCGACTGGTGGGGCGTTCGGGTGACCACCCCGCCGGCGCCAACCAGCGCCGACTGTGGGGTCCTACCGTCGTGATCATGCCTAGGCGGCGAGCGAACAGCGCAAGCCGCTTCCTCCGGCACCAATGGGACATTGTCATCCCGGCGGTCCTCGATCACACGGCCGCCGCTGGGTCGAGCGCCGTCACCGACTTGGTGGCATCACGTATCAGTTGACTATTCAAGTAGAGTCGCACCGTGGGGGCATGACGCGTTCCTGGGCGGACCGTGACCGTCCAGGCGGTCGTTCATCAACTCGGAGGCTGGCGTTGGCAACGGGGATCGAAGCGGGGCGAGGCGCTGACCGGGCCCGTGACTCCGACGATGCTGGGTTGTGGCTCAGCGCGGAGCAGCTCGAGTCCTGGCTCTCGCTCGTCGGCCTGCTGGTTCGCCTGCCGGCCGCGATCGACTCCCAGCTGCAGCGCGACGCCAACCTTGGCATGGTCGAGTACCAGGTCCTGGCCATGCTGGCGAAGGAGCCGCGGCGCACACTCCGGATGAGCGTGTTGGCGGCGCAGACCAGCACGTCGATCTCGAGGCTGTCCCACCTGGTGACCCGCATGGAGCGGCGCGAGCTGATCCGCCGGCAACCCGACGAGACCGATGGCCGCTTCACCAACGCGGTCCTGACCGGGGAGGGCATGAGGGTCCTGGCTGAGGTCGCGCCCGCTCACGTCGCCTTTGTCCGGAGCATCGTGATCGACGCACTGACGCCCGAACGCCTGCGCCGTCTGGGCCAGGACGCCCAGCGGATCGTGACTCGCATCGAGGCGCTCGGCTAGGTCGGTCTGGAGTCGGGCCCGTTCGGCCGTCGTTGACCGGTCTGGCCCCTCGTCGCGGGTGTCAGTTGCTCTGGCCGTGCAGGATCCAGGCGGAGTTGAGCTCCCGCCGACGGCCCCAGGCCACCGCGGCCACGATGACCAGCTCAATGAGGGCAGGAACCTGCGGTGCGTGGAGCAGGGCATTCGTCAGGATTGCGCCGATCATGACGCCGATCAGGCCGAGCGCGCCGAGCACCCGGAGTCGAGGGATGAGAAGGGCGATCGCCCCGAGGGTCTCCAGCGTTCCGGTGAGGTAGCGGAACCAGGGGCCGAAGCCGATGAGCGAGAACAGCTGGACCATTCCCGGGTCACTGCTGAGCTTCTGGAAACCGGCCATCAGGAAGCTGGCCGCACCGAGTGCCGCCAGCACCCACAAGACGGTCGTCCGAGCCCGGCCCGTTCGCGCCTGAGTACTCGCCATGGCGTTCATATGTCCTCCTAAAGTTGAGCGTTCATCTATATTTGATAGTGCATGTAGTTGAACGTTCAAGTCAAGTGATTCGCCGAATGGATCTAGTCCGACGTACCCGGCCCCGGCGAGGTAGATGTGCACGAAGGGGCGTCGGACAGCGATCTGGCCGGTCTCAGCCCGCTGGCACCGCGCGCTGTGCCAGCCGCGCCAGGGCGGTGGGGCGTGGGAACCACGGCAGCCGGTCGTCCGAGGGCCAGGCGTAGCACGGCACGTCGTCGACCAGCAGGTCGCGCACGCCGGGCTGACCGAGCTCGGCGGCCGACCAGTCGTAGACCCGCCGCACGCGGGGCTGGATGAGACCGATGTCGAGCAGCCGGCCCAACTGGTGCTCGATCGCCACGTACCGCTCGACGTCGTCCCCGAGGGGGTAGGCGTCGGGCAGGATTCGCGACATCGACATGAAGATTCCGGTCATCCTCACACGAGGGTCGCCGAGCGCGGGCGCGACCGGCTCGAGCCAACCGAGGGCGAGCCTCGGCGCGGACACCAGCGCGTGCGCGTAGAGCACACGCAGCAGGACGAGGTTGATGAAGAAGCGCTCGGTTCGGCTCTCCCGCTCGGCCAGGTCGCGGTGCTCCAGGTAGGCCGCCACGATGCTGACGTTGTGCGCGCGGTACCAGTTGCGCGCCGTGGGTTCGCGGATGAACTCCACGGACGGGGACGCACTCGCCGTGGCGCCGGCCTGGTCGTACCCGACGACCACCGCGAGCGCCTCCCAGCCGTCGCGCAGCAGCCGCTCGTTGATCGCCCGCCACCAGGGACTGCCCGACCGGGGACCGTGCAGCGGTCGGAGCAGCCCGCGACGCAGCTGCCACCTCATGAACGCGACCGCGGCGGGCAGATAGGGCAGGTGGATGGTCCCGTCGCCGCCCGGTCCGGCGTAGAGCTCGCGCATCAGCGCGAGGCGGGCATTCGGATCGTCCCTGACCCGGCACACCTTCTCCAGAGCGAACTCCGCCGCCGTCGACACCGCGCCATCCTCCCCGAACTCGACCCGGGAGACGAGCGATGCGCGCCGGATCGTTCCTGGTGACAGATGGCCTCCGGGGCGACGTGAACCAAGGACGACCCAGCTCGGGGATGTTCGTGCACCCCGCGAGGTACTCCGACCTCGCGGGGCGCCAACCGGTTCCGGGCTGGGGTCAGCCGAGGTCGATCTCCGGGTAGAGCGGGAAGCCGGTCAGCAGGTCGGCGGCGCGGTGGGAGATCTCGTCCGCGATCTTGGGGTCCAGGATGTGCTGGGCCTTGGAGGGCGCGCCCGAGGCGGTGGTGCCGGCCTCGGTGGTGGTCAGCACACGGTCGATCAGGCCGGCGATCTCGTCCATCTCGGTGGTGCCGAGGCCGCGGGTGGTCAGCGCGGGCGTACCGATGCGGATGCCGGAGGTGTACCAGGCTCCGTTGGGGTCGGCCGGGATCGAGTTGCGGTTGGTCACGATGCCCGAGTCGAGCAGCGCGGTCTCCGCCTGGCGGCCCGTGAGCCCGTAGGAGCGGGCGACGTCGATCAGGTTGAGGTGGTTGTCGGTGCCGCCGGTGACCAGGGTGGCGCCGCGCCGCATCAGGCCTTCGGCGAGGGCGCGGGCGTTGTTGACGACGGCCTGGGCGTAGTCGCGGAACTCGGGGCGGCGGGCCTCGGCGAGCGCGACGGCCTTGGCGCCCATGACGTGCGCGAGCGGGCCGCCGAGCACCATCGGGCAGCCGCGGTCGACCTGGTCCTTGAGGGAGTTGTCGCACAGGACCATGCCGCCGCGCGGGCCGCGCAGCGACTTGTGGGTGGTCGTGGTGACGATCTGGGCGTGCGGCACCGGGTCGAAGTCGCCGGTGAGCACCTTGCCGGCGACCAGGCCGGCGAAGTGCGCCATGTCCACCATGAGCGTGGCGTCGACCTCGTCGGCGATCTCGCGCATGATCCGGAAGTTGACCAGGCGGGGGTAGGCGGAGTAGCCGGCGACGATGATCAGCGGCCGGAACTCGCGGGCGGAGCTGCGCAGAGCGTCGTAGTCGAGCAGGCCCGTGGTGGGGTCGGTGCCGTAGGAGCGCTGGTCGAACATCTTGCCGGAGATGTTCGGGCGGAAGCCGTGGGTGAGGTGGCCACCGGCGTCCAGGGACATGCCGAGCATGCGCTGGTTGCCGAAGGCCTGTCGCAGCTCGGCCCAGTCGGCGTCGGAGAGCTCGTTGACCTGGCGGACGCCGGCCTTCTCCAGGGCGGGGGCCTCGACACGCTGGGCGAGGACGGCCCAGAAGGCGACGAGGTTGGCGTCGATGCCGGAGTGCGGCTGGGCGTAGGCGTGCTGTGCGCCGAAGAGCTCACGGGCGTGCTCGGCGGCGAGGGCCTCGACGGTGTCGACGTTGCGGCAGCCGGCGTAGAAGCGGCGCCCGACCGTACCCTCGGCGTACTTGTCGCTGAACCAGTTGCCCATGGCCAGCAGGGTGGCCGGGGAGGCGTAGTTCTCCGAGGCGATCAGCTTGAGCATCTCGCGCTGGTCGGCGAGCTCCTGGCCGATGGCGTCGGCCACGCGCGGCTCGACGGCGCGGATCACGTCGAGGGCGCCTCGGAAGGCGGCGGATTCGGTGGAGCGTGGCTCTGGCATGTCGGCCTCCGGACTGTGGCGTACCTGGCGTCACGATTCACGGTTCGGCCCAGGCGCACGGCACACATTCGCACTCCGGGCCGCTCCCCGATGGTTGGTCCCATCCCAGCGCGCCAGTCACGGCCCACCAGCAGCCTACCGAGCATGCCGCACGAGCGGTCGCGCGGCGGTTCGAACGGGCGGCTTGACTTGGAGCGCACTCCAACCGGGAGGCTGGGGGCATGGAGATTCGAGTACTGGGGCGTCAGGGTCTGGCCGTGTCGGCGCTGGGCCTTGGCTGCATGGGGATGAGCCAGTCGTACGGGGCGCCGGACGACACCGAGTCGATCGCCACCGTGCACCGCGCACTGGAGCTGGGCTGCACCTTGTTCGACACCGCCGAGGTGTACGGCCCGTGGACCAACGAGGAACTGCTCGGCCGGGCGCTGGCCGGCCGCCGCGATCGGGCGGTGGTCGCCACCAAGTTCGGCTGGGACCTGGACGAGCAGGGCGGCCGGCGCGGGCTGAACAGCCGCCCGGAGCACATCCACAAGGTGATCGACCAGTCGCTGCAGCGGTTGGGTACCGACTACGTCGACCTGCTCTACCAGCACCGGGTGGACCCGGCGGTGCCGATCGAGGACGTCGCCGGCGCGGTCGGTGAGCTGGTCGAGGCGGGCAAGGTGCGCTACTTCGGGCTGTCCGAGGCGGCAGCGGCGACTATCCGGCGGGCGCACACCACCTTCCCGGTGTCCGTGCTGCAGTCGGAGTACTCGCTGTGGGAGCGGGGCCTGGACGACGACGTGCTGCCGACCGTGCGCGAGCTGGGCATCGGCCTGGTGCCCTACTCGCCGCTGGGCCGGGGCTTCCTCACCGGTGACGTGCGGCGGGCCGAGGACTACCCGGCCACCGACTACCGCCGCAACGACCCCCGGTTCCAGGGCGAGCACTACGACCAGAACGTCAAGGCCGCCGAGGCGGTCGGCGAGCTGGCCAAGGCGAAGGGGGTCACCCCCGCCCAGCTGGCCCTGGCCTGGCTGCTGCACCAGGGGCAGGACGTGGTGCCGATCCCGGGTACCAAGCGGCGCGACCGGCTGGAGGAGAACCTGGCGGCGGCGGACATCCAGCTCAGCGAGGCGGAGCTGGACCAGCTGCGGCTGCCGGTGGCCGGCGCCCGCTACGCCGAGGCGATGCTGGGCGCGATCGACCGCTGAACCGAGCATGCCCGGCCCGGTCGCCGCGACCGGGCCGGGCACGGACGGCTTCGCCGGCGGCGGACTACGGTCCACCCGAAGGGAACCGGCGAGGAGATGGCATGGCGGACTTCTTCAGGTACGAGGTGGACAAGCGGCTCGTGCCGTTCTGGCTCCCCTTCGGCCTCAACCCTTTCACCGATGGCGTCACGATCACCGACGACGGGCGGTTCGTCGCGAAGTTCGGCTTCGTGAAGCTGGAGTCGCCCGTGAGCAACATCGACGGGGCACACATCACCCGGGGCTACCGGTGGTGGACGGCCGCCGGGGCCCGCCTGTCCTTCGTCGACGACGGCCTGACGCTCGGCACGAACGCCGACGCCGGTGTGTGTGTGCACTTCGGCGCACCGGTTCCTTCGCCACTGCGGAGGAAGGGCCATTCCGCCGTGACCGTGACGGTCGCCGACCTCGAGGGACTGGTCGCGAAGCTGGACCCGCCCGCCTGATCTCCGAGCGGGCCTCAGCGACGGGGCCGGAATTCGGCCGGTTGCCCTGACCCGGATGACCCTGCCGCGCTCAGCGCAGGACGGGTGCTCCGGCGCCGATGGTGGACATCACACGCCGGACCGTCTCCTCCTTCTCCCCGACCGGCGCCACGTAGTCGACCGCCGCGAGCGCCGCGGCCTCGCCGACCGTGCGGCTGATCGTCCAGGCGGCGAGGTACTGCGACGCGAGGCAGCCACCCGCCGTCGCGATGGACCCCTCGGTGTGGAACGGCGCGTCCAGCACCCGGACCCCGCACTCCTCCACGAACGGCCGGCTCGTGATGTCGGTGCTCACCGGCATCGAGCCCAGCAGGCCGAGCTTCGCCAGCACCAGCGCGCCCGAGCACTGGGAGCCGATCAGCTGGCGGCCCGGGTCGAGCGGGAGCGCGTCGAGCATGCCCGGGTCGGCGACCACGTCACGCGTGCGGATGCCGCTCCCGATGAGCACCGCGTCGGCCTCCGCGATGAACTCGAGCGGGCGCTGGCCCTGCACGGTGACGCCGTTCATGGAGGTCACGGTGTCGGTCGGGGTGGTGATGTAGGCCCGCAGCCCGGCGCCGCGCGCCCGGTTGATCAGCGCCGAGGCGATGAAGGAGTCGAGCTCGTTGAACCCGTCGAAGGTGACGATCGCAACCTGCATGCCCCGAGTGTGGGGCGCCGGCCCGGGGTGTGTCCGTAGCCAATTCCCGACCGGTGGCCTGCCCGGTGCCGTGGCGGGAACTAGTTCGCGCCGACGACCTTGAAGTCCGGGGTGACGAAGATGTGGTGCGGCCACCGGACGCCGATGTTGTGCACCTCGTACTCGCCGCCGCGCACCTGCACGACCCGGTCCACGATGCCGCCCGGGTAGGCGGCCAGCGCGGCCTCCGTGGCCCGGTCCGCCACCGGGCCGCCGACGATCGTCCCCGACCCTTCGGTGTAGTTCGCCGGGATCTGCCCGCTCTGCTTCGAGACGGTCGGTGCGCCGGGCTGGAACGCGACCACGCCGGCCGCCGAGGAAGTCGCGGAGCCGCCGCCGGTCGGCTGTACCTGGACCTGGGTGGCCGTGATCGTCGTGCCGCTCGTCATCCCGGTCACGAGGACGCTGGCACCCGCGGTGATGGCGCTCGCCGAGGTAGCGCTCGCGCCCTGCCGGTAGGTCGTGGTGGGCACCTCGTTCACGGTCACCCGCTGGCCTGTCGACGTCGACAGCGTGAAGCTCGACGTGGCCACGCTGCCCGCCGTGCCGGCGGCGCCGCCCTCGGCCGGACCGGACCGGGCGTTGAATCCGCCGCCGGCCGCGCCACCGGGCCCGGTTTGTCCCGTCGGCGCCGGGGCGGAGGCGCCACACGCGGCGGCGAGTCCGAGCACCGCACACATCAGCGCGGCGGCCGCGATCCGCCTGGTTCCGCTGTCGTTCATGATCACGCTCCCCGTGCTCCGGCAACTACCCGGAGCGTGCGAGCCGTTCCTGGGAGGGGCGTGTGCGTGGGTTGTGCCGGGCCTGCGACTGCTCCGAACCGGCCGGGAGCGGTCTCAGTTGAGGTGTGCGCGCAGTGACCGGGCCGCGAGCTCCAGCTGTTGCGCCACGTCCGGTGGCACGCTCGGCACCTGGGCCTCGAGGATCCGCGCCCCTTCGATCCACTTCGCCTGGCCGCCCAGCGCCTGAGCCAGCTCCACCTGCTCGGCGAGCCCGGCACCCGGCAGGGCGAGCCGCATCCGCAGCACCCACTCGGTACCGGCCGGGCGCCGCAGCGAGTCGAACACGGCCCGCAGGTTCTGCAGCATCCGCACCAGGATCGCCACGGTCGGCGTCGTCGCCAGCAGGTGCGGGCCGAACGGGCCGGTGCCGCCCAGCTCCCGGAACCGCGCCTCGCAGGCCGCCGGCGACAGCTTCGTACCGCCGTCGAACACGTCGAACAGCACATCACCCCCGACCGGGCGGACCAGGAAGTGCCCCGGCATGCCGACCCCTTCGAGGCGCACGCCGGCCCGGCGCCCGACCTCGATGCACACGACGGCCAACGTGATCGGGATGCCCAGCCGGCGGGTCAGCACGTGCGGCAGCAGCGAGTTGCGCGGGTCGTAGTAGTGCTCCGTGTTGCCCCGGAACCGCTCCTCGACGAACAGGCGGTGCAGCAGGCCGTCCAGATCGGTGACACCCTCGGCGAGCCGGTCCAGCTCCGCCAGCCAGTGCTCGGTGTCCAGTGCGGGGTCGGCGCCGGCGGCCAGCGCGAGCGCGGCGCGGTCGAGCGGCGGGTCAGGCTGACCGACCAGCTCCTCGAACAGCCGCACCGCATCCATCGGCACATCTTCGGCCCACCGCGCCCGTGCACCAAACCGATCGGGCTCCTCCGGATGGGGCGGTGGTAGTACCCCCCTGTCCGATCGGACGGTTCTGGTTCGCGGGGAGATCCTGTTGACTCAGGTGGTCACCCACTCCTCGAGAGGACGCCGATGACCGCAGCGGACGTGGCCGCCGTGATCGACATCGACCGCTACCCGCTCGCGGACCCGGCCCTGGTGGCCCGCGTGCGCGCCGAGCTGGCGAGCACCGGCTGCTGCGCGCTCCCCGACTTCGTGCGCCCCGACCTGCGCGGGACGCTGCGCCGCGAGGGCGTGGAGCTGGCGCCGGGCGCGTACTACGACGTGGAGACGGTCAACGTCTACAACACCGATCCGGATCCGCGCCTGCCCGACGGCCACCCCGCCCGCATCCCGATGGAGCGCGGCAACGCGTTCGTGGCGCGCGACCTCGTGCCCAGGGACGCGCTGATCCACCGGCTGTACGAGGACCAGGCCTTCCAGCGGTTCGTCGCCGCCTGCTTCGGCCTCGACGCGGTGTACGAGCTGGCCGACCCGCTCTCCGGGCTCACGCTCAACGTCGTCGTGCCCGGCCGCTCGCACCCCTGGCACTTCGACACGAACGAGTTCACCGTGAGCATGCTCACGCAGGCGTCGGAGGACGGTGGGGTCTTCGAGTTCTGCCCGGGCATCCGCTCCGCCGGCTCGGAGAACCTCGAGGACGTCCGGGCGGTGCTGGACGGCCGGGGCGGGCACCTCGTGCGGCGCCTCACCCCGCGGCCGGGCGACCTGCAGCTGTTCCTGGGCCGCTACTCGCTGCACCGCGTGAGCACCGTGGCGGGGAGCCGCGCCCGGCACTCGGCGATCTTCGCCTACAGCGAGCGGCCGGGGGTGATCGGCTCGCCCGCCCGGACGCGCCAGCTGTTCGGCCGTGTCACACCCGCCCATCTGGCGGTCGAGGGCCGTACGGTCCGGGTCGACGAGCTGATGGACTGACGCGAGAGATCAAGGTCGAAGAATGACTACCAGCCAGAACCAGTCCCTGCGCACGTTCGACAGCGAGGCCACCCTCCCGCGCATCCCGCTGCCCAGCCTCGAGGACACCTGCACCCGGTTCCTCGAGTGGTGCGCGCCGCTCCTGAGCGCCGACGAGCTGGCCGCCACCGAGGCGACGGTGACCTCGTTCCTGGAGCCCGGCGGCCCCGGTCGGACCCTGCACGCCGAGCTCGTCGCCTACGACGGGCGGGACGGGGTGGCGAGCTGGCTCGACGCGTTCTGGGCGTACCGCTACCTCGGCCGCCGGGACCGCATCGCGCTCAACGCCAACTTCTTCTTCCTCTTCGAGGACTCCCCGCTCGGGCAGATCGGGCGGGCCGCGCGCCTCATCGCGCGGTCGCTGGACTACAAGCTCCGCATCGATGACGAGACCCTGGCGCCCGCCACCCAGCGGGGTCAGGGGCTGTCGATGGAGCAGAACAAGTACCTGTTCTCGGCGACCCGGATCCCCGGCGAGGTACAGGACACCGCGCGCACCCCGTACACCGAGGCGTGGCCAGGTCCGTCGCGGGAGCGCCACATCGTCGTGTTCTTCCGGGGCAACCTGGTGCGGCTCGACGTGCTGGACGCGGCCGGCCGCCCATACACGGTGGACGAGGTCGCGGCCGGGCTCCGCGTGGCGATGGCCGCTGGTGCCACGCCCGCCGCTCCCGGCACGTCTGTCGGACACCTCACCACCAAGGCCCGCGCCGAGTGGGCCGCGAGCCGGCAGGCCCTGCTCGACGCCGGCAACGCCGAGGTCCTCGACGTCGTCGAGCGGGCCCTGTTCTGCGTCTGCCTGGAGGACTTCACACCCGCGAGCCAGCTCGAGGCGTCCGATCACCTCCTGCACGGCGACAGCGCCAACCGGTGGTTCGACAAGGCCGTCTCGCTGATCGTCTTCGCGGACGGCACCGCCGGCTACAACGGCGAGCACTGCAATCTCGACGGCACGACAGTGATCAGTTACCTGGACACGGTCCTCGAGGCGCCCGAGTCACCGGCCGGCGGGGACCGCACCCCGGACTGCGCGCTGCTCGAGTTCGCCCTGGACGACGGCCTGCGCGCCGACGTGCGGGCCGCCGCCGACGCCTTCGCCGCCTACGCCGCCGCCACCGCGACCACCACGCTGTCGGTCGACTTCGGCAGCGAGCGCGCCAAGGCGCTGAAGTGCTCGCCCGACGCGTTCGCGCAGCTGGCGTTCCAGCTCGCCCACCAGCGCGCGAAGGGTCACGTCGGCGCCACGTACGAGTCGATCTCGACCCGCCAGTTCCGGGGCGGCCGCACCGAGGCGATGCGGGTCGTGACGCCGGAGATTGTGGCGTTCGCCTCGGCGATGGACGACGCGGGCGCCGATCCGGACACCCGGCGCGCTGCCTTCCGCGCCGCCGCCGACAAGCACGTGGCGCGGGCCAGGGAGTGCCAGGCCGGGCTCGCCCCGGAGCAGCACCTCTGGGAGCTGCAGCTGATCCAGAAGCGGGCCGGCGGCACCACGCCGCTGCCGCTGTTCGACTCACCGGGCTGGCTGATCATGCGCGACGACTACCTCAGCACCAGCTCCGTGCCGTCGCCGCACGTCACGTACTGGGGGTTCGGCTCGACGAGCCAGAAGTGCATCGGCGTCGGCTACGCGATGATGCCGGGTCGTTTCGACCTCTACCTGAGCACGCCCCGGGAGGTCAGCGCGCAGCTGGGTGTGTTCGCGGACGCCCTCACGGCCGCCGTCCGTGAGCTGGAGGAACTACTCGGATGACCGACGAGGCGCTGACCGAGGCGCTGACCGTCAGTAGCAAGGCCGACTTCAGCGCGATCTACGGCCAGCCCGACCCGAGGGCCTACTTCCGGGCGCTCGTGCCGTTGGACTACCAGGTCCCGCAGCGGGCGTTGCCCGTCTTCGAGGCGGTTCTGGCGGCGTCCGGCGGCCGGACCGTGCTCGACCTCTGCTGCTCGTACGGCATCAACGGCGCCCTGCTGCGCTACGACGTCGACCTCGCCGGGATCGGGGCCCGCGCCGCCGACCCCGCCCGGGCCGGTGTGGCCCCCGCTGCGCTGATCCGCGAGGACGCCGCCTACTACGCCCGGCGTCTGCGCCGTCCCGCGCTGGCGGTGCTCGGCCTGGACGCCTCGGCGCCCGCGATCGACTACGGCCTGCGCACCGGGCTGCTGACCGGCGGCTGGGCCGAGGATCTGGAGGCGGCCGACCCGTCCCCGGCCCTCGCCGCCGGCCTGCGCGACGTCGACCTCGTGGTCTGCACGGGCGGCGTCGGGTACATCGGGGAGCGGACGTTCGACCGGATTCTCGGCGCCGTCCCCCACCCGTCGCGGCTGTGGCTGGCGGCGTTCGTGCTGCGCGTGTTCGACTACGCGCCGATCGCGGCCACGCTGGCCAGCTACGGGCTGGTCACCGAGCGGGTGCCCGGCCCGACGTTCCCGCAGCGGCGCTTCGCCGACCGGGACGAGGCCGACGCGGCGCGCCAGGACGTCGTCGCACGCGGGCTGGACCCGGCGGGCAAGGAGGCCGACGGCTGGTTCCACGCCGACTGCTACCTCACCCGCCCCGCCTCGGCCGCCGAGGCAACCCCGATCTCGACCCTGCTGCGCGACGCCCGTTAGAGGAGGGCGGTCAGGTCGGAGATCGCGACGAGGGGCATGCCCCAGCGCAGGGCGGCGAGCTCGACCGAGTGGGCGCCGGACATGGTGCCGTCGGGGTCCATGATCTCGCAGCACACCCCGACCGGAGGCAGGCCCGCCGCCAGGCACAGCGCTACCGTCGCCTCCGTGTGGCCCCGCCGTTCCCCGAGCAGGCCGGGCCTCGCGGCGAGCGGAGAGACGTGCCCGGGACGCAGGAAGTCGCCGGCGGCCGAGGCGGGATCCGCCATCCGCCGGATGGTGGCCGCGCGCTCGGGCGCCGAGACGCCGGTGCCGGGGCTCGCGGCCAGGTCGACCGGTACGCAGAACGCCGTGCCGTGCCGGTCACCGGCACCGGGGATCGGGTGGATCTTCAGGCGCTCGAGCACCTCGGGGGCGCACGGCACGGCCGGCATGCCGCACACCTGCCGCACCAGGAACGTGACCGACTCGGGCTTCAGGCGGGCCCCCGCGAAGATCACGTCACCTTCGCCCTCCGTGTCGGGGTCCCACACGACCACGCCGCCACCGGCCGCGAGCTGGCGCACGACCTTGTCCACCCCGGACCGCCCGCTGACGTGCCCGGCCCACGGCAGGTGGGTGAGGACCGCGTCGAGGTCGGACCGGGGCGCGCCGGCGCCGTGTGTGCCCAGCCGCCCCACGATGTCGAGCTCGAGGTTCGTTCGGGTACCGGGGGCGAGCGCGTGCAGCGTCGTGGCCTCGGCGGTGGTGGGCAGCACGACGATGGAGAACCGGTCGCGCAACACCTCGGCGATCGTGACGCTGACCCCGTCGAGCGCGATCGGGGCCTTCGCCACGAGTTGGGCGAGCACCCGCTCGGGCGGCCGGATCCACACCCGGCGACCCGCGCCCTCGTCGTCCACCCGCACGACCTTGGCCACGGCGTCGACGTAGCCCTGCACGAGGTGCCCGTCGAGCGGGTCACCCAGCGTCAGCGGGCACTCGAGGTTGACCGCCGCCCCCGGCCCCACCGCGTCGAAGGTGGAGCGGCGCCTGGTCTCGACGGTGAGCGTGGCGGCGAAGCCCACCTCGCTGACCTCGCGCAGTGTCAGCCGCACGCCGTTGACGGCGACCGAGCCACCCCGTCGCAGCCCCGCCGCGCTCTTCGGTGCCCGGATGAGCAGGTTCTCGGCGTCGGCCGCCTCGACGGTGCCGACCTCGCTGATTCGACCGGTGAACATGTGACTACCCCTGACCGCGTCGCAGTCCCGTGCTGGTCCGAGCGTCGCGGACCGGGGGCGGGGTCTGACCGCATGGCCCCGGAGTTGCACCGGGTCGTTCCGCCACCTCGGCAGAACCGGCCGGCTGTACGGCCACACCGTGGAATCGCACCACTGCCAGCAGCTTAACCACGCACCGCGCGATTCGGGAGGGCCGAAGCGCGGCGGCGGTCTAGAGCATCATGATCGCCGCCATGCAGACGATCGCAGCCAGATAGCACATCGCCAGCACCAGCAGAGGTATCGCAAAGCCGAACAGACACCGCCCAAAACGTCGCCTGAGCTCGGTTGGGTCATTCGCGCGGCCGCCCCAGGTTCGGAAGACGATCGGGATGGCGATGGTTGCGATACCAGAACCGGTGACCGGCTGTCCGGTGCTCCAGCCGTTGCCTGTCGCCGGATGCTCTGGCCAACCAACTCGAGATGACTCGCTCTGCACGAGATGCCCCCTCGTATCCCAGTCCCTTCCTAGACGATGTCGTCCGCTGACCTCCCTGGCGATGGGGCGGGCCCCGGTGGCGCCGGGGCCCGCCCCATCGCCTCCGTCGGGACTTGAACCACCTCGGTCAGACGCCCCGGTCGAGCGCGGCGGTCAGGTCGGCGGTCAGGTCGGCGGGGTCCTCGATGCCGACGGAGATGCGCAGCAGGTCGGGCGAGTCGAACGAGTCCACGAGGCTGGCCACGTCACCGAGGCTGGTGGCCCTGATGATCACCTCGAAGGCGTTGTACACGGCGGCCTTGCGGTGCGGGTGGCGCAGCGTGAACGAGAACATGCCGCCGTAGCGCCCGCCGGTGAGCCGGGTGGCGATGTCGTGGCCGTGGCTGCCCGGCAGGCCCGGGTAATGCACCACCCCGGTCGCCGGGTGCTCGGCGGCCAGCGCGGCCAGGGTCAGCGCCGACGCGCTCTGCCGGTCCACCCGCAGCTCGAGCGTCTTCATCCCGTCCAGCACCCCGGCGGCGTTGTGCGGGGTCACGCCGGTACCCAGCCTGCGGCGCAGCTCGCCGATCGGCTCGATCACGTCGGCCCGGCCGGCCACCGAACCGGCCAGCACCCGGCCGTGGCCGGACAGGTACTTCGTGGCGCTGTGCACGACCAGGTCGGCGCCGTGCTCGGTGGGGCGCAGCAGGGCGGGCGAGGCGAACGTGTTGTCCACGACGACCGCGAGCCCCCGGTCGTGGCCCAACCGGATCAGCGCCTCGAGGTCGAGCACCCGCAGCGTCGGGTTGGTGAACTCCTCGAAGAACAGCACGCGGGTGTCCGGCCGGATCGCCTTGTGCACCTGCGCCAGGTCGGTGAAGTCGGCGAACGTGCAGTCGGCGCCGAGCGCGCGGATGTCCTCGGCCAGCCACTTCGCGGTGGCCACGAACAGCTCCTCGGAGGCGACGATGTGGCCACCCCCGCTGGCCAGCGCGAGCAGCGTGGTGGTGATCGCGGCCATCCCGCTGTTGAACGCGAGCGCGGCCTCGGCGGACTCGACGGCGGCCAGCTTGGTCTCCAGTGCGTGCACGGTCGGGTTGTAGCCGCGGGTGTAGTACGGCACACCGGTCATGTCGTGCACGGCCCGGTCGTGCGCCGCGAGGTCGGGCATGGCGAACGACGCGGTGTCGAACACCGGTGTGGTCACCGAGCCCAGCGGGTTGTCGGTCTCCCCGGCGTGCACCAGCTTGGTGGCGAACCCGAGCTTGGCCGTCGGCTCCGTCACGAGCCCCCCGCTGCGTCGGTTGTGGCTGGCGTCGGGGGTGGCACGGTGTCGAGCGGTGGGGTCATCAGCGCCGGCACGTCGACGTACCCGCCCCGGGCCTCGAACTCGGCCAGCACAGCGGCCCGCAGCTCGGCGTCGGTGAGGTAGTCGAGGGCGGTGCCGGCCAGGGCCACCGCGCCGTCGAGCACCACCGCGTCGGCCGGCCGCGCGGAGGCGTGCTCGGCGAACCGGGCGGTGTGCATGGCCACGTCGGGCGGCGCGATGTTCACGCTGGGGTGGATGGCCGGCACGCGCAGGCTGATGTTGCCGAGATCGGTGGAGCCCTGGATGTTGCCGCGCGCGGTGACCGGGTGGCCCCGGTCGGCGTAGTGCGCGGTGAACCGTTCGGCCAGGGCGACGTTGCCCCGGATCGGCAGGCAGGGCGGCACCTGGTCCCAGGTCGCCTCCAGCCGTGTCTCGGTCATCAGGGCGGCGCCCTCGAGGATGCGGTGCACGCGGCGGCTGAGCGCGGCCAGCGCCACCTCGTCCGGCGAGCGCAGCAGGAACCTGGCCCGCGCCCGCATCGGCACCACGTTCGCCGCCTGGCCGCCCTCGGTGATCACTCCGTGCACCCGCTCGCGGGAGTCGATGTGTTGGCGCAGCGCGGCGATGCCCTGGTAGGCGGCCACGACGGCGTCGAGCGCGTTGCGGCCGCGCTCCGGCGAGCCCGAGGCGTGTGCGGCCACCCCGTGGTAGGTCACCTCGACCGAGCGCAGCCCGAGCGCGCGGCTGTCGGCGACGGTCGGCCCCGAGGTGGGGTGCAGCATCAGCACGGCGTCCAGCTCGTCGAACGCGCCGGCGCGGGCCATGGTCTCCTTGCCGGAGCCGTTCTCCTCGGCCGGCGTGCCGAACAGCACCACCGAACCGGCGACCCCATCGGCGGCGGTCAGGGCCTGCGCGACACCCAGGAACGCGCCGACGGCCGTCGCGCAGATGACGTTGTGCCCGCAGCCGTGGCCGATGTCGGGCAGCGCGTCGTACTCGGCGAACACCCCGACGGCCGGCCGGCCGTGCCCCGCCGAGGCGCGCAGCGCGGTCGCCAGCCCGTAGCCGCCCACCTCGGCCCTGAACCCGTGGGCGCCCAGCAGCTCCGCGACCGCGGCCACCGAGGCCTTCTCCGCAAAACCCAGCTCGGCGGCGGCGTGCACCCGGTGGCTCAGCTCGACGAGCTCCGGGGCCAACTGCTCGATCCGCGCGCTGGCATGGTCGTGGGCGGGAGTGGCCATCAGAGCACCTTGGCCAGGAAGGCGCGGGTGCGCTCGTGGTTCGGCGCGGTGATGACCTGCCGGGGTTCGCCCTGCTCGACGACCTTGCCCGCGTCGATGAATACGGCCGTGGTGCCCACCTCCCTGGCGAAGCCCATCTCGTGGGTGACCACGACCATGGTCATCCCGCTGGCGGCGAGGTCGCGCATCACGTCGAGCACCTCGCCGACCAGCTCGGGGTCCAGCGCGGAGGTCGGCTCGTCGAACAGCATCACCGCCGGCTCCATGGCCAGCGCGCGGGCGATGGCCACCCGCTGCTGCTGGCCGCCGGAGAGCTGGGCGGGGTAGTGGTCCTTCCGGTCGCGCAGGCCGACCCGGTCGAGCAGCCGGTGCGCCCGCTCCAGCGCTGTGGCCCGGTCCTCCTTCTTCACCTTGACCGGCGCCAGGGTGACGTTCTCCAGCGCGGTCATGTGGCCGAACAGGTTGAACTGCTGGAACACCATGCCGATCCGGGACCGCCGCGCCGCGACCCGGGCCGGCGCCGACTCGTGCACCCGCCCGCCCACGACCTCACCGCCGACGAGCTCGCCGTCGACCAGGATGAAGCCCCGGTCGATGCTCTCCAGGTAGTTGATGCAGCGCAGGAACGTGGACTTGCCGGAGCCGGAGGCGCCGAGCAGGCACAGCACCTCGCCCCGGGCCACCTCGAGGTCGATGCCGCGCAGCACCTCGGTGTCGCCGAAGCTCTTGTGCACGTTGCGGGCCAGCACGATCGGCAGCTCGGCCGCCGGGTTGGTCGACAGGTTCTCAGCGGGCATCGGTGCGCACCCCCTTGCCGAGCCGCCGCTCCAGCCGCGACTGCAGGTACGTCAGCACCGAGGTCATCAGCAGGTACCAGAAGCAGGCCACGATGAGCAGGGCGATCTGGCGGTAGTTGCGGGAGTAGATCTCGGTCACCGAGCCGAGCAGGTCGCGCACGCCGATCACGAGCACCACCGAGGTCATCTTGAGCATCGAGATCACCTGGTTGCCCACCGGCGGGATGATCACCCGCAGCGCCTGCGGCAGCACGACGTGGCGCAGGGTGGCCAGCGAACCGAGCCCGAGCGCGTGCGCCGCCTCGGCCTGGCCGGGTGACACGCTGAGCAGGCCGCCCCGGACGATCTCGGCCATGTACGCCGCCTCGTTCAGGCCGAGGCCGAGCACCGCGGCGGCGAACAGCGGCACCACGGTGTTGGTGTCCACCCCGAACAGCATCGGCCCGCCCGGGATACCCAGCCCGATCTGCGGGAACAGCGCGGACGCGAACCCCCAGAACAGCACCTGGACCAGCACCGGGGTCCCCCGGAAGAACCAGATGTAGAGCCACGCCGCGCCCCGGGCGACCGGGCTGCCGGACTGGCGCAGCACCGCGAGTACCACGCCGAGCAGGATGCCGACGGCCATGGCGTACACGGTGAGCTCGAGGGTGACCGCGATGCCGTGCGCGACGTTGACGTCGAAGAGGTAGCTGCCGACCGTCGGCCAGTCGAACCGAGGGTTCGTGACCAGGATGGCGACCGTGCACACGGCCAGTACCGCGATCAGCGCCACCAGCGCGGTCTCGCCCGGCCGGCGGCGGCGGACCGGCGGGGTGTCGCTGATCTCGGTCAGCAGGGCGAGGTCGATCGGGGTGCGGGCGGCGGTCATGGGGTCCCCGGGTTGACTTCGGCCTTGGGCAGCGCGGCGTTGGAGCTCTGCCACCTGGTCAGCACCTCGCCGTAGGTGCCGTCGGCGATGATCGCGTCGAACCCGGCGGCGAGTGCCTGGGCGAGCGGCAGGTCGTCCTTCGGCACCGCGACGCCCGCGTCCACGGCCTGGATCAGGATGCCCGGCACCGCCTCGAACACGCCCGGTTGGAGCCTGGCCTGGTAGCCGACCATGGTGTTGTCGGCGAGCAGCGCGTCCGCCCGGCCGGTGGCCACCGCCTGGTTGACGTTGGTCTGCTGGGGCAGCTGGAGCACCTGGACCGCGGGCTTGCCGGCGGCCGTGCAGTCCCGCTGCAGCTCGTCCGCGACCTGCTGCGCCTGGGTGGTCCCGGTCTGCACGCTCACCGTGCGGCCGCACAGGTCGGTCGCGGTGTGCACGCCCGCCGGGTTACCGCTGCGCACCAGCGCGGACGTACCCGCCTTGATGTAGGCGACGAGGTTGAGCACCTGCTCGCGCTCCGCGCTGATCGACCACGCGGACCAGCTCGCGTCGAACCGCTCCGCCTGCAGGCCGCCCAGCATCCCGTCGAACGGCACCTCGACCCACTCGATCTTCAGCCCGGCCCGGGAGGTGATCGCGGCGGCCAGGTCGGGCAGCGTGCCGACGATCGTGCCCGCCGCGTCCTTGAAGGTGCTCGGCGGATAGCTCGGGTCCGCGGCCAGCCGCAGCACCCCGGAGGACTGGATCCGCTCCGGGAACTTCTGCCGCAGCGCGGTGTCCACCTTGCCGACCAGGTTGGCCGGCGCCGGCGGGATGCCGCCGGCCTCGGCGCTGCCACCGGGGTCGTTGTGGGCGCAGCCCACGAGGCTCATCGCCAGCAGTGCGAGCACCAGCATTGCTCTTCGGCCTGGAACTCTCATGGACCGCTCCCAGCACGTGAGGGGTGAATGACCCGAGGTCGGGACGAGCGGAGTAGGTCGGCCGGGCCGGGCGGAGGTGCGCTGGCCTGGCTAAGATAATACGTATCATCTTTCACGCTATCGTGTCTACTGGAGCAGGCGTATCGGCAGGATGTGTGTGCTCGGATGGCGTGGGACAGGGGGCTCGGCGTGGGCAGGCTCAGCGATCAGGTCGTCGCGGATCTCCAGCGGGCGATCGTGCACAACGAGTACGAGCCGGGCAGCCGGCTGCCCACGGCGGAAGCGCTCGCCGAGTCGCTCGGGGTCTCCCGCAGTGTGGTGCGCGACGCGCTGCGCACCCTCTCCTCGATGGGCCTGGTCGAGGTGCGCCACGGGCACGGGATCTTCGTGGCGAGTCCCCGCGATGACGTGCTGACCAATGCGCTGACCCTGCGGATGCAGCGTTCCGAGCTGACGATCGCCGACGTGCTCGAGGCGCGGATCTCGCTGGAGTCGGCGCTGGCGGCGGAGGCGGCGCGCGTCGGCGTCAGTGACTCATGGGTGCCGATGACCACCCACCTGGAGACGTTCGAGGGCGCGGTGCGGGCGCGGGACTGGGCCACCGCGAACCGCGAGCACCTGAGCTTCCACCTGTCGATCATCAGGGCGCTGCGGCTGCCCGCCCTGGAGCTGATCCTGGAGCCGCTGCAGGAGCTCATCATCGTCAGCTCGATCCCGACCGACCCGGAGAGCGGCGACCAGTGGGGCATCGGCTCGCACGACCCGATCATGAGCGCGTTGCGGGCCGGTGACCCGGAGCTGGCGCGGGACGCCGTGCGCCAGCACTTCGCCTACACCCGCAGCCCGCGCTACCTCGAACACGGTAGGACGTCGTTCCGCGAGGCCCGCACCGTGGCCGCCGAACGCCTGGGTACCCCGGTGGCCTGACCGGTTACGCTGGGCGGCCCAACCTGTGGCTGGAGCGTCCAGTGCGCCGTATGTCGCGCGTGTCCCGCCGCGCGGCGCTGTGGTCGCTGGCCGGTCTCGGTGGATTGGTCGCCGGGGCGGCGGCGTGCGCCGAGCCCGATCGCGCCGGCCCGGGCGGCCCCGCGGAGCCGGGTCCAGCCGAGCGGCCGACAGCGGGGCACCGGTTCGGCGCTGAGTGGGAGCCGCAGGCCAGGACGTTCATGTCGTGGCCGACCGAGGACATCTGGGGCGCGCAGGTCGGCGCGGTCCAGCGGGACATCGCCGGGCTGGCCCGCGCCATCGCCGACCACCAGGCCGTGGTGCTGCTGGCCCGGCCGGAGCTGGCCGGCGCGGCGCGCGGCGCGTGCGGCAACGGTGTCGAGGTTGTGCCGATCCCGGTCGACGACCTGTGGGCCCGCGACACGCTGCCGGTGTTCGTCGAGCGGGCGGGTCAGGTCGCCGGCGTCGATCTCAACTTCAACGGCTGGGGGGACAAGCAGCGGCCGCACGACGCCGACAGCGCGGCCGGCTCGGCGCTGCTGGACCGGTACCGGCTCCCGCGCATCTCGACCACGCTCGTCGCCGAGGGCGGCGCGCTGGAGACCGACGGCCTCGGCACCCTGCTGGTCACCGAGAGCTCGATCGTCAACGCCAACCGCAACCCCGGGCGGACCCGCGACCAGCTCGAGGGCGAGCTGAAGGCGCTGCTGGGCGTCGAGAAGGTGATCTGGTTTGCCGGGGTGCGCGGCCAGGACATCACCGACGCGCACGTGGACTGCCTCGTCCGCTTCGCCGCCCCCGGGGTCGTGCTGCTCGACAGGTCCTTCCCCGGCGCCGCCCCCGATGTGTGGTCGCGCTCCTCCGACCAGGCCCGCACCGTGCTGCAGGGCGCCACCGACGCGCGGGGCGAGGCCCTCGAGGTCGTCGAGCTGACCCAGCCCGATCCGGACGAGATCACCGGCCGGGGCGCCGAGTTCGTGTCGTCCTACCTGAACTTCTACGTTGCCAACACAGCGGTCTTCCTGCCGAGGTTCGGCGACTCCCGGGCTGACGACCACGCCAGCCAGATCGTCCGCGAGCACTTCGCCGGCCGTGAGATCGTCCAGGTCGGGATCGACGCGATTGCCGCCGGCGGGGGTGGCATCCACTGCGCCACCCACGACCAGCCCAGCCCACCGCCGCCCGGGTAGCGCGGTAGCTGGGCGCGGAGGGCCCGGTCAGGCGCGGCGGCCAGGTCGCCGGGTCCTCAATCGGCCACCGTCGGCACGTCGGCGAAGTGCCCGACCTCCGGTTGACCGGCCAGGAACGGCATGAGCAGCGCCGCGAACCGGGTGAAGCGCTCGGTCTCGGCGAAGTTCTTCAGGTGCGCCTCGACGGACTCCCACTCGATGATCAAGACGAACAGCGAGGGCGACTCGACACCGCGGGTGATCCGCCCGGAGAGGAAACCCGGGGACCCGGCGAGGATCTGGTGCGCCTCGGGGTAAGTGGCGAGGAACTGCTCTTCGAGACCCGGTTGCACGGCGATGCGCGCGATTTCGACGACCACGCCCGAAGGGTAATCCGGGGTGATCGACGTGCGGTTGGCGGCCGGGCGCCGAGGTCAACCGGGCGGCGGCTCGCGGGTCCGGTCCGTGGTGAGTACGCGGTCGATGCCGTCGAGGATGAACTCGAGGCCCTCCGTGAACTCCTCCTCGAGCGACACCGCGGTCAGCGCGTCCGAGGCGGCCACCGTGTACGGGTACCGCCCGGGGTCCAGGGCGCGGTAGAAGTCGCCGAGGGCCGCCGCATCCTCGGGGCCGGGGGCGCCTGGCGCGTGTTGCTGGATGGCGAACCCGACGACGTAGTGCGCGATGGTCGTGTACGCCCGGGCGGCCAGCCGGGGCGAGAAGCCGAACCCCACCAGCGTGGCGACCGTCCGCTCCCGCGCCGCCATGACGTTGGGGCCGATCGGGACCTGGGTGACCAGCAGGGGCAGCACGTTCGGATGCCGCGCGAGCAGTCGGCGGAAACCGAACGAGGCGCGGCGCGCGGCGTCCTGCCAGGTCGGCGGCCGTCCCCCGGCCTCCCCGCCGCCTGCGCCCGCCGCTGCCGCTGCCGCCCCAGCCTCGGCGAACAGCTGGTCGACGACGAACACCATGAGCTCGTCCTTGCCCGCGAAGTGGCGGTACAGGGTCGCGGTGCCCGTGCCGAGCCGCTCGGCGAGCAGCCGCATGCTGAAGGTGCCCGTGCCGACCTCGTCGACCAGCTCGGCCGCGGTCTCGACGATCCGCTCGACCGAGCGCGGCGGCCGGCCCCGCCTCGGCTGGCCGGAGCCGGAGCCGGAGCCGGTCGCCTCCGCGTCGCGGGCCGCCCGAGCGCGCCACCAGCCGGGCGTGCCCGGGGCGGGGTCGTCGGTACCGGCGTGCGCCACGGCGTCGACCCTAGAGCGGGCCGCCGCGGTCACGCCCGCGCCGGGTCCTTGGCGTGCCACGGGATCGTGCCCGACACCCAGTGGGTCAGCTCCTGGACCTGGTCGTTGCTGTGCAGGTGCCGGGGCGGCGAGGCGAACGTCTCGTAGGGGCGGCAGCGGATGACCACCCGGTCCTCCTCGGCACACCGCTGCGCGAGGAACGGGCGCGCCTCCGGACCGAGTGGCTGGCCCGACATCCGGCCGGCGACGGCCATCATCACGTCGACCGCGAGGTCAGGGTCGCGGTCGATCACCGCGTCCGCGTACACCTGCAGGTAGGTGAACGGCCAGCGCTCGTCGAGCACGCAGATGCCCACCTTGCCGTCCCGGCCGATCACCCGGGCCTTGCCCCGGCCGGCCATGGTCGACACGAGCAGCTCGTCGGAGTCGGTGGGGATGTAGTAGACGACCGACATCGCCGGGCCGTCGTGCTGCCGGCGGTGGCCGAAGACGCAGGTGCGGTGGGTGAGGACGAACGTCCGTCGCTCCGAGGGGAGCATGTCGCGGTCGGTGGGGGCGGTGAACGGCTCTGGTGCGAGCGGTAGCAGCTGCATGGTGGCTCGTCCTCTCAGGTCAGGCCCGAAACGGGTTAACGGCTACATCGTAGCCGATAAAAACCGAAGTCTGTCGGGCAAACTTCTCGCGACTTCGGCGGAGGACTGGTCAGATGGTCATGGCACCTGTGTCGGAGCGCCCCCGGGTGGGGCTGGGAGGAGTCGTCGGTGTTGCAGGCCTTCGTGTTCGACGAGGTGGCGGTCCTGGTCCGGCACTGGTTCGAGATCGACCTGGCGGACAGCCACATGGAGCACGGGGCACGGGTGGAGCTGCGGTTACTGGTCGAGCAGCCGCACCGGGGTACCGAGTCGGCGTCGCAGCGGTTCGTGATCGACCAGCCGGCCTGGCGCGCCGACCTGTTCGACCGGCTGGACGGGACGCCAGGCGGGTTCGACGCCTCCCACTTCCACCCGCGCTTCGCCGGCGTGGAGCCGAGTGAGCGGAACTGGGCGGATCCCGTGCGTGACACGCCGTGGGTCTGGCTCGGCGAGCAGCTGTCCAACGTGGAGCGGCTCGTCGAGGCGGCCGGGCTGACGCTGCGCCGGCCGGGGATGGACAACGTGCAGGTGCGCGTCGCCGCCCCGCAGATCGTCGCGGCGGCCCAGCGGCAGGCGGCGACCGAGTGCCGCTCGGCCCGGCAGTGCTACGCGCTGACCCGGGACGCCGCCACCTCGGTGGACCTGATGCTCGACCAGCTGGCCCGCCCCGAGCTGCTCGACCAGGACCGGGTGGCGCCCTGGCTGCGGTCGCGCTCGGCGCGCTGACCGCGCCCGGCGTTCACCCCGTTCGGCCGAACGGGTGCCGACGCGGTTAGCTGTCGGTCGAGGGCGCCGGTGCACACCGGGTCGCCCCTGACCCGACGCTGGACCGACTCCGACCCGCCCTGGGCCGACTTTGACCGAACGAGGATCGCTCATGCAGGCACGTCGTCGCATCGTGATGGTGGCCGGGCTGGTCGTGCTGGCCGTGGCCCTGGTCGCGGTGGGCTGGCTGGTCGGCGCCCGGACGGCGGGCCCGGCCGCCGCGCGGGCCGATGCGAACCAGCAGAGCCGGGACTTCCTGTTCCAGGTGATCGCGCTGAGGACGCCCAACCAGGGCGGGCAGACGATCAACCTGTTCTTCCACTACCGCTACAACAGCGGGATCGCGGAGCACGACATCCCCAACTACCTGGACATGCGCAAGTCGGCGCTGCACTACCTGGACACGGTCGACCTGTCGAAGAACCCGTACTGGGAGACGCTGAACCACCAGATGTGCGGCCAGCTCAAGAGCGGGTTCCCGCTCGAGGCCATCTCGTGCGAGATGCAGGCCTACGGCAACGAGGTGCCCGGGCCGAACTACGAGCCCGGTTACCACGCCAGCGTCGAGACCTTCAGCGACATCGAGCCGCTCGCCGTGCTGGGCCCGCTCAACACCCCGTGAGCGGAGCTCAGGCGGGCAGTGCGGGGTCCGCCTTCAGCGCCACCCCGGACAGGCCCAACCGCCGCGCCTCGGCCATCAGCATCGCCAACGTCGACGCGGCGGCCTCGTAGCCGATGCCGTGCGGCGGGCGGATGTTGGACACGCAGTTGCGTTCGGAGTCCCGCCGGCCGCGCCTCGGCTCGTAGGTGAAGTAGGCGCCGAGGCTGTCGGTCGAGGACATGCCCGGCCGTTCCCCGACCAGTACGACGACGCTACGTGCTCCGAGCGCGGTGGCGACCTCGTCCCCGAGGGCGACCCTGGCCTGGGTCGCGATCACCACCGGGGCGACCCGCCAGCCGTCCAGCCGCTCGAGCAGCGCGCCGAGCATCGCCGCGCCGTGGCGGTGCACCGCGAGGGGGGACAGTCCGTCGGCGAGCACCACCACCAGGTCGTACTGACCTTCGACGAGTGCGCTACCGGCCGCCAGGCGCCGTCCCAGGTCGGGCCGCCGGAGGTACTCGGCGCGCCCGGCCGCCGCGCTCGCCACCCGGAGCACGTCCAGGTCGAGGGCCCGTACCCGCTGTTCGACGGCCTGCACGTCCAGCGGCGCGTGCACCGCGTCCCGGGCCGCCGCGTGCGCCCCGCGCAGTCGCAGCAGCTCGGCCGTCGGCACGGCGTCCCCGGCCCGGCCGAGCGCCACCCGGGCCCGGGTCGACGCACGCAGGGCCGCCAACGGGTCGGTCACGACACGCCCGCCGTGAGCGCCCGCAGCGCCGCCGCATCCGGGGCCAGCTCGCGCACCCGGCCGTCCGGGGTGAGCATGTCCATCCGCGCCAACCAGCGCGCGAACTCCGGCGCCGGCGTCAGCCCGAGCACCTGGCGGGCGTAGAGCGCGTCGTGGAAGGACAGCGACTGGTAGTGCAGCATCACGTCGTCGCCGCCGGGTACGCAGATCACGAAGGAGCAGCCGGCCACCCCGAGCAGCGTCAACAGGGTGTCGGTGTCGTCCGCGTCGGCCTCGGCGTGGTTGGTGTAGCAGACGTCGACGCCCATCGGCACGCCGAGCAGCTTGCCGCAGAAGTGGTCCTCGAGGCCGGCACGGGCGATCTGCTTGCCGTTGTACAGGTACTCCGGCCCGATGAAACCGACAACGGTGTTGACCAGGAACGGGTCGAAGGCGCGCGCGACGGCGTAGGCGCGCACCTCCAGGGTCTGCTGGTCCACGCCGTGGTGGGCGTTCGCGGACAGCGCGCTGCCCTGCCCGGTCTCGAAGTACATGCAGTTCGTGCCGACGGTGCCCCGGTGCAGGGCCAGCGCCCCCTCGTGCGCCTCGCGCAGCAGGCTCAGGGATACGCCGAAGCCGTCGTTGGCCGCCTCGGTGCCGGCGATGGACTGGAACACCAGGTCGACCGGCGCGCCCCGCTCCATGATCTCGATCGACGTGGTGACGTGCGTGAGCACGCAGCTCTGCGTCGGGATCTCGTAGCGCAGGCGCACGTCGTCGATCAGGTGCAGCAGCTCGACCGTCCGGTTCGGGCTGTCGGTGGCCGGGTTGATCCCGATCACCGCATCCCCGCAGCCGAGCAGCAGCCCGTCGACGATCGAGGCGGTCACTCCGACCGGGTCATCGGTGGGGTGGTTGGGCTGCAACCGGGTGCCCATCGTGCCGGGCAGGCCGAGCGTCGAGCGGAACGCGGTGACCACCGGGGTCCGGCGGGCCACCGCGATGAGGTCCTGCACCCGCATCAGCTTGCTGACCGCGGCGACCATCTCCGGGGTCAGCGCGGGCGCGAGCGCGGTGGTGTCGGTCTCCGGGCGCAGCAGGTGGTCCCGCAGGCCTCCGACGGTCAGCGAGGCGATCGGCGCGAACGCCTCGGCGTCGTGGCCGTCGATGATCAGCCGGGTCACCTCGTCGTCCTCGTAGGGCACGACCAGCTCCCGCAGGAACGTCGACAGCGGCAGGTCGGCCAGCGTCGTCTGCGCGGCGACGCGCTCCTGCTCGGAGGAGGCCGCGAGGCCGGCCAGCACGTCGCCGGAGCGTTCCGGCGTGGCCGCCGCCAGCAGGGCCCGTAGATCGGCGAACTCGTAGGTGTGCCCGCCGAGCGTGCCGCGTCGTCTCGTCATGCCGGTCCCCTCGTCACGCCGAGTCTGCGCACGGCTCGTGACATGGGCATGACGGGTGGGTGAACCGAGTCGCCGCTTTGCGCGACCCGGTGTACCGACCGGTGCGGGTGCGAGTTCAGGCCTCGGGCGTGGCTGCCTCCCCCGGTTTGCGGGCGAACAGGTAGGCCTGCGGGGTGTTCTCCGGCTCCTCAGCCTCGCGCCGCAGCTCGGCACGGACGTCGAACCCCGCCCCCCGCACCAGGTCGGCGACCTGCTCTGGCGGCAGCCGGTAGACGTCCAGCGCGAGCGGGTGGCCGTAGGCGTGGGACAGGTGCACCGCGTCGTTGCCGACCTTGAACCCGAGCACCAGGTGGCCGCCCGGCGCGAGCACCCGGTGCAGCTCCGCGAAGACGCCCGGCAGGAGCTCCGGGCGCAGATGGATGATCGAGTACCAGGCGACGAGGCCGGCGAGGCCGCCCTCGGGCAACTCCAGCGCGGTCATCGAGCCCTCGTCGAACCGCAGCCGAGGGTGCCGGCGGCGGGCCTCCGCGACCATGCCCGGCGACAGGTCGATGCCGGACACCGACAGGCCGAGCGCGGCGAGGTACCCGGTGAGCCGGCCCGGGCCGCAGCCAAGGTCGACCACCGGGCCGCCGCCCGCCCTCAGCACGAGCTCGGCGAACGTGGCCAGCACCGCCCGCTCCCACGGGCCGTCCAGGTGCGCCGACTCCAGCAGCTCGGCGTAGTCGACCGCCACCGTGTCGTAGGACGCCCGGATGACCTCCAGACAGTCGGACTCCGGCGCAATGCCGGCCCCGACGCTGGACTCGACACGGGTCCGGCTGTCAGTACTCATGGCTGTGAGTACTCATCGCGGGCAGTACTCATCGCGGGCAGTACTCATGGCGGGGCTCATGGCGACACCGTGCCAGGGCCCACCGACAGAAGCCGGACCCGCGCGGAGCCGGTCCTAGGCCAGCATCGGCGACCGAGGCGCCCCCATGCCCGGGTCGATCTGGACCGGCCCACCCGGGCCAGGCCGCACGTCGAAGTCGAAGATCGCGGTGGGCAGGTAGACGGTCGCGCACGAGTTCGGGATGTCCACCACGCCGGACAGTCGCCCCTCGATCGGCGCCGAGCCGAGCAGCAGGTACGCCTGCTCGGGGGCGTAGCCGAACTTGGTCAGGTAGTCGATCGCGTGCAGGCAGGCCCGCTGGTAGGACAGGTGCGAGTCCAGGTAGCGCTGCTCGCCGCCGAGGGTGACGGAGACACCGGAGAAGGCCAGCCACTCGCTGTACTGGGGGTCGGTCCGGCCCGGCATGAAGATCGCGTTCTCCGAGACGCCGTAGGTCTCCATGCCGCCCTTGATCAGGTCGACGTGCAGGTCGATGAACCCGCCCATCTCGATCGCCCCGCAGAAGGTGATCTCCCCGTCGCCCTGGGAGAAGTGCAGGTCACCGACCGAGAGCTTCGCGCCCGGCACGAACACCGGGTAGAAGATCCGGGAGCCCTTGGTCAGGTTCTTGATGTCCTGGTTGCCGCCGTTCTCCCGGGGCGGCGCGGTGCGGGCGGCCTCGGCCGCGATCCGGTCGTACTCCGCACCGGTCAGCGTGCCGAGCACCGCGTCCGCCGGTTCCGGGGGCAGCGCGAGCGGCGGCACCCGGTCCGGGTCGGTGGCGCGCAGGGCACCCTCACGGCTGTTCCACGTGGCGAGCAGCTTGGCGGACGGCGCGGTGCCCATCAAACCGGGGTGCACGATGCCGGTGAACGACACCCCGGGCACGTGCCGCGACGTGGCGGTCTGCCCCCGGAAGTCCCAGATCGCCTTGTACGCGTCCGGGAACTGCTCGGTGAGGAAGCCGCCGCCGTTGTTGGTCGGGAAGATGCCGGTGTAGCCCCACCCCTGCCCGGCCAGCGGGCCCGAGTCCTCCTGCGGGATCGGGCCGACGTCCAAGATGTCGACGATCAGCAGGTCACCCGGCTCGGCGCCCTCGACCGCGAACGGGCCGCTGAGCACGTGCACGGTGGACAGCGGCGCGCTCCGGATGTCGTCGGCCGAGTCGTCGTTGTGGATGGCGCCGTCGAACCACTCCCGGCAGTGCACCCGGAACGAGTCGCCGGGCTTGACCGTGGCGGCGGCCGGGATGTCCGGGTGCCAGCGGTTGTGGCCGACCTTCTCCTGGTCGATGAAGCTCTTGTTCGAGTCGAGTGGGTAGATCAGCTCTGGCACGGTGTCACTCGCCCTTCGTTGGACTCACGGACTTCGGTGGACTCACGCATGGGTCTCACGCGGGTTTCGGGGTGATCTCGAGGTCCGCCTTGCGGGTGCCGTTGCCGCCCCGGGCAGTCGTCTTGCACATGTCGTGGCAGCTCTTGTCGAGGCTGCAGCACAGCGAGCAGATCGGGCCGGAGTGGAACGGGCAGTGCGCCATGTCCGGCCGTTCGAACCCGGTCGCGCAGACCGAGCACTCCAGCAGCACGGTGGACAGCTGGCCGTCCACGACCAGCGGCTCGGCCAGGGTGTCCTCCCTGGCGATGTAGTAGCGGCCCCGGGTCGCGGCGGCGATGACCGGGGCGAGCACAAAGGCGATCGACAGCGCGAGGAACGGCGAGAAGGCCTGCGCGTAGGCGCCGAAGACGTTGAAGAACGCCAGGATCGACACGATCGAAGCGAGCACCATGGAGCCGAAGCCGACCGGGTTGAAGTTGAACAGGTGCGCCCGCTTGAACTCGACCATCGGCGGGCTCAGGCCCAGCGGCTTGTTCACCACCAGGTCGGCGACCAGCGCGCCCATCCACGCGATGGCCACGTTGGAGTAGAAGCCGAGCACCGCGTTCAGGAACCCGAACACGCCGAGCTCCATCAGCGTCAGCGCGATGCCGACGTTGAAGAAGATCCAGACGATCCGGCCGGGGTGGTAGTGCAGCAGCCGGGAGAAGAAGTTCGACCACGACAGCGAGCCGGAGTAGGCGTTCACCACGTTGATCTTGATCTGGGAGAGCACCACGAAGAACACGGCGAGGCCGAGCACGCCGGCGGACAGGAACGTGGCGAAGCCGCCGATGTACTCCTCGATCGGCTCGCCGGCCCTGGTCAGGCCCACGGTGCCGGCGACCAGGAAGGCCAGGAATGCGCCGCCGAGCTGTTTGCCGGCGCCCAGGATGACCCAGCCCGGGCCGGCCAGGATGACCGAGACCCACCAGCGCTTGGCGTTGGCCGCCGTCTTGATCGGCATGAACCGCAGGTAGTCGACCTGCTCACCGATCTGCGCGATCAGCGACAGCGCGACGCCCATGCCCAGCCCGAAGCCCAGCCAGTTGAAGCTCGCGCCGCTGCCGCCCTGCGGTCCCCAGTGGGTGAACGCCGCGTACTTGCCGGGGTCCGCGAAGGCCACGTAGACGAACGGCGCGAACATCAGCGCGAGCCAGATCGGCTGCGTCCACACCTGTAGCTTGGACAGCAGGGTCATGCCGAACACCACCAGCGGGATGATGATCAGCGAGGCGAGCACGTAGCCGGCGGCCAGCGGCAGCCCGAAGCCCACGAGGAATGCCTGGGCCATGATCGAGCCCTCGAGGGCGAAGAAGATGAAGGTGAAGCTCGCGTAGACGATCGAGGTGATCGTCGAGCCCAGGTAGCCGAACCCGGCCGCCCTGGTCAGCAGGTCCATGTCGATGGAGTACTTCGCCGAGTAGTAGGCGATCGGGATGCCGGTCAGGAAGATCACCACCGCCGCGACGAGCACCGCGGCGATCGCGTTCATGGCGCCGTGGGTGAGCGCGATCGAGGCGCCGATGGCGAAGTCGGCGAGGTAGGCGATGCCGCCGATCGCGGTGTTCGCCACGGTGAACTCCGACCAGCGCCGGAACGACCTCGGCGCGTAGCGCAGCGAGTAGTCCTCCAGCGTCTCGTTGGCGACCGCGGCGTTGTAGCTGCGGGTGGTCCGGCCGGCGGTCGGTTCGGTGGTGGTCGCTTCGGCCGCGACGGGCAACTGCACATCTGAGCTCATGGGTGTCTCCGCTCGGGGCGCATGCACGTGGGTGGGGTGCGCACCGCGGCGTCGATGTGGGCAGCCACCATCCTCAAAACTTCACCTGGAAACTATTGCTGGAGAAATTGATGAACAAGGCCGCGGCCGTAACAGTCGCGTTAACCGAACCGGCTCGGCGCGTAACCGGGCCGACACCGTGTGCGGCGCCTAGAGCTGCTGGAGCACGTCCCACTGCAGGCCGTCGGCGGCGGCCAGGAACACCCGCTGCATGAGGTGCCGGTCGCGCACCTGGACCGTGCCCCTCGGGCTCTCGTACTCCAGGCCCTCGGCCATCGTCTGGATCCGGCCGACGTCCAGCTCGCCCGCCCGGCGCAGCAGCTCGGTGAGCAGCCGCACGCCCTCGTAGCAGGACTCGCCGAGGCTGTTGAGCACCGGCGCCGTCGGGCCGAAGCGGCGGAAGTAGCTGGCCGCGAAGTCGAGCCCGGAGGCCGTCGGCAGGTCCTCGAAGTAGCCGGCCGAGGTCATCAGGCCCCTGGTGTTCTCCGCCCCGGTCGCGAGCAGCACGTTCTCCTCGATCAGCGAGCTGAACCGGATGTAGTCCCGGTCCAGGCCGGCGCGGCAGAACGCCCGGTTGAAGGCCACCGCGTCGTTGCCGATCAGCAGCATCAGCACGGCCTCGCAGCGGCTGGCGACGACCCGGCCGATGGTGTGCTCGAAGTCCTCGGTGCCGAGCGGGACGTAGATCTCGTCGCACACCTCGCCGCCCAGCTCGTTGAGGTAGCGGTGCACCGCCGCCGCGGACGCCCGTGGCCAGACGTAGTCGTCGCCGACGATCGTCCAGCGGCGAATGCCCAGCTCGCTGGCGAACCAGCGCAGCGTCGGGCCCAGCTGGCGGTTCGGCGTCTCGCCGGTGAGGAAGACCCCGGGCGTGCGCTCGCCACCCTCGTAGAGCGCGGTGTAGATGTACGGCACCCGGCCGCCGACCCGGGGCGCGACGACCTCGCGGACCGCCGAGATGTGCCAGCCGGCGACCGCGTCGACCACCCCGGCCGTGATCAGCGCGTCGACCTCGTCGGCCACCTCTGCCGGCGCCGCACCCCCGTCGACCAGCGTCAACCGCAGCTCCCGGCCCAGCACGCCGGACTCCGCGTTGACCTCCTCGGCGGCCAGTTGCGCGCAGCACTCGCAGGACGGGCCGAAGATCCCGGCCGGTCCCTGCAGCGGCACCACGAGGGCGACGTCGAGCGTGTCCGCCCGCTCGGGGGCGACCAGCGAGCCGGGCCACCGGCCTGCCGTCTCGGCCATAGGACGATGGTAGCGATTACTTGCTACGGGAACATTTCGAGCGGATAAGATAGTCGCCATGGCCTTGAGTACCGGTGCTGCCGCGGTGACCGACCAGGGCGAGCTCGACTTTGCCCGGCTGCTCACCGTCGTCGAGCGCACCGTCGTGCACCGGCTGGCCGAGGTGCTGAAGGCGCACGGCGCGACGGTCGAGGAGTGGCGGGTGCTGTCGTTCCTGAGCGACGACGCCGGCCACACGATGACCGAGATCGCCGAGTTCGCGCTGCTGCAGGCCCCGACGCTGACCAAGGTGGTCGACCGGATGGTGTCGGCCAACCTCGTGCTGCGCCGGCCGGACCAGGTCGACCGCCGCCGCGTGCTGGTCTTTCCCTCGGAGCGGGGCCGCCAGCTGGTCCAGCAGTGGACGGCCCAGGTGCGCGGCGAGCTGAACGAGCTGGTCAGCGTGGTCGGCCACGAGGAGCTGGCGCTGCTGCGGGCGCTGCTGGTCACCGTGTCGGGCCGGCTCGGCTGAGCCTTCTCCGGCCCCATCGGACCGACCGTTTCGCGGAACGGCGTTGACGATCACCGTCGGGACGGGTCACATGGTCGGGTGCAGATCCTGTCCATCCAGTCCTCCGTCGCCTACGGCCACGTGGGGAACTCCGCCGCCGTCTTCCCGCTGCAGCGCCTCGGCCACGAGGTCTGGCCGGTGAACACCGTGCACTTCTCCAACCACACCGGCTACGGCGAGTGGCGCGGCCCGCTGCTGGCGGCGACGGACGTGGCCGACGTGATCACCGGGATCGGCGAGCGCGGGGTGTTCGGCCAGGTCGACGCCGTGCTGTCCGGCTACCAGGGCGACCCGGCGGTGGGCGCGGTGATCCTCGATGCGGTGGGCAAGGTCAAGGCGGCCAACCCGGGCGCGGTGTACTGCTGCGACCCGGTGCTCGGGGACGTCGGGCGGGGCATGTTCGTCCGGCCGGGCATCCCGGAGTTCATGCGCGACACGGTGGTGCCGGCCGCCGACATCATCACCCCGAACCACTTCGAGCTGGACTACCTGGCCGGCGCCTCGACCACGACGATCGCCGAGGTGCTCGACGCCGTCGACGCGGTCCGCGCCGGGGGACCACGGGACGTGCTGGTCACCAGCGTGCTGCACGACGACGTGCCGGCCGGCTCGCTCGACCTGGTGGCCGTCTCCGACGCCGGCGCCTGGGCCGTGACGACCCCGCTGCTGCCGATCACACCCAACGGCTGCGGTGACGTCACCTCGGCGCTCTACCTCGCCCACCTGCGCTCCACCGGCTCGCCGGCAACGGCGCTGCTGAGGACCGCGTCGACGGTGTTCGCGGTGCTGGAGGCCACGATCGCCGCCGGCACGCGGGAGATCCAGCTGGTCGCCGCGCAGGACTCCATCGCCGAGCCGCCGGACCGCTTCGAGGTGCGCCACCTGCGCTGACCGCCATGGACTGCTCCCATATCTGGGATATGCTCCCGTATGTGAGAACAGTGGACGAGGCGCCGGCCGACGAGGTCGGGACTCGGCTGGCCGGGCGCCTGGCCGAGCTGCGGGCCGAGCGCGGCTGGTCGCTGGACGAGCTGGCGCGGCGCACCGAGGTCAGCCGCTCGACGCTGTCCCGGCTGGAGCGCCGCGAGATCAGCCCGACGGCGAACCTGCTGAACCGGCTGTGCACGGCGTACGGATGCACCATGTCCCGGCTGCTCGCCGAGGTGGAGCAGGCGCCGCCGGACCTGGTGCGGGCCGCCGACCAGCCGATCTGGCGCGACGCCGGCTCCGGGTTCACCCGCCGGTCGGTGTCCCCGCCCCACCCCGGGCTGCGCGGCGAGCTCGTCGAGGGTGTGCTCGAACCGGGCGCGGACATCAACTACGACCTGCCGCCGGTGCCCGGCCTCGAGCAGCACCTCTGGATGTTCAGCGGCGAGCTGGAGGTCACCGAGGGCGCCCGGGTGCACCGGCTGCGGCCCGGGGACTGCCTGCGGTTCCGCGTCTGGGACCGGTCCCGGTTCCGGTGCGCCGGTGCCGAGCCCGTGCGCTACTGCCTGCTGGTGGTGCTGCCGTGATCGCCCGGTTGACCGCCGCCGACCTGCCCGCCAGCGTGCCCGGCCTGGCCCGGCTGCTGGTCGACTCCGTGGCCGACGGGGCGTCGCTCGGCTTCCTGGCCACCCTCGACGAGCCGGCCGCCGCGGCCTGGTGGCTGGCCCACCAACCGGCCGTCGGCGAGGGCTCCCGGGTCGTCTGGGTGGCCCGCGCCGCCGAGGAGATCGTCGGCACCGTCAGCCTGACGTGCGAGGCCAAGCCGAACGGCCGGCACCGCGCCGAGGTCAGCAAGCTCATGGTGCACCCGGACGCGCGCGGCCACGGCCTCGGCCGGGACCTGCTGGCCACCGCCGAGGCGGCCGCCGCGCGTACCGGGGCCACCCTGTTGCTGCTGGACACCGAGACGGACAGCCCCGCCGAGCGGCTCTACCGGGTCACCGGCTGGACCCGCTACGGCATCGTGCCCGGCTACGCGACCGATCCGGGCGGCACCCCGCGCGACTGCAGCTTCTTCTACAAACGCCTCGCCTGAGCTCACGCGAGGGGCGCGCGAGCTCAGGCGAGAGGGTGTGAGTTCGGCCGGCCCGTGGGCTCGGCCGGTGTGCGAGCTCAGCCGGTGGGGACCGCCACCCGGCCGCGCAGCTGGCCGACCTCGGCCAGGTTGGCCTGCAGCTCGGTCACGCGCGCGTCCTGGCCCTTGGCCTGGCTGGGCTCCGAGGCACTGCGCACGGCGTCCGACGCGGACCGCAACCGCTGGTCGTTGATCACGGTGAAGTGGTCGCGCAGGGTGCGGTGCACGCGGCGCAGCTGGGTCCGCGAGTCGTCGCCGGCCCGGAAGATCACCTCGTCCATCAGCTTGGACACGGCCATCTTCGACTCGGCCTTGGTGCGCTCCTTGCCGTTCTTGCGGTCCTCCCAGAAGGTGAACACACCGAGCAGCACGCCGGCCCCGATCGACCACGGGTTGATCAGCACCAGGCCGGCGAGGCTGGTCAGCACGCCGACCATCAGGACACCGCCGTAGGAGCCGCGCAGGCTGTTGACCACCCGCGCCAGGATGCCGCCGTTCGCGCTCTCCGGCAGCTCCATCGGCTCGAGCTTGGTCATGGCCTCGTCGGGGTTGTTTACCCGCAGGTGGGGCATGGGGATGTTGCCCGGCCGGCCGTCCGGGTTGCCGGCCAGCTGTCCGCCGACGCGCTCGGCGAGCTGCCGGGCCCGCTCCCTGGTGAGCTGGAAGTTGGCCTGCACGTGCTCCTCGACCTGGCTGCGCAGCCAGCTGTTGAACTCCTCCCACCTGGGGATCGGGTCGTTCTTGGTGATGTCCTTCTCGGCGGCCTTGACGACCGTGCGCAACCGGTCGCGCAGGTCGTGCTCGACCTGAGCCATCAGCTCGGTGGCCCCATCGGCGAGGGCGAGCTGCCAGTTCACCGACAGCTGCTGGCGCCGTTCCAGCTCGGCCAGCGCCCGCCGCTGCCGTTCCACCGGGTCGACAGCCGGGCCGCCGAGCTGGTCCAGCTCGGCCTTCCAGCGCGAGCCCAGCTGGTCGGCCACGGCCCGCACCTCGCCGAACACCAGGTCCCGCAGGCCGTGGTCCACCCGCGTCGGCATCCGGTCCCGCAGGAACTCCAGCAGCTGTGGCATGCCGGACGCGACCGTCAGCGAGTTGTCCCCCCGCTGCCGGCCCTGCTCGCTGAGCAGCGCGGACACCGGCAGCAGTGGGATCGGCGGGGTGTCCAGGTTGGCATCCCGCAGCCGGCGCCGATCGGCCTGCTGGACGTCGGACCACGCCGCGTGCAGGTCGATCTTGGTGATCACACCGGCCACCGGCATGCCCTGCGTCCGGATCCTGGCCAGCGCGTCCAGCTCCGGCGGGCTGTACTCCACGCCTGCGTCGGAGACGAACAGCACCGCGTCCGCCGCCGCCGTATCCGGCACCGGGATCAGGTCCGGCCGCCGCCCGGCGGGGGCGTCCGCGAAGGACGCCCCCACCGGCCGGTCGGGTCCGGCCTGTTCCAGTGCCCGGGCCAACGCGGTCGCGCCCTGCCCCGGCGCGCTGACGAGCACAATCCGCATCTCACGGCTGGCCAGCCGGGTACGTACCCTGGCCAGCCGGTCGACCAGGTCGGGCCGGCGTGCCGAGCCGGCCAGCCGATGGGCCTGCTCCAGTAGCGCGATGAGATCGCCGCTGGTCACCGGCTCGGTCGGCTGCATCGTGACGGACACCTCCGCGTCCCCCCTTTCTCCGCGGGTCTGGTCGCGCTCAGTGCGGCAGCGCGGCGTGGTGCGTGTCGGTGTGCGTGGTGTCGTGCGTCGCCGGCACGTCGGCCGCCGGCTGCGTGGTGAGACCCTCGGAGAGGCCGGGGGTCGCCGCCGCGTGGCCCGCGTCCGGCGCGGGGGTGTGCAGAGCGCTCGGCGCCGCCGTGTGCGTGGTCGGCGTCGTGCTCTCCCCGCTCAGGCTGGACGGGGTGTGCGTGGTCGGCGTGGTGTGCGTGGTCGGCGCCGGCGCGGTGTGCGCGGCCGGCGGGACCGAGGCGTGGCTCGGCGCGCCGGACGTGCTGCCGCCGAGGTCGGCCTGCGGAGCCGGGTGCGCGGCCGGCGCGGTGCCGGCACCACCCGTGCTCCCGGTGCTGCCGGTGCCCAGGTCCGCGTGCGGCGCGGTGGTGTGCGTCGTCGGCTGGGTGGTCGGCTGGTGCGTCGTGGGCTGGTGCGTGGCCGCCGGCGGAGTGGCCGCCGGCGGAGTGGCCGCCGGCGGGGTGGCGCCCTGGCCCGGGTTCTGCGTGGTGTCCGGCGCGTGCTGCGTCGGGGCACCGTTGCTCGGGTTCGGCGTGGTGGCCGTGCCGTTGCTGCCCGGCTCGGTGCCGCCGGTACCCGGCTGGGTGTGGGCGGGCGGCTGGTTCACGCTGCCGTGCTGCGGTGTGGTCCCGGTCGGTCCGCCGTCGGGCTGGCCGGTGGGGTTCTGACCGGTCGGCTGCTGGCCGGTCGGGCTCTGGTCACCGGGGTTCTGTCCGGTGGGGTTCTGGCCGGTCGGGCTCTGGTCACTGCCGGAGCCGAACGGGCCGTGGTTCGCGCCGGTGCCCTGGCCGGTGTCGGTCCGGCCGTCGCCGAGGCCCGGCGTGCTGCCGTTGCCGTGGTCGCCCCGGGTGCCGTCCTGCTGGCCGCCACCGTTGGAGCTGTTGCCGTTGGTTCCGGTCCGACCGTCCGACCCGTTGCCGAAGCCGTCGCCCCGGCCGCTGCCGGAGCTGTCCGAGCTGCTGGAGCTGCCGGAGTGGCTGCCCTGCTGGTCGCTGCTGTCGTCGCGGTTGAACAGGCGGGTGAAGACGTTGCCCGACTGGTGCGAGTCGGAGTCCGAGCGGTCGCTCGAGCCCGAGCGGTCGCTGGAGTCCGAGCTGTCCCCGGACGAGCGGTGCAGGCCCGACTGCTGGTCGGACGTGCGCTGGCTGATGTCCGGGTTGGCCGCGTGCTCCACGCTGTGGGTGAGCGACTGGGTGTCGGCGCGCGCCGAGGAGTGCGGGTTGAACGGGGTGGCGTTCACCGGCGCGACCGTGGAGGCCGCCGCGCTCGCCGACGCCGCCGCCTGCACGCTCGGGCCGGCGTTGGCGCCCGAGTCGGCCGAGCTCGCGCTGCTCACGGGCGACGCGGACTGCGGCGTGAAGTTCGGCTGCGCCGGGCTGGTCGCGCTGGTCAGCCGGATGTCGTTCGACTGGGAGTGCTGGTCACCGGTGTGACCCCGCTGGATCCCGGTGCCGCGCCCGGCGTCGATGCCCCGGCCGGCGTCGTGGGCCACCGCGCGGTACGCGTCGTGCCCGCCGCGCTCGTCGTAGCGCACGTCGTGGCTGCCGTCGCGCTGGTCGGTGTGCTGGTCGTACCCGCGCTGCTCGAAACCGCCGCGCTGGTCGTGCCCGCCGTCCCGCTGGCCATCGTGCTGACCGCCCCGCTGGTCGTGGCCGCGGTCGTTGCCCCGCTGGTCACCACGGTGGTCTCCGTCGCGCTGGTCGCCCCGGTGGTCGCCCCGCTGGTCGTAGCCGGCGCGCTGGTTGTGGTCGCCGTCGCGCCCGTCGCGCCCGTCGCCGTCGCGGTGGTCGCCGTCGCGCCCGTCGCGGCCGTCACGCCCGTCGCGGTGGTCGCCGTCGCGCCCGTCGCGGCCGTCACGCCCGTCGCGGTGGTCGCCGTCGCGCCCGTCGCGGCCGTCGCGCCCGTCGTGGTCCCGGTCGTTCCAGCCCTCGCGGAACTGGTGGTCGGCGTCGCGCTCGTCCCGCCAGCCCTCGCGGAACTCGTCGTGCGCCCGGTGCTCGTCGCGCCAGCCGTCGCGGTAGTCGTCGCGGGCCTCGTGGAACTCGTGGCGCGCGTCGCGGAAGTCGCGCTCGGCCTCGTTGTGCTCATGGTGCGCCTCACGCAGCTTCTCGTGGGCGTGCTCCTGCTCGCGGTGGGCGTCGTGCACGTCGTGCTGCGCGTCGCGCAGGTGCTCGCGTGCCTCCTGCCGCTCGTGGCCGTTGTCGGCGTTGCGGAACTCCTCGCGGGCCTCGCGCACCTCGTGCCGGGCCTGGTGCAGGTCCTGGTCGGCGTGGCGCTGCTCCTCGCGGCCCTCGCGGTAGTCGCGGCGGGCCTCGTGCTCCTCGCGGATTCCGTCGTGGAGGTCGTCGCGGCCTTCGCGCTCCTCGTGCCGGGCGTCCCGGAAGTGCTCGCGGGCGTCGTGCTCGTCGTGGCGGCCCTCGCGGAAGTGCTGGTCCGCCCGGTGCTCGTCGTGGCGGCCCTCGCGGAAGTGCTCGTTCGAGTCGTGCCGGTCGTGCTCGCGCCAGTCGCGGTCGTGTCCCCGGTCGTGGTCGTCGCCGCGGTCGTGGTCCCGGTGGTCGCGGTCGTGGTCCCGGTCGCGATCGTGATCGCGGTGGTCCCGGTCGTGGTCGTGCCGGTCGTTGTCGTGGCGGTCGTGGTCACGCCGGTCGTGTTCGTGGTCGCGGTGGTCGTTGTCGCGCCAGTCGTGGCGGTCGTTGTCGTGGAACCGCGGGTGGCCGTAGCGCTCGCCGTCGCGCCAGTTCTCCCAGCCGCGCCAGTCGTGGTCGTGCGAGTAGTGCCGGTCGCACCAGTCGCGGTAGTCGTGGTGGTTCCACCGGGTCGGCTCGTACCAGCCCTCGGGCTCGATGAAGCCGTGCGGCGTCGCCCAACCGTCGGGGACCACCCAGCCGACCTCGTGCGTCCAGATCGGGCCGGCGTACTCGCGGCCCGGCAGCTCGTCGAGGGCATGGTTCACCGCGTGCTCGACCGAGCGGGTGATCCCGTCGGAGAGCTCCCCCGCCAATCGGCCAGGGTTGATGAATTCAGCCATTGTGTGACTCCTCCAGAACTGGCCGATAGGGGTGCTCGGCTACCAAGCTAGAGCTGCCCCCTGGGCGTGTGGGAATTTTAATAGTCTATTTCTTGAGAGTCTCTCAGCATTGCCGAGTGGGGATTTCTCGAGTGGTGCCCAATGCCGGGGAACGTATTTTCCGGTCGGTGAATCGGGCGGCCGGCTACCGTGGGGTCGATCTTCGCTCGGGGGCGGCATCGAGGCTGGTAGATGGCTTGCCGGTCAAGATCGGCCGCTGATTGTGCGCCGGGGTTGCCGGTGCCGAATAGTGCCGCTTCGTGGTGCGGTATGATTTTGCGTTCCGCCGTTGATCAATTCGGCCGCATGCCGCGTTCATTCTATTGCGCACATCAGCCGCGATCCCCTTCTTGCCGTTCCTGCCTCGCATCGCCGGCAGCCTGTCGGAGAACGCTGTCCCGACCCGCTGCCGCCCTTCGTCGCACCTGGTTGCCGATCCGGCGAGTGGATCCGGCGGCTGCCACGTACGGCCACATCTACAGGATCGCCGGAGGACGCCCGACCGTTTCGTCATCTGGCAATCGGGTTGCAGGTGTCACCTTTTGGGTGATTCGGCAGCCTGTGCCTACTCAGCGTGAGTGTCGGACGGGCCGGTGGGCAGCACGCCGCTTTTGTCGATCACACAGAAGCGGTTGCGCTCGGTGTCCTCGAGCACGGTGAAGTCGGAGTCCCCGCGGTAGCCGTCCCAGTCCTCGACCCGCCGTGCGCCGAGCCCGACCAGTCGCTCGATCTCCCGGGCGGGATCGGTTGCGTAGAGGTCGAGGTGGTGGCGCGGGTGGTCCTCGACGGGTGTTTCGCTCAACGCGAGCGCCAGCTGCGTGCCCGGCCCTCGGCGTGGCACCAGGACGGCCCCAGGGAGCGTGCGTTCCGGAAGCTCACCGCCGGCCTACGACCACCAGGCCTTGGAATCGATCATCTAGGTTCTGCTAGTGAACGCAAGTGATAACCTCGGGTGTGGCCTACCGTGACCTCGAGCATGAGCAGTGCTCGATCGCGCGCCCGGTCGCGCTGCTCGGCGACCGGTGGACCTTGATCGTGCTGCGCCAGGCGTTCACCGGGGTGCGCCGCTTCGAGCAGTTCCAGTCGAGCCTGGGCATCTCCCGGTCCCTGCTCACCGATCGGCTCAACCGCCTGGTCGAGGCCGGTGTACTGGAGCGGCACGCCTACCGGGGCGAGCAGCGCACCCGCTCCGAGTACCGGCTGACCGAGAAGGGCCGCGACCTCTACCCGGTCCTGGTCGCCCTGCGCACGTGGGGCGACAGGTACCTGGCGCCCGACGGGCCGTTCCAGGTCTACCGGCACCGGGACTGTGGCGGCCACGCGCACCTCGCGCACGTCTGTGAGCAGTGCGGCAGCGAGCTGACCGCCCGGGACGTGACCATCAGCCCCGGGCCCGGCCTGGCCTGACTCCGGAGCGCGGCTGCCGAGGGCCGGTCCCGGGTGTCACGCCGTGGCGGAGCCGTCGATCTGTACCGGGTAGCCCGCCGCGAGCACGCCGACCGTGCTGGGCGGAGTGAGGACGGTCGCCGTGCCACGGGAGGGCCTCGGCCGGCGTGCCCGGTAGCCCTCCCGGGTCCAGTGCAGGAGGTGGCCGGCCACGACGACGTGCGGCTCCCGCTCGAGGAGCACGTACGTGCCGTCCGGCAGGCCCGACCAGTCCAGCTCGTGCGTCCGGCGCCGGTGGGTGCCCCGATGCAGCCGCTCGGCGTGCAACCGGCGGTTCATCTCGCCGGCGGGGGGGAGCTCGCCGCCGCCGATCGAGTCGCCCCAGGCGCGGCGGTAGGTCGAGTAGTCGCGCCACCGGCATTCGGCGCACGGCCGGTGCCCGGCGGCGAAGGACAGCGCCTCGTCGTAGAAGTACAGCCAGGTGAACCGGCGCGGCCGCCACTGCTCGTTCCAGCGGCCGTTGAACGTCAGGCCGCAGGTGATCCAGCAGTTGTGGCCGTGGAACCGCACGATGCTCCGGCCCGAGTGCAGGATGCCCCGGTTGCCGGTGAATGCGCCGCGCAGCGGGAACGACTCGATGTCGCCCGTCGGGGTCACCCTGTTGCACGCCGCTGCCATCGTCCCTCCCCGGCCGAGCGTGCCACGCCGCCCCGACAAGACGGGGTCAGGGCCGGTCAGACGTGTTCGACCCTCGGCACGGTCGCTCGCCTGCGCCTCCGGCCGGCAGGGCTGCACGACGCTCGGTCCACCCAGTGGACTTGAGTCTCCCCCGGGGGGAGCTTGCATACTCCGCTGCCATGGGGGCGAACCTGACGATCGGCGACTTCGCCAAGGTCACGCACCTGAGCGTGAAGACACTGCGGCACTACCACCGGGTCGGGCTGCTCGAGCCGGCGGCGGTGGACGCGGCCAGCGGCTACCGCTACTACTCGACCGCGCAGGTTGGCACGGCTCAGGTGATCCGGCGGTTCCGCGAGCTCGACATGCCCGTCGACCATCTCCGCGCCGTGCTCGACGCGCCCGACCTGGCCACCCGCAACGCACTCGTCGAGGAGCACCTGGCCCGCATGGAGGCCCAGCTGCGCCGCACCCGGGAGGCGGTCGGGGCGCTGCGCGCGCTGCTGTCCAACGCCGCCCCGGCCGTCGAGTACCGGTCGGTGCCGCCGACGCCGGTGCTGGCGGTGTCCGACCGGGTCGGGCTGGCCGAGCTGAGCGAGTGGTGCACGGTCGCGCTCGACGAGCTGGGCACCGCACTGCGCGAGCGCGGCGTGGCCCCCGGCGGGCCGCCCGGCGGGCTGTACGAGCACGGCCTGTTCGAGCACGAGATCGGGGGCGTCACGTTCTTCGTACCGGTCGGCGACGCGGCGGCCGGCAACCTGACGCTGCCCGGCGTCGAGCTGGCGATCGCCGTGCACGAGGGCCCCTACACCGAGCTGGACCGGACCTACGGCGGACTGGGCAGCCATGTCATGGACCGCGCCATCGGCATCGAGGGCCCGGTGCGCGAGTCGTACCTGCGCTCCAGCTGGGACACCCCCGACGACAGCAAGTTCCGCACCGAGGTCGGCTGGCCGGTCTTCCGCACCCGCGAGGACCGCGCCGCGCACAGCTGAGGGAGAAGCACCATGACAGTGGCGAACATCGAGGACTTCGCGGCGTTGGACCCGTTCTTCCGGGCCATCGAGTGCGGGCTGGACGGTCTGGTCGACGGCACGCACTTCTTCGACCTCATGGCCGAGGACGTCGTGGTCGAGTACGTCGTGACGATCCCCGGCTACCCGGCGCGGATCGAGGGGCGCGCGGCGCTGGTCGAGCTGTACCGGGGCTACGGGGACAACTTCTGCCTGGACCACTGCGGCGACGTGGTGACCTACCACGACCGCGAGGCGTCGGTGGCGGTCCTGGAGTACGCCACGCGCGGCAAGGCGGTCGCCACGCAGGCCGCCTACAACAACAACTTCATCTCCGTGGTCACGATCGTCGACCGCGCTGTGACGCACTGGCGCGACTACATGAACCCCCTCGCGGTGCTCGAAGCCCTCACTCCCCGGTAGCCGACGGGCGGAAGGCGACCACCGGGAGTTGGCGGGCGAGGCGGCGGCGGGCCTCGGGGTCGCCGTCGTAGCGCCAGCCGGCGAGCCAGCCGAGGGCGCGACGGATGGGCCAGGCTGCCCAGCGGTGGCGGCGTTCGAACTCGGCCAGCGCGGCGACCGCCTCGTCCTCACTGAGCACCCGGTGCACCGGCCGGAACCGGCGCCGCATGGTGGCCAGCTCGACCGCGGGGGCGCGCTGGATGTTGCGGTACCAGTCCGCGGTCGGGCCCTGGCCGACGAGCACGGTGAGCTCGCCGGTCGCCCGGTCGTTGCCGATCGGCTCCAGGATCGTCCTGTGCTGTCGCCCGGAGCGGCGGCCGACGTGGGTCAGCCGGACGAACCGGGGCCCGAGCAGCCACCCGGCGTGCCAGTCGTACAGCCGCGCCGGGGCGCGCAGCAGCCGCCGGGTGACGGAACCCAGTCGCTGGCTCACGCCTCCATCCTCCCGGCCCGCCGGCCGGCGGGGCGGGAGGAGCGCCAACTGACTGGGGGACCCCCCGATCGGCGGGATTCGGCGCTCCGAACCTGAGATATCCCGCTCCGGCCACCTTCAGCGCTGGTAGATCCACTTTCGAGTCCGTACGGTGTCCCGCAACCAGGCCGACAGCCGACCGGCGGGACACGGCCACGGGGCGCCCGGCCGGCGTGAGGAGGTGGTGGGCGGTGACGAGCAGCGAAGGCCCGCCGCCGGTGCCGAACCTGGAGGGCCTGATGATCTGGGCCTCCCCGGGCATGGTCACCGACGTCGCGGGTACCGGCGGCGGTTTGATCGCGGCGCTGACCTGCGTGCCGTCGCTGACTCTGCACACGGGCGACCAGCACCCGGGGGCCGAGCCGGTCGATGTGATCACCTCGACGCTGCTCGGCCACGGGTTCGAGCTGCTCGTCGCGTTCGACCGGGCGACGCTGCTCGACCTGCCGGTGCTGCCGGGCTGGTCCGCCGAGCTGGACGCGGAGGGGCACCGGCTGCACGTCGCCGAGCCCGGCGGCACCCGGTACGACGGCAACCTCGGGCCGGCGCTGCCGTCGGGGTGGAACGAGACGCTGGAGCGGCGTGGCCTACTGGTCCTTCTGGTGGCCAGCGGTGTCGACCTGGAGCGGCAGGACCGGGCCGCCTCGGTCGACGCGGCCCGCCGGGCCGGCAACGTCGTCGGCGCCCAGATCCGCACCTACCGGACCGGCTGAGCCGGGGACCGGACCGGCTGAGCCGGGGACCGGACCGGCCTGACCGGGGGCACCGGCGCGCAGGCCGTCGACGACCAGCTCGAGCAGCTGCGTGGCGCGTGCCTCGGCGTGTTCGTCGGGGTGGATCCGCCAGAGGAAGCCGAGCATCAGCAGCACCCCGTCGGGGTCGACGCCCGGCCGGATGCTCCCGTCGCGCTCGCAGGCGCGCAGCAGCTCGGTGAGCGCGCCGATGACCAGCCGGTAGATCTCGTTGGTCAGGCCTTCGTCGGTGAGGGCGTGCAGCACGTCCGAGTTGCCGTACTTGAGCCGCCCGTAGTACGCCAACTGGTCGAACCACAGCCGCAGCGCGGTCAGCGGGGGATGCTGGGCCAGCAGCTCGGGGGCGGCGGCCGCGAGCCGTTCCACCTCGTTCCGGTACACCGCGACGACCAGCGCCTCGCGGTTCGGGAAGTGCCGGTACAGGGTGCCGGGGCCTACGCCGGCCAGCTTGGCGATGGCGTTGAGCGAGACGCCGCTGGAGGCGGTGAGGGCCTGCCGGGCGACCTCGATGAGGTGGGCCCGGTTCTGCCGCGCGTCCGCGCGCACCGGTTCGCGCCGCTGCGCCATCGTCCCTCCCGCACTCCGATTCGACTCCGACTGGCGAAACGGAGAGGTTCTCCGCTACAGTCGGCGGCGTTCCGGAGAACCTCTCCGGTCCAGTACATCACATCCATCGCAGCGGGACAGGGTGGCGTCATGGCCGATACCGTTCTGGTGACCGGCGGCACGGGATTTGTCGCCGGTCACTGCATCGCCGAGCTGCTGCGCCAGGGCTATGACGTGCGCACCACGGTCCGGGACTCCTCCCGCGAGGCCGCCGTGCGCGCCGCGGTGACGGCGGCGGGGCAGCCGGGCGACCGCATCGACTTCGCCGTCGCGGACCTCACCTCCGACGCGGGCTGGGCGGCGGCGGCCGCCGGCCGGGACTACGTGCTGCACGTGGCCTCGCCGCTCGGCGGGGACGCACCGAAGGACCCGGACGCGCTGATCGGGCCGGCTCGGGACGGCGCGCTGCGTGTGCTGCGTGCCGCCGTGGACGCATCGGTCAAGCGGGTCGTGCTGACGTCCGCCTGCGCCGCCGCCACCCCGCCGCTGGCCAGCCCGGACAGCGTCAGCGACGAGACCCGCTGGACCGACACCGACGACCCCACGCTCACCGCGTACCGCAAGTCGAAGGCGGTCGCCGAGCAGGCCGCGTGGGACTTCATCCGGGAGCGGGGCGGCGCCACCACGCTCGCCACGGTGCTGCCCGGCGCGGTGTTCGGGCCACTGCTCGACCCCGCCAACCGGGGCTCCGTGCAGGTGATCGAACGCCTGCTGCGCGGCATGCCCGGCACACCCCGGATCGGCTTCGAGGTGGTCGACGTACGAGATCTCGCCGACCTGCACGTGCGGGCCATGGTCGCACCGGACGCGGCCGGCCGGCGCTACATCGGGGCCGGGGAGTTCCGCTGGATGTCCGAGATCGCCGGCGAGCTGCGCGCCGGGCTGGGCGCGGCCGCGGCCAAGGTGCCCACCCGGACCCTGCCCGACTTCGCGGTCCGGGTGCTGGCGCGCTTCGACCCCGGGGTCCGCGCGCTGGCGCCGTACCTGGGGCGCCGGCACCTGCACAGCTCGGCGCTGGCGCTGGAGTCGCTGGGCTGGCGGCCGCGCCCCGCCGCCGAGACCGTCACCGACTGCGGCGCCAGCCTGCTCGCCCACGGCGTGGTGTAGCCGCCGCTCCGCTTCTCTGCCTCTGCCGTTCTCTGCCGCTCTCTGCCGTTCTCTGCCGCCAAGGAGTCTTCGTGACCACCGCACAGCGACCCATCACCGACACCCCGTTCGACGCCGCGGCCACCGCGGCGGACGTCATCGAGGGCATCGACCTGACCGGCAAGGTCGCCATCGTCACCGGCGGGCACTCCGGCATCGGGCTGGAGACCACGCGCGTGCTCCGGGCGGCCGGCGCCCAGGTCGTCGTGCCGGTCCGCTACCCGGAGCGCGCCGCCGAGGCGTTGGCCGGGGTACCGGGCGCCGAGATCGAGCGGCTGGACCTGGCCGACCCCGCCTCGGTTGACGCCTTCGCCGAACGGTTCCTCGACTCCGGCCGGCCGCTGCACATCGTGGTCAACAGTGCCGGCATCATGGCCGTGCCGCTCGCCCGCGACGCGCGAGGCTGCGAGTCGCACTTCGCCACCAACCATCTCGGCCACTTCCAGCTCGCGGTCCGGCTCTGGCCCGCGCTGCGCGCCGCCGGGGGTGCCCGGGTGGTCGCCGTGTCGGCCGCCGCGCACCGGCTCTCCCCGGTGTTCTTCGACGACCCCCAGTTCGAGCGCCGCGAGTACCACCCGATGCTCGGCTACGGCCAGTCGAAGACGGCCAACATCCTCTTCGCCCGCGAGCTGGACCGGCTCGGCGCCGAGCACGGGATCCGGGGCTTCTCCCTGCACCCCGGCGCCATCATCGGCACCAACCTCAGCACGTACGCCAGCCAGGACGCGCTGCGCGCGATGGGCCTCATCGACGCCGATGGCAACGCGGTGATCGACCCCTACGCCGGCAAGAAGACCGTCCAGCAGGGCGCCTCGACCAGCGTGTGGTGCGCGGTGAGCCCCCAGCTGGCCGGCCTCGGCGGCGTGTACTGCCTGGACAACAACATCGCCGTGCTCGCCGAGCCGAACCCGGACACGCTCGACCCCCAGCGGCACGGCTCGTCCGGGGTGCCCGCGCCCACCGGCGTGGCCCCGCACGCCGCCGACCCCGAGGCCGCCACCCACCTCTGGACCCTCAGCGAACACCTGACCACGGCCAAACTCCCGTAACCGCCCCCGCGCACAGCCGCCGCCCCAATCACCGACGCCCCGCGGCCGCCGTCCCGATCGCCGTCCCGGTCCCCGCCGACCCGCCGCCGGCAGGGCTCGTACCGTCCGACTTGTCGTGGCTATTTGACGCGACAGGTGCCACTTGTCGTGCCTATTTCCCACGACAAGTGGGACGGAGCGAGCGATCAGGACGGCGGGAGGCCGCGCTCGGACGCCAGCGCCGGGTCGGACGCCAGCGCCGGGTCGGACGCCAGCGCCGGGTCGGACGCCAGCGCCGACCCGAGCGTCGGTCCGGGCGCTCGCCTACTTCGGGGGCATGCGGATGGCGCCGTCGAGGCGGATCGTCTCGCCGTTCATGTAGTCGTTGGTGATGACCTCGAGCGCCATCGAGGCGAACTCGTCGGCGTAGCCGAGCCGGTTCGGGTAGACGACGCTCTGGCCGAGCTGCGCCTTGAACGCCTCCGCCTTCTCGCCGGTGCCGTAGATCGGGGTGTCGATCAGGCCGGGTGCGATCGTGTTGACCCGGATGCCGTGACGGGCCAGGTCACGGGCCATGGGCAGGGTCAGGCCGACGACGCCGCCCTTGGAGGCGGAGTACGGCGTCTGGCCGATCTGGCCGTCGAACGCGGCGGCGGACGCGGTGTTCAGGATCGCGCCGCGCGAGGTGCCGTCCGCCAGCGGGTCGGTCTTGGCGATCGCGGAGGCGGCGAGCCGGGCGCAGTTGTAGGTGCCGACCAGGTTCACCCTGATCACGAACTCGAACTGCTCGAGCGGGATAGGGCTCAGGTCGCGGCCGATGATCCGGGCGGCCCGGCCGAGACCGGCGCTGTTGACCAGGACCCGCAGCGGCCCCAGCTCGGACGCGGCCTCGACCGCCGCCAGCACCTCCGCCTCGTCGGCGACGTCGGCCTTGGCGAACACGCCGCCGATCTCCTGGGCGACGGTCTTGCCCGCCTCCTCGTTGAGGTCGAGCACGACGACCTTCGCGCCCTTGCCAGCCAACCGCCGCGCCGTCGCTTCACCGAGGCCGGAGGCCCCTCCGGTGACGATGGCAGACGCACCCGCGATGTCCATGCCGGTCCTTCCGACCCCTCCGCCGAGGCGTGATCGGGTCTGTTCATGATCCGTGGTATCGGTCGGGTCTGAAGCTACCCCGTCCGGCGATCTCGGGCCCGCCCGGCAACAGCTCGTGCCGGGCCGGCCGATCCGACACCGCCGGGGCCCTGAACAGGGGTTTATCCGGTTGGTGCGACGTGGGGCGCTGATTACGCTGCCGGCATGAACCACCCGCCGGGCTGGTACCCGGAGCAGCCCGGTTCGCCCACTCTGCGCTGGTGGGACGGCCAGGGCTGGACCGAGCACACGCAGCCGCCGAGGACCGACGTCGGCATGCTGGAGCTCGAGATCGGCCCGGAGAAGAACCCCGAGCAGATCCGCGAGCAGGTGCAGCGGGCCGCCGCTCAGCCGCCCGTCGAGGGCGGCGGGGGCACCCTGTTCACCGAGCCCGTCCTGGTGGTGAACCAGAAGACGAAGCTGATCGAGATGACCAACGAGTACTCGGTCTTCGACCAGCACGGCAACCGGCTGGGCAGCGTCGTCGAGGTCGGGCAGAGCGAGCTCAAGAAGGCCGTCCGGCTGCTGACCAGCTACGACAAGTACCTGACGCACCAGCTGGAGGTCCGCGACGCGCACGGCCACGTGGTGCTGCGGCTGACCAGGCCGGCCAAGGTCTTCAAGTCCCGCATCCAGGTGGCGTACCCGAACGGCCAGCTGGTCGGCGAGATCATCCAGGAGAACGTGTTCGGCAAGATCAGGTTCTCGTTCGTGGTCAACGGGCACCTGGTCGGCGGCATCCAGGCGGAGAACTGGCGCGCCTGGAACTTCATGGTGCACGACCACACCGGCCGCGAGATCGCCCGGATCACCAAGACCTGGGAGGGCCTCGCCCGCGCGATGTTCACCACGGCCGACAACTACGTGGTGCAGGTGCACCAACAGCTGCCGGACCCGTTGGCCAGCCTCGTGGCCGCCGCCGCGCTGACCGTCGACACCGCACTCAAGCAGGACAGCCGGGGCCTGGGCTGACGGCGGCCCCGGCTCAGTCTCCGGTGGCCTCCTGGGCCGCGTGCTCCAGCCGGTCGTGGTAGGCGGACCACCACGCCCAGCTGCCGGGCGCCATGTTGCCCTGCTTCGCCCGCATGCCGACGGTGCCGTCGATCAGCTCGCGCACGATGTCGGCGTGCCCGGCGTGCCGGTGGGTCTCGGCGGTCAGGTGGATCAGGATCCGGTGCAGCGTGACCGTGCTGCGCTCGGCCGGCCAGTGCGGCACGTGCCCGATCGCGTCCAGGGCGAGCGCGTCGATCGTGGCGTCCGAGTGCGCCCATGCCCGGTGGTACAAGCCGATGATCTCGGCGCGGGACTCGTCGGGCGTGGCCCACATGTCGGCGTTCAGCTCGGCGTCGGGCTCGAACCAGGGCAGCGGAACGCCGGACGGGCGGCCGAACGTCTCACCGAAGTACCCCAGCTCGACGCTCGCGACGTGCTTGACCAGCCCCAACAGGTTGGTGCCCGTCCGGGTGAGCGGCCGGCGCGCGTCGTACTCGGAGAGGTCGTCGAGCTTCCACAGCAGGGCGTCCCTGGCCTGCTGGAGGTAGTGCCGCAGGTCGTCCTTCGCGTTCGAACCGGTCACGCCGCACACCCTGCCAGCCACCCCCGACAGTGCCCGGCGCACCTACGGGTCACCTCTGTGCCGCACACCCTGTCTCGTCGCCGCGCACCCACTGCGGCGGGTGTGCGGCGACCAGAGAGGGTGTGCGGCGGAGCGGGCGTCAGTGCGGGGCGACCTCGAACGCTTCGGACACCGCGGTCACCGGGGTCAGCGCCGGGCCGGCGCCGGTTCGGGCGTCGCCGTGGTAGGTCAGTCGGTACCGGCCGGGTGGGGTGTCCGGGGGAACGTCCCAGGTCACGGTGACTCGAGAGCCGTCCCGGCCGGCCCGGGCCCAGTGGAACCGCGTCGACCAGTCGCCGTCGTCGGCGACGGTCTCCCACCCGTCGCCGGCCGCCCGCTCCACCCGCAGGAACGTGTCCCCCCGGCGCAGGTCGTTGTTCGGGTGCGCGCCGACGAACACGGCCGTGGCGCGCTGACCCGGCCGACAGCTGACCGCCGGCGAGGCCAGCGCCGCACCGAACGAGCGCGAGCCGGCGCGGTCCGGCGGCGGTACGCGGCGGCTGGGGCGGACCGAGCCGGAGAGGTCCGGCGGCGGCGTGCCCAGCGGCACCGGCTCGCCGCGCTGCATCGCGCCGGCCAGCCCGGACACCACCTGCACGAGCGCGGGCAGCTGCCACCGGCCGAACAGCGTGCTGCCGCCCTCGTAGCACTGGGCGTCGTACTCCTCGGGTGTGGTGACGTAGTGCAGGTAGGCGTTGCTGTAGCCGGCGACGAGCACGTCGGCGAGGTCGGCGCCGGTGGCCTCGGCGACCGCGCGCCGCAGCCGCAGCCCGGCGGTGATGGTGACCTCCCCGGGGATCCCGACCAGGTACAGCTGGCCGAGCCGGAGCAGCTGGACCGGCACCACGCTCTGCGCGACCGGGGTCAACCGGTTGACCAGCCCGCCGAGCGGGGTCAGTCCCTTCGGCGCGTGCGCATCGCGCAGCCGGGGCGAGAGCCGGTACAGCAGGTGCCGGGACAGCCCGTCGAAGAACGGGTTGCCGGCCGGCCCGATCCGGAAGCCCTTCAGCCCGGGGCCCTCCCGGGTGCCGGCCAGCGCGGCGGCGCCGGCGTTCGGGGCACCGGTGCGGTGTCGCCGGCCGTCGCCGGTGAACTCGGGGTCGACGTCGAAGCCGGCCAGCTGGACGTACGTGGTCCGGTGGTCGACCCCGGCGCGCAGCGGCGTGCCGGCCGAGGCGGCGAGCTTGCCGGCCGCCTCGAACTGGCGCAGCCCGATGATCCGGGTGTTCTCGAACTCGTCCTCGGTCGGCCCGCTGCCCGGCCGGTGGTTCAGGTTGGGCGACATGTCACCGGAGTTGGTCTGCGCGAACGCCGCGACGAACCCCACGTCGCCGGCCAGGTAGTCGGCGCCCTCGACCAGCCGCTCCCAGTGGTACGCCGCGTAGCCCTTGTTGTCGCCGCTGATCAGCCGGTTGTGGTTGGTCATCGAGGTGCCGTGGGTGGCGAACCAGTTGATCGCGGCGACCGGGGTGCCGTCCCGGTCGACCCGCACCAGCGTGGTCCGCGGGTCGATCGCGTCCGGGAAGAACGCCCGGTCGGCCTCGGGGTTGCGGGCAAAGGCCACCGGCGACCGGTTCGCGCTGGCATCCGTCAGCTCGCCCCGGGCCAGCGTCAGCGTCGCCGGTGCCACGTCGGCGTGCGCGGCGTCGATCGCCGCCACCATGCCCTCGACGATCGCGGTGAACGTCCGGTCCCGGAACCCGTGCGTGGTCAGGTTGTACAGCCGGTGGTGGGCGTAGCCGCCGGGGCCGCAGTGGGTGTGTGTCGCGGTGATCATCGTGTTCTGGTCGGTGTACCGGTCGCCGTGGCGCAGGCCGACGCGGCGCAGCACCTCGCGGTGGATCGAGTCGAAGATCAGTGGCAGGTCGTTGACCACGATCAGGACCCGGCGCCCGGTGTCGGCGTCGACCACCACGAACGCCCGCGCCCGCAGCCGCAGGTGGATGCCCGCGCTCTGCTGCTCGGGCTTGCCGTAGCCGAGCAGACCGCACTCGGCGGCCTCCCCGGTGATGTCGGCGATGCCCCGGCCGACCAGGAACCGACCCGTACCGTCCGAGGTTGTCACTGAGGTTCCTCCAGGTCCGGTCAGGCGCGCGGGCCGAGCACCCGGTCCAGGTAGTCGTTGGTGAACACGCCGGTCGGGTCGAGCCTGTCGCGCAGCGCCACGAAGTCGTCGAAGCGGGGGTAGCGCGGGCGCAGCGCCTCGGCGTCCAGCGTGTGCATCTTGCCCCAGTGCGGCCGCCCGCCGACGTCGGCCAGGATCTGGCCCATCGCGTCGAAGAACCGCTGGTAGGGCAGCCGGTGGTACTGGTGGAACGCGATGTAGGCGCTGTTCCTGCGGTAGGTCGGGGCCAGCCAGATGTCGTCCTCGGCGACGAACCGGACCTCGAACGGGAACGAGATCCGCTCGTCGTGGGTGTCCACCCAGTGCTTGATCTCGCGCAGCACGTCGACCACGGCGGCGCGCGGGATGGCGAACTCGCCCTCGTTGAACCGGGTGTCGCGCTGCGAGGCGAACACCTTGTAGGAGTGGTCGACGGTCTCGCTCGCGGACACCCCCGCGGTGATCGCCCTGGTGATCGCCGGGATCGCGGCCGGCACCCGGGTGCCCACCCGCATCGCCAGCTCCAGCACCCGGTTGGTCAGCAGCTCGTTCTCCACCAGGTCGCGCAGCCGGCCGACCGGCTGGCGGGGTGTGTCGCCGGGCAGCCGGGTGTTCGTGGTGGTCAGCGCCGTGGTGCTGTGCGGGAACCAGAAGAACTCGAAGTGGTCGTTGCCGTCGACCCGGGTGTGCAGCTCGTCCAGCGCCTGCTCGAGCGGCATCGGCTCGGCGACCGAGCGCAGCACGTACAGCGGCTCGCACTGCAGCGTCACCTCGGTCACCACACCGAGCGCGCCGAGGCCGACGCGGGCCGCCGCGAACAGGTCCGGTCGCTCGTCCGGCGCGCAGCGCACCCGGCTGCCGTCGGCGAGCACCAGCTCCATGGCCCGGATCTGGGTGGAGATGCCGCCGAAGCGGATCCCGGTGCCGTGCGTGCCGGTCGCCGTGGCGCCCGCGATGGTCTGCCGGTCGATGTCGCCCATGTTGGTCAGCGCCAGGCCGGCGGCGGCCAGCAGCGGGTTGAGCTCGTGCAGCGTGATGCCGCCCTGCACGGTGACCAGCCCGCTGTCCCGATCGAGCGCGACGAGCCGGTTCATCCGGTCCAGCCGCAGCGCAACGCCGTCGGGCACCCCGATCTCGCTGAACGAGTGCCCGGCGCCGACCGGCTTCACCCGCAGCCCGTCGCGGGCGGCCGCCTTGACCGCCATGGCGACCTCGTCCGCGTGGCTGGGGACCACGACCCGGGCCGGACTGGCCTGCAGCCGGCCACTCCAGTTCCGCCAGACGGCGGGTTCGGTGCGCATCTCAGCGACGGTAGGGGCGCGGTCCACAGGTTGGGAAACAGCAGCTTGAGCAGGGATTTACACTCATCCGTTGTGGATGCGTCGACACGCAGGCTGCGGTACTTCGTTGCGGTTGCCGAGGAGCTGCACTTCAGCAGGGCCGCCGCCCGGCTGTTCGTCGCCCAGCAGGCGCTGAGCAAGCAGACCAAGGAGCTCGAGGACGCCATCGGCGTGCCGCTGCTGCGCCGCACGACCCGCTCGGTCGAGCTGACCCCGGCCGGTGAGGTGTTCCTGCGGGCCGCCCGGGAGGCGCTCGCGGTGCTGGACTCCGGGGTCGACGCCGCCCGCCGGACCGGCCGTGGCGAGGTCGGCACGCTCAAGGTCGGTTTCATCGTCGGGGCGGCGCTCGAGCTCACCGCGCCGCTGTTCGAGGAGTTCACCCGGCGCAACCCGAGGGTCGAGCTGGAGATGCGGGAGTACCGCTTCGGCGACACCTCGGCCGGCCTCACGGAGGGCTGGTCGGACGTGGCGTTCGTCCGGCTGCCGGTCGCCGTGCCGGACCTGGAGTTCGAGGTGCTGTTCACCGAGCCGCTGGTCGCGGCGCTGCCGAAGAACCACCGCCTCGCGGGCCACACCACGGTGACCGCACAGGAGATGGCGAAGGAGACCCTGGCCGTCGGCCGTTCCGACGACACCGAGTGGCAGCGGTTCTGGGCGCTGGACGACTACCGCGACGGCGACGCCGACCGGCGGATCCTGCGCACCGCATCGCAGACCGAGGAGGTGGAGATCATCGCGGCCGGCGCCGCGTGCGCGGTGACCGTCGCGGGCGCCGCCCGCTACCTGCCCCATCCCGCGCTGCGCTACGTGCCGGTCGAGGGTGTCGAGGGCTCCCCGCTGGCGATCGGCTGGCGGAGCGGGGAGCGCACGCCGCTGGTCGAGCGGTTCCTGGCCGTGGCCACCGAGGTCCGCGACCGGGAGACCGAGCTGCGCGCGCGGATCGAGCACCCCTTCGAGGCCGAGTAGCCGCGCGCCCCGGTGCTCCCACCACGCGCCGGGTCCACACCGCGCGCCGGGTCCACAACCAAAAGGCGTGGATCACCGGGGAACCGCTGTTTCCCACCGGTCCGGCCGGCGGCCTACGGTCCTCCCACTCCATCCCGGCAGCCAGGGGCGGGGCACGACGACCGGAGGACCCGGCCATGACGCAGACCCCGCCCAGCCGCTGGTCGGTGATCGCCGCGTTCGCCATGGTCGGCGCGGCGACCCAGATCCTCTGGCTGAACTTCGCCGGGGTCACCACGGTCGCGGCCGAGCACTACGGCGTGTCCGAGACCGCGATCGGCTGGCTGGCCCAGGTGTTCCCGCTGCTCTACGTCGTGCTGGCTATCCCGGCCGGGCTGGTGCTGGACCGCTGGTTCCGCGCCGGGCTGGCCGCCGGGGCGGTGCTGACCGCGGTCGGGGCCGTCCTGCGACTGGTCGGCGACGGTTACGGCTGGCTGCTGGCCGGCCAGATCGTGGCGGCGGTGGCCCAACCGCTCGTGCTCAACGCCATCACGGGCGTGACCGGCCACTACCTGGTGGCGAAGGACCGGCCGGCCGGGATCGCGGTCGGCACGGCGGCCACGTTCGCGGGCATGGTGATCGCGTTCGTGCTCTGCGCGCTGCTGCCGGGCGCCGGCCAGCTCACCACGCTGACCGGGATCGGCGCCGGCTTCGCGGTGGTCGCCGCCGCCGTCCTGCTCGCCGCGCTGCGCCGGCCCGGTCAGCAGCGCCACGCCCGCCCCCCGGCCGGCCTCGGCGCGCTCCGGCTGGCCTGGCGCGACGGGTTCATCCGCAAGCTCTGTGCCTGCGTGTTCCTGCCGTTCGGGGTGTTCATCGCGCTGACCACGTTCGCCCAGGCATTGCTCGAACCGGCCGGGGTGCCCGCCGCGACGGCCAGCCTGATCCTGCTCGGCAACGTGATCGTCGGCGTGGTCGGCTGTGCGGTGCTGCCCGTCCTGGTGGTCCGGTGGCGCAGGGAGCTGCCCATGCTGATCGGCGGCATGGTGCTCAGCGCGCTGGCGATCGGCTGGCTCGCGGTGGCGCCCGGGGTGGTCTCCGCCGCCGTCTCGCTCGCCCTGATCGGGTTCCTGCTGATCCCCGCGCTGCCCGTGGTCCTGGAGCTCACCGAGCGCCGTACCGGGGAGGCCGAGGGCACCGCCGCCGGGCTGGTCTGGATGGCCGGCAACCTCGGCGGCCTCGTGGTCGCGTCGGTCGTCGGGCTGCTCGTGCACCGCCCCGGGCCGGCGTTCTGGCTGCTGGCCGCCCTCGCGCTGGCCGGCACCCCGATCGGCCTGCTGCTGCGCCACGACATCGCCCGGCTGCGCGCCGGCGGCTCCGGCGGTCCCGCTCCTGTCGACGCCGTCGCACCGGCCCGCCAGTAGGTCAGTGGTCGGCCGCCCACCGCTGGGACTGGGCGCGCATCAGGTCGAGCAGGTCGCCGGCGGCCACGTTCATGTCGAACACGTGCAGGCCGAGTCCCGGGATCGACTGCGTGGTCTTCTCCAGGCCGTCGACCTGCAGCCAGGTCTGCCGACCCTGTGGGCCGATCGCGCTGAAGCACTGCCCGGTGACCTCGTCGGGCGGGGTGAAGAAGCCGGTCGGGTAGTCCGGCGCGCGGTAGGTACCGAACAGCAGAGTCAGCCCGCCGTCGGGGGCCAGCGCGTTGCCGCGCAGCAGCTGCCGGGTCGGCAGGTAGGGATGCAGAGTCGTCTTCGCCCCCGGTGCGTCGCCGGCGAGGATCGCGGCCGGGTTGATGCAGATGCGCTGGTGCTCCGGGTCGGGGCCGTTCCCGGTGCCGCCGTCCGGGGGGACCGAGGTGTCGCGGTGGAAGGATGCGTAGCCGGTGACGCAGCCGGTCGGGATCGGCTCGTCGGCACCGTCCCTCGTGCACACCGGGATGTGCTGGAACGTCGACACCGGGTCGTCGCCGCCGCCCTCGGTCTTGCCCAGCGGCACCGTGATGTCCCCGCCGGGCAGGTACAGGCCGACCAGCTGCTTCGCGGCCGGCTTGCCGTCGAAGAACTCCTTGACCAGCCCGACCACCATGCCGACGCCCTGGGAGTGGCCGATCAGCACGAGGCCGCGGCGCCTGCCGGTGGACCGGTCGATGTTGTCGTGGTTCCAGTACTCCAGGAACGCCTGGCGCACGTCCTCCTGGGGGGTCTTCGTGTCCGGTGGGACGAGCACGGCGGTGACCCCGTCCAGCAGCGTGCTCTGCCGGTACAGCGGGGCGAACATCCTGCAGTGCCCGGCGAACCGGGCGACCTGGGTCAACGACACCGCGACCTCGTTGTCCAGGCGGGCCGGCGGGTTGGACCCGATCCGGAGCAGCGGGTTGCTGACCACGTCGACGGTCGGATAGACGTAGAAGCAGTCCACCGGCGGGTCGGAGCGGGCCGGCAGCGGCTCGGTCGAGGTGCCGCCGCCCGGGGCGACGTCGGTGGCGTCCAGCGACGTCGAGTAGCCGTCGTTGTACCGCCCGGTCAGTGCGCGGTTGGTGGGGTTGCCGTCGGCGTCCTGGCCGCAGGCGTTGCCGGGCATACCGGGCTTGCAGATCCAGACCGGGTGCTCCAGCGGCGGCAGCGGCCCCGGCGGCGGCACCGGCAGCGCGGCGAGCGTCACGCCGGTCGTCGCCGGCGGCGCGGTGCGGCCGGTGGCGTCCGCCGCCCCGCCCAGCAGCCCGGACACGGCCAACACGACGCTGACCGACGACGCGAGCACGCGCACTGTGCCTCCTGGCCCTGGGAACTTCGCCGACTGGGAAACCCCGTGCGCGGGATGGTCCGGCGTCGGTGGTCGCCGGCGCATTTCTCCGCCGTGCCCAGGTGGCCCAACGAGGCGCCTGAGGTCAGGTCACGAAAGTGGGGCCGACCGGCTCTGCTCGGCCCGCAACCGGGCTAGAGCGCTGGTAGCTGTGCCGTAAGGGGGCGCTCAGTCGGTCGCGGTGGCCAGCGTGCGGACCAGGTCGAGCAGGTCGGGGACCGCCGGGTGGCTGGCCGGCTGCCGCCAGGCCAGGTACACGGCCACCTCGGGGGCGTCGGTCAGCGGCCGGTAGGCCACCGCCGGGTGGGGGTGCATGGCCGAGGTGGCCACGGTGGTCACCCCGACGGCCCGGCCGGCGGCGATCGCGGCCAGCCAGTCGTCGGTGTTGGCCACGGTGACCGAGGACGGTGGCCGCCCGTGCTCCGGCCACAGCCGCAGGGTGGTGGTGCCGGACACGGTGTTCAGCGCGACCGGGTGGGCGGCCAGCTCGGCCAGGGTGAGGCTGGCCCGCTCGGCGAGGGCGCCACCGGCCGGCACCGCGGCCAGCCGCGCCTCGGTGAGCAGGTGCTCGCAACGCACCCCGGCGAGTGTGACCGGGTCGCGGACCACGGCGGCATCCACCCGGCCGTCGGCCAGCCCGGCGGTGCGGTCGTCGAACCGCAGCAGCTCCAGCGGGACCGCCGGGTGGGCGTTCCGCCACGCGCGCAGCAGGGGCGTGGTGTGCCGGCCGAGTGCCGCCCACGAGTGCCCGAGGCGGACCGGCCAGCTCGCCGCCCGGGCCGGGTCCAGCGCCTCGTGGACGGCGGCCAGTGCCGCACGTGCCTTGCCGAGGAACTGCTCGCCGGCGGGGGTCAGCGCGAGGTGGTGGGTGCTGCGCTCGACCAGGTGGATGCCGAGGTGGGCCTCGAGCTGCTGCAGGGCGCGGGACAGGGCGGGCTGGGTCAGGTGCAGCTGGGCCGCCGCCCTGGTCAGGTTGCCCGCCTCGGCGATGGCCACGAACGCGCGCAGGTGACGGAGTTCGGCGGTCATGTCTTAAGAGCATAACCGCGGCTGAACAGGCATTTCCGCGCTCGCCGGCCGGGTCATAGCGTCACCGGCATGACCGACCTTCCGAGTATTCGTAGCCCTGGACCCGCCGCGCCGGTGGTCGGCTACGCGGGACCGGTCGGGATGGTGCTCGGGGCCGCGCTGTCGGTCCAGTTCGGGGCGGCCGTCGCGGCGCTGCTGTTCGCCAGGGTCGGGGTGGCCGGCGCGGTGACGCTGCGGCTGGTGCTCGCCGCGGTGGCGCTGCTGGTGGTCTGCCGGCCGAGGGTGCGTGGCCACCGGCGGGCGGACTGGTTGCTGGTCGGCGGCTTCGGCGTGGCGCTGGCCGGGATGAACACGCTGCTCTACACGGCGATCGCCCGGATCCCGCTCGGCGTGGCCGTCACCCTCGAGGTGCTCGGCCCGCTGGTGCTGTCGGTGCTCGCCGGCCGGCGGGTGGCGAGCTGGCTCTGGGCGCTGCTCGCGCTGTGCGGGGTGGCGCTGCTGGGGGAGGGCCGGGTCGCCGCGCTGGACCCGCTCGGCGTGGCCTGCGCGCTCGGCGCCGGGGTGTGCTGGGCGGCCTACATCCTGCTCAGCGCGCGGACCGGGGCGCGCTTCCCGAAGGTCGACGGCCTCGCGCTCGCCATGGGCGCCGCCGCCCTGCTCACGCTGCCGCTCGGCGTCGCCACCGGGCGGTTCACGCTGCTGGACCCGGTGGCGCTCGGCCTCGGCGCGGTGATCGCCGGGCTGTCCTCGGTGCTGCCGTACACGTTGGAGCTGCGCGCGCTGCGCCGGCTGCCGACGCCCACGTTCGCCGTGCTGATGAGCCTCGGCCCGGCGATCGCGGCGCTGGCCGGCTACGTCGTGCTCGGTCAGCGCTTCAGCCCGGTGCAGGCGCTCGCCGTCGGGCTCGTGGTCCTCGCCAGCGCGGCGGCGGTCCGGACGGCGTCGCGGACCACCGGGCCGCGTACTACCGGCCCGCGTACTAGCGGGCCACGGGGCGGCCCTACGGGGCCGCGACCTCCTCGAGCGGCGGCGGGGCGATCTTGATCGGCTTGCCCCACTCCCCGTAGTGGGCGTCCAGGGTGAACACCCCCGGCGTACCGGACGTCTGCTGGCTGGAGGTGGTGCGCACGAGGTTGTTCTTCTCGTCGACCCACATCTTCAGGTCCTGCGTGGTCTGGCCGGCCGTGACGGCGGTCTTCGCCGCCTGCGCGGAGGCCGGGTTGCCCCGGTCGGCGGCGGCCTTGGTCAGGTCGATCCGCAGGTCGTAGCGCACGGCCGGGGTGCCGTCGATCGGCTCCTGCGCCGAGTCCACGATGCTCACCGCGTCGCCGAACCGAGTGATCATCTCGCTCGGCTGCAGGCTGTCCCGCAGCGAGTCGATCAGCGGGTTGAAGCCCTGCACGAACGTGTCCCGCGACTCCGGCGTGACCTGCAGCCACGTCTTGCGGGGCGGCAGCGCGATGTCCGCCGGCGGCTTGAGGTACACGGTGCTCGGCAGGATCACCAGGTCGACGTCGCCCGGCACCCCCGGACCGCGGTCCAGCTGTTCGGCGACCTGCATCGACGGGCCCTCGTCGTCCATCCGGATCACGCCGACGCCGTCCACGTCCGACTTCGGCTGGCCCTCGATGCTGCCGGTGAGGGTCACGGTGGCGGTGCGCGCGGTCTTCTGCGCGGCGCCGATCGCGGTGCCGAGGTCGGCCGCCGAGCTGAACATGGGGAGCGGTGGCGGCGGGGGCGGGGGCAGCTTCTCGTGGCTGGCGCACCCCGCCAGCAGGCCGGCTGCCACGGCTATCGAGAGCAGCGGAGCGACACAACGCATGATGTGGGGCCCTCCCGGCCATGCTCGAGGGTGCTCAAGGAACCGAAACCGAGCGAGCCCGGTCCCCTCGGGAGCCCAAATTGAACCAGGTACCGCCGTTCGGGTCCCTTCCGGCACCGGCGGTGCGGTCAACGGCCCAGTTCGGGCGCGGTGTAGGGCCGGGGAGCCGTGCGCTGTCGCCGGCCGCCCTGATCGCTACGCTGAGAATATGACCGGCAACCCTCGGGCCGAGGTGCCCGATATCGACCGGGCCGCCGCCATATTCGCCGAGGTGCGCCCCAGGCTTTTCGGAATCGCGTACCGAATGCTCGGCAGCTCGATGGATGCCGAGGACATCGTGCAGGACGTCTGGCTGCGCTGGCAGGCCTACGACCGGTCCACTGTGCTGGACCCGCCGGCATTTCTGGCCACCATCGCGACCCGGCTCTCCCTCAACGCGACCCAGACCGCCCGCGCCCGCCGCGAGACGTACGTCGGACCGTGGCTGCCCGAGCCCGTGGACACCAGCGCCGACCCCGAACTGGGCGCCGAGCGCGGCGAGGCGTTGGAGTTCGCGGTGCTGGTCCTGCTGGAGAAACTGGCCCCGACGGAACGGGCCGCCTACGTGCTGCGCGAGGCGTTCGACTACCCGTACTCGCAGATCTCGAGCATTCTCCAGGTGCGGGAGGAATACGCCCGCCAGCTCGTCAGCCGGGCCCGGAAACACATTTCCACCGAACGCCGTGTGCCGGTCGGGACGGACGAGCAGCGGCGCCTGCTGGAGGCGTTTCTCGCGGCGGCCCAGAAGGGCGACCTGCCGGCCCTGGAGCAGTTGTTCGCCGCCGATGTCGTCAGCTACTCCGACGGCGGTGGCGCGGTGCGCGCCGCGAAGATCCCGGTGTTCGGTCGGACCCCTGTCTCGCGGTTCATCGCGGCGTTCGCCTCGCACTTCTGGACCGGCGTCACGATCACCTGGATCGAGGCGAACGGGCGGGCATCGGCGCTGGTCTCGCGCGACGGCTCCGTCGTCGCGTTTGTCACCGTCGGTGCGAGTGCGGAGGGCATCGACCGCCTGATGTGGGTGTTGAACCCGGCCAAGCTGGCTGGGATCGCCAGCTTGGTGCCGGAGCCGCCTGGGCCGTCCGAGTTGTCTGTGTCGCCGGTGGAGTCGGAGCCGGACGTGGCCGGAGCCGGGCCGGCCTAGCCGGCGCGGTGCTCGGGCTCGGGTTCGGGTTCGGGTTCGGAGAGCAGCCGGGCGAGTACTCGCGCGTGGCTGAGCTCGAGCTCCTTGGTCGCGGTCAGCAGGGTGACGGGCTGGTCGGCGCACCGGTCACGGAGTTCGGCCAGCGCGGCCGCCCGTTCCGGTTCGGCCAGCTCGCCCCGGTACCGGGTGACGAACTCGGCGAAGCGCTCAGGATCGTGGGCGTACCAGGTGCGCAGGTCGGTGGACGGCGCGATCGGCCGGCACCAGAGGTCCAGCGCGGCGGCCTGCTTGGACAGACCGCGCGGCCACAGCCGGTCGACCAGTATCCGCGCACCGTCGCTCGGCGCGGGCGGGTCGTACACCCGCGCCACACGAACCCCAGGTGACGGTTGCACCCCGGCATCATCCGCCGCGCCACCCCGGTGCGCTCAACAGGCCTCCGGTGCGGCGCGGTCACCTCTCACGCTGGTGATCATCAGGACGTGAGAGCTGTTTGATCAAGGTCGAAACAGCCCTCACGTCCTGAGGATCACCGATTTCGAGGGCTGAACCTGCCTGGTGCGGTTCGGTGACGTGACTGCGGGCTCAGCGACGGCGGGCGCGGGGCGGGCGGGGGCCGGGGTGGGGCGTCGATATGCTCGCGGGACCTTGACCGCGCCTGTCGCCGGCGCCCCTCGGGATCGTTCCGTCAGCTGTTGGCCGCGACATGGCGTTCGAGAAGCAGCGTTGCTCCGGTCGTTCTAGTTCGGTGGAGGAGTCCGGTTCAGATGTTGTCGCGGAATTGGCTGCAGGATCTTTCGGCATTGGTCGCCCGGGTCGGCATCGGGCTCATCTGGGTGTCCCACGGCTGGCCCAAGATCAAGAACCCGGGCGAGGTGGCCCACGAGTTCGTGCACATGGGCGTCTACCTGCCCACGGTGTCGGCCTGGTTCGCCGCGATCGTCGAGTTCGGCGTGGCGATCCTGTTCATCTTCGGCATCGGGCTGCCGTTCGCGGGGATCCTGCTCGTGCTGGACGCGGCCGGCGTCATCTACTTCACCGTGGGCCTCACCGGCCTGATCCACCTCGAGGGCGACTCGCAGCTGGTCTTCCTGCTCGCCATGGGGTCGCTGGTCTGCGCGTTCCACGGTGGCCGGTTCTCGCTGGACCGGCAGTTCAACCTGTTCCAGCCGACCCGGAGCAACTCCGGCTCCACGTCCGGCCCGGGAGCGCCCGCCCCCTCCGGCGCCTGACCCCTCCGGCGCCTGACCCCTTGCCGAGCCGGTCAGTCCGGCTCGGCAAGGGGTCAGGGCAAGTATCAGGGCGTGCGGCCGGCGAGCGCGGGGCTCTTGGCGCGCTGCCGTACCCGGCGCATCCGGCGGGCGGTGGTGAGCTTGCCCCGCGCGGCGCGCAGCATCGAGATCTGCGTGGCCAGGTGCATGTAGTAGCGCCACCGCGCGGTCCGGTTGCCCAGCCGCCGCGACGCCGCGTAGGCGAACTGCACCGGGTCCATCTCGGGGTCGTCGAGCATCTCGGGTACGCGCTCCAGGAAGCGCATGCTGTTGGCCGCCTCCTGCTGCACGTGGTCGATCACCGGGCGGCGGGCCGCGTCATAGGCGCGCAGCGCGGCCGGCACGTCGTCACCGTGGCTGTTGACCGCCTCGGCCAGCGCCACCGCGTCGCCGATCGCCAGCCGGGTGCCCGAGCCGATCGAGAAGTGCGTGGTGTGCGCCGCGTCGCCGATCAGCGCGATGTTGCCGGAGTACCAGCGCGCATTGCGGACCTGCTTGCCGTGCTCCCCGGTGACCGTGCAGGACTCGTCCAGCTGGCTGATCAGCCGGTGCCCGTCCAACTGGCGGTGGAAGATCCCCTCCAGCGTCTTGAGGCACTCCTTCGGGCCGAGCTGATCCAGGCCAAGGCCGTGCCAGGTCTCGGGCGGGCACTCGACCACGCAGGTGCTGCGCCGGGCGTCCAGGTAGTAGCAGTGCAGCCAGATCCAGCCGGCCTCGGTGCGCTCGAACACGTACTGGAACGGACCGAACAGCTTCTCGGTACCGAGCCACATGTAGTAGTTGCGGCCCACGTCGACGGTGGTGCCGAAGGTGGCCGGGTCGGCCCCGCGCAGGCCGCTGTTGATGCCGTCCGAGGCGACGACCAGGTCGGCGTCGGCGAACACCGGGTCGCTGTGAAGATCGCCGACCTCGTGCTCGAAGTTCAGCTCGACCCCCAGCTCACGTGCCCGGGTGACCAGGATGTCCAGCATCCGCAGCCGGCTCATGCTCAGCCCGTAACCGCCGAGGTACGCCCTCGGCCGGTCGGCGATGTGCACCTCGATGCCGTCCCAGACCCCGCACGCCGCCTCGATCTGCGTCGCGGTGACCGGGTCGTTCGTGTGCAGGTTGGTCAGCATCTCGTCCCAGAAGGCGAAGCCCCACCCGTAGGTGACGCCCTCCGGCCCGCGCTCGAACACCCGGATGCGGTGCTCGGGGTTGTGCAGCTTGGTGAGGATGGCGAAGTACAGGCCCGATGGCCCGCCGCCGACGCACACGATCTCCACGTTGTCAGCCCTTCTGGCACTGATCACGCCACCGGGGGAGCCCGTCGGGGTGGTGGCGGCGATCAGTCCGATGCCTGCTGGTGTGTCTCGCTTGCCTACGCGTGGGGAGCTCACGGCTCGTGGGGGGCGATGCCCGGGTACCCAATCACGGCGATGCTGAGGGCGATCATCAGGGTGGGCCGCGCGCTGCCACGCCGCTCGGACCTGGTGCGATGCACCTTTCGGGTGATGGATAGACTCAGGTGACTCTCAGGAATGGACTGTGAGGCGTCGCCCCGAGCCGGGGTCCATCGCGTGGGTTACCGTCCGCGCGGCGCTGATCAACGCTGATCAATACTGAGGGCATCGCTGAGAAAACGCCTGGCTTTCCGCTCGCCCACTCAGGTATCGATCCAGCTAGATCGCGCGCGGCGGGGCGGCGATGTCACCCGGACACTCTCAGTTCCGCCGTGCTTCGCTACACGGGGCCGCGAACCGGCGCCGGAAAGGTGACAACGTGGAGTTCGTATGCGTCGGCGGCGGGCCGGCTGGGCTGTACTTCGCCATCCTGACCAAGCTGCGTGACCCGAGCGCCGACGTGACGGTGCTGGAGCGCAACGCGGCCGGCGTGACGTTCGGCTGGGGTGTCACCTTCTCCGACGACGTGCTGGACGGGCTGTACGGGGGCGACCCGGTGAGCGCGGCGGAGATCCACCGCAACCCCGCGTCCTGGACCGACCAGGTGGTGCGCCTCGCCGACCAGCCGCTCGCGCACCTCGGCGGCTACGGCTTCGCCATCGGGCGGCACCGGCTGCTCGAGCTGCTCGCCGACCGGGCCACCGCGCTCGGGGTGGAGATCCGCTACGAGTTCCCGGTGGACGACCCGGCCGCGCTCGCCGAGTTCGAATCCGCCGACCTGGTGCTCGCCGCCGACGGGGCCAACAGCAGGCTGCGCGGCTGGCACGCCGAGGAGTTCGGCACCACCAGCGAGCAGGGACAGAACCACTACATCTGGCTGGGCGCCGCGAAGGTGTTCCCCGAGTTCGAGTACACGTTCACCCGCACCGAGGCCGGCTGGATCTGGTTCTACGCCTACCCGTTCGACGACAGGACCACGACGTTCATCGTCGAGTGCGGTCCCGACACCTGGCGCGGACTCGGCTTCGACGCGCTCGGGCCGACGGAGTGCCTGAAGACGCTGGAGGAGATCTTCCGGGGGCACCTGGACGGCAAGCCGCTGCGGATCCAGACCAAGGGTGACGACGACGCCGAGCCGGCGCCGTGGAACAAGTTCAACTGGGTCACCAACCGCGCCTGGCACCACGGCAACGTCGTGCTGGCCGGGGACGCCGCGCACACCACACACTTCTCCATCGGCAACGGCACCAAGCTGGCCTTCGACGACGTGCTGGAGCTGGACCGCCAGCTCGCCGCGCACCCCGGCGACATCCCCGCCGCCCTCGCCGCCTACCAGGAGGCACGGGTGGCCGCCGTCGGCGCCCGCCAGCAGGTCGCGCGCAACAGCTCGCGCTGGTTCGAGCAGGTCGACCAGTTCACCGACCTGGCGCCGACGGTGTTCTCCTACGCGCTGCGCACCCGCGGCGACGCCTCCCGCCCCGCGCCGTCCGGGCTGGGCTGGTTGCTGCACCGGGCCACCCAGCTGTCCGCCGGCCGCCGGCTGCGCGGCCTGGTCAGCTCGTCGAACCGCCGCCAGCGCGCCCGGCGCCGAGCGGAGTCACCGGCGCATGCCGTCTGACTCCGTCCGGAGCAGTGCCCTCGGCCGCGCGGGGTCCGGAGCGGGTGGCCACTATCGTTTTCGCATGACGTTGACCCGGGCCGGCGCGGCCGATCGGTGGGCCCGGTGACGGCGGTCGACGGCGACCCGCCCGTTGCCACCGCCCGCAACTCCGCGACCGTGGCCATCTGGACCCTGCTCAGCCGGGCGACCGGGCTGCTGCGCGTGGTCGTGATCGGCGCCGTGCTCGGCCCGACGTACTTCGCCAACTGCTTCCAGTCGACCAACGTCGTGCCGAACATCGTGTTCTCGCTGATCGCCGGCCCGGTGTTGACCATGGTCGTGGTGCCCGGGCTGATCGGCGCGTTGGAGAGGGAGGGCGACCAGCGCGGCCGCGAGGTGTTCTCCCGGGTGATGGGGTGGCTGCTGGCCATCGCGTTCGGGGTCGTCGTGGTGCTGATGCTCGCCTCGCCGGGCCTCGCCTGGACGCTGACCAGGGGCATCGCCGACCCGGCCGAGCGCGCCAGGGGCCTCTGGCTGACGACGCTGCTGCTGCTGATGGTCATCCCGCAGCTGCCGATCTACTGCCTCGTGCACCTCGGGGTGTCCGCGCAGCGCGCCAAGGGCCGGTTCGCGCTGTCCTCGGCCGCGCCGGCCATCGAGAACGTCGTGATGATCGGCACCGTGGTGGCCGCCGGGTGGTACTTCGGCAGCGGGGTCGGGATCAACGACGTGCCGCTGAGCATGGTGGTCACCCTCGGGCTCGGCAGCACTGTCTCGGTGGCCCTGCACGCCTCGCTCCAGTTGTTCGGCACCTACCGGGTCGGCCTGCTGGCCTGGCCGTCGCTGCGCTGGCGCCGCGACCCCGAGGCCTCCGACGTGACCCGCCGGCTGTCCCGCTCGGTCGGCGTCGCCGCGCTGCCGTCGCTGGCCATGTACGTGCTGCTGGCGCTCGCCGGCTCGGTGCCCGGCGGCGTGTTCGTCGTCCAGCTGTCCTACTCGATGTTGTACGCGCTGTCGTACCTGAGCGCCCGCGCGGTCGGCATGGCGTCGCTGCCGGAGCTGTCCGAGGCGGTGCGCCGGGAGGACACGGTGGCGTTCGGCGTCGTCTGGCGGCGGGGCCTGGCGTACGCGCTGATCGCGAGCCTGCCGCTGCTGGTGATGCTCACCATTCTCGGCGGCCCCACCGCGAACATCCTGGCCAACGGCGAGCTGCGGCACGGCTCGCTGATCGGCCCGCTCGGTGTCTGCCTGGCGCTGGTCGCGGTGGCGCAGCTGGTCACCGGGCTGGCCGACCTCGGCAACCAGGCCCTCTACGCCCGCCTCGAGGACCGGGTGCCCCGGCTGGCCAGCCGTGTCACGCTGGGCGTCACCGTGGCGGTCGCGGCCGCCTCGCTGCTGGTGCCCGCCGGCGGTGGCCGCCTGATCTGGCTGGTGGTGGCCATCCTGGCCGGCGAGCTGGCGGCGGCCGCGATGGTGCTCGCCCAGATCCGGCGCGCCATCCGGCCGGAGCGGTTCGTCGACCGCCGGCTGCTGTCCGGCACGCTGCTCGGCTCGCTGGCCATGGTGCCGCTGAGCGTGGTGGCCTGGTGGGTCCAGCGCACGTACGCCCCCGGCCAGCTCGCCACGCTCGCCGTGCTGATCGTCGGTGGAGGCCTGGCGGTGGCCGCGTACGGCCTCGTGCTCAAGGTCACCTGGAAGCCGCGCTCCGCCGCGTAGCCGCTGGACAGCCGCTCGGGGGTGGGCGGCGTGGCCGGTCGGGGCGGTGTCGCTGACCGGGTCGGGGCCGAGCGTGTGCGAGACTGTTTCACGAGGGCGCCGCGCGAGGTCGCGGCCGGAGGCGATGTTGCCCCAGCCCCGCCGTCGGTATTCCCCCGACCCAACTCCCGGTCGCGTCGGCCACCCGCCGATCCCGGTGACCCACATCTGTTCCGCCCGCCGACCAACGTCGGCGCCACGCCCGGCCGGCTCCCCGACACCGCCGCCGGGCCGTGGATCGAGGAGAGGAGCTCCCAGATGCTCGGCATCCCCAACCCCGTTGCCTATCCCTGCGCCAACTGCGGCGAGCCCGCCGTACTGGCCGAGTACCCGACCGGCCTGCTCCCGGTGCACTGCGGCACCTACCGCGCGGCCTGTCGCCCACCGCGTCGAGGCGGGACCCGAAATGGCTCACGCCCGGGCGCCCTGTCGCGTGGCTCCACCGTGGCGTCCGGGCGGCTGTCGCGGCGGTCCCGCACGGTGAGCGGTCCGCCACGTCCGGGCCTGCTCACCGGCGTCCGCGGTGCCCGTCACGAGCGTCCGCGACTCGACGTCGGCCTGACCGCCCGTCACGAGCGGTCCCGACCCGACGCCGGCCTGCGCGCCGCCGCCGCCGAACTGGCCCGCCGAGTAGCCCACCTGACCGCACCCCGCCACTAACCTCGTCGTCGCTGCCGGTAGCCGCGTGGCGGGGCTGGCACACAGCTCGCGGTGCTGGCACACGGCTCTGAGCGCGGGCACACGGTTTCTGGATGTGGCACGTGGGTTCTGACTCGTGTGGGGTGTCCGGAGGCCGTGTGAGGGTGGCTGTCGCGCGGGTAACCCCCTGGCGGTCTGGCTGTTGCTGTCCGCGCTGGCGGCCTAACCCCTGTCGCTGGTGCGGCTGGCTGCCGGGGTGGCTTGGCACACGGCTCTGCGCGCGGGCACCCGGTTTCTGGATGTGGCACGTGGGTTCTAACTCGTGTGCCGTGTCCGGAGTACGTGTGCGGGTCGCTCCCCGCGGCTAACCCCCTGCGGCGACCCGCCCCTTGCTGGCCACCCTGGCCGTCAACCCCACCGTCACGGCTGGCCATGCCGCGGGCTGCCGTGTCCAGGTGCGCACACAGTTCCCGGCGCCGGCACACGGTTTCTCGGCGCGGCACGTGCGTTCGAACTCGTGTGCCGCGTCCCGAAGGTGTGTTTACGCGCCGGTAATGGGGGCCGTGTGGGTCCCATTGGTGGGTGTGGTTCGGTTTCGATGTGGGTGGGGTGTGGGTACGAGGTAGGTGATGAGGTGAGGGAGCGGCGATGACCCCGGACAGTCACGGCCAGCCCAGAGCCACCGGCCAGGGCGAGCAGCAGGTGATGCGGCGCTTCAACGAGTGGCTGGCCCGGCACGACGTGCCGGTCGAGCTGCGGGGCCGCTACCGGGTGCACGCCGAGCGCTACCTGCGCTGGCGGGCCAACCGGGCCGACGCCGGTGCCGACCGCATCCAGTGGCGCTACTACACCCGGCTGCGCGATCACGGCGCCACCGAGGTCGAGCTGCGGATCGCGCGGACCTCGCTGGCCCTGCTGGGCCGCGCCAGCGCCCAGCCCGCCTGACCAGCCAGCGGGCCTGACGCACCAAACACGACAAGAGCCACCCCGGCCACCGCACACACCGCCGCACACACCGTCGACGCCATGTGCGGCGATACGACGCTGTGTGCGGTGCGAGCGGGCGGGCGGTTGCGAGCGCGGCGGGCACCGGAGCGGCTGAGCTTGGGACGGCCGACCCGGGGCCGGCCTGCGCCCGGGGGGTGTGCACCCCGCCGTTGGGGGGCAGACCCCATCGAGAGTCGGGCCGAAGTGTCACATTCTGGACCTCGGAAGCGATGACCCACACAACGCCGCGACGACCGTCCTGAACCCGTTGCGGTGTGTGCGAGGTCGCGAGCCTGTGTCTTCGGCCGTGGCCTCGACGGTCCGCATCGACCACGTGCCGGGGAGGCCTGCTGTGACCGTGACCGACCGCCTGCTGACCGAGAACGACGAACCGGCCAGCCCGAACCTGGGCGACCTCGCCGACTTCGCCGACTTCCCCACCGAACCGCCGGTCGACCTACCCGGCGTGCTGGCCCGGCTGGAGGCCCTGCAGGCCATCGCCGACCGGCAGCCGCCCCGTTTCGCCGAGGACGGCCTGGCCTGTTTCAACTACCTGTACCGCGAGATCACCACCGAGGTGTGGGGGCAGATCCAGGCGGGCGGGTTCCGCAGCGAGGAGTTCATCAGCCGGCTCGACGTCGAGTTCGCCAAGCGCTACCTCGACGCCGTGGTGCCGCGCACGGACGGCCGCCCGGTGCCGGAGTCGTGGCGGGTGCTGCTGGACCGCCGGTCGGCGCCGCACATCAACCGGATCCAGTTCGCGGTGGCCGGCGTCAACGCCCACGTCGACTTCGACCTGGCGTTCGCGCTGCTCACCACGTGCCGCGCGTTGGGGCGCCCGTTCGGCGAGGACGAGCACTACGACTACAACCGGATCAACGACATCTTCGGCGAGCACATGCGTTCGCTGCGCCAGCACTTCGAGGACCCGTGGATGCGCTTCCTGGACGGCGGGCTGCTGTCACTCGTCGCCGACAAGGGTGGCGATCTGATGGTGGTCATCGCCCGGGACCTCGCCTGGAACCGGGCCAAGGACCTCGCGGGGCTGACCGGGCCCGCGTTCGACGACAAGAGCGCCGAGATCGACCATGCGGCCGCTGTTGCCGGCGTAGTCCTGCTCGAAGTGCCGGTGATGTGACTCCTATCACCCCGGTTCGCCGTGACGTTTAACCTGGTCGCCGCGGGAGTGACTGAGTACCGTCACGCGCGTGGGGGAGGGGGCGACGACCGGGGCACTGACCGGGCGGGACGCGGAGTTGGCCGAGCTGTTGGTCGACTTCGAGGCGGCCGGGTCGGGGCGGATGGTGGCCGTCATCCTCGGCGGCGATGCCGGCGTCGGTAAGACCCGCCTGGTGACCGGGTTCGCCGGGGTCGCCGAGGGAGCCGGCGCCGTCGTGCTGACCGGGCGCGGCATCGACATCGAGGAGGCGCCGCCGTTCTGGCCGGTGCTCTCCGCGCTGCGCCACGGGGTGCGCGCGGCGGCCGGGCGGGGAGCCGACGGGCGGGAGGTCGCGGACCTGCTCGGCCCGAGGCTGGCCCGGCTGGACGAGCTGTCCGCCGAGACCGGGCCCCGGGTGCAGATCCTGGAGGCGCTCTACCGGACCGTCGTCGAGCTGGCGCAGCGCCGCGTTGTGGTGCTGGTCGTCGAAGACCTGCAATGGGTGGACCGTTCCACCCGCGATTTCCTGGTCTACCTGGTGGCGAGCCTGACCACCGAGCGGGTGCTGCTCGTGGGCACCTACCGCGCCGCGGGGGACGCGCCGGGTATCGCCGGCATGCTGGTCGAGCTGCGCCGCCACCGGCAGGTGTCCTGGCGGGAGGTGGCGCCGTTCACCCGGGCCGCCCTGGCCGGCCTGGTGGAGCGGTGGGCGCCGGACCGGCCGGGCCTCGAGCCGCTGGTCTGGCAGCGCTCGGCCGGCAACGCGTTCATCGCGGAGGAGACGGTGCGCGCGGTGCTCGCCGGCGACGCGCTCGGCCTGCCCGCCACGCTGCGCGAGCTGGTGCTGAACCGGGTGGGCTCGCTGCCGCCCGCCGCGCAGCTCGTGGCGCGCGCCGTCGCGGTGAGCAGTGGCCCGCTGCCGCACCCCCTGCTGGCCGAGGTGCTCGAGCTGCCCGCACCGGAGCTGCTGGACGCGGTGCGCGCGGCGGCCGACGCGGGCGTGGTGGTGGTCGACGAGCAGTTCGAGGGCTACCGGCTGCGGCACGGGCTGATGACCGAGGTCGTCGTCGCCGACCTGCTGCCCGGCGAGCGGATCGAGCTGCACCGGCGCTACGCCACCGCGCTGGCCGCGGTCGCCGACGGTGAGCGCCCCCTTCCGAACCAGGGCGCTGACCAGGACTCTGACCAGAGCCCGGGTCAGCACAAGGACGACGACCCCGCCGTCGCGGCCCTCGCCTCCAGCGCCCGGCTGGCCCACCACTGGCAGCACGCCGGCGCCCCGGAGCGCGCGCTGGCCGCCACGGTCGCCGCCGCCCAGGCCGCCGAGCGGATCCGGGGCTACGCGGAGGCGCACCGGCACTGGCTGCGCGCGGCGGAGCTGACCGCCGGGCTGCCGGTGTCGGCGAGCGTGCTGCCGCACCCGGAGTGCCTGGAGCGCGCGGCCGAGGCGGCCCACCTGGCCGGCGAGCACACCGACGCGGTGAGCCTGCTGGAGCAGCGGCTGGCTGACCCCTCGGCGCCGGTCGACGTGGCGTCCGCGCTGCTCACCGCCCGGCTCGGTCGGTACCTCCATGCCGCCGGGTACAGCGGCAGGGCCGCGCGCGCCTACCGCACGGCGACGTCGCTGCTGCCGGAGCAGGGCCTGGCCGCCGAGCGGGCCGAGGTGCTGGCCGGGCACGCCGCGGTGCTGCTGCAGGGCGGGGAGTTCGCGGCGGCCGGCTCGGTGGCCATGCGCGCGCTGCGGCTGAGCCGGTCGGCCGAGCTGCCGTCGGTGCAGGCGCGGGTGCTCGCCATCCTCGGTTTCAGCCGGGCCTACCTGGCGGACACCGAGAAGGGGTCCAGCGCGCTGGTCGAGGCGTTGGCGGTGGCGGAGCGGACCGGTTCGCCGACGGCCATCGGGGAGGCCTACCTGCGCCGGGCCGAGCTGCTGTCCGGTCCGCTGAACCAGCTGGTCGACGGCGTGGCCTGCGCGCGGGAGGGCGCTGAGCGGGTGGCCGGGCTGGGGCTGTCCCGCACCGCCGGGGTGGCGTTGCTCGCGCTGGCCGCGAACGGGCTGTTCCGGCTGGGCCACTGGGACGAGGCGGAGCGGGCGGTGGCCAAGGCGTGGCGGCTGGAGCCGACCGGCGGCGAGGCGCTCGAGGTCCGGCTGGCCCGGTGTCGGCTCGACGTGGGGCGGGGGCGTTTCGACTCCGCCGAGCACGACCTGGAAGCGGTCGAGCTGCTCACCGCCTCCTCGGCCGGGCCGCGGCACCGGCTGCCCCTGCTGGTCCTGCGCGCCGGTATGGAGATGTGGCGGCGCCGCCCGGACCTCGCGGTCGGCTACGTCGAGGAGGGCCTCGACCTGGTCGAGCTGGAGACGGTGGACATCTGGCTGGTGGCCCCGCTGCTCTGGCACGGCACCCGGGCCTGGGCGGAGACCGTCCGGCTCGGGCTGCCGCCCCTGTCGGCCGAGCAGATCCGGCGGCTGCGTGGGCACTGCGCCGAGATGGTCCGCCGCAGCGCCGGTACGGTGCCCGCGGTCCGGGACGTGGTCACCACCTCCGCCGCGATGTGCACCGCCGAGACGGAGAGGGCCGAGGGCCGGTCCGACCCGGAGGCCTGGGCACAGGTCGCGCGGCTGTGGGACCAGCGCGACCAGCCGTACCCGGCCGCGTACGCCCGGCTGCGGCGGGCCGAGGCGCTGCTCGCCCGGCGGGCCCGGTCGGCGGCGGCCACCGAGGAGCTGGTGCTCGCCGAACGCACTGCCCGGAGCCTCGGCGCCACGCCGTTCCTGGCCGAGATCACCGACCTGGCCCGCCGCGCCCGGGTGCAGCTCGACCCGCCGGACACCGACGGTGACGATGGCGGTGAGCACATCCCGTCACCGAGGCAGGGCGCCAAGTCCGCGCTGGACACGCTGACCGCCCGGGAGCTGGAGGTGCTCACCGAGGTGGCCGCCGGGCTGACCAACCGGCAGATCGCCGGGCGCCTGTTCATCAGCGAGAAGACGGTCGGCGTGCACGTCACCCGGATCTTCGCCAAGATCGGCGTGCACAGCCGGGTGCAGGCCAGCGCGCTGCTGCACCGGGTCCGGCCGTCAGGCGGCGAGCCCGGGTCCGGCTGACGCCTCGCCGAACAGCAGCCGCAGCTGGCGCAGCGCCCTGGCCCTGGTCGGACCGATGCTGCCGACCGGGATGCCGGTGCGCCGCGCGAGCTCCGCGTAACCGGGCGGGTTGTCGTCGAACAGCGCGTACATCAGGGCCCTGGCGCGGGGGTGCAGGTGCGCCATCAGCTCCCGGAGCCGGCGCGCCGCCATTGCGTTGACCACGCGCTGCTCGACGTCGGCCGACAGGTCGACGAACGTCTCGACCTCGGCGAGCGGCTCGGCGGCGGCCCGGCCGTTCAGGATCCGCAGGCACTCCCGGCGCGCGGTGGTGGCCAGCCAGCCGGGCAGCGCCTCCGGTTCGCGCAGCTGGCGGTGGTGCTCGAACAGGCGCAGCCAGGTGCGCTGCACCGCGTCGCGCGCGTCGGCCTCCTGCAAGCGGTACGACCGCACCACCGAGGCCAGCATCGGCTCGAACCGGCGCACCAGCTGTGCCCAGGCGGCGGCGTCACCTTCGCGGGCCGCGCTGAGCAGCTCGGTCGTCGACGGCTGACGGGTCGGGCTGGGCGCGAGGCTCACCGGGACGCTCCTGGGGTCGATGGTCGGAATGACCTCAGCCTCGTTCGGTACCGCGCGCGGCGCGTCAGGCGAACGCCCTACGCCGGTGGCCCGGGACGCCTTATTTCGGTCAACGGGGCCCTACTCCGTCGGCCGACGGGCCTGTCCGCAAGCGTGACCGGGGCCACAGCGAAGCCGAGGTATCAGCCGGTCCCGGGCGCCGCTCTGAACCGTCGAGCAGAGTGTGAAGGGGGCCGAGATGGCGGAGACGGGCGACAGCCAGCGGATGATCGAGACGACCCGGCACCCCGGCCAGTCCGGCCCCTCGGTGTGGGCGGCCATCGACGCGCTGCGCGGCGCCGCCGAGCGGCAGGCACCGAGGCGGCGGGGTGGGCTGGCCTGCTTCGACTACCTGTACCGCGAGATCACGACGGCGGTCCGCGAGTGGGTGGACGCCGACGAGCCGCTGGACGCCGCGTTCATCGCCCGCGTGGACCTGGACTTCGCCACGCGCTACTTCGACGCGGTGTTCGCCGATCCGGCCGGCACCGTGCTGCCGGACGTGTGGCGGGCGCTGCTGGTCCGCCGCCCCGCGCTCGACGTGGACACACCGAAGGCGGCCGCGCCGGCGTTGGCCACCCCGGTCAGCCCCGACCTGGCGGCCGCGCTGCGGACCATGAGCCGGGCGCTCGGCCGGCCGTTCGCGGAGACCGAGTTCACCGAGTACCGGGCCATCAACCAGGTGTTCGCCGGCCACGTCGACCAGCTCAGGGAGCACTTCGAACACCGGCTGGGCGAACCGCTGGGTGACGGGGTCTTCGCGCTGATGGCGAACGCGGTCGGTGACCTCGCCGTGGTGTTCGCCAGTGACCCGGACTGGCACCGGGCCCGGCGGCTGGCCACCCTGGTCGACCCGTCCCCCGAGCTGGACCGGGCGCGGGTGGCCATCGACTGGCAGGCGGCCATGGTGGACCGCGCGGCCCTCGACCGGCCGGTGGGCTGACATGAGCCTGCACTGGGAGGTCGAGTTCGACCACGCCGGCGGCCTGCTCACCGACGGCGGACTGGCGGCGACGCTGGCCAGGGGTGGACCGGGCGACCTGTTTGTCTTCTGTCCCGGCTGGCACAGCGACCGGGACAGCGCCCGCGAGCTGAGCACCGCGATGTTCCGGCTGATCGCGGAGGCGCTGCCGGCCGCCCGGCGGGCGAACACCGGCTTCGTCACCGTGCTGTGGCCGTCGCTGCTGTTCCCGGAGGACGTGCCGGCGCTGCACGGGCCGGCGCTGAGCGGGCCCGCCCAGGCCGCTGCCGAGCTGCCGGTGCCGAGGCCGTCCAGTGGCGCCACCCTGCTGGCCACGCTGGCCCCGGCGTTCCCCGGCCAGCGCGGCGAGCTGGCCCGCATCGCGGAGCTGCTGGACACCCGGCCGCGGGAGATGAGCCGCCTCGGCGAGCTGCACCGGCTGGCGTCCTGCCTGGTCACGACCCCCAATCGGGCGGTCGACGACGACGGGGAGTGCCTCGCCCGTACCGCTCGCACCCGGGTCGCGCTCGAGGCACTCGCCCTGCTGGCGCCCGATGCGGCCGCCGGTTCGGCCGACCAGTTCGGCACGCTGTGGAGCGGCGGGCGCGAGCTGGCCCGGGTGCTGAGCTACTACGAGATGAAGAACCGCGCCGGGCTGATCGGCCAGGTCGGGCTCGGTCCCCTGCTCGACCGGCTGCACGCCAGCCGCCCCGGGCTGCGGGTGCACCTGATCGGCCACAGCTTCGGGGCCCGGCTGGTCGGGTTCGCGCTGGCCGGGCTGACCGGGCCGGTCAGCCCGGTGAAGTCACTGGTCGCGGTGCAGGGCGCGTTCAGCCACTTCTCCTTCGCCGGCGAGCTGCCGATCGCGCCGTCCCGGGCGGGTGCGCTCGCCCAGTTCACCTGCCGGGTGGACGGCCCCCTGCTGGCCACCTACTCGGCCGCCGACCGCGCGCTCGGCTGGTGGTACCCCAACGCCAGCGCCCTGGTCAGCCAGCATGACCGGGGCCGCCGCGCCGCCTCGGCCAGGGAGCTCGGGTACCGCTGGGGCGCGCTCGGCCACGACGGCTACCAGCAGCGCTCGGTGGTCAGCCGGCGCCTCGAGCCGGCCGGCAGCTGGTACGACTGGCAGCCCGGCACCTTCTACCGGATGGACGCCAACCGCGTGATCAACCGGGACCTGTCCTGGCTGGCCGGCGCGCACAGCGACATCCGCAAGCCCGAGCTCGCCTGGGCGGCCGTCAGCGCGGCCGGCCTTGGCCACCGGCAGCGCACCGGGCGCGGCCAACACCTGCGGGTGCTGGCCTGAGTCGGGCTGGCCCGGCGGCCGGAGGGGGGCGCCGGGCCGGTCCGATCCACGGGGTCCTGCGCGTCGGGCGCGGCACCCGGGCGCGGGCCGCGGCTGTCGGGGGCGTCAGGCGCGGGCCGCGTAGGTCCAGAAATCGTTGATCAGTGGGGGCTGGGCCGGGGTGGTCGCGGCGAGCTGGCTGAGCAGGATCGTGACCGCGCACGTGGACGGCGTGAGATGGGCGGCCGTGCCGGTGCCCCCGACCCAGCCGTAACGGCCCGGCACGTTCCACGGTTCGATCCGGGCGACGTCAACCGAGCCGCCGAAGCCCCAGCCTTGGCCCTCCAGGAACAGCAGGCTCGCGTCACGCTGTTCCTGGGTCAGGTGGTCGGTGGTCATCAGGCGCACCGACTCGGCCGAGACCACCCGGCGCCCGCCCACTCCGCTGCCCCCGGCCAGCAGCATCCTGGCGAACGCCAGCCAGTCGTCGGCCGTGGCCACCAGCCCACCGGCGCCGGAGGGGAACGCCGGCAGCGTGCTCCACTGCCCGTCCGGCGCGTCGACCAGCTCCAGCCCACCGGGTCCGGCCTGGTAGTAGCTGGTGAACCGGTCGAGCTTCGCGGCCGGCACCTCGAACCCGGTGTCGACCATGCCGAGCGGCTCGAACAGGCGCTCGGCCATGAACTCGGGCAGCGACTGGCCGGAGACCCGGGACACCAGCACGCCCTGGATGTTCGAGCACGCGTTGTACAGGTAGGCCTCGCCCGGCTGGTGCAGCATCGGCACGCCGGCCAGCGCCTTGACCCACTCGTCCGGCGGCGAGACGAACCGCGGGTCGCGGCCGTACTTCTGCTGGGCGTCCTCGAACAGCGCCTGCACCGCCGGCTGCGTCATGTCGTCGGCCGGGAAGCCCCAGCCGGCCCGGGAGGTGAGCACGTCGAACACGGTGATCGGCCGGGCGGCCGGCACCACGTCGTCGATCGGGCTGGTCGGCATGCGCACGACGTTCGGCGCGGCCAGCTCCGGCAGCCAGTTCGCGATCGGGTCGTCCAGCGCCAGCCGGCCGTCGTCGACCAGCAGCAGAACCGCCGCCGCCGCGATCGGCTTCGTGATCGAGGCGAGCCGGAAGATCGAGTTCCGGGCCATCGGGGTGCGGCCCTCGACGTCCTGCGAACCCACCGCGCTCACCTCGACCCGGTCGCCGCGGGCCACCAGGGTGACGACGCCGGCCACGGTTCCGTTGTCGACGTACGTCCGCGTGAGGTCATCCAGGTCGGTCATCGGGCACCTTTCGCAGTGTGCGGTCGAATGGGCAGACCGGGCGGGTTCGGAGAACTCATCGGGTCAGCCGCTCAGCGTTTCGGCCAGTGCCAGGACGGCCGGTCCAACCGACCCTGGCCCTCGATCGACGTCTCGCCGAACTCCTTGCCCAGCGCGACGGTGCCGACCGCCGCGCCGAGCTCCGGGCTGATCTCCTTGGCCGCCGCCTCCGTCGCGCGCAGCAGCGGCCGTGAGTGTGAGACGACGACGATCTGGGCGCGCTCGGCCGCGGTGGCGATGAGCCCGGCGAGCGCGGGCAGCAGGTCCGGATGCAGGCTGGTCTCCGGCTCGTTGAGCACCAGCAGCTCCGGGGGGCGGGGCGTGAGCAGCGCGGCAACCAGCAGCAGGTAGCGCAGCGTGCCGTCGGACAGCTCGGCCGTGCCCAGTGGCCGCAGCAGGCCGTGCTGGTGCAACCGCACCTCGAGGCGGCCGTCCGCACTGTCGACCGCCAGCCGGGAGCCGGGGAAGGCGTTGTCCACCGCGGCGGCGAGCGCCCGGGCGTCGCCGACCTCCCGGATCGTGGCCAGCGCTGCCGCAAGATCGGCGCCGTCATGGCCGAGCACGGGGGTGCGGGTGCCGATCCTGGCCTGGCGGGCCGGCGCGTCGGCGTCGGTGCGGAAGTGGTCGTAGAACCGCCACGACCGGACCCGCTCCCGCACCAGCAGCAGCTCGGGGCAGCGCCGGGGGTCGCCGAACTCGCTGATCATGCTGTCGGTGAGGCCGATCGGGTCGACGTCCTCGGCCCAGGAGCCGGATCGGTCGCGGGTGCGCACCACCGGACCCGCCCGGTCGGCGAGCAGCGCGGCCGGACGCAGCGCCGGGCCGGCCCAGACGCACTCGCGCTTGAACTCCGGGTCGAGGTTGAACACGCTCTGGCCCGGGATCGGGAAGCCGAGGTCCAGCGCGTAGCCGAAGTCGTCGCCGGCGAAGCCCAGCCGCAGCCCGACCGGCTTGGTCCGCACGGTCGGCCGCACCGGCGCCCGGCCGCTGCGCACCTCCCGCCCGATCACCTCGGGGCCGGCCCACAGCGTCGACGGCAGGCCACCCTCGCGGGCCAGCGCCGCCACCGCGCCGTTGCGGGACGCCTGGGCCAGCAGCCGCAACGCCCGGTACAGGCTCGACTTGCCGCTGCCGTTCGCGCCGGTGACCAGCGTCAACCGGGACAGCGGCACCACGAGCTCGCGCAGCGACCGGTAGTTCTCCACCGCCAGGGTGCTCAGCACCACGCCGACGCTAGTGCGACCCCCCGACACCACCGCGCTCCCGCCCCGCCGTCGTACCGCCGTACCAGCGACCCGCGGCTACCGCTGCGGCTGGGGCCGACTGCGTGTGCTGCGGTGGGGTTTGCCCCCGGTGCGTTGGTAGGGAGATTGGGGGCGGCTCTACGTGTGCGCACCCTCGTCGCGGCGCCGGCCCGCTGGCAGTCTTTCCGTAGCGCCCCGACGGCGCGGACGTAGCGGTCAAGACCCGGGAAATTTGGGGGAGTCACCGCGACAGCGCGGCCCGACCGACGCTGGCGCGGCCCGGGGGTTCGGCCGGGTGGCCCGGAACTATCCGAGGGGGGTGGTTCCGGGTCACCCCGGGTACAGGGGTGTCCCGGGCGTTACTGCGCCCCCGTCGGGGGCTCAGACCTCGGACTGGCTCAGACCTCGGACTGGCTCAGACCTCGGACTTGGGTTGGGCGCCAGGTTCCGGCGTAGTGCCGGGTTCGGCCTCGGAGTCGGCGACGGCCCCCTCTTCCTCGAGGAACCGTTCGAGCAGCCCCCGGATCACGGCGGCCATGGTGAAGTTGTGCTCGCTGCACCAGGCCCGCAGCTGGGTGTGCTGCTCCTGCGGGAGCCGCACTGTGACCAGCTGGCTTTCCTCGCCGGACGGCAGCACCCCGGGGAGCTTGCCAGGGGCGCCGAGGGTGAACTGCTTGATCATCCAGCTGCGCCGGCCGATCGCGGCCGCCGAGCTCTGCAGCAGCCAGACCGTGATCGCGTGCCGGTCCTCGGGCGGGGCGAGGTCGAGCAGCTTGGCTAGCTTGAGCTCAGGATCCTCGTCGGCCATGGTGCCGACGGTAACACCCGCGCTATCGACACGATAGAGTTGCGATAGAGCCGCGATAGCGCCGGCTCAGGGTTGCGCCCACTCGCCGTCGCCGGCCGGGGCGGGCACGCTCAGCTGCCCGGTGCGCAGCAGCCCGGTGGCGATCGAGGCGGCCTCCCGGACCGCCGACGTGAGGCCGACCTGGCGCGCCGCGAACCGGGTCACCGGCGCGGACACCGTGAACGCGCCGACCGGGGCCCCGCCCGCGTCGAAGAACGGCGCCGACACGCAGGCCACCCCCTCGTCGAACTCCTCGATGTCGACCGCGTAGCCCTGCCGGCGCACCCGGTCCAGCTCGCGGGTCAGCTCGGTGAAGTCGGTGATCGTGCGCGGGGTGACCGGGGTCAGCTCGACACCGTCGAACAGCGTGGCCACCTGCTCGCCCGGCAGGAACGCGAGCACCGCCTTGCAGGACGCCCTGGCGTGCATGTGGCCGGTGTAGCCGACGTCGAGATGCACCACGTGCAGGCTGTGCAGGCCGGCCAGGAAGTGCTGCAGCACCAGGCCGCCCCGGTACCAGCCGGACAGGTAGGACGTCTCGTGCGTCCGGTTGTGCAGCCGGGTGAGGATCACCGCGAGCTCCGGGGAGGGGCCGGCGCGGCGCTGCAGGTGCCGGCCGAGCGCGGCCGACCGGGGTCCGACGTCGTAGCGGCCGCCGGGCAGCCGGACCACGTGGCCGGAGCCCACCAGCGTACGCAGCAGGTGGTAGCAGGTGCCGATCTTGAGGTCGAGCGCCCGGCTGAGCGCCTTGGCGGTCGTTGTGCCGTCGCCGGCAGCGATCGCCTCCAGCAGCCGCACTCCGCGTTCCAGGGTGTGCAGTGTGTGCTGGGCCGGCGCGCCCCCGGCCTCGGCGGCCGTCCTCGGCTCAGTCCTCGGCTCAGTCCTCGGCTCAGTCATCGGCACGGACCCACCATCACGGCTGACCACCCCAGCTCTGCCTGCGCGGACCCCGGCCGGCACGGCTCCAGCTTCCAGCCGCGGCCACCGCCCGTACAGCAGAGTGAACCAGCTTTTTGACTATCTGAACTCTCCGCGCGCGCCCGGCCCACCGCCTCGGGCCGCCCGTTTAGCGTGCGGCCAACCGTTCGGACCAAGGCAGGAGTGCACCGGAATGATTCGACGCTGGAGCCCGGCCGAGATCGGCCCACCGGTCGGGCAGTACAGCCACCTGGCCGCCGCGCCGGCCGACCACCAGCTGGTCTTCCTGGCCGGTCAGGTGGGCACCGACGCCGCCGGTGAGCTGGTCGGCCCGGGCGCGCAGGCCCAGTCCCGGCAGATCTTCGCCAACATCGAGGCGCTGCTGGCCTCGGCCGGCGCCACCCCGGCGCACCTGCTCAAGATCTTCACCATGGTTGCGGGTGAGGCCCACCTGGCCGGCGTCCGGGCGGCGCGCGCCGAGGTGTTCAACCGGTGGTTCCCGGCCGGGGACTGGCCGGCGCAGTCGCTGATCGTGGTGAGCGCGCTGGCCGCGCCGGAGCTCGTGGTCGAGGTCGAGGCCGTCGCCGGGATCCCGCCGCGATGACGCCGGAGCAGTTCCGCGCGCTGTTCCCGGCGCTGCGCCGGACGGCCTGGTTGGACACTCCCGGGTCGCCACCGGGCGCGCTGCCCGTGACCGAGGCGCTGCGGCGGGCGGTGGAGGACTGGTCGAGTGGCGAGTTCGACTGGCTGGACTGGGACGGCGCGGTCGACGAGTGCCGGGAGCTGTTCGCGCGCTTCCTCGGGGTGGCGCCGGGCACCGTGTCGGCGGTCGGGTCCCTCGCGGAGGCCGTCGGCACGGTCGCCGGGTCGTTGCCGCCGGGGCGGGTGGTGCTGGCCGAGGGGGAGTTCCGCAGCAACCTGCTGCCCTGGCTGGCCGGCCACGAGGTGGTCACTGTGCCGGCCAGGGGCGGCGTCACCCGCACCGAGGACCTGATCGCCGCGCTCGACGACCGGTGCGCGCTGCTCGCGGTCAGCGAGCTGACCTCGCGGGACGGCCACCGCCACGACCTGGCCGCGCTGCGGGCCGCCACCGACCGGGTCGGCGCGCGGCTGTTCGTCAACCTCACGCAGTCCCTCGGCGCGCTGCGGTTCGACCCGGCCGTCGCGCCGGACTACCTGGCGGTGCACGGCTACAAGTGGCTGCTCTGCCCTCGGGGCGCCGCCTGGCTCGTGACCAGGCCCGACCGGCTCGACGAGCTGCGCCCGCTGGCGGCCAACTGGCACGCCACGCCCGCGCCGCGCGGCTACTTCGGTGCGGCGCGGCTGGCTCCCGACGCCGCGCGCTGCGACTCCTCGCCGGCCTGGTTCTCCTGGGTCGGCGCCCGCGCGGCGCTGCGGATCTGGCTCGGGGTCGATCCGGTGCGCGTCGAGGAGCACTGCCTCGCGCTCGCCGGCCGGCTCGCCGAGCGCGCCGCCGAGCTCGGGTTCGCCCAGGTCGGCGGTGCGTCGCAGATCGTCGTGCTGCGCACCGACCGCCCGGACCGGCTCACCGAGACGCTCGCCGCGCACCGGGTGCGGGCCACAGTGCTGGGCGACCGGGTCCGGTTCGGGGTGCACTACTTCAACGACGGATCCGATGTGGACGCCGTGCTCGACGCGCTGCGCGACGCCGGCTGACCCCGGCCGCTGTCACAGCCCAACGGGGTCAGCCGTTGAAGCCGCCGCCGCAGATCACCACCTGGCCGCTGACGTAGTCGCTCTCCGGGATGCAGAACAGGTACACCGAGCCGGCGGCCTCGGCGGGCGTGCCGGCCCGGCCGAGCGGGATGGTCTTCTCGAACTGGGCCAGCAGCTCGGGGTTGACCCCGACGGCGATCTGCCGGCCGGCCACGTCGATCTTGGCGTCGCCGCCGGCCGGCGCCTCGGTGAGCCGGGTGCGGATCAGCCCGAACGCCACGCAGTTGACCGTCACGTCGTAGCGGCCCCACTCCTTGGCCACCGTCTTGGTCAGGCCGGTGATGCCGGCCTTCGCCGAGCTGTAGTTGATCTGGCCGGCGTTGCCGCCCGTGCCGGCGATGGAGGAGATGTTGACGACCTTGCGGGTCACCCGGGGCCCGCCGGCGGCCCGCTCCGTCTTGACCGCCGCGCTGATCACCGGCTGGGCCGCGCGCAGGATCCGGAACGGCGCCTTCAGGTGCACGTCGAGGATGTCGTCCCACTGCTGGTCGGACATCTTCTGCACGACGTTGTCCCAGGTGTAGCCGGCGTTGTTGATGATGATGTGCAGGCCGCCGAACTCGCTGACCGCGGTGTTCACGAAGCGCTCGCCGAAGTCGGCGTCGGTGACGCTGCCGGCGCAGACGGTGGCCTTGCCGCCGGTCGCGGCGATGTCGGCGGCGGTCTGCTCCGCGACGTCCTTGTCCAGGTCGTTGACGACCACGGAGGCGCCGGCGGCGGCCAGCTTGAGGGCGATCTCCCGGCCGATGCCCCGGCCGGAGCCGGAGACGAGTGCGACGCGGTCGGCGAGCGGCAGTGCGGACATGGTTCTCCTCGGAAAGCTGCTGGTTACGGGAGCGCGGTTACGGGAGCGCGACGGTGGCGCTGCCGATGAGGGTGGTCGTGCCGTCGGCGAGCGTGACGGCGAGCTCGAGGCCGGCCCGGCGCTCCCCGTCCACCCGATCGATGGACACCACCCGGCCGGTGCAGGTCGGCTGCGCGTGCACCGGGGTGATCGCGGCGAAGCGCACGGCGAAGGAGCGGACTCGGTCCTGCGGCACCCAGTTGGTGAGCAGCCGGCCCAGGTAGGCCATGGACAGCATGCCGTGCGCGAACACGTCGTCGAGCCCGGCGGAGCGGGCCACGTCGAGGTCCAGGTGGATCGGGTTGAGGTCGCCGGAGGCCGGGCCGAACAGCGCGAGTGTGGTGCGGGTGATCGGCGGCAGCTCCAGCGGCGGCAGCTCGGTGCCGACCTCGGCCTCGGTCAGTGCGGTTGTCATGCGCCGGCTCCCGGGTCGCGGACCACGATGGTCTCCTTGAGGTCGGCGACCGGGGTGCCGTCGGCGCGGCGCACCTCGGTCGCCCTGACCAGGAACTGCAGCGCCCCGCCGCGCTTGGCGAACACGTCGATGATCTTCGGCGCCAGCGTCAGGGTGTCGCCGGCGTGCGCGGGAGCGTGGTAGGTGAAGCTCTGCTCGCCGTGCAGCACGTGGCGCAGGTCCACCCCGAGGTCCTCCAGCCAGACGAAGTCGGCCGCGCCCCGCCCCAGCCCGAGGCCGAAGAGGAACGTCGGCGGCACCGGCAGGTCGGCGTGCCCGGCCGCCTTCGCCGCCTCGACGTCGGAGTACACGGGGTCGGTCTCCCCGATCGCCGAGGCGAACGAGCGCAGCTGACCGCGCTCGACGTCCACGGACCGCACCGGCAGCTCGGTACCGATCACCGCCGGGTCGATCGCCCCCATCAGGCGGCCACCTTCTCGTACAGCGTGACCACGCACGCGCCGCCGAGGCCCAGGTTGTGCTGCAGCGCGTGCCGGACGCCCTCGACCTGGCGCGGGCCGGCGGTGCCGCGCAGCTGCCAGACCAGCTCGGTGCACTGGGCCAGCCCGGTGGCGCCCAGCGGGTGGCCCTTGGACAGCAGGCCGCCGGACGGGTTGGTCACCACCCGGCCGCCGTAGGTGTTGTCCCCGTCGGCCACGAACTTCTCGCCGGACCCCTCCGGGGTGAGCCCGAGGCCCTCGTAGCTGAGCAGCTCGTTCGTGGCGAAGCAGTCGTGCAGCTCGACGACCTTGATGTCCTCGGGACCGACGCCGGCCTGCTCGTAGACCTGGCGGGCGGCCTCGACGGTCATGTCGTAGCCGACGATCCGGCGCAGCTGGCCGGCCTCGAAGGTGCTCGGGTAGTCGGTGGTCATGGCCTGGCCGGCGATCACGACGGACCGGTCCAGCCCGTGGCGTGCGGCGAACTCGGCGCTGCACACCACGGCGGCGGCCGCGCCACAGGTCGGCGGGCAGCACATCAGCCTGGTCAGCGGGCCGAAGATGCGCGGCGAGGCGAGCACCTGCTCCTCGGTGACCTGGTCGCGGAACACGGCGTACGGGTTGTTTGCGGCGTGCTTGCGGGCCTTGACGGCGATCTTGGCGAACGTCTCGACGCTCGTGCCGAACTCGTCCATGTGCTCCTGGCCGGCGCCGCCGAAGTAGCGCGGGGCCAGCGGGGCGTTCTCCTCGGCCTCGTAGAGCCCCTCGGCGGCCTCGTCGAAACGGACGAACGGCGAGGTGCGGTCGTCGTAGCCCATCCGCAGCGCGCCGTTGACCATCTGCTCGAAGCCGAGCGCGAGCGCGCACTCCACCGCGCCACTGGCCACGGCCTGGCGGGCCAGGTACAGCGCCGAGGAACCGGTGGAGCAGTTGTTGTTCACGTTCAGGATCGGGATGCCGGACAGCCCGAGCCGGTAGAGCGCGGCCTGCCCGGACGTCGAGTCGCCGTACACCCAGCCGGCGTAGGCCTGCTGCACCTGGTCGTACCCGATGCCGGCGTCCCGCAGTGCGGCCTGCCCGGCCTGCTCGCCCATCACCTCGTAGCCGGCCGTCTCGCGGGGCTTGGTGAACGGCACCATGCCGACCCCGACCACGTGCACCGGACGACTCATGGTGACTCCCCTTATCTCGACGACCCCGATGTTGACGAGCGCGTTCTCTCGCAAATCGAGCTAATCACGATTCACTTAGGCGCGCAAGGCCGCCCGGCAGACGACACCCAGATCGGCCTCGAACGTGAGCCGGCCCGGGCTCGGCCGGGAGCGGCAGAGCGAGTTCACCAGGCCCAGCGCGGTGTGCACGAGGACCCGGGCGGCCGGCTCGGACAGCTCGGCTCGGGACCGCCGCAGCAGGGCCACCCACTCCGCCACGTAGGCCCGCTGGGTGCGGCGGAAGTCCTCTGCCAGGTCACCGGGCAGGCTGGCCGCCTCGTTGACCAGCACCGTGATGATCTCCGGGTTGCCGGCCATGATCGTCACGTAGCTGTCAAGCACCCGGCCGAGCGCGTCCGCCGGGCCCTCGGCGCCGGCCAGTGCCTGGTGCAGCGCGAACCACAGCGCCTCGTTGCCCCGGTGCAGCACGCTGAGCAGCACGTCGGCCTTGCTCGGGAAGTGGTTGTAGACGCTGGGGCCCGCGATGCCGATGGCCGCGCCGATGTCGTCCAGGCTGACGGCGGAGTAGCCACGCTCGGCGAACAGCGTGCACGCCGCCGCCAGCAGCGCCTCCCGCCGGGACACCGGCAGCTGGGGGTCCTTCGGCGCGCCCCGCCCGGTCCGCGCGCCCGAGGCCGGCAGCGGCACGGTCAGCACCGCGGTGGCCGCCCGGTGCAGCAGCGCCACGAAGGCGTCGGGCTCCAGGTGGGTGCGATGCCGCGACGGGCTCTCCAGCACCGACGACACGGCCCGGGTGCGCAGCGCCACCTCGGCGGGCTCGGTGACGCCGCGCTCGGCCAGCGCGCCGGCCACCGTGTCGGTGAGCCCGGCCAGCACGGCCCGGTGGCGGGCGGTCAGCTCGGCGAGCTCCCGCGCCGGGAGCTGGCCGGGCGCCCGGTCCCAGAGCGCGGCGTACTCGCGGTGCGCCAGCACCACGGCGGCGGTGCCGCGCAGCCGTGCGTCCAGCTCCGTGGAGCCGGCGAGCACCCGCTCCAGCTCGGTCAGCGACTCGGTCAGCACGGCGGCGAGCAGGTCGCCCTTGCCCCGGAAGTGCCGGTACAGCGCGCTGGCCCCGATGCCGACCGCGCCGGCGATGTCCGCCATGCCGACCTGGTGGTAGCCGTGTTCCCAGAACAGCCGGGCAGCGGCCGCGACGAGCTGCGCCTTGCGGTCCCGGGGTCGCCGGCGCACCGGTGCCTCCCGTACCTGCGCCTCTCGCACCGGTGCCTCCCGGGTCGGCGCCGCGTGGCCCGCGCCCTCGGGGCTCTCGGCTGCTGACACCGCCATGGGGGTTCCTTCCCAACTCGGGCCCGAGCTGTCATTGTGAACGGCGCACCAGCGCCGGCCGAACCTGGCCGGCCCGCGATCAGGACAATCTTCGCAGATGTGAATCTGCACTGCGGCCAGCTCGCTGAGTCAACCCGTTCGGAAGGACAACCGTGTACCTGACGCTGGGCCTGCACCGCGCGGTGCGGCAGACCCCCGATCTGCCGGCCACCATCTTCGGGGACCGGGTGCGCACCTGGGCCGAGTCGGCGGACCGGGTCGCCCGGTTCGCCGCCGCCCTGGGCGCGCTCGGCGTGGCTTCCGGCGACCGGGTCGGCATCCTCGCGCACAACTCGGACACCTACCACGAGTTCCTGCTGGCCGTGCCGTGGGCGGACGCCGTGGTCGTGCCGGCGAACACCCGGTGGAGCCCGGCCGAGATCGCGTTCTCACTGGCCGACTCCGACACCGCCGTGCTGCTGGTCGACGCGGCGTTCGCGCCGATGGTGCCCCGGCTGCGCGACGAGGCGCCGGGGCTGCGCACGGTGCTGTACGACGGTCCTGGTCCGGCGCCGGAGGGTCTGCTGGACCTGGCGGAGCTGATCGCCGGCCACGACCCGGTACCGGACGTGCGGCGGGGCGGCGACGCGCTGGCCGGCATCTACTACACCGGCGGCACCACCGGCCGGCCCAAGGGCGTCATGCTCAGCCACGCCAACCTGCTCACCTCGGCGCTGGGCAGCGCGGCGTCCGGCGGGTTCATGGTGGCCGGCGGGCGCTACCTGCACGCCGCGCCCATGTTCCACCTCGCCGACGGGGCCGCCTGGGCCGCGCGCAACGCACTCGGCGGCACCCACGTGATCGTGCCCGGGTTCACCCCGGCCGGGGTCGCCGACGCCATCGAGCGGCACCGGGTCACCGACGTGCTGCTCGTGCCGACGATGGTGCAGATGCTCGTCGACTCGCCGGACACCGCCGACGCCGACCTGTCGAGCCTGCGCAACGTGATCTACGGCGCCTCCCCGATCTCCGAGGCGGTGCTGGAGCGGGCGGCCAAGCGGCTGCCGACCGCGGACTTCACGCAGGCCTACGGCATGACCGAGCTGTCCCCGGTGGCCACCCTGCTCAGCCCGGCCGACCACCAGGTGCCCCGGCTGCGCCGCTCCGCCGGCCGGTCCGCCCCGCACTCCGAGGTGCGCATCGTCGACGAGGCGGACCGCGAGCTGCCCACCGGGTCCATCGGCGAGATCGTCTCCAGGGGCGGGCACGTGATGCTCGGCTACTGGAACCGGCCCGAGGAGTCCGAGGCGGCCCTGCGCGGCGGCTGGATGCACACCGGCGACGGTGGCTACCTCGACGCCGAGGGCTACCTCTTCGTGGTCGACCGGATCAAGGACATGATCGTCTCCGGCGGCGAGAACGTGTACTCGGTCGAGGTGGAGAACGCGCTGGCCAAGCACCCGGCGGTGGCCTCCTGCGCCGTGATCGGGGTGCCGGACGAGGACTGGGGTGAGCGGGTGCACGCGGTGGTCGTGCTCGCCCCGGGCCCCGCCCCGACCGGAGAGGAGCTGCGGGCGCACACCAAGGAGCACATCGCCGGGTACAAGGCCCCGCGCACGGTGGAGTTCGTCGACGCGCTGCCGCTGTCCGGCGCCGGCAAGGTGCTCAAGCGCGAGCTGCGCGCCCGGTACTGGTCCGGCGCCGACCGGGGCGTCTCGTGAGCGGTTCTCCAGCGGGGCGCTGAGCGGCACGGCCACCCCGGGGAACGCACTTGCGGTCGGCCGGACCGGCACACGAGCATGAGCGGGCACGGCGGGGCCTTCGAGGAGGAAGCGCCCCGCGCCGCCGCCGACCCGGAACTGCTCAGGAGCCGCCGTGCCGACCTCCGTGACGTCCTTGCCGGGCCGCCTGACGGCCTGGGTGCGCCACCGGGACCCCGAGCTGAGGGCCGTGCGCCTCGCCGTGCGGGTGACCACGGCGGCCTGCCTCGGCTTCTACCTGTGCCGGTACCTGCTCGGCGACGGCGTGATGGCGACGTACGCGGTGTTCGGCGCGATCGCGCTGGGCGCGCTGTCCGACGTGTTCGGGGCGCCGGCCGTGCGCACCCGGGTCTACCTGCTCGCGCTGCCGGCGGCCGCCGCGCTGGTCGCACTGGGTACCGCGCTCGCCTGGCACACCTGGCTGGCCGTGCTCGGCATGCTGGTCGTCGGGTTCCTGGTGGCCTACGCGGGCGTCGGCGGGCCCCGGCTGATCGGCCTGGTCAACGGGATGCAGCTGTTCTACATCCTGCCCTGCTTCCCGCCGTACGCGCCGGACACGCTGCCGCAGCGGCTGATCGGCCTGGCCATCGGCGTCGCGCTGCTGATCGTCGTCGACCGGGTGCTGTGGCCGGCGCCCGCTCCGCCGATGTTCTGCACCCGGATCGCGGACACCGCCGACCTGGTCGCCCGGTACCTGGCGAAGGTGCGGCTGCACCCCGAGACGGAGCAGGTCGAGCTGCGGGAGAAGACGCTCGAGGCGCTGGAGGGCCTGCGGTTGACCGCCGTGCCCGTGCCGCAGCGGCCCACCGGCCCCGGCCACCGCGACCGGGGGCTGACCCACGCCGCCGGCGCGGTCCGGATCATCGGCGCCCGCACCGCCGTGCTGGACGAGCTGATGCACAGCCCCGACGCCCCGCCGGCCGAGCTCACCTCGGCGCTGCTGGGCGCCGTCCGCACCTCGCTGGCCGAGGTCTCGGCGGCGCTGCGCGGGCGGGGCCCGGCTCCGGTCGCCGGCCCGCTGATGGCCATGGTCGAGCGGTACCTGGAGCGGCGGGCGGGCTGGATCGCCAGCCGGGGCGACAACACCGAGCTGCCGGACGGGCTGCGCGCCGGCATCGCCGCGCTGGCCATCGCCGAGTCCACCCGGGGGCTGGTCGCGGCGGCCAGGGCGGCCGTCGGCGCCGCCCCCGACGACACCGCGGAGCCATCCCCGACGGCCTGGTACACCACCGCCTCCACCGCCCGGCTGTGGCGCGGCCGGCTGCTCAGCCACCTCACGCCGCGCTCGGTGTACCTGCAGAACGCGGTGCGCCTCGCGCTCGGCCTCGCGGTGGCCAGGGCGGCGGTGGACCTGTTCGACCTGTCCCACGGCATGTGGGTGCTGCTGGCCACGCTGACGCTGATGCGCACGTCGCTGATCGCCAGCGGGGCGGCGCTGGTGCCGGCGTTCACCGGCACGCTGGTCGGGGCGGGGTTGGGCGCCGGCCTGCTCACCGCGATCGGCGGCCACTCGACGGTCTACGCGGTCATGCTGCCCGTGGTCATGGTGCTGGCGTTCGCGGCGGGGCCGGTGCTCGGGCCGCCGTACGGGCAGGCCGGCTTCACCGTCGTGGTGGCCCTGCTGTTCGCCCAGGTGTCCCCGGCGACCTGGGAGCTGGCCGGTTCGCGGCTGCTCGACGTGGTGGCGGGCGGGCTGATCGGCGCGGCGATCGGGGCGGCGGTCTGGCCGCGCGGCGGGGCCGGGGAGATCCGCCGGATCGCCGAGGAGGCGCTGCGGGCCGGCGCGAACGACCTGGTCACCACCGTGGACGCGGTCGGCGGGGTGTGCCGGCTGGCGCCCAGCCAGCCCCGGTCGGACCACCTGGCGATGCTGTTCGAGAACACGTACAGCCAGTACCGGTCCGAGCCGGCCCACGCGAACGACGCCGACTGGCTCACCGTCCTGAGCGTGGTGAACCGGCTGGCCAGCGACGCGCAGGTGTTGACCAGCCGGCACCCTGAGCTGGACCCGCTGCCCTGGCCGGGGGTGGCGGACCGGATCGACGGTGCCGCGCGGGACGTGGCGACGGGCTTCCGCGAGGTGGCCGACGCGATCGCCGAGGGCCGCCCCTCGGACTGCGGCGCGATGGCGCTGATGGCCCGGCTGCGGTCGCACCCGCTGTCGGCCCGGTTCGCCGCCGAGCCCCGCGCCGCGCTGCGCGCGCTGGACGCCTGGGGCTGGCTGCAGGCGCTCTCCTACGACCTGGACCGGCTGGAACGGGCGATGTCGTACCCGCTGCGACCGGCCCCTCCCCGTCAGGGACTGGCCCGGTTGGCCCGCGCCCGCGCCGGCGGCTGAGCCCCGCCGGCCGGAGTCCCGAACGGCTCAGACCTCGACGTGCACCGGCCCGGCGGCCTGCTTCGCCTTGCCCGAGCGCAGCAGCAGCGCCAGCACCGCGCCGCCCGCGCTCATCAGGGCCACGGTGTAGAAGCCGTTGTCGTAGGTCTGGGTGGTCACGCTCATCCGCAGCTGCTGGTAGATCCCGAGCAGGCCGGCGGCGCCGTGCTGGCTCGCCTCGGCGACCTGCGGCAGCGCGGCGGCACCGGAGTCCAGCAGCGAGCCCCGGTCGGACATCAGCTGAGCGCCCGCCGTCGCGTTGAGGCTGCCGAACACGGCCACCGCGACGCTGGACGCCACCCGCTGCATCACGTTGTTCATGCCGCTGCCGGCGGAGGTCAGCCGGGCGGGCAGCGCGGACACCCCGGCCGTGATCATCGGCATCATGGCCAGCCCGGTGCCGACGTTGCGGATCGCGGTCCACAGCTCGATGTCGGCGCGCGGGGTGGACGGGGTGAGCCCGGCCAGCAGGTAGGAGCCGTAGGCCATCACCGCCAGCCCGGCGGCCACCGGGATCCGGGGCCCGAGCGCGTCGTAGATGCGTCCGGCGATCGGCATCAGCACCACGAGCACGATGGCCGACGGCACCAGCACCAGGCCGGCGTCCAGCGCCTGCAGGCCCTGCACGTTCTGCAGGAACTGCGGGATGAAGTACAGCGTGGTGAACAGCCCGGTCATCGCCACGCCGAGCAGCACAAGCGACAGCCCGTACGCCGGCACCTTGAAGATCCGCAGGTCGAGCAGCGGGTTCTCCACCTCGAGCTCGACCACCACGAACAGTGCCAGGCTGAGCGCGCCCGAGATGAACAGCCCCATGATCCGGTACCCGGTCCAGCCCCAGTCCTGGCCCTCGGAGAACGCCAGCAGCATGGCGAACAGGCCGTAGGCGATCGTGACGAAGCCCCAGAGGTCGAACTTGGGCCAGCTGGTCGGCGCGATCCTCGGGAACACGACGACCGCGGCGATGGTGCCCAGGATGCCGATCGGCACGTTGATGTAGAAGATCAGCCGCCAGTCGATGTACTGGACGAGATAGCCGCCCAGGGTCGGCCCGACGGCGGGCGCGACGACCACCCCGAGGCCGTAGAGGCCCATGGCCGCGCCGATCTTCTCCATCGGCACGATCTGGTAGAGCATGGTCATCGTGACCACCGGGAGGATGCCGCCCGGGATGGCCTGGAGGATCCGGAAGAAGATCATCGAGTCCAGGTTCCAGGCCGCGCCGCACAGCGCGGACGCCGCGGCGAAGCCGACCATGGACAGGATGTAGAGCCGGGTCTGGCCGATCCGCATGCCGAGCCAGCCGGTCAGCGGAACCACGATGCCCAGCGCCAGCGTGTAGCCGGTGACGATCCACTCGACGTCGTCCGGCGCCGCGCTCAGCTCGATCTGGATCTTCGGAACCGCGACGTTCACGATGCTGGTGTCCAGCACCGACATGAAGCTGCCGACGATCAGTACGGACAGGGGCAGCACCCAGCTCTGCGACTGAGCCGTCGGTCTGGTCGCGGTGGTCACAGGACCAGAATGACATTAGAATACGGGTAGTATCTAGTTGCAAAACGGTCTGACTCTTAAGCGAGGACGGCTCGGACCCTCGGTGTTGTCTGATTGAGGGGGGCAAAACCGCTGGTCCGGGCTTTTGCGAACGGCCGGGCCACCGATCAGGTTCCGATCGGCGGCCCGGCCGTGGTCTCGACACTGGTCCGTCTGTTGCGCAAACGGCCTGGCTGACGGGCCAGCGGTGGAGGTTCGGCGGTAGCGACTCAGCCGCCAGCGCCGACCAGCGCCTCCTGTTGGACCTTGGCGTCCTCCTCGCCGAAGCGGTCCTCCAGGTCCATCGGCGAGTAGTCCTCGTCGATCTCCCTGGGGTCGCGGCCCCGGGCGCCTGCGATGGACTCCAGCCGGCGGGTCAGCTTGTCGGTGGCGTACTGCTGCATCTCCACGGGGTCGATGCCGAACGGCGTCGGCCGGTCGTCGAACCGCGAGTAGATCTCGTTGGTCAGCTGGAGGGCCGGCTCCATCAGCTTGCCCATCTGCTGCTCGACGGCGGACCAGTTGGCGTCGCTGGCGGCGACGTGGCGGCGGCAGGTGAAGGTGCCCCAGGCCATGTGGCGGCGCTCGTCGTCGCCGATGCGCTTGATCAGCTGCTGCATGCCGGGCAGCAGGCCGCGGCTGTTGCAGACCTTGGCCCAGGCGAAGTAGCCGGTCAGGGCCAGGCAGCCCTCGACGATGTGGTTGTAGGTGACCGAGGCGCGGATCTGTGCGGCCGGGGACGGGTCGTCGAGCAGCGCCCACATCGTGTTCGGCTGCTCGACCTTGAAGATGACGTCGTAGGCGGGGCCGTACTCGGCGTAGTCGTGCAGGTCGCTGGTCAGCCCGACCGCGTCGAACCACATCCGGAAGCCCTGCATGTGCTTGGCCTCCTCGAAGGCGAACTGCGCCAGGTAGGCCTCGTCCGCCAGCCGGCCCTCCGCCGCCATGGCGTGCATGAACGGCTGGATGTCCTGCGTGACGGACTCCTCGCCGGCCATGAACCGGGCGGCCAGCGAGCCGGTCATCAGCTTCTCGTCGTCGGTCATCGCCGCGAAGTCCTCGGCGTCCTTCGAGAAGTCGATGTCCTCGGGGTTCCAGAACTTCTTGTTGCCCTTGCGGAACAGCCGCATCGGGAACGAGTCCATCCGCAGGCCGCCTTGGCACAGGCTGCCGAACCCGGTGCGGTTGTTGTGCTCGATGCTGCGGTTGATCGCCATCGGTACTCCTCGCTGAATACAGGGGGGCGGGCGCGTCGGAACTGTGCCGATCATCACACATTCGGCGGCACCGGCCGAGGTCCGAGCGCGCCACGGTTGGCCCGAACGGGCCAGTGCCCGGTGGGCCGGTGCCCCCGTCGGCGGGTCCCGGTTCCGGAGCGGCGGCGGGCGAAACACAGCCAACTGGGCGGACTGTATAGCTGGTTTAGCGCTCAGCTCGGCACGATGTGCAGTACGGACAGTCAAATGGGGCGTTGTTGCGCAGGTAGGGGCGGTTCCGGTGTCCTGGTACGGACAGCCCAGAGGCTGCCGCGCCGGGACGTTCGAGGAGGCTGCTCGTGAGCATTGACCAGACCCTCACCAGTCAGGAGCGCCTGGCCGAGCTGGACCTCGAGCAGCTGCGCCAGCTGGTCGGCCTCGTGGAGTACGACGCGGCGCGCGACCCCTTCCCGGTGACAGGTTGGGACGCTGTGGTGTGGGCGGTCGGCAACGCCACCCAGGCCGCGCTGTTCTACCAGGCCGTGTTCGGCATGGAGCTGGTCGCGTACTCCGGCCCGGAGACCGGCAACCGCGACCACCACGCGTACGTGCTGCGCTCCGGCGCGGTCCGGTTCGTGCTCAAGGGCGGGGTCGACCCGGCCAGCCCGGTGCTGGACCACCACCGCCGCCACGGCGACGGCGTGCTGGACATCGCCCTCGAGGTACCCGACGTGGACCGGTGCATCGCGCACGCCCGCGCGCAGGGCGCCACCGTGGTCGAGGAGCCGCACGACGTCACCGACGAGCACGGCACGGTGCGGCTCGCGGCCATCGCCACCTACGGCGAGACGCGGCACAGCCTGGTCGACCGGTCCCGCTACACCGGTCCCTACCTGCCCGGTTACATCGAGCGCCGCTCCGGTTACCGCAAGCCGGCCGACGAGCCCAAGCGCGTCTTCCAGGCGCTGGACCACGTGGTCGGCAACGTGGAGCTGGGCCGGATGGACGAGTGGGTGGGCTTCTACAACCGGGTCATGGGCTTCACCAACATGGCCGAGTTCGTCGGCGAGGACATCGCCACCGACTACTCCGCGCTGATGAGCAAGGTCGTCGCCAGCGGCAACCACCGCGTGAAGTTCCCGCTCAACGAGCCGGCGCTGGGCAAGAAGCGCTCGCAGATCGACGAGTACCTGGACTACTACGGCGGCCCGGGCGCCCAGCACCTGGCACTGGCCACCAACGACATCCTCCGCACCGTCGACGTGCTGCGCGCCAAGGGCATCCAGTTCCTGGCCACGCCGGACTCCTACTACTCCGACCCCGCGCTGCGCGCCCGGATCGGCAACGTGCGTGTGCCGATCGAGGAGCTGCAGAGCCGGGGCATCCTGGTCGACCGCGACGAGGACGGCTACCTGCTGCAGATCTTCACCAAGCCGATCGGCGACCGGCCGACGGTGTTCTTCGAGTTCATCGAGCGGCACGGCTCGCTCGGCTTCGGCATCGGCAACTTCAAGGCGCTGTTCGAGGCCATCGAGCGCGAGCAGGCCAAGCGCGGCAACTTCTAGCCTCGTTCCACGACACCGAAGCCCCGGCCGCCGGTGGGACCCGGCCGGCTCGCCTACGATGCGCGTCATCTAGCCGAGCCGGCGAACCACCGTGCTCGGCCCGGGTCGAGGAGTCGCACGGTGGGCCATTCACAGGCCGACAAGGTTGCCAGTCACCTGCGGATCGTGGAGATCGCGTCGGCCCGGTTACGCGAGGACGGCCTGGAGAAGCCCGCGATCGGCGAGCTGATGCGCGAGGCCGGCCTGACCCACGGCGGCTTCTACCGGCACTTCGGCTCACGGGGCGACCTGGTCGACGAGGCGATGGTGCGTGCGCTGTGGGACGGCGCCCGGCGGATCGCCGACGAGGTCGGTGCCAGCCGCACGAGTGGCGGTGACCCGTACGCCGCCATGGTCGCCGCCTACCTGAGCCCGGAGCACCGTGACGACCTGGCCAGCAGCTGCGCGGTGACCACCCTCGGCGGTGACGTGGCCAGGGGCTCCGAGCGCACCCGGGCCGCCTACGGCAACCAGGTCGAGAGCTACCTGCGCGTGCTGGAGGGGCTGCTCGACGACCCGGTCCCGGCGGCCCGCCGGCAGCGCGCGGTGCTCACACTCGCCGCCATGGTCGGGGCGCTGACCATGGCCCGCGCGGTGGCCGACCCGAAGCTGTCCGGCGAGCTGCTGGACCGCGTCGGCGAGGCCCTGACCGAAGGCGCCGGCTGACATCCTTCTGGATGACCGCTAGCATCCACATAGTCGAGATGACGATGATCATCCAGTTTCGTCATTCCCGAAGGAAATCTGTGGGTGATTGGCACGTGACGGAATGCCTGCGAACATGGGTCGATGCGACGGCGCCCGGCGACGCGTTGACACATCTGAACCAGGGCATCCCTTCGTTTCGTGTGACGGGTGCGGTTAGATGGTTCGGGTACGGACTATCGCTCGGGCCAACTCCCCACCGAGGTTCGATGTATTCGGAGACAAGATGACGAGCGTGGCGCTGGTTCGCCCGGTCGAGGCGGCCTCGGTCGTCGAGCGGGTCACCTCGGAAATCCGCCATGCCATCGTGGCCGGCCGCCTGGCGCCCGGCCAGGAGTTCTCGCTGCGTCAGATCGCCGCCCAGCTCGGGGTCAGCTTCATTCCGGTGCGCGAGGCGCTGCGCAGCCTGGAGGCGGAAGGTCTGCTCGAGACGCGGCGGGGCCGCAGTGCGATCGTCGCCCCGCTGGAGCTCGAAGAGTTACGCGCCATCTGCCAGCTCTGTCGTCTGATCGAACCCGACCTCGCGGTGCGGGCCAGTGAGCTGCTCTCGCCCGCCGACCTGGACCGGCTCGAGCACCACCTGGTGTTCCTGGCCGACCCCAAGGCATCGCTCGACGACGTGTTCGACACCTGCCACGCGTTCCACCTCGACCTCGTCCGCCCCGCCGCCACCACCTGGGACCTGCGCATCCTGGAGCGGCTGTGGCGGGCGCTGGAGCGCTACTTCCGCGTCGGTTACGCGCGCGGCTACGACGGCGCCGACGGCGTAACCCAGCGCTGGGACGACCGCGCCCAGCGGTCGGTACTCGCGGCGCACCGCTCCGGCGACCCGGAGGCCGTCCGCCAGGTCACGCTGGGCAACATCGACCACTACGAGCAGGTGGCCGAGCGCGGCCTCGCCTAGCCCGGCCCCAGCTCAGCGGCCCTCGCCGAGGTAGCCGTCGTGGTCGCCGTCCCGTTCGCCGGGGCCGCACGGATGGCCGGTGTGCCCGGCGTGCCGCTTCGTCGCCTTCGGTTCAGGCTCGGGCGTCGGCTCGGTGTAGTCGAAGGTCGGCACAGACGGAGGCTTGAGCTTGGGCGCCTGTGGGGGGCTCGGCGCGGTGGCCGGCACTTGGGCCAGCGGCGGCGGAGCGGTAGGCGCGGCGGTGATCGGCGCGCAGGCCGTGCCGTATTGGTCGAGCTGTTGGCTGTTCGCCTGAGCCACCCAGGTGGTGACGTTGCGTAGGTAGTCCGGGCTCACCGGGTCCGGGCCCTACGGGGTTACCCGGCCGGCCTGGGCCAGGTCGGCGCCGAGATCGGCCCCCTGGCGCCGGCCAGCACGTGGCGGACCGTGACGAACTCCCCGCCCGCGTGGCAGTCGCCGGTACCGTCGTACGGCCCGCTGTCGTAACAGGCGGTGGGGGTGCTCGGCGTCGGCATCGCGTTGGCGGCCGGGGCGAAGGTGGGGTTTCGACTACTCGCCACATGGGTCCCGGGTGTTACATCGATCACACTGGTCGCTCCAGTCTGCCGCTCCGGTCACCGCCGGGGTGGGCTGTTGGGCCCTCCGGCGGTCCCTCCCGACACTCCGGAATCAGCGGTAAAGCGGCCTCCGGACTGTCAAAAAATTCGTGGTGGGCGCCCGGGCAGTGTTCTGCCAGGCTGGACGATCGTGGCCGACCAACTGCCGGAGCTGACCGTCGCGGACGCCGCCGCCTGGCGCCGCTGGTTGGGCGAGAACCACACCGACCAGCTCGGCGTCTGGCTGGTGCTGGCCAAGAAGGGCACCACCGAGCCGACCAGCCTGACCTACGACCAGGCGCTGGACGAGGCGCTCTGCCACGGCTGGATCGACGGCCAGTCGCGGCGCCGCGACGAGCTCACCTGGCGGCAGCGGTTCACCCCGCGCCGGGTGCGCAGCGCGTGGTCGGCCCGCAACACCGACCTGGTGGCCCGGCTCGTCGCCGGGGGGCGGATGTGCCCGCCGGGGCTCGCCGAGATCGACCGGGCCAAGGCGGACGGGCGCTGGGCCGCCGCGTACGCCGGTCCCGCCGCCACCGAGGTGCCGGCCGACCTCGCCGAGGCGCTCGCCGGGAACGCCGGCGCCAAGGCCATGTTCGACATCCTGACCAGCCAGAACCGCTTCGCGATCCTGCACCGGTTGCGGGCGGTCAAACGCGCCGGGACGCGGGCGCGGCGGCTCGAGGAGTTCGTCGCGATGCTGGCCAGGGGTGAGACGGTCTACCTGCAGAAACGGGCCCTCGGGGATGGCGAAGCGGCCGGTGCCGATGGCTGAGTCCGGCCTCGGCGGGCCGGCGATCCCGGCGGACTACGACCTCGACCCCGGGCGGTTCGCCGCGACCGTGCGGGCGGCTACCGCCTACTCGATGTCCGCCGACGTGCACCCGATGGTCGCCGAGCGGCTCGCCTCGGCCGGCGTCGACCGGGTGCTCGACCTCGGCGGCGGCACCGGCCGGCTGGCCCGGCTGCTCGCCGAGCGGGCCGTCTGGACGACCGTGCTGGACAACGCGCGGCACGTCCGCGAAGCGCCGCCGCCCCAGGTGCTCGGCGACGCCGACCGGCTGCCGTTCGCCGCCGCGTCCTTCGACGCCGTGGCCGCGCTGTACGTGCTGTACCACCTGGACCGGCCGCTCCGGGTGCTGCGCGAGATCCGTCGGGTGCTCCGGCCCGGTGGCGTGTTCGTGGCCTGCACGACCGGGCGGACCAACGACCCCGAGCTGGCCTCCGTGCTGCCGGACTGGGGCCGGCCCAGCTCGTTCGACGCCGAGCAGGCCGCCCAGATCGTCGGCCAGGTCTTCCACGTGACGCAGGTGATCTCCTGGGACCAGCCTCACGTCGAGCTGCCGGACCGGCGGGCCGTCGCGCTCTACCTGCGGGGCCGGGGGCTCGCCGAGCGGGACGCCAGGCGGCGCGCGGCCGGGCTGCCGACCCCGATGACGGTGACCAAGCGCGGCGCGTTGATCTGGGCGCGCGCCCGGACGAGGGGATAGTGCCGCCATGGACGCTCGGTCGGCAAGGGCGAGCTGCTGGCGGTGCAGGCGCTCGGGTCGTGACGGTGCTCGAGGGGTGAGGGCGGGCCGGGCGTCAAGGTGATCCGGCGGTCGGGGGGTTGACCGGCGCCGATCTGGGTATTCGACGGCGGGGACCGGTCGGCCGGGGCGCGGGCCGGTGCTCCGGTCGGCGGAACTTGGCTGAGCCTCGGTCGGCCGGTTCTCATGATCGATCAAGTTCGACGCCGTAAACGTGTTATCACGGTCTGGTGTAGTTGATCTCGCGACGGCTCGGCAGGTGTTTCAGTAGGGGCGTGGGTGTGCGGCTGGGCGTTGTGGTGGCAATCGGTGTGATGGTCGTCGTCGGCTTTGCGTTGGGCTGGGCGAGCCTGCCCGCCTCGCGCACCCCACCGGCACTGGCGGTGCCGACCTTCACGGCCCCGGCGGGGCAGTCCGAGCCGGTGCCGGCCGTCGCACCGAGGGCCACCCTGCTGCCCACCGACTGCGCCGACGTGCTCACCGGCCCGGTCGATGCGTCCGCGCTGCTCGGCCAGCCGACCGGCAGCGTCGCCGTGCGCACCGTGTGGGGTGTGCCGGCGCCGTCGGTCGGCATCCTGGAGCGGGTCAACTGTGGCTACCAGGGTGCCGGGCAGGCTGTCCCGGCGATGCAGCTGGGGCTGGCCGCGTTCGATGACCGCCCCTCGGCGGCGGCCCAGCGGCTGCGCAACGTGGCCGCCGAGCGGGGCGACACCCGCGCCAGCTCGCCGGTCGCCCTCGGGCAGGCCACGGCGGTGCTGCTCACCCAGCCGACCCGGTCGCTGCTGATGGTCGACTACGACCGCTACACCGTGACCGCGAGCCTGGTGCACGGCGTGGTGCCGGACGATCAGGTGGGCCCGGTACTGGTCGACCTGGTGCGCCGGGTGCTGCCGACCCTGGCCCCGCCCGCGGTGCCCGCCCCGGTCGTGCCGGCTCCGTCCAAGCACTGAGAAGCTGCCGCCGAGGTCAACGGTACGCCGCTGACCAGCGGAGATAATGGCAGGGGCAGCAGGATTCGAACCTGCATCTGACCGGTGTGGAAACCGGCCGCTCTACCAATTGAGCTACACCCCTTGGGCAACAGGCAGTCTATCGCCGACCCCCTCGACCCTTTTCGTCAGATCACTTTTCACCCGCGCGCGCCGGGTCCACCGCCGCACTGGCTGCTGGACCGGCCCCGGCCGTCAGTGCGCGAACACCACGCCGGCGTCGAGGTTCGACGTGTCCAGCCGCCAGGGCCGGGCCAGCAGTACCAGCACGAGCATCGCCAGCAGCAGCCCGCCGGCGATCACGGTGGCCATCGCCAGCGCGTTGTTGCCGAGCAGCCCCACGACCGGGGACACCAGCGCGCCGACGCCGAACTGCACCGCCCCCAGCAGCGCGGCGGCCGTGCCGGCCGTCTCGCCGTGCTGCGACAGCGCCACCGCCGGCGCGTTCGGCAGCATCAGGCCGGCGAAGAACAGCACCGCCCAGAGCGGCAGCGCGACGGCGACGATGCTGGTCACCCCGAACACGGCCAGCCCGAACATCACCGCGCCGGCCACCGTGGCGAACACGCTCGCGGTGACCAGTACCTGGTGCGGCTCGTAGCGGCGCAGCAGCCGGGCGTTGAGCTGGGTGGCCGCGATCAGCCAGACCGCGCTGACCCCGAACATCAGGCCGAACTGGCTCTGGGTCAGCCCGTACTGCAGCTGGAAGACGAACGAGGCGCCCGCCACGAAGCCGAACAGGGCCGCCATGGCCAGGCCGGCGACCAACACCAGGCCGAGGAACGAGCGGTCGGTGAGCAGCCCGCCGTAGGTGCGCAGCGTGGCGCTGACGGCGAGGGTCTGCCGGCGGTGCGGCGGCAGCGTCTCCGGCAGCGCGAGCGCGGCGAACAGCACGATCAGCAGGCCGAGCACCGCGAGCGCGACGAACACCCCGCGCCACTGGCTCCACCGCAGCAGGGCACTGCCCAACGTCGGCGCGAGCACCGGCGAGACACCCATCACCAGGATCAACCGGGACAGCAGGGTCGCCGCCGCCCGGTCGTTGAACAGGTCGCGCACGATCGCCAGTGCCAGCACCGCGCCGGCCGAGGCACCGAGGCCCTGCAGCACGCGGGCCGCCGTGAGCAGCTCGACGTTCGGCGCCACCAGGCACAGCAGCGACGCCACCACGTGGATGGCGGTCCCGACCAGCAGCGGCGTCCGCCGCCCCACCGCGTCGGACAGCGGCCCGACCAGCAGCTGGCCGAGGCCGAGCCCCAGCACCGTGCCGCTCAGGGTGAGCTGGATCGTGGACTCGGTGGTCAGCAGGTCCTGCGCGATGCGCGGTAGCGCCGGGAGGTACATGTCGATGGACAGGGGGCCGAGTGCGACGAGCGCGCCCAGCACCAGCACGAGCTTCAGTCGCTGCCGCCCGGTGTAGGCGGCGCCGGCCGAGGCGGACGGCTCGCCGGGGGCGATGGTGATCGCCTTCGGCTGGTCGTCAGCGATAGTCACAGAACTTCTCCCGTCTGATTGCCAGAAAAATGCACAGGCCTCGAACGACGGTGTGCGCTGGCCCAACAGGGGATCCCAAGCAATCGATCTCCGGGGTTGTTCCTGCTGGTCCGGAGATGTGAGCTAGCCGAAACTGGTTGACCTTGGGCCGGGTACGTGCGCAACGATGTAAGTGGCCGACCCCCTGTGGGGCGCGTGCGTCCCGTGGGGTGTCAGCCGGCGGCGCGAGGCGTCAGCCCGGCGGTGTGCGGTGTCAGCCGGTAGCGGCGTCCGCCCCTGCGCACTCCTCGGCCCGGCGGGTGAGCAGGGCGCGCTCCCGCTCGTTGGCGGTGAGGGCGGCGGCCCGCTCGAACTCGCCCCGCGCCTCCTCCAGCCGCCCCAGCTTGGCCAGCAGGTCGCCCCGCACGGTGGGCAGCAGGTGGTACGACGCGAGCTCGGGCGCCGAGGCCAGCTGGTCGACCAGCTCGAGGCCGGCGGCCGGGCCGGAGGCCATGCTCACCGCGACCGCCCGGTTCAGCTCCACCACCGGGGAGGGGACCACCCACGCCAGCGCGCCGTACAGCTCGGCGATCCGGGCCCAGTCGGTCTGCTCGGCGGTGCGCGCCCTGGCGTGGCAGGCCGCGATGGCCGCCTGCAGTGCGTACGGGCCGAGCGCCGGCCGCTCCGGCGGGCCGCACAGCGCCATCGCCCTGGTCAGCGCGGTCCGCCCCCGGTGGATGAGCAGGTGGTCCCAGCGGGCCCGGTCCTGGTCGAGCAGCAGGATCGGCTCGCCACCCGGGCCGGTGCGGGCGCGCGACCGGGAGGCCTGGATCTCCATCAGCGCGACCAGCCCGTGCACCTCGGGCTCGCCGGGTACGAGCTCGGCCAGGATCCGGCCCAGCCGCAGCGCGTCCTCGCACAGCGCCGGGCGCATCCAGTCGTCGCCGGCGGTCGCCGAGTAGCCCTCGTTGAACACCAGGTAGACGACCTCGAGCACCGACGGCAGCCGCTCGGCGAGCTCCTGGCCGACCGGCGCCTCGAACCGCACGCCCGCCTTGGCCAGCGCCTTCTTCGCCCGCACGATGCGCTGCGCGACCGTCGACTCCGGCACCAGGAACGCCCTGGCGATCTCCGTGGTGGTCAGCCCGCCGAGCACCCGCAGCGTGAGCGCCACCCTGGCCTCGGTGGACAGCACCGGGTGGCAGGCCGTGAACACCAGGCGCAGCAGGTCGTCGCTGATGTTGCCGGCCGCCGAGTCGAGCACCGAGTCGAAGTCGTCCTCGGATGGATCGCGGCGGGTCTCCAGGTCGTGGCCGATCTCGACCTGTTTGCGCTCGAAGCGCTCGCGGCGGCGGATCTGGTCGATCGCGCGGCGCTTGGCGACGGCCATCAGCCAGGCTCCGGGGTTCTCCGGTACGCCGCCCGCCGGCCACTGCTCCAGGGCCGCGACCAGCGCATCCTGCGCCAGCTCCTCGGCCTGCCCGATGTCGTGCACCAGCCGGCCGAGCCCCGCGATCAGCCGGGCGGCCTCGATCCGCCACACCGCCTCGATCGCGCGGTGGGTGGCGCGCGGGGGCTCGGGCTGGCTCACGGGGCGATTCGACCAGGTCCCGCGCCGTCCCCGCAATGCCGAAAACCCCGTGAGTGGCGAGTGGTCCTATCAGACCACTCGCCACTCACGACCTCTGATCAGGCGTTCTGCTCCGCCTGGGCGCGGATCCGGGCCTCCTGCTCCTGCAGCTCGGGGGTGAACGCCTCGCCGAAGTCCTCTGCCTCGAACACCGGGCGCAGCTCGATGACGAACTCACCGCTGGCCGGCCGGGGCGCCCGCTTCATCCACTCCAGGGCCTCCTCGTAGGACTTGGCCTGCAGGATCCAGAACCCGGCGATCAGCTCCTTGGTCTCGGCGAACGGGCCGTCGATGACCGTCGTCCTGGTCGCCGAGTGCACCACGCGGGCGCCCCGCGAGCTGGGGTGCAGCCCCTCGCCGGCCAGCATCACGCCGGCCTTCACCAGCTCCTCGTTGAACGCGCCCATCTCGGCGAGCTCCTGCTCGGTCGGCATCTCGCCGGCCTCGGAACGCTCGTCAGCCTTGACAATCGCAATGAACCGCATGATGTCTCCCTAGCCCGTCTTGTGCTCGGTCGGTGGTGCCGCTTGCCCGGGCCGTCCGCCGGAGTCCCGGGGTGGCCGCTGCTGACGCGTCGAACGAGGGTCGCGGGTTTCGACAGTGGAGTGAAGGTTTTTTTGGGGTGACATCTTTCGCCCGGCGCGCAGATGCCCTGGGCTGTGGTTATGTTCCAGAAAAGATCGTTCTGATGATCCACTGGTTCACTCGATGGGGGGTCGGCGGTACTGATTGTGGCGGACCAGGCGATAGTGCTGACATGAGGTTCTCCCGGCGTATCGCGGTCATCGCCGTCTCGGCCGTTCTGTTGGTGGTGGGTGTAGTGCTCGGGTTCACCCCGGTCAAGGCGACCATGACGGAGATCGAACCGGACCTGCGGCTGCTCACGGTGTCCTGTGGCAACGGCTTCCTGCAGGCCTCACCGCCGCTGCAGCCCGGCGACCTCGTCGCCCTGCCGCAGGACCCGGTCGTGTACCTGCCCCGCGCCGACTACGCCACGCACTGCGCCGACGCGGCCGGCTGGAAGCGCTACGCCGCCTGGGGGCTGACCGCGCTCGGCGCGCTCGGCCTGGCGATCACGTTCTCCGCCTCGCGCACCCCGAGCGCGCCCGGCCTGCCGCGCCCTTCGCGGTCCCGGGGTGCGGCTCGCGGGGGTCGCCCGTCCGAGGGCTCCGAAGGCGGTGACGGCCAGTCCGGCGGCGGTGCGCCGGCGGACGACGGGGCCGACGCGGAGCCGACCGACCCGGCGGATCCGAGCGGGGCCGGCGGGAACCGGCACACCCGCCGCAACGAGCCCGCCTCCTGACCTCGGGCTGAGCCGCTTCCGCCCGACCCGATCGGCCAATTGCCTTTCACAGTCCAAACGGACTGTGAAAGGCTGGGCTGATCAAGAGGCCGATCGGGCCGGGGTACGAGGAGGCGGACATGACCGACGACGGTTACCAGACGCTGCGCTACCGGGTCGCCGACCGCAAGGCGTACCTGACCCTGGACCGGCCGGACCGGCTGAACGCGATCACCGGCGAGATGGCCGCCGAGCTGGCCGCCGCGGTCGACCGGGCCAACGACGACCCCGACGTGCACGTGATCATCCTGGCTGGTGCGGGGCGGGCGTTCAGTGCCGGTTACGACCTCAAGCAGTACGCCGAGTCGGGCGAGTACCACCAGCCACCGGTCTGGGACCCGATCAAGGACTTCACCTTGATGAAGCGCAACACCGACCAGATCTTCTCGCTCTGGCGCGCGCTCAAGCCGACCATCGCCCAGGTGCACGGCTACGCGGTGGCCGGCGGCAGTGACATCGCGCTGTCCTGCGACCTGGTGGTGATGGCCGAGGACGCCCGGATCGGCTACATGCCGTCGCGGGTGTGGGGCTGCCCGACGACCGCGATGTGGGTGTACCGCCTCGGCGCGGAGCGGGCCAAGCGGATGCTGTTCACCGGCGACACCATCGACGGCCGGACCGCCGCCGACTGGGGCCTCGTGCTGCAGGCGGTGCCGGCCGACGAGCTGACGGCGACCGTGGAGGGCCTGGCCGACCGGATCGCCGGCGTCCCGGTCAACCAGCTGGTCATGCAGAAGATGATGATCAACCAGGCGTACGACAACATGGGCCTGCAGGGCACGCAGCTGCTGGCCACGCTGTTCGACGGGATCACGCGGCACTCGCCGGAGGGCCGCTGGTTCCAGGAGTTCGCCAGCGAGCACGGCTTCGCCGCCGCGGTCCGCTGGCGCGACTCCGGCCGCTGGATCCCCGAAGGCGGCGGCCCCATCCCCACCGCCGCCGACCTCCCCGACTGACCCGTCGCCCCCGAAGTCCCCGCGCGTCCCCCGAGCCTCCCCCACTTCCCGCGAGTCGGGGAATTTGTCAGGGCGAGTCGCGGATTCGGTCAGGCGGGGAGGACGCGGGTCAGCCAGAGGGTGAGGATGTCGTCGGTGAGAGTGGGGTCGTCGCGCAGGGTGCTGGTCAGGGCGAGGCCGCGCAGCAGCATGAGCAGGGACTCGTAGGCGACCCGGGCCTGATGGGGGTCCCGGTCGGCGAACTCCCGCGCCAGCAGGGAGCGCACGGCGCGGCCGATCTCCCGCTGCGAGGGCAGCAGCGCGGCGTGCAGGGCCGGGTCGGTGCGGGCGGCCATCCACAGCTCCAGCGCGGCCTGGAACGCCGGCCCGGACATCGCGCCCCGGACCGCCGCCAACCGGGTCCCCGGGGTGTCCGGGCCGGTCTCGAGTGCGGCCGCGATCTCGGTGATCTGCAGCTGCGCGAGGTAGCCGACGGCGGCGGCGAACAGGTCGGCCTTGGACCGGAAGTGGTGCAGCAGCGCGCCCCGGGACAGTCCGGCGCGGTCCTGGATGCGCTGGGTGGTGGTGCCCGCGTAGCCGTACTCGACCAGGCAGGTGACGGTGGTCTCGAGGAGGTGCTGCCGGGTGCGGTCGCGCTGCTGGCTGCGGCTGGTCGCGGGCATCGGGGCAGCGTACGGGGTGGCGTCGGGGCCCTACGCCAGACCGACCGTCTGGACGGACTGTCGATTCGGTAACCTGCCGCATGCTCGCAGTGGAGCTCGTCCGGCGCGGCGCCCGCCAGCACGGTGGCCGCACCGCGCTCGTGGTCGGGGATCGGCCGTTCAGCTTCACCGAGGTCGACGAGCTGGCGAACCGGGTCGCGAACGCGCTGATCGGGCACGGGCTCGGCCGGGGCGACCGGGTGGGCCTGCTCGTGGACAACGGCCCGTGGTCGGTGCCGCTGGACTTCGGCTGCCTGAAGGCCGGCGTGGCGCGGGTGCCACTGAACGCCCGGCTCGCGCTGGCCGAGCAGGCCCAGATGCTCGCCGACACCGGGGTCCGGCTGCTGGTGCACGGCGCCGACCTGACGGAGCGGGCGGTGGCACTGGCCGATGCCGTGGACGGGCTGCGGCTGGCCGGCCTGGGCACCCGGGCCCGCGCCGAGGACCTCGACCTGGCCGCCGACGCCGAGGCGGCCGGCGCGGGCGACCCGGACGTACCGGTGCGGCCGGACGACGTGACGCTGGTGCTGTTCACCTCGGGCACCACCGGCACGCTGAAGGCCGCCCAACACACCCAGGCCAGCTACGCCGCCATCGCCGCCAACATCCTGGCCAACCTCGTCAGCCCCGGCCGCGACGACGTCATGCTGCACGCCGCCTCACTGATCCACGCCAGTGGCACGTTCCTGCTGCCGTACTGGGTGCGGGGCGCGCGGTCGGTCGTGCTGCCCGGGTTCGTGCCGGACGAGTACCTGGACGCCGTCGAGCGGCACCGGGTCACCGCGATCAACCTGGTGCCCACGATGCTCGGCCTGCTGTTCAACTCCGGCGCGCTGGACGAGCCGGCGGCGGCGGGCAGCCTGGACACGATCATCTACGGCGCCAGCCCGATGCCCCGGCCGCTGCTGGAACGGGGTTTGGCGCGGTTCGGGCCGACGTTTGTGCAGTACTACGGCCAGACCGAGGCGCCGCTGTGCCAGACCGTGCTGTCGAAGGCCGACCACGCCGAGGGCGGCGACCTGCTCGGCTCCTGTGGCCAGCCGGCCGTGGACGCCGAGGTACTCATCACCGCCGAGGACGGCACGCCGGTGGCCGCCGGCGAGATCGGCGAGATCCGGGTGCGCGCGCCGTTCACGATGGCCGGCTACCACAAGGCGCCGGAGCGGAACGCGGAGACGATGGCCCCGGGCGGCTGGATCCGCACCCGCGACCTGGCCCGCGCCGATGACCGCGGCTACCTGTACCTGGTCGACCGCGCCAGCGACATGATCGTCACCGGCGGCTACAACGTGTACCCCCGCGAGGTGGAGGACGCGCTGGCGGCCCATCCGGCGGTCGCCGAGTGCGCGGTGGTCGGCGCGCCGGACCCGACCTGGGTGGAGGCCGTCACCGCGTTCGTCACCTTCCGCCCCGGGGCGAGTGCGTCGGCCGACGAGCTGCGGGACGCGGCGCGGCAGCGGCTGGCCGGCTACAAGGTGCCGAAACGGGTCGTGGTGGTCGACGCGATCCCCCGCTCACCCGTCGGCAAGATCCTCCGCCGCGCCCTGCGTGATCCACTGTGGACAGATCGGGAAGGTCAGCGATGAGCGACGTGAACAGCACCGAGGTGAGCATCCCGGTGCACTTCAAAGGGGGTACCGGGCAGCTCGCCGGCACCCTGAGCATCCCGGCCGGCGGGGCGCGCACCGTGCAGCTGCTCGTGCACGGCTACAGCTACTCGCGCTACTACTGGGACTTCCCGTACGAGCCCGAGACGTACTCCTACGTGCGGCGGGCGACCGCGGCCGGCTACGCCACGCTGGCCATCGACCGGCTCGGCGACGGCGCCTCCACCCGCCCGCCGGGACGGCGGCTGACCTGGGGCAACGCCGCCCTGACGGTGGCGCGGGCGGTCACCGCGCTGCGCGACGGCAGCCTCGGCACGGCGTTCGAGAACGTGGTGCTGGTCGGGCACAGCTACGGCTCGGTGACCAGCTACCTGGTGGCCGGGCGGCACCCCGGGGTGACCGCGCTGATCGCCACCGGCGCCGCGCACCGCGTCAACTTCGCCCGGATGACGCAGCTGATCCTCAACTCGCCGCCGGCCCGGGGCAACCCCGCCGGGTACATGACCACGCGGCGGGACTGGCGGGGTTTCCTCTACCACGGGGCCAACGCCGACCCCGAGGTGATCGCCGCCGACGAGCAGCTCAAGCAGACCGCCGGCGTGCTGGAGATCCCCAGCGCGCTGCCGTACCTGGTCAACGGGGTGAGCCGGACAACGAACATCCCGGTGCTCACCGTGATCGGCGACGCGGACTCGCTGTTTGCCAGCTGGAGTGCGGCGGACTGCTCCTCGGACGCCGCGCTGGCCGCGTTCGAGCGCCGGTTCTACGGCCCGGCCGCCACCGTGGAGGCCATGGTCGTCCCCGGCGGTGGCCACGACATCAACCTCGAGCGCACCGCCCCCAAGGCCTACGACCGCATGCTCGAGTTCACCGACAAGCACGTAGGCCGGTAACTGACAGAATCCCCGACTCGCGGGAGTGTGGGCGGGGCGTACGGGCGGCGGGACGGGTCACGAAGGGGTGGTCGGGGTGGGCGACTTCGAGCTGGTCGGTAGTGGGCTCACGGTGTACGAGGACGACCGGGTCATCGAGGGGCCGCTGCGCTGGCTGGACTCGCCGGCCGCGGTGATCGACTTCGTGAACAGCGGGCGGGCCGGCGAGTCGATCGTGCTGGCCCGGGGCGGTACGACCACGTTCCTGTCGCCGGCGCTGACCAGCGGGGTCAAGGGAGTGCTCACGCTGCAGGGCGCGCCGGAGAGCCACCTCGGCATCCTGAGCCGGGAGTACGGCATCCCGTGTCTGATGTCGGTGGCGTTCACCAGTGGCGTGCGCAGCACCAGAGGCGAGCTCATCCCGGCCGACGGGACCATCGTGCGGATGGACGTGTCCGGCTCCCCGCGCGGCCAGGTGTACGCCGAGCCGGGCGCCGTGGCCGGCGCCGACCAGGGCGCCGACCAGGGCGCCTACCCGGACCCCGACCCGGCGGCCCAGGGCGGACCGACGCCCGAGGAACAGGCCCAGGTCCAGCACCTGCTGCACAACTACCTCGGCGAGACGCCGCACGGCTCGGCCGGCGACCAGCTGTTCCGCCGGCGGATCGGCACGAACGTACTGATCACCGGCGACGACGACCGTGACCTGAGCCGCGACGAGCTGAACGACCTGCTCGGCTACATGGGCTTCAACCTCTGGGACTGCCTGGCGCTGCGGGCCACCGAGGGCGAGTCGGGGTTGATCCCGCGCCAGGAGTACGAGGCGTTCGGCGCGATCCAGATCTGGCAGCGCTATCCGGAGCTGCTGCGGTTCATCACCGACGAGATCGGGGTGGACGGGCTGCACCGGATCGGCGGCACGTCGCGGCGCGAGATCGGCACCAAGGCGAACATGCTGCACAACTGGTGCATCGGCTTCACGCTCGCGATCGGCCGGGGGATCGGCGTCGGCCTCGGCCAGCTCGGCGCGCACGAGCGGGAGGCCGACCTGCGGGACGGGCTGCAGTTCACGCGCCGCCTCTACGCGGGGCTGCGCGGCGGGCCGGGGCAGCCGATGTTCAGCTCGATGAACGGCTACGTCGCGCCGGTGCTGGACGGGCACTGGCTGACCCGGTTCGAGGACGAGGTCGTGCCGGTCACCGATCGGGAGACCCGCTCCCGCTACCAGCGGTTCAGCGCGAACACCGAGCTGATGGGCTTCCTGCTGCACTTCGACAACCGGTGCGGGCTGCACGACACCGGCCCGTACCCGACCGCCGACGGCGGGTTCGTGATCGTCCGCGACCACTTCCTGTCCGACGACCTGTACCACTGGGCCGACGTCGCCGAGGACCTGCCGCACGCGATCACCCAGGCGATGTTCTTCAAGCCGGACGCGCCGCTGGAGGTGTCGATCGGCGACCTCGGCACCGTGTTCACCAAGCCGGCCAACTACCTCAGGCACCTGACCGGCATGGCCGTCTACGCCCGCGACCGGTGGGACACCCCGGTCAGTGAGATCCGCCGGCTCGACGACGCCGAGATCGACCGGATCGGCGCGCGCTGCCAGACCGCGACCACCCAGCTCTACAAGCGCATCGCCACGATGTCCAAGCGCGACAAGATCATGGCGGGGGCGCAGGTCTACTACACCGACTTCCTGGCCCCGTTCGCCAGGGCCGCCGGGCTCTGGGACCGGCTGAAGACGGAGTTCGACTTCTTCGAGATCGACCCGGTGGCCTCGGCCGCCTACTACGACCTGGTGCCGAACGACGGCGCCGCGCGCACCGTGCCCCGGCTGCTGCTCACCGGCGCCGGCTTCCCGCCGGTGCGGGACCCGGTCTCCGCCGAGGAGGCGATGGCCGCGCTGCACCTGCTGGCCCTGCGGGGCTGCTGCGCGGAGCTGCCGGTGCCGCCCGCCGACCTGGCCGGCGCCGGCCTGGTCAGCCGGACGCCGGCGGGCTACCTGCTCACCGACGCCGGCCGGGCGATGCACGAGCGGGGCCTGGCCGAGGAGCGGAAGGGCTTCGACAGCGAGCGGATGGGGCAGGCGTACGAGCGGTTCCTGGCGCTGAACGGGCCGATGAAGGCGGCCGCCGCCCGGTGGCAGTCGGCCGACGAGGACGCCCGGTTCGAGCTGCTCGGCGAGCTGGCCGACCTGGTCGGGCGGGTCAAGCCGGCGCTGCGCCGCACGGCCGAGCAGCTGCCCCGGTTCGAGCTGTACCTACCCCGGCTGCGCAAGGCGATGTCGCGCGCCGAGCAGGGCGAGCTGGACTACGTGGTCAACCCGACCGTCGACTCGGTGCACACGGTCTGGATGGAGCTGCACGAGGACTACCTGCTGACCCAGGGCATCTCCCGGGAGCAGGAGGGCAGCTACTGAGCGGGAGCGATTCCCGTGGCGGGCAGGCTCACCCAGCCCCGGGTGAACGGCGAGCGCAGCCGCTGCCCACCGGCCAGATCCACCCCGATGCCGGGCTGGCGCGCGTACAGCTCCTCGAACGCGACCCGGGCCTGCAGCCTGGCCAGGTGTGAGCCGATGCAGAAGTGCACGCCGCTGGAGAAGGCCAGGTGCCGGGGGATCCGCCGGGTGATGTCCAGCCGGTCGGCGTCCGGGCCGAACTCCCGTTCGTCGTGGTTGGCCGACCCGAACAGCATGAGGACCTTCTCGCCCTCCGGAATCAGCGCGCCGTGCACGGCGATCGGCCGCAGCGTGGTGCGGGCCAGCGCCTGCACCGAGCTCTCCAGCCGGAGGAACTCCAGCAGCGCGTTCGGGATCAGCCCGGGGTCGGCGACGAGGCGTTCCCGCTGGTCGTGGTCGGCGTCCAGCAGCGCCACGCCGTGCGAGATCAGGTTGCCGGTGGTGTCGTTGCCGCCGGCCACCATGGCGAAGCAGAAGCCGAGGATGTCCCAGTCGGTCAGCCGCTCGCCGTCCACCTCGGCCGCCGTCAGTGCGCTGACCAGGTCTTCGCCGGGTTCGGCGCGCCGCGCGGTGATCATCTCGCTGAAGTAGCCGAACATCTCGGCGACCGAGTCGATCGCGATCCGCCGGTCCACCCGGAACCCGTTGTCCTGCAGGCAGGTCAGCGCGCGCACCCACGGGTTGAACCGGACCCGGTCGGGCTGGGGCACACCGAGCAGGTGGGCGACCACGAAGTTGGGGATGGCGGCGGAGAAGTCCCGGTGCAGGTCGACCGGCTCACCGTCGGCCGCCTGCCGCTCCAGCTCGGCGATCCGGCCCCGGGTGAACTCGCGGATCAGCTGCTCCAGGTCGGTCACCCGGCGCGCGGTGAACCCCTTGCTGACCAGCGTGCGCAGCTGCCCGTGCCGGGGCGGGTCGAGCATCACCAGCGTCGGCGCCAGGCCGAGCGTGGCGATCTCGTCCTCGTAGAAGGTCAGCCCCTGCGCGGACGAGTAGCTCTGGTGGTCCCGCACGGCGGCCCAGATGTCGTCGAACCGGGACAGCGCCCAGAACGGCGGGTCGGTGTGCCGGTGCGCCGGGTCGTGGTCGCGCAGCTCGCGGTAGGCCGGGTAGGGGTCGCGCTGGAACGTGTCGTCGAACGGGTCGTACCGGGGCGGGGTGGCGGTGTCCGAGGGCGGGGCGACGGTGTCCGGCACGGCGGCTCCTCGCGTTTGTCGACGGTGGCGCGTTTTAACGATCGACGTTAGTAACGGCTGCCGTTAGTATTGCCCGGTGCCCCGCGACGCCACAAGTACCCGCGAGCGACTGATCCGCGCCGGCGAGCACCTGTTCGCCCGCAAGGGGGTGGACGGCGCGCTGACCAGGGAGATCGTCGCCCTGGCCGGCCAGGCCAACGACTCCGCCGTGCACTACCACTTCGGCTCCCGGCGCGGGCTGCTCGGCGCGATCGTCGACCGGCACGTGCTGCGGATGGAGGAGCAGCGCAAGCCGGCGCTGGACGCGCTGGAGGCCGGGGAGGCCGGCGCCGGCCTGGGTGCCGTCCTGGCGGCCGTGGTGGAGCCGATGACCGCCGAGCTGACCGACGAGAGCGGCCGCGACTTCCTGCGCATCGTGGCCCAGCTCGCCGGGGGGTCCGGGGCGCGCGGCGGCGAGGTGCCGCACCCGCTCGTCGGCACCGCGCTCGCCGCCCAGCTCGACCTGCTGCACGCCCGCTGCCGCGACCACCTCGGCGAACCGGTCGCCAGGGAGCGCATCGCCATCGCCATCGTGATGCTCACCGCCGCCCTGGCCGACCGGGCCCTGCGCATCGACGAGCACCTGCCCCTGCTGCTCGACCACGAGTCCTTCGCCGCCAACCTCACCACCATGCTCACCGCCGCCCTCGCCGTCCCCGCCCCCAAGTCCGCCCCCGAGCCCCCCGCCGCACCCCCACCTCTCCGCGAGTCGGGGATTTCGTCAGGGTGAGTCGCGGATTCCGTCAGCCCGACCCGCCCGGACCCGGTGCGTCCTCCCGACCTGGGCATGTTTCGGCCCGGAACGACGCGGTTACCCGGGCAGGCATGGAACGCGGCAGCGCTAAACACGGACCCCGGATGGACGAGGAACTGGAGCGCGAGGCGGCGGAGGCGGCCCGGCCCACCCCAGCGGTGCGGCCCGAGCAGTGGCCCGACCCCGACGCGCCGCCGCCCCGCCCCGGTGGCCTCGGCACCGACCCGGACCTCGATCCCGAGACCGACACCGACTTCCGCCCCAGGACGATCCCGAAGCCGGGCCCCCCGAAGCCCGGCCCTCCGAAGTCAGGCCCTCCGAAGCCAGGCCCCCGCCCAGGGCTACCCGGATGACCCCCCACCCCGGCTCGGGGTGACCCTGACCCCGAGCTCCGGGTGATCACCCATTTGTGCGGCCGGCGATAACACGGGCCGAGCAGACACCGATGACCAGGCATGTCCAGGTTCACGATCGGTATTGCCGCTGTCGGTGCGCTGCTCGGCCTGCTGTTGAACTCAGGCACCGACGTCCTGCCCCAACCCGACTCGCTCATCTCCGCAAGCACGCCGGTGGCCACGTCGCCGGTACGCTGAGCGACTGTGCTCGAACAGCGTGGCGTTGATGACGTTGACCAGCCGGGGCAAGCCGAGTGGCTGGCCAGGGAGACGGCGCGGCTGTTGGAGTTCGCCGAGGGGTCGTGGCACCCACTCGGCGGGTTCGGCGCGCAGGACGAGCGCGGCATGCTCGAGCCCGGTGGCGCGGTAGAGCTGTGGATCACCGGCCGGATGACGCACTGCTTCGCGCTGGGCGCGCTGCTCGGCCACCCGGGCAGCAAGGGCCTGGTGGAGCACGGTCTGGCCGCGCTGCGCGGCCGGATGCGGGACCAGGCGCACGGCGGCTGGTACCCGGAGGTCGGCTCGTCCGGCCCGCTGCACACCGACAAGCCCTTCTACCAGCACAGTTTTGTGCTGCTGGCGGCGGCCAGCTCGATGATCGCCGGGCACCCCGGGGCGGCCGAGCTCGTGGCCGACGCGCTCGCGGTGATCGATGAGCGGTTCTGGTCCGAGGCCGACGGTATGGTCGTGGAGACCTGGGACGAGCTGTTCACCGAGGCCGAGCCGTACCGGGGCGTGAACGCGGCGATGCACGGCGTCGAGTCGTTCCTGGCCGCGTACGACGCCACGGGCGACACGCTGTGGCGGGACCGCGCGGTGCGCATGACCACGCGCGTGGTGCGCGAGTTCGCCGAGCCGAACTCCTGGCGCATCGCCGAGCACTTCGACAGCTCCTGGCACCCCCTGCCCGACTACAACCGCGACCGCCCGGACGACCCGTTCCGGCCGTACGGGGCGACCGTCGGGCACGGCCTGGAGTGGTCCCGGTTGTGCCTGCACGCGCACGCCGCGCTCGGTGGCGAGGCGGGTGGGGCGCCGTCCTGGCTGGTCGAGGACGCGCGCCGGCTGTTCGACCGGGCGGTGCGGGACGGCTGGGCGGTGGACGGCGCGGACGGCTTCGTCTACACCGTGGACTGGGACGGCAAGCCCGTGGTGCACCAGCGGATGCACTGGGTGCTCGCCGAGGGTATCGGCGCGGCCCACACGCTCGGGGTCGTCACCGGCGACCCGGCGTACCCCGCCTGGGAGCCGGTCTGGTGGGGCTACGCGTCCCGGTACCTGGTCGACCGCGAGCTCGGCTCGTGGCACCACGAGCTGGACCGGCACAACCGCCCCGCCGGCACGGTGTGGCCGGGTAAGCCGGACGCCTACCACGCGGTGCAGGCCACCCTGCTGCCGAGGATCCCGATCCGGGCCTCGGTGGCCCGCGCCGTGCGCGACGCGCTGACCAGCGGAGACCTGCAGTCGATCGACGAGTGACCGGCCGTCACACCCCCGGGAATGGCTTGACGTGGTAGGACGTTTTCATGACTATTGAGCGTTGAACTACCTGGGAGGTAGCCATGCCGGCCGTGACGGTTTCGGACATCACCACTCTGGCCCGGATCCCCGAGCCGGCCCCCGCCGCGGTCGAGCGTGGGGTGCGGTCGGTGACCGACGCGCCGGGCGGCATGGAGGGCGAGGGCTTCCCGGTGCGCCGCGCCTTCGCCGGCGTCCCGATGACCGAGCTCGACCCGTTCATCCACATGGACCAGATGGGCGAGGTCGAGTACGCCCCCGGTGAGCCCAAGGGCACGCCCTGGCACCCGCACCGCGGCTTCGAGACGGTCACCTACATCATCGACGGCACCTTCGAGCACAACGACTCGCACGGCGGCGGCGGCACCATCACCGACGGCGACACCCAGTGGATGACCGCCGGCGGCGGCATCCTGCACATCGAGCGGCCGCCGGAGGCGCTGGTGGCCAGCGGCGGGCTCTTCCACGGCCTGCAGCTCTGGGTGAACCTGCCCCGCGCCCTCAAGACCGCGCCGCCGCGCTACCAGGACCTGCGGGCCGCCCAGTCCGCGCTGCTGACCACCCCGGACGGCGGCTCGCTGGTGCGGGTCATCGCGGGTGAGGTCGCCGGCCACCCCGGCCCCGGCTCCACCTACACCCCGATGGCCATGGTGCACGCCACCATCAGCCCCGGCGCCGAGCTGCGGCTGCCCTGGCGTCCCGACTTCAACGCGCTGGTCTACGTGCTGTCCGGCGCCGGCTCGGTGGGGCCGAGGGTCGGCGGCGAGCGGCGGCCGGTGCACACGGGCCAGCTCGCCGTGTTCGGGCCGGGGGACGTGATCACCGTTGCCGGCGCCGACCACCAGGAGTCCCGGTACCCGGCGCTGGAAGTGGTGGTCCTCGGCGGCACGCCGATCAACGAGCCGGTCGCCTGGGGCGGTCCGTTCGTGATGAACACCAAGGCCGAGGTGCTGCAGGCGTTCGAGGACTTCCAGGCCGGCCGGTTCGGCCAGATCCCGGCCGAGCACGTGCCGCACGGCGACCTCGGCACGGTGTAGTCCCCGTCCGGTTCGGCCGACGCTGCGTTGGTCGGCGCCGCGTTGGCCGGCGCCGCGTTGGATGGCGCTGCGTTGCTCGGCCGGCACTGAGTTGGCTCAGCGGAGTGCGCCGCCGGGCCGGTCCTATTAGGCCGGTCGGGCGGTTCCGGGCCAGGCAGGCAACCGGGACCCGGCCCACGCGTCTCCTCTTACGGGGATGGTCTGCGTGTCGTGACGCGCGCACCGCCCCGCGACAGGTAGACCGAGACGGGTGGTGCGGGACATGAACGGCGGCGGTGGCGGAGCTCGGCCGGTGGGGCCACGGCCTCTCGGGCCGCCCCCTGGCGCGCCGAGGTCCGCCCCACCCCGCTACCGGCCGCCGGCCCCTGGCCAGCGCGGGGCGCCTCGGCCCACCGCGATCCTGCGGCCGGGTGCTTACCCACACGGCCCGGGTTATCCGCCGGCACAGGGCTACTCGCCTCCGGGTGGCCGGGGGCCGGTTCGGCCTGGCCCGCCGGCGCCGCCCCGGCGGCCGGCCGCCACCCGACCCAGCCGGCCGCGCAGGCCGGGCCGCTGGGGGCGGCGGCTGAAGGTGCTGCTGGTGGTGCTCGCGGTGGGGCTGCTCGGGGCGGGCGTCTACGTGGACTCCCAGATCACCCGGGTGAGCGCGCTCGCCGACTACTCCGGCCGGCCGGACACCGACGGCACCAACTGGCTCATCGTCGGCTCCGACAGCCGGGCCGACCTCAGCGAGCAGCAGGAGGAGCAGCTGGCCACCGGCAACGCGGCCGGCAAGCGCACCGACACGGTGATGCTGCTGCATACCGGCAGCGCCGGCACCACGCTGGTCAGCCTGCCGAGGGACTCGCTGCTGAGCATCCCCGGCCACGGCAAGAACAAGCTCAACTCGGCGTACTCGTTCGGCGGCCCGAAACTGCTGGTCCAGACCGTGGAACAGGCGACAGGGCTGCGCATCGACCACTACGCGGAGATCGGCTTCGACGGTTTTGTCAACGTGGTGGACGCGGTCGGCGGTGTCGACATGTGCATCCCGAAGGCCATGAAGGACCCGCTGGCCGGGCTCAACGTGAAGGCCGGCTGCCAGCGCCTGGACGGCCAGACCGCCCTCGGCTACGTCCGCAGCCGCGCCACCCCCCGGGCCGACCTGGACCGCGTCGAGCACCAGCGCGAGTTCCTCTCCGCGCTGATGAAGCAGGTGGCCAGCCCGTGGACCCTGCTCAACCCGTTCCGGCTGGTCGGGCTCGTGCGGGCGATGCCGGGCGCGCTCACCGTGGACAGCGGCGACCACGTCTGGAACCTGGTCTGGCTCGGTCTGGCGATGCACGAGCTGTCCGGTGGCGGTGGGGTCACCACGACCGTGCCGGTCGGCGGCTTCAGCACCGTGAACGGCAGCTCCGTACTGCGCTGGGACACCACCAGGGCCAAGGCCCTGTTCGGCGCACTCGCCAAGGACCAGCAGGTCCCCCAGTCCGCCCTCGGCTAACCCGCCGCCCCCTCAACGCCGCCCCCTCAACGCCGTCCCCGTCGCCAGCTCCCCAACCTCCCGCGAGTCGGGGTTTTTGTCAGGGTGAGTCGCGGATTCCGTCAGCCCGCGCCGGGCCTCCGTGAGCGCGCGGGGGCTCCGTGAGCGCGCTGGGGCTCCGTAAGGGCGAGTCGCTGGATCTTGTAGGCCGTGTCGCTGGATTTTGCAGCGGTGTGTCGTTGGCTCCTCGGGTCGTCACTTGCTCGCCGGGCGCCGGGGTGGCGCGGTCGGCAGAATCGTCGGAGTGGCGGACGCGGAGCGGCAGACGTTGCTGGGACAGGCGTGGTCGGCGGTGGCCGGAGAGACGGCGGTACCGGCCGAGCTCCACGTCGAGGGGCCGCTCTCGGGAGAGCTGCCGTCGACCCTGCCGGTCGCCGACGCCGCGCTGGCCTGCACCGGAGTGGCGTTGCTCGCGGCGGCTGCTCTCGGTGCGCAGCGCTCCGGTGGGCAGCGCTCCGGTGGGCAGGGCTCCGGTGGGCAGGGCTCCGACGGTCGGCCGGTCGTCTCGTTGCGCGCCGAGCAGGTGGCCGCCGCCGTGCGCAGCGAGGCGTACCTGCGGGTCGACGGCGCGCCGTTGGGGCCGGGGTTCGCGCCGCTGTCCCGGTTCTGGCGCGCCGCCGACGGCTGGGTGCGCACGCACGCCAACTACCCCTGGCACCGGCGGGCGTTGCTCGCGGCGCTGCGACTCGCCCCCGAACCGGCCGCCCCCGAGCCGGCCGCTGTCGCCGGCGTGGCGGCCGAGGACCCGATGGTCGACATCGTGGCCAGCGCGATCGCCGAGTTGCCGGTCACCGAGGTGGAGGACCGGGTGGTCGCCGCCGGCGGGGTGGCCGCCGCCCTCCGCCGCCCCGAGCAGTGGCTGGCCCACCCGCACGGCGCGGTCGTGGCCAAGCAGCCACTGGTCGCCACGACCCACTACCCGACCGGCGCGCCCCGCCGTCGCCGCCATACCGCCGACCCCACTCCGCTGCCCGCCGCCGGTATCCGGGTGCTCGACCTGACCAGGGTGATCGCCGGCCCGGTCGCCACCCGGTACCTCGCCGCCCTGGGCGCCGACGTGCTGCGGCTGGACCCGCCGGACCGCCCCGAGCTGCCGCTGCACCGCTTGGACGGCCTGGTCGGCAAGCGCAGTGCGCTGGTGGACGCGGCGAGCCCGGACGGCGGCCAACAGCTGCACGAGCTACTGGTCGGCGCGGACGTCCTGGTGCACGGCTACCGGCCGGGCGCGCTGGCCCGGTTCGGGCTGGACGGGGCGGAGCTGGCGCGCCGGCACCCCGGGCTGGTCGTCGTCACCCTGTCCGCCTGGGGCAGCGAGGGGCCGTGGGGCGACCGGCGCGGCTTCGACAGCATCGTGCAGTCGGCGGTCGGCATCGCGGCGCGGGAGTCCCCGGACGGCGACCGGCCCGGGGCGCTGCCCTGCCAGCTGCTCGACCACGGCACCGGTTACCTGTGTGCCGCCGCCGCGCTGGACGGGCTGCGCCGCCAGGGCGAGGTGGGCGGTACCTGGGTGCGCGAGCTGTCGCTGGCCCGGACCGCGCACTGGCTGCTCGGCGAGCCCGCCACCGAGCGCCGGCCGGTGGTGCCGGCCACCGACAGCGGCTGGCTCACCGAGGTACCCAGCGCCGACGGCCCGGTCACTACCGTGACCCCGCCCGGTTCGCTGGACGGCACGCCGCTGCGCTGGCCCGAGCTGCCCCTGCGCTACGGCACCGACGCGGCCCGGTGGTGACGCACGGGGCTGTTGAGCCGGTCCGGCGACGCCGCTAGCCGGGCGCGACGAACCGGGCTGGTCAGCCGGGCTGGCGACACCGCTAGCCGGGCTGGCCAGCGGCGATGTCGTGCAGGCGGGTGCTCAGCCAGGCCAACATCTCGCGGTGCAGGCCCGCGCCGAGGGACACCCTCGCGACGCCGAGCGCGGCCAGCTCGGCGACGTCCGGCGACCCCGGGAAGGTCAGCGCGTTGACCGGTCCGCCGATCCCCTCGACCAGCGCGCCGACGGTGGCCGCGTCCTTGACCAGGATCGGGTAGACGCAGTCCGCGCCGGCCGCCAGGTAGCGCCGGCTCCGGGCGATCGCGTCGGCCACCGCGCCCGTGTGATCGGCGGAGTCAGCCCCGGCGGCACCGACCTCTGTGCTCCGGCCGGGCAGGAACACGTCCACCCGCGCGTTGATCACCAGCGGGACCCCGGCCGCGTCGGCCGCGGCCCGCACCGAGGCCAGGCGCTCGGCCTGCACCTCGGGGTCCACCAACCGCTGGCTGACCGGGTCGGAGTCCTCCAGGTTGCAGCCGACGGCGCCGGCCCCGAGCAGCTCGGCGACCAGGTCTTTTGCGTCCAGCCCGTAGCCGGCCTCGAGGTCGGCGGTGACGGGCAGCTCGCCGGCCGCCGCCGAGATCCGGGCCACCGCCGCGAACATCTCCGCCGGCGGAGTCTGCTGTCCGTCCCGGTAGCCGATCGCGTCGGCCACGGCGGCGCTGCTGGTGGCGACGGCGGCGAACCCGGCGGCGGCGACGGCGGCCGCGCTCGGCGGGTCCCACGCATTGGCCAGCAGCAGGGGTCGGCCGGGCCGGTGCAGCGTGCGCAGCCGCTCGGCGCGCTCGGTCAGACTGGTCACCGGGACGACGCTAGGGCGATGGGCCGGCCGGCGACAGTGCCACCGCCGGGTGGTTCCGCCAGTCCAGTCGCATACTTCCGGCTCGACTCGCACCGCAAAATTCAGCGACTCGCACCGCAAAATCCAGCGACTCGCCGGGGGACGCGGCCCCGACCCGCGCTGACGAAATCCGCGACTCACCCTGACGGAATCCCCGACTCGCGGGAGGTCGGTCAGCCGGAGGTGGGGCGGGGGTCAGGTGGGGTGGCGGGGCGGGTGGGGCGGCGGGCGGGAGTTAGGCGGTGCGGCGGGGGCGTTTGGTGCCCTTGCCGGTGGAGCGGGACTTGGGGGGTGACTCGGACTTCGGGTCGGCCTTGGGCTTGGCGGGTGACTTGGTCGCGGTTTTGGTGGTGCCGGTGGTGGGTTCGGCGTCGTCCGCCGCGCCCGTGCGCTGCGCCGGCACCGAAGGCGCCGAACCGGCCTTGGCGGCTTCCACGCTGCGCTGCAGGGCGGTGAGCAGGTCGGTCATGCTGTCCGCGCCGTCGGCGCCGGCCTCGGCCGCCACCGGGGCCTCCCGGGTGTCGCCGGTGTCGCGCTTGCGGTCGATCAGCTCGAGCATCGCGTCGCGGTACTCGTCGGTGAACCGGCTCGGGTCGAACTCCGCGCCCATGCTGTCCACCAGCGAGGCGGCCATCTGCATCTCCTGCGGCCGCAGCTCCACCTCGACGTCCAGGATGTCGAACTCCGGGGTGCGCACCTCGTCCGGCCAGATCATGGTCTGCAGCACGATGACCTTGTCCCGCACCCGCAGCAGCGCCAGCGTCTCGCGGGACCGAATGGCCACCTTGACCAGCGCCATCCGGTCGGTCGTCCGCAGTGCCTCGCGCAGCAGGGCGTAGGGCTTGGCGGCCTTGGAGTCGGGTTCGAGGTAGTAGCTGCGGTCCAGCAGCAGGGGGTCCACCTGGTCGGACGGCACGAACTCCATCACGTCGATCTCGCGGTTGCCGCTGGCCACCGGCAGTGACTCGAGGTCGTCCTCGTCGAGCGTGATCAGCTCGCCGTCCTCGGTCTCGTAGCCCTTGACGATGTCGGCGTACTCGACCTCGTTGCCGCACACCTCGCAGACCCGCTTGTACCGGATCCGGCCACCGTCGGCGCCGTGCACCTGGTGGAACCGGACGTCGTGGTTCTCCGTGGCGGAGTACAGCTTCACCGGCACGCTGACCAGACCGAACGACACCGCGCCGGTCCACATTGCGCGCATGACCGGTCTCCTCCCCTTGACCTGCGTCGTGGGTGACAGCATGAGCCCGTGCACCCCATGCTCGCCACCCCTGGATCACTTCCGACCGGCCCGGAGTGGTCGTACGAGGTCAAGTGGGACGGCATGCGGCTGCTCGCCGACGTCAGCACGGACGGCAGCACCACCGTCAGCACCACCGTCAGCACCACCGTCAGCACCACCGTCAGCACCACCGTCAGCACCACCGCCAGCACCGACCCCTCGGCCAGCGCCGGCGGACCCGGGGGGCGGCTGCGGCTGGCCAGCCGGACCGGGCGGGACATGACCCGGCACTTCCCCGAGCTCGCCGGGCTGGCCGGGCACCTCTCCGACGCGCTGCTGGACGGCGAGGTGCTGTCGCTGGCCGGCGGAGCGCCGTCGTTCGCCGCGCTGGCCGACCGGTTCCACCGGGTGCCGTCGGCGGCCGAGGTGGCGGCACGGCCGGTGATCTTCATGGTGTTCGACGTGCTGCGGCTGTACGGGGTGTCGCTGGTGGACCGGCCGCTGGTCGAGCGGCGGGCCACCCTGGAGCGGCTGGACCTGGCCTCGGTCGCCCAGGTACAGCTGTCCCCGGTGTACGACGACGGCCCCGCGCTGTTCGCCGCGACCGCCGAGCGGGGTCTGGAGGGTGTGGTCGCCAAGCGGCGGGACTCGGTGTACCGGCCGGGGCGGCGCAGCCCGTCCTGGGTGAAGGTGCCGCACCGGCTGACCGAGGACTGCGTGGTCGGCGGTTGGCGCCCGGAGCGCACCCACCCGTCCCGGATCGGCGGCCTGCTGCTCGGCGTGCGCACGCCGGAGGGCGGGCTCCGGTTCGCCGGCCGGGTGGGCTCCGGGGTGGCCGGCGAAGCGGTCCAGCGGGCTCTGCGGGACCGGTTGACCCCGGCTGGGGCGTCCCCGTTCGACGAGCCGCTGGCCAGGGAGGACGCCGCCGACGCGCGCTGGTGCGAGCCCACCCTGTTGGTCGAGGTGAGTCACACCGGGTGGACCGATGGTCACCGGCTGCGACATCCGGTGCTGGCGCGACTCCGACTGGACCAATGAGCGGCTCGCTATCACCCGTTCGAGGGAGGCGAAATACCTCCCCGTGCGGGTGCCAGACGCTGCATCCCGCTGGCGTTGCGGCCACTATGGGCCCCGACCGCGTGATCGCCATGCGAGTACCAAGGAGGACAACATGGGTTTCCTTGACAAGGCGAAGGAACTGCTCGGCCAGAACGACGACAAGGTCGACTCGGCCCTCGACAAGGTCAGCGGCATGGCCAAGGAGAAGTTCCAGGGCCACGACGAACAGATCGACAAAGTGACGCAGTTCGGCAAGGACTACGACTTCAGCGGGGGCAAGGAAGCGGGCGGCGAAGCGCCGCCGCCGGCCCAGCCGCCGGCCGAGGAGCAGCCGCCCGCGCAGTGACCGGGGCGTGAGTTGACCGACCATTCGCACGGCGGTCCGCCGACCTGACGGGTCGGCGGGCCGCCGTGCGGCTATCTTGACGCTGGTGACCACGATGTTCACCTGGCAGAGCGACGACGGTCGGGCGATGGAGAGTGTCCGGGTGTTGCTCGGCGCGAACGGGCTGCGCGCCCTCGGGCGGTCGGTACGCGCGCCGCTGGACGGTCCGGCGTTCACTTCCTCGTACCGGCTCTCCGTCGATGACCAGGGCGTACTGGCTCGGCTGTCGGTCACCAGCGCGACGGCCGACCGGGAGCGCAACCTCACCCTGAACCGCACCGACGACGGCTACTGGCTGCTGGACAACGGCTCCGGCGGCGGGCGGGCCGAGTTCGGCGGTGCGCTGGACGTCGATCTCGCCTACAGCCCGCTGTTCAACTCGCTGCCGATCCGCCGGCTGAGCCTGCACCAGCAGGCCGGCGAGCGGGAGATCCCGATGGTGTTCGTCTCGCTGCCGGCCCTCGAGGTCAAGCTGGTCACCCAGTGCTATCGGACGGTGACCCCGCTGGACGAGCAGGGCCGCTCGGTTGTGCACTTCAGCTGGGACGACTTCCACTCCGACCTGGTGGTCGACTCCCAGGGCCTGGTGCTCGACTACCCCGGGCTCGCCACGCGCCTCTGACCGCGCTGGCCCGTAGCCGGGCGGGAGAGGTCAGCCCTCGTCCCAGCCGACCAGCAGCTGACCCTCCCGGCCGAGCTCGCGCAGCCGGGCCATCGGGGTGTCCCTCGGCACCTTGAGCTCGACGGCCGTCCGCGCCGCGCGCCACTGCTGGCGGGCGAGGTAGCCGGCGTTCACGGTCGCCGCCAGGCCGCCGGTGGAGGCCAGTGAGCCGCGCGCGGCACCGAGCCGGCCGAGGGCGTCGTCCACCGCCGCGAGCAGCGCCGGCCGGTTGCCCTCGCACATGGCCAGCACCAGCTCGGGGCGGGTGTCGGCGACCCGGGTGCCGTCGGCGAAGGACCCGGCGGCCAGCGTCATCGGCAGCGCGCCGGCCGCGTCACCCCCAGGCGCCGAGGGGTCGCCGGCGGCGGTGGCGGCCAGCACGGCGGCCAGCAGGTGCGGCAGGTGCGAGATGCGGGCGACGGCCGCGTCGTGCTCCTCGGCGCCGGCCGGCACCACGCGGGCGCCGCAGTCCCAGGCCAGCTCGGCGACGTCGGCCCAGACCTCGGCGTCGGTCCCGTCGTCGGCGGCCACGACCCAGTTCGCGCCGCCGAACAGGGTGGCGGACCCGGCCGCCCAGCCGGACTCGGCGGTGCCGGCCATGGGGTGGCCGCCGACGAAGCGGGCGGTCGGCGCGTACCGCTCGACGGCGTCGCGCATGGCCGCCTTCACGCTCACCACGTCGGTCAGCCGGCAGCGCGGGGCCACCGCGTGCACCCGCCGCAGCACGCCGGGCACGGCCGGCAGTGGCATGGCGAGCACCACCAGCGCGTCCGCGTCCTGGGCCCGTACGAGCGCCTCGTCGTTGTTCGCCGCGACGTCGTAACCGTCGTCCCTGGCGGCCGAGGAGGTGGCTTCGGAGGCGGTCGCCGCCCACACCGTCCGCCCGGCGGCCACGGCCGCGCGGACCAGTGAGCCGCCGATGAGTCCGAGTCCGAGTACGCAGAGGGGCCGTGAGGTCACGGGCGGGCAGCCTACGCGGGCCGCGAACCACTCCGAGGAGCGAGTCGAGGGTGCCGCTGCCCGCTGAGGAGGGACCTCTCGGCGCATGGCCCGAACGCCGCCCGGACGGCCGCGGACCCCGGTGCGTCACCCGTTCGAGCTACAAAGTATTTTCCTCTTCGCGAGTCCTTGGGGGGCGCTGGCGGCCATCCCCACCCGGCGGCGTCGATTGACTCGCCCGGATTCGAGAGGGCGTCCATGCCCACTGTCGAGGAACGCCGCGCGGCCCAGTTGCAGCTGTCGGCGCAGACCCGTTGTGACCGGTGCGGTGACCCGGTGGTCGGCTGCCGGGACCCGGAGGGCCGGGTCGTCGCGGTGCACCCGGTCGCGGTGCCGGGCGGTGAGCTGATCATCAATGGCAGCCAGTGCCGGATCGTCGCCGTGCTCACGTCGAGGGAGGCCTCCGCCGCGCACCGCCGGGGCGACCTCGGGTTCACCGTGCACGCCCGGTTCTGCCGCCGCCCGGGCCGCCGCTAGAAGCCGCTGGGAACGCCCCGGCGATAGGCCGCCCAGTTCAGCGCAGTGCGTCCAGGGCCATCGCGGCGTACACGGCCACCCCGTCGGCCATCGCGGACTCGTCGAACAGCACGCGGTTGGAGTGGTTCGGCGGCGCGCTCTCCGGGTCCAGGTGCGGGGGGCAGCCGCCGAGGAAGGCCAGCGCGCCGGGCACCTTGTTCAGCACGTAGGCGAAGTCCTCCGAGCCGAGGATGGGGCTGGCCATCGGGCAGACCCGGGCGGGCCCGAGCACAGCGCCGGCCAGCGCGTCCACGCGGGCCGCCGCGCCCGGGTCGTTGACGACGATCGGGTAGCCCGGTTCGAGCTGCACACTGGCCGTGCAGCCGTACGCGGCGGCGGTGTGCTGGCAGACCAGCCGGACCTGTTCGTGCAGGAAGACGCGGGTGTGCTCGGACAGCGTGCGCAGGGTGGCCTCCAGGAACGCCGACTCCGGGATGACGTTCGAGGTGGTGCCGGCGCGGATCTGGGCGACCGTGAGTACGGCCGGCTCCAGCGCGGTGACCCGCCTGGTCAGCATCGTCTGCAGCGCGCCGACCATCGCGGCCGCCGCCGGCACCGGGTCCAGTGCGTCGTGCGGCGCGGACGCGTGGCCGCCCCGCCCGAGCACGGTCACCCGCAGCACATCGGCCGCCGCCATGATCGGGCCCGGCCGGGTCTGCACGGTGCCGGCCGGGATGGTGGCGCTGATGTGCAGTGCGTACGCGGAGCTGGGCGTGCCGGCCGGCCCGGCGGCGTCCAGCAGCCCCTCCTCGATCATGTACCGGGCGCCGTGCTGGCCCTCCTCACCGGGCTGGAACATCAGCAGCACCCGCCCGGCGAGCTGGGCCCGGCGCTCCACCAGCAGCCGGGCCGCCGAGGCCAGCATCGCGGTGTGGGTGTCGTGCCCGCAGGCGTGCATGGCGCCGTCGATCCGGGAGGCGAAGTCCAGCCCGGTCTGCTCGGTCAGCGGCAGCGCGTCCATGTCGCCGCGCAGCAGCACGGTGGGGCCCGGCCGGTCGCCCTCCACCACGGCGACCACGGAGCTGCAGGACCGCCCGGGGTGCACCGTCACCGGAAGATCGGCCAGCTCCTCCAGCACGGCGCCTCGGGTCAGCGGCAGCTCGAGCCCCAGTTCCGGGTGGCGGTGGAGTCGGCGGCGCAGCGCCACGGTGCGGGGCTGCAACGCACGGGCCGCTTCGGTGAGGCCGGCGAGCCGGCGGTCGGGGTTCTCCGGCATGCGTTGATCCTGGCACCAATCCTCCCGGCTTGGGGCGTGCGGACGGTGACGGGGGCCGGCGACCGGGGGTGCGCGGCCGGGGGACTTGGTTGCCATCCGTGACGGATGTCGTGTGGGCCTTCCCCAGTCGTCCGAACGGACAACTCTGTTGGACCAACGGGTCAACTTCAGGTTGTGGTTTGGACCACATGCGTTTATGGGCTTACCGTGGTGGTATGGCCGTCCAGTCTGTTCGAGACTCAGCCGACGCACGGACCAACTCACGGTCCGAGGCGAAGGACGAGGTGCTGCCCGGATTCGCGGTTGCCGCGATCCGGGAAGAGGGGCGTTGGCGCTGTGCCCGGCTGGAGCCCGAGGCACTGGTCGACCTCGACACGGCCATCACCGAGCTGCGGGGGCTGCGGTCCACCGGCGCGGTGCTGGGCCTCCTCGCGGTCGACGACGCCTTCTTCGTCCTGCTGCGCCCGGTGCCCGGCGGGGTGTCGCTGATGTTGTCCGACGCGGTCGCCGCGCTGGACTACGACGTGGCCGCCGACGTGCTGGACCTGCTGCGGGTCGACCTGCCCCCGGAGGACGCCGGCGACGACGAGCCGTGGCCCGAGGGCGACATGGCCATCGTGGCCGACCTGGGGCTGCCCGCCGACGAGCTCGAGGTGCTCGCCGGCGAGTGGGAGCTCTACCCCGACGAGCAGCTCGCCGCGATCGGGCGGCGCTGCGGTTTCGCCGACGCCCTCGCCGAGATCGTGAGCAGCAACTGACGGTCGCTGACCGAGGTGCACACCGAGGCCGATGAGGCGCTGGTCCGGCGCGCGCTGCAGGTCGCCAGGGCCGCGCTGGACACCGGTGACGTGCCGGTCGGTGCCGTCGTGGTCGATGCCGACGGCACCGAGCTGGCCGCCGCGTGCAACGCCAGGGAAGCCCTCGGGGACCCGACCGCGCACGCCGAGGTCCTCGCGCTGAGGGCGGCCGCCTCGGTGGCCGGTCACTGGCGCCTGGACGGCGCGACCATGGTGGTGACCGTGGAGCCCTGCACCATGTGTGCCGGCGCGATCGGGCTGGCCCGGCTGTCCCGGGTGGTGTTCGGCGCCTGGGAGCCGCGCACGGGCGCGGTGGGCTCGCTCTGGGACGTACTGCGCGACCGCCGGGTGCTGCACCGCCCGCAGGTGGTGGGCGGGGTACTCGCGGAGGACTGCGCGGCGCTGCTCGGCGACTTCTTCGGCGAGCACCGCGAGGGTTGACCGCGGGGTTGTCGGACCCGGCCGGCACACTGGCCGGGTGAGCTTCTGGGAGCGGCAGCGGCAGGCCAGGCGAGACCCCGGGCCGTCGGTGCCCGAGCTGGCGGCGGCGCTCGCCTCGGCGGCCGGCCGCTACCTCGACGGGCCCGACTGGGCGGTCCGCCAGGCGGCCCGGCTGCTCGGTGTCGGTGCAGGTGGCGGTGTCCAGGTGTCGCCGCTGCTCGCCCGCGCCGCCGATCTGGCACTGGTGGACGCCCTCGGTCGCTGCTGGCGGTACGGCTGGCAGCCGGTCGACGTGTGGGAGGTGCTGCGCCGCCGCCAGCACGAGGCGGGCGCCGCGTTTGTGGTCGGCGCCATCGCCGTCGAGTCGGCCCGGCACGCCGAGTCGGCCATGCACCCCCGTTGGCGCCGCCAGCTGGCCGAGCTGGGCGCCACGGCCTGGTGGCCGCCGGACAGTCCGTACTGCGCCGCCTGGGCCCGCCGCGAAGAGGTGGACGCCGTCGTGCTGCTCGCCGTGGTGCTGGAGGCAGTCGCGCACCTGCACGGGCTGCCGGCCCAGCCGGTGTTGATCCCGCCGCCCGGCAGCCCCGAGCTGGGGGCGCCGGCGCCGGGCGGGGCCGGCGCGGGGGCCGAGGTCGACCCGAAGGTGCTGGCCAAGGTGCGCGCGCTGCTGGCCAAGGCGGAGTCGACGTCGTTCCCCGAGGAGGCCGACGCGTTCTTCGCCAAGGCGCAGGAGCTGATGACCCGGTACTCGCTGGAGCGCGCCGCGGTGGACGCGCTGGCCGATCCGGGCGGCGGCATCCCGGTGCGCACGGCCGGGCGGCGGATCTGGCTGGACAACCCGTACCTGAGCCCGAAGTCGATGCTGGTCGGCGTGGTCGCCGAGGCCAACCGGTGCCGCGCGGTGTTCGCCACGGAGCTCGGCCTGATGACCGTGATCGGCGAGGAGACCGACACCGAGATCGTCGAGGTGCTCACCACGTCGCTGCTGGTCCAGGCCGGCCGCGCCATGCTGGCCGCCGGCGGCAGGGTCGACCGGCGCGGCCAGTCCCGTACGAGGTCGTTCCGGCAGTCCTTCCTGGTCTCCTACGCGCAGCGGATCGGGGAGCGGCTCACCGAGGCCGCCGCCGGCGCGGAGTCGGCGGTCACCGAGTCGATCGGCGACGGCCGGTTGCTGCCGGTGCTGGCCGCCCGGGAGCTGGCCGTGCGGCAGCGGGTCGACGAGCTGTTCCCCCACCTGGTCAAGCGCAAGGTCAGCGTGAGCAACTCCGCCGGCTGGACCGCCGGCCGCGCCGCCGCCGACCTCGCCGTGCTGGACGTCCGCCGCGCCGTCCAGAACTGACCGCGCCACCCGGTACCGAACACCCGGCGAGTCGCTGGATGCCGCGGTCCGTGTCGCTGGTTGCCGCGGCTCCAGGCCGATCTCAGCTGGGCGCGGAGGTGATCACGGCGACCACGGCGGCGAGGTTGTCCGGCGCTCCCCCTCGGTGGACCAGCGAGAACAGCTCGTGGATCGCCGCCGCCGGGTCCGGCCGGTAGAGCAGTGCGTCACGCAGCACGACCGGCGGCAGCACGGTGTGCACACCGTCGGAGCAGAGCAGGTAGCGGTCGCCGGGGCGGGGGTCGTACTGGGTCAGCACGGCCGGCGGGTCGGTGTCGCCGCCGTGCAGGGCCCGGGTCAGCACCGCGCGCTGGGGGTGCAGCGCGGCCTCCCGCTCGGTCAGCTCACCCTTGTCGATCAGGCCCTGCACCACGGTGTCGTCGTGGGTGAGCTGCAGCAGGTCGCCGTCGCGGAGCAGGTACGCGCGCGAGTCGCCGATGTGCACCAGGGCGAGCTCGGTGTCGGACCAGGCCAGCGCGGTCAGCGTGGTGCCGGCGCCGTGCAGCCCGGCGTCCGAGCAGACCAGCTCGCGGACCGTGTCGGTGGCGCGCTGGACGGCCCCTTCGACGGTCTCCACCAGGGTGCCGGCCACCGGGGCGGTGACCATCGCCTCGATCGCGGCGGCGCTGACCCGGGCGTTCGGGCTGGCCGGCCCGAACCCGTCGGCGACCGCGACCAGCCCGTCGCAGGCCCACGCGGAGTCCAGGTTGTCCCGGCGGACCAGGCCGCGGTCGGTGTGCGCGGCGTAGCGCAGGGTCAGTTTCGCGGTCGTGTACGGCAAGGCGGGCCCTCTCCGACGGGTGCTCGCGGGCCAAGCCAGTATCCGGGCGGCGCGCCGGCCCGATCCGGTGGCATCGCCGAAGCGTGGCCCGCGGCCGGACCAGCGGCCCGACCAGCGGCCCAGCCACGAGGGTCAGCGGACCCGGATCATGTCCTCGTGGTGCTGGGCGAGCATCTTCTCGAGGGTGGTCGCATCCCGGTCGCGGATGGCGGCGACGAGGTTGACGTGCACCTCCATGTTGTGCGCCCGGGGGCCCTCCAGGCCGTCCACGAAGCTGGCCTTGGTCATCGTGGCGCTGAGCAGCGACACGATGGTCTGGTACAGCCCGATCAGCACCTCGATCCGGGACGCCCTGGCGATGGCCAGGTGCAGCCGCAGGTTGGCGTCCATCCAGGCCCTGGGGTCCTCCCGGGCGGCGCGCATGTCGTCCAGCGCCCACTCCATGGCGCGGATGTCGTCCGGGGTGGCGCGCTGCATGGCGACGGCGGGGAACATCGAGTCCAGGTAGCGGCGGGCCTCGAAGAGCTGCTCGGGGTCGACGGCGAGCCCCTGGTGCCACAGGTCGATGCCGCCGAGTCGGACCTGGGGCGGCGGGTTGGCCACGAACACGCCCCCGTTCGGCCCCGGCCGGACCTCGACGAGGTCGCGCTCGCGCAGGATCCGCAGCGCCTCGTTCATCACCGAGGGGCTGACGCCGAACCGGCTGATCAGCGCGGTGCGCAGGCCGAGGCGGGCGCCGGGCTCGGCATGATCGGCGAGGATCTGCGCCTCGAGCTCGGCGGCGACCTGCTGCGCGCGGGAAGCTCGGGGTGTCGGATCGCCCGCCATCCGGTCCTCCGTTCGGGGTGGTCGCCGTGATCTTAGGTCAAACTGCGCAAATGTTCACTACGATGAGACCACCTCAGCAGCGATTTCGTCAAAGAACCGAAGAACGTCTTGAATTCTGATACCAGAATTCCCTAGGGTCGACGTCGTTGCCGGCAGCGGAGCCTGGAGGTGGTGCCCATGACCGATCGGGACGGTCTGGTCGACCTGCACACGCATGCGATCTCGCCCGCGCTGCCTGACCTGGCCGCCGTCGAGCCGGGCTACCGGTGGCCGTCGGTGGAACAGCTGACCGAGACCTCGGCGCGGATCCTGCTCGGCGGCGCCCCGTACCGGGACGTGGACGACCGCTGCTGGTCGGCGCCGCGCCGGCTGCGGGACATGGATGCCGACGGGGTGGCGCTGCAGGTGGTGTCGCCGACGCCGATCACGTTCTGCCACGACGCCCCGGCCGGCGCCGCCGCCACGCTGGCCGCCGCGCAGAACGAGTTCCTCGCCGAACTGACCGGCGCCCAGCCGGACCGGTTTCGCGCGCTGGGCGCCGTGCCGCTGCAGGACCCGGAGCTGGCGGTCGCCGAGCTGCGCCGCTGCGTCCAGGAGCTGGGCTTTCTCGGCGTGGAGATCGGTACCCGGGTCGGCGACACGGAGCTGGGCGACCCGGTGCTGGACCCGTTCTTCGATGCGGCCGCCGAGCTGGGCGCCCTGGTCTTCGTGCACCCGGCCGACGTCACGCTCGACCCCCGACTCGCCCGGCTGAAGATCCCGTTCGGCGCCGGCATGCCGTCCGAGACCGGGATCGCCGCCGCCGGCCTGCTGGTCAGCGGGGCGCTCGGCCGGCGCCGCCCCGGCCTGCGGCTGTGCCTGGCGCACGGCGGCGGCACGCTGCCCTGGCTGCTGCCCCGGCTGGACAAGGGCGAGTGGATCAAGGATTCGACGGTATCCGAGGAGCGGCTGCCCAGCGCCCTGGCCACCCAGCTCTACAGCGACTCGCTGACCTATGACCTGGCCAGCCTGTTGCTCGCGGTGAACCGGTACGGCGCCGAGCACGTGCTGCTCGGTACCGACTACCCGTTCGCGGCGAAGGAAGAGCCGACCGGCGCCGTGCTGATGGCCCCCGAGGAGGAGCTGTCCTCGGTGCTCAAGGCGGCAATCGGCAGGGACAACGCACTGGCACTGATGAAGGGATAGCGCGGCGATGGCGGACTTCCTCGGACTCGGTATCACCCACTACCCGCTGCTCGCGGTGACCGACGAGCACATGGCCGACCTGCTGCGCTGGACGCTGGGCGACCCGGACATCCCGGCGGCGGAGAAGGACCCGGCGAACTGGCCCGAGCTGATGCGCCGCGAATGGGCGGGCGACGGAGGTGCGGCGGCCGCCGCCGGGCACCGCAAGGAGCTGCGCGCGGGGCTGGCCCGCACCAGGGAGGCCCTCGATGCGTTCCAGCCGGACGTGGTGCTGGTCTGGGGCGACGACCAGTACGAGAACTTCCGCGAGGAGGTCGTGCCGTCGTTCTGCGTGCTGGCCTACGGCGAGACCGAGGTCGACCCGTTCAGCCTGATGTTCAACCGGGGCGCGCCCAACGCCTGGGGCCTGCCCGAGGACACCACGTTCACCCTGCACGGCGACGAGGCCGGCGCGCGCCAGCTGACCGATGACCTGCTCACCGACGGCTTCGACATCGCCTACAGCTACCAGAAGCGCGAGGCCGGCCACTTCCCGCACGCCATCGCCAACACCCAGCTGTTCCTCGACTACGACAACGCGGGCCGCGAGTTCCCTTACAAGATCCTGCCGATCACGGTGAACTGCTACGGCCAGCACGCCATCGCGCGGCGGGGCGGGCTGGCCAGGTTCGCCGACATCCACGACGAGCGGCTGGACCCGATCGGCCCGACCCCGGCGCGCTGCTTCGCCCTGGGTGCCTCGGTGGCCAGGGCGTTCGCGCGCACCGACAGGCGGGTCGCGCTGGTCGCGAGCTCCAGCTGGTCGCACGCGTTCCTGAACGACAAGGACTGGCACCTGCGCCCGGACACGGCCGCCGACCAGCACCTCTACGACGCGTTCGTGCGCCGGGACTGGGCTGTCTGGACCGGTACGACCGGCAAGCAGGTCGTCGATGCCGGCCAGCACGAGATGCTCAACTGGTTCTGCCTCGCCGGCGCGATGAACGAGCTCGGCCTGAAGCTGGACTGGTCGGAGTTCGTGGTGACCGACGTCTTCAACTCCAACAAGTGCTTCGCGGTGTTCACCGAGGGCTCGACCGACGGAGCCGGGAGGCAGTCGTGACCCTGATCGACAACGAGCTGTCCCGGTTGGCCGGGTTCCCACTGGTCGACGAGGATCCGGAGCACCACCGGTTCCGGGTGCACCGGGACACGATGACCTCGGAGCGGGTGTTCCGCGACGAGCTGGACAAGATCTTCAACCACTGTTGGCTCTACGTCGGCCACGAGTCGGAGGTGCGCAACCCCGGCGACTACGTGCGCCGTCCGGTCGGCAACAAGCCGGTGTTCATGGTGCGAGGCGTCCGCTCCGGCAAGGTGCACGTCTTCCACAACACGTGCACGCACCGGGGCGCCGTGGTCTGCCGGCAGAAGTCCGGCAACGCCAAGGTGTTCCAGTGCTTCTACCACGCCTGGACGTTCGACTCGGAGGGTGCGCTGAAGGGCGTGCCCGGCCGGGACGCCTACGGCGAGAAGCTGGACTTCGACGCGCTCGCGCTGAAGTCGGTGGCCAGGGTGGAGAGCTACCGGGGCTTCGTGTTCTGCTGCTTCGACCCGGCCGCTCCGGACCTGGTCAGCTACCTGGCCGGGGCGCGCGAGTACCTCGACCTGGTGGTGGACTCCGCCGACGGCGACATGGAGATCATCAAGGGCACCAACGAGTACTGCATCGACGCCAACTGGAAGCTGCTGGCGGAGAACAGCGTGGACGGCTACCACGCGCTGCCCACCCACGACACGTACTTCAAGTACCTGGTCGCGCTGGGTACCGACCTGTCCGGTGGCGTCAGCGGCGGGGTGCACGACCTCGGCAACGGACACGCGGTACTCGAGTACTCCGCCCCGTGGGGCCGGCCGATCGCCAAGTGGGAGCCGCTGTTCGGCGAGCACGCGAAGGACGAGATCGCCGGGCTGCGGGCCGACCTGGTGACCAAGTACGGCGAGGCGCGCGCCGCCCGGATGGCCGACACCAACCGCAACATGCTGATCTTCCCCAACCTCGTGGTGAACGACATCATGGCCGTCACCGTGCGCACCTTCATGCCGCTCTCCCCGAGCCGGATGGACATCACCGCCTGGGAGCTGGCGCCGCGCGGCGAGCTGCCCCAGCTGCGGCAACGACGGCTGGACAGCTTCCTGACCTTTCTCGGCCCGGCCGGGTTCGCCACGCCGGACGACGTGGAGGCGCTGGAGTCCTGCCAGCAGGGCTTCAACTCAGGCGGGGTGGAGTGGAACGACATCTCCCGGGGTATGGCGCGGGAGCCGCACGGCGACGACGAGGCGCAGATGCGCACGTTCTGGCGGCGCTGGGCGGAGCAGATGGGCCCGGCCAGCCGGTCGGCGGTGGCTCGGTGACCGCGGTGTCGGACCGGGGCGTGGGTCCGGCAGCGGGGCTGGACCTGGACGCGGTGACCCGGCCGACGGTGGAGGACCTGCTCTACCGCGAGGCGGCGCTGCTCGACGACTGGGACCTGGACGGCTGGCTCAACCTGTGGGCCGACGGCCCGACCCGGTACGTGGTGCCCTGCAACGACACCCCGGACGGCGACGCCGCGCGTGACCTGGTGCTGATCGACGACGACGAGCTGCGGATGCGGCTGCGGGTGGAACGGCTGAACAGCCGCAAGGCGCACCGCGAATACCCGCACTCCCGGACCAACCACCAGATCCACAACGTCATGCTGGCGCCGGTGCGCGACGGCGAGCTGCCGGTGACCGCGTCGTTCACGGTGTGGCGGTTCCGCGGCGGCAAGGCCAGTACGTACGTGGGCCACCACCACTACCGGTTGGTCGCCGTGGCCGGCGCGCTGCGGATCCGGACCAAGCGCGCAGTGCTGGACATGACCGAGCTCCGCCCGGCGGGTGACCTGGCGATCATCCTGTGACCCCGCGCCCCGGCAGAATCAGCTGACCAGCGACGTCGGCCCCCGATACAGTCGGCGCTCGGGCGCAGCACAGGAGGAGCTTTTCGGTGTCAGAGACGACGGGGTTGGCCGAGTTCCGGGCCGCGCGACAGTTCCTGCTGGACCATGCGGACGACTACGACGCGGCCTACGCGGGGTTCCGCTGGCCGGTGCTGGACGAGTTCAACTGGGCGCTGGAGTGGTTCGACCACCTGGGCACCGCTCCGGACAGCGCCGACCGGGCCGCTCTGTGGATCGTCGAGCAGGACGGCTCGCAGCGGCGGTGGACGTTCGCCGAGCTGTCCGCCCGGTCCAACCAGGTGGCCAACTGGCTGCGCTCGCACGGGGTCTCCCGGGGCGACCGGATCGTGCTCATGCTGGGCAACCAGGTCGAGCTGTGGGAGATGATCCTCGCCGCGATGAAGCTCGGCGCGGTGGTCATCCCGGCGACGACGCTGCTGGCCGAGGCCGACCTGCGGGACCGGATCGACCGGGGTCAGGCCAAGCACGTGGTGGTCGCCGCCGCCGAGACCGACAAGTGGTCGGCCGTGTCGGGCGACTACACGCGGATCGCGGTGGGTGACGCCGTCGAGGGCTGGGCGTCCTACGCGGATTCGGGCAACGAGTCGCCGGTGTTCACCCCGGACGGCGTGACAAAGGCGTCCGACACGCTGCTGCTGTACTTCACCTCGGGCACCACGGCGAAGCCGAAGCTGGTCGAGCACACGCAGGTTTCGTACCCGGTGGGGCACCTGTCGACGATGTACTGGATCGGGCTGCGGCCGGGCGATGTGCACCTGAACATCTCCTCGCCCGGCTGGGCCAAGCACGCCTGGTCCAACGTGTACGCGCCGTGGAACGCCGGCGCCACCGTGCTGATCTACAACTACGCCCGGTTCGACGCGGCGACCATGCTGGACGTCATCGGCCGGTACGGGGTGGACTCGTTCTGCGCGCCGCCGACGGTCTGGCGGATGCTGATCCAGGCCGACCTGTCCGCGCTGAAGAACCCGCCCTCGAAGGTGGTCGGCGCGGGTGAGCCGCTGAACCCGGAGGTCATCGAGCAGGTGGAGAAGGCCTGGGGGGTGAAGATCCGGGACGGCTTCGGGCAGACCGAGACGACCGTACAGATCGGCAACACCCCCGGTCAGATCGTCAAGCCGGGCTCGATGGGCCGGCCGATCCCGGGCTACCGGATCGCCCTGGTGGACGTGGCCTCGGGCGAGGTGGCCGAGGAGGGCGAGATCTGCCTGGACCTGACCGAGCGGCCGCTCGGGCTGATGGTCGGCTACCGGGACGACGCGGACCGCAACGCCGAGGCGATGCTGGGCGGCCGCTACCACACGGGTGACGTGGCCAGCCGGGACACGGACGGCTACATCACCTACGTGGGCCGCGCGGACGACGTGTTCAAGGCGTCCGACTACCGGATCAGCCCGTTCGAGCTGGAGAGCGTGCTGATCGAGCACCCCGCGGTCGCCGAGGCCGCCGTGGTCCCGCAGCCCGACCCGATCCGCCTGGCCGTGCCGAAGGCCTACGTGGTGCTCGCCGCCGGCCACGCCCCTGACCGGGACACGGCGCTGTCCATCCTGCGCTACTCCCGCGAGCAGCTCGCCCCGTACAAGCGGATCCGCAGGCTCGAGTTCGCCGAGCTGCCCAAGACGATCTCCGGCAAGATCCGCCGGGTCGAGCTGCGGGGCCAGGAGCAGGGCGGTTCCCGCGAAGGGGAGTACCGCGAGGAGGACTTCCCGGAGCTGAAGGGTTCTTAGCCCCTGGAATGATTCAGTGTTTCGCGGCGTCCTAGCCGCCCGATCCACTCATCCAGGGCAGGGGACACGACGTGGCACAGGGCGCGACAACCTACGACTTCACCGGCTCGACCGTGCTGGTCACCGGCGGCGGCACCGGGATCGGACTCGGCATCACCCAGGCGTTCCTCGCCGCCGGTGCGAACGTGGTCATCACCGGTCGGCGCAAGGACAAGCTCGACGAGGCGCTGAGGGGTGCCGACCCGGCGCGCACCGAGGCCATCGCGGCGGACATCGGCGACGGCCAGCAGGTCCGCGAGCTGATCGACCGGGTCGTCAACCGGTTCGGCGCGCTGGACGTGGTGATCAGCAACGCCGCCGGTTACGCGAACGGACCGCTGACCGAGCTGGAGGACGCCGACTGGGAGTCGATGCGCTCGGCCAACATCGACGGCTTCTTCCACCTGGCCAAGGCGGCCCTGCCGAGGCTGGCGGAGTCCGGTGGCAACCTCGTCGCGGTGTCCAGCGTGTCCGGCCTGCGCGGCGACTGGGGCCAGGCCGGTTACAACGCGACCAAGGCGGCGGTGTCCAACTTCGTGCGCTCGCTCGCGCTCGACTGGGGCCCGCGCGGCGTGCGGCTGAACGCGGTCGCGCCCGCCTTCACCGTCACCGATGCCACGCGCCCGTTCGCCGAGGACGAGGCGCTGCTCCCTCGGTTCGTCAACCGGACCGCTCTCGGCCGCGTCGGCCAGCCCGCCGACATCGCCCCCGCCGTGCTCTTCCTGGCCAGCTCGGCAGCCGCGTACGTGACCGGCGTGATCCTGCCCGTCGACGGCGGGACCAGCGCCTCCTCCGGCCAGGTGCACCTGTGACCGGGTCCTGATCGGTGATGGCGGTCACTGAGGTAAGGTTTTCGGCGGTGGCGTGTCCGAGCGGCCGAAGGAGCACGCCTCGAAAGCGTGTGAGGTGAAAGCCTCCGTGGGTTCAAATCCCACCGCCACCGCCAGCTCTACCAGGCCGAACGCCGGGCCCCGTGATCACGGGCCGCCCGGCGTTCTCTGTCTCACCGCCGGGCTGGGCCACCGCGACCCCGGCCGGCCGGGGCACGCCAGTATCTGAGCGACCCAGTCGAACGGGGCGACGCTCCGGCGACTTTCGGGCCGCTCACCAATGGCCCTTGTACACAACGACCTCGCGGTATCGAACAATCCGGACGGCAGCCACCCCCGGGAGCCTGCAGGCCCGCTCGTAGCCCTCGCGGATCTGTGACTCGGACGCACAGACGAGCTCGGCGGTCAGCGCCGCGTCGCCCGTCGATTCGCTGACGAAGCTGATGTTCGGCAGCGCGGCTATCGACTGCGCGACGGTCGCGCTATCGGCGTCGACATCGATGAAGAGGCGTCCGACGGTCACTTCGCTGGCTTGCGGGCTCGGCCGGGTCCGCAGTCGCACGACCTTCTCGGCCAGCAGTTTGACCAGGCGCTGCCGCGTGGCTGGGACGGAGAGGCCGGTCTCGGTACTCATCGCGGTGATCGTCATCCTCGCGTCCCGCTCCAAGCAGCGCAGCAACGCGAGGTCGGCCTCGTCCAACGCGCGCAGCGGTTTCGTGCCCGGTCGCCACAGGGCGTCCCCGGCAACCCCGGCCGGCGCGAACCCCCCGAAGCAGAACACGGGCGACCAGTTGCGCAGCAGGACCGACGATCTGATGCCGACGATGCCCGGCGCCCGACGGACCCGGCTGTCGAGCAGGACGGCGAGTTCCGCGTGGCTGCTGGTACTGACCTGCAGGTACACGGTCCGCAAGTCCGCCCCGATCGCCAACCAGGCAACCTCCGGCAGGGCCGCGAGGCGCTCGGCCGCCCCATGCACATCAGTCCGTACGTACGCCTCGACCTGCGCGACGACGTCGCGTCCCATCACGGCAGGGTCGATCAGTGCCGTCGCCCGGACCAGGCCGCGCTGGCGTAGCCGCTCGTATCGCTGGTGGATCGTGGTCACCGACATGCCCAGCGACTTGGCCATGCCCGCCATCGGCACCCGGCCGTCGACCTGGAGCGCCCGGATCACAACAAGATCGACATGATCGAGGTCCGGCCACGGTATCCCGGCCTCCGACTCAGTTACGTTTATGTTGCCGTCATTGACGCTCACAATCAAATCCTTACTATCAAACGGTCAACAGACGTGAAGTATGAGGCTAAGAGCCGCGTGACCTAAAGATCTTACACCCGGCACCTTGGCTGACTCTGGCCGTGGGGTATCGCGGTACAGCGCAAGGAGGACGCGACATGATTCCGGTGATCGACATTTCCGATTCTCTCGACGGGCCCGCGACCGCGTCGATCGTCGGTGCGGTCCGGGCCGCGATCCAGGAGGTCGGCTTCTTCCAGGTCGTCGGCCACGGGGTTGCCCAGGACACGATCGCTCAGGTCTACGCCGCCTGCGACGCCCTGATGAACCTGCCGCCGGAGGTCAAGGAGCAGTGGACCCATCCCCATCCGTTCCGCGGCTGGGAGCGCCGCCCCTCCGTCGGCGTCGAGACGGGGCAGCGCCTGCAGGTCTGCGGCATCGGCTCGCCGGAAGAGGCGATCGCGCGCGGCGTCCCCGCCGACCTGGCGGACTACTTCCAGACCAACGTTTGGCCTGACGTGCCTGGCCTGCGTCCGGCGTTGGAGGGCCTGATGGACGAGCAGAAACGGGTCGGCGAGACAGTGATGTCGCTGTTTGCGGGCGCGTTGGATCTCGAGCCCGACTTCTTCGCCTCGTGCTTCGTCAACCAGGTCAGCACCTTTGCGATCAACTACTACCGCGGCGGCGTGCGCTCGGAGGATCGTGAGCTCGCGCTGCGCGAGCACAAGGACTCCGGAATTCTCACTGTGCTTCATCAACGTGGAGAGTACGAAGGCCTGCAGGTGCGGATGCCCGACGGCTCGTTGGTCGGCGTGCCGGTGCGTCCCGACGCCTTCGTCATCAACGTCGGTGAACTGATGGAGCGGTGGACGAACGATCGGTTCCGGGCCACCCGGCACCGCGTGCTGTTACCGGAGAGCGAAGGGGCAATGCGTACCTCGCTCACTCTCTTCCAGGGGCCGGCCATCGACACCGTGATCGCCCCCTTGCCCGGCTGTGTCGGTGCCGAGGGACCGCACTACGAGCCGGTCACACCGTACGACTGGGAAGCCCGCTACTTCGAGCAGAACGGCCTCGCGTTCGGAGTGCCCTACGGGGCGAACGCCTGATGCGGTACAACGACGTCTCCCGTCCGTTCGCATCGGACCGAGCGCTCAGTAGGCGCTGCGTCCTGCGGTTCGGCGGGGCCGCCGCGCTGCTGCTCGGCGCTAGTCCGCTATTCGCCGCGTGCAGTGGTTCCGCCGGGAGCGGCAGCGGCGCCGGCACGAACTTCGGCGACATCGCGATCCAGCTCTCGTGGATCAAGAACGTGGAGTTCTCGGGCGAGTACTTCGCCGACCAGAAGGGGTACTACACGGCGGCCGGCTTCTCCAGCGTCGCGCTGACCGCCGGCGGCGCGGGAGCCGGGAGCGCCGAGTCCTCGGTGGCCAGCGGAAAGTCGTTCGTCGGATTCGGCTCGACGAAGGTCACCGCGGGGGCCATCACGCAGGGCGCCGACCTCAAGACTGTGGGCACCGTCTTCCAGAAGAACCCACTCTGCATCATGTCGCTCGCCTCGAACCCCGTCCCCGACGTCCAGTCGATGAAGGGCAAGAAGATCGGTGTGCAGCCCGGCGGCAACGCCAACGTCTTCGCGGGCCTGCTGACCGCCAACAACATCGACCACGCCGACATCTCGATCGTTCCCGTCCAGTACGACCCCACCGTCGTGACCACGGGTCAGGTCGACGGCTACATGGGCTTCATCACCAACGAACCGCTCCTCGTCGAGGCGAAGGGGTTCAAGACCACCTCCTTCCTCCTCGCCGACTACGGCCTACCCCTGCTCAGTGAGACCTTCGTCGTCTCTCAGGACACCATCGACAACGACCGCGACAAGCTCAAGGCGTTCCTCGTCGCCGAGGTCAAGGGTTGGACCGACGCCGTCGCCAACCCCGCTCAGGCGGTGACGTACGCCGTCTCCAACTACGGCAAGGACCAGAACCTCGACTCCGACGAGCAGCTCAAAGAAGCCAAGCTGCAGACCGGCCTCATCGCCACTCCGGAGGCGGTCGCGAAGGGCCTGTTCACGATCAGCGACAGGCTCGTCGCCGCCAACATCAAGGCACTCGGCGCGACTGGTGTCACCGTCACCGCCGACCAACTCTTCGACCTGAGCGTCCTCAAGGAGGTCTACTCCGAGAACCCGACGCTCATTCCCGCTTTCGCCGCCGCGGCAGCGTCGGCGACCGTCAAACCGCCGTCCTGATCGGGCCGTGCCGTTGTCCACGAGGAGTGCCGTCATGTCTTCCACCACGGCTGAGGTGACCGAGCTGTCGTCAACCGGTCCCAGCACCGGCGTGAGCCTGCTCGGACTCAGCAAGGCGTTCTCCATCGGCCGGCGTTCGGTAACGGCCCTGGCCGGCACGGAACTGCGGACCGAGCAGGGCGAGTTCCTGGCCCTACTTGGTCCGTCCGGATGTGGGAAGTCGACAATTCTGCGCATTCTGGCCGGTCTGGAGACGCCCACGACCGGGCTTGCACTGGTCGACCGCCAGACACCGGCCGAACTGCGTCGCCGCCACCAGATGGGGATCGCCTTCCAGGATTCCGCGTTGCTGCCCTGGCGCAGTGTGGTCTCCAATATCCGGCTTCCGTTGGAGGTTGCCGGCGTTCGGGCCGACCCCGGTCAGATCGCTGATCTGATCAAGCTGGTTGGTCTGGAGGGATTCGAGAAGGCCCGTCCGAATCAGCTCTCCGGTGGAATGCGTCAACGGGTTTCGATCGCCCGCGCCCTGGTGGTGAAGCCGTCGGTGCTGCTGCTGGATGAACCATTCGGGGCATTGGACGAAATGACCAGGCAGCGTCTGAACGGGGAGCTGCTGCGTATCTGGACGGAGAAGCCGGCGACCACTCTCATGGTGACGCACGGAATCGCCGAAGCCATCTTCCTGGCCGATACTGTGGCGGTGATGAGCGCCCGGCCCGGCCGCATCGTCGAAATGGTGCCTATCGACCTGCCGCGGCCGCGGACCGCAGCCATTATGCGGACGCCGGAGTTTCACGCCTACCATGACCAACTGTCGGAGCTGCTGTTCGGCCGAGGCGGCGCCGCCTCGGGTGCGGAGTGACGGCCCCGCCGGTCGCGCTGGGCGGTGGGACGGCACCCGCACCCTCCGGGTCCCGGCGGTCGGTCGGCCTGCCCCAGTGGCTCGGCGGGGTGGTCGGAGCCGTTGTGATCGTGGCGGTCTGGACTGTCTTCGCTCTGACCACGTTCAAGGGTAATGGCGCCGTTCCGACGCCGCTCGCGGTGTTGCGTCAGTTCCACGACGACGGCGTGCGGTTCTATCTCGGGGCCGTCGGTGTGTCCCTGCGCAGTGCCCTGCTCGGGTTCCTCTGGGGCAACGCGCTCGCCATCGCCGTCGCGCTGCTGGTGATGCTGATCCCTTCCCTTGACCGGGTGGCGACCCAGGTCGCGGTGATCAGTCACTGCATGCCGCTGACCGCGATCGGCCCGATCGTGCTCGTGGTGTTCGGTGGGCGCGCGCCGTCCATCGTGCTGGCCGGTACCGGCGTCTTCTTCACCACTCTGGTCGGCTCGCTGCTGGGCCTGAAGTCCGCTGACCGCGGCACCCTGGACCTGGTGACCGCCTACGGCGGCGGTCGCTGGCAGCGCGTGACCAAGGTGCAGGTCGTCGCGGCGCTGCCGGCCATGCTGTCGGCGCTGAAGATCGCCGCGCCCACGGCCCTGCTGGGCACGATCATCGGCGAGTACCTGGGCGGTGTCGACTCCGGTATCGGCGTCGCGATCACGGCCGCCCAGCAGGGCTACGTCGTGCCGCGCACCTGGGGGCTGGCGCTGGCCTGCGGTTTTGTTGCGGGTCTCGGCTATCTTGTCATCGGTCTGATCGGTCGGCTGGCGACCCCCTGGGCCAATACGGCGACCGGGGTCGGTGGCGGCGTTGGCAGCGGCCGGGGTCGCCGCTCCTCCACGCGGCTGATCGCGTTCGGTCAGGACATCTGGGCGCTGATCTGGCCGATGCTCGTGGCGGTCGCCCTGGTGCTCGCCGGGTGGATCGTCCTGCTCAAGGGCTTCGCCGTGCCGAGGTCGATCGGCAAGCTGCCGAGCGACGTGTGGACCTACCTGTTCACCTCGGCCCAGGCCGCGGCCAACCGTTCGTTGATCGCCGACACGTTGGGAACCACGCTGCGCGACGCGACCCTCGGCTATGTCGGCGGTATGGCGGCCGCGGTCGTGATAGCGCTGCTGTTTGTCCTCTCCGCCTCGATCGAACAGGCCTTCATGCCGATCGCGACGCTGCTCCGATCGGTACCGCTCGTGGCCATCACGCCGATCATCACCCTGATCTTCCAACGCGGCTCGGTCGGCGTCGCCGTGATGGGGGCCATCGTCGTGTTCTTTCCCGCATTGGTGACCATCGTGTTCGGGCTGCGCTCCGTGCCCGACCAGACGAGCGCCCTTGTGGTGGCCTACGGGGGCAGCCGACTCACCGTCCTGCGGAAGGTCGCCGTACCGAATGCGTTGCCGGCCTTCTTCGCGGCAGCCAGAATCGCGGTTCCGGGCTCGCTCATCGGGGCTCTCGTGGCCGAATGGCTATCGACCGGAAAGGGAATCGGGGGAGTCATCCTGAACGCTATCGGCGCCTTCGCTTACAATCAGGTCTGGACCAGTATGGCCGTGCTGACCGGCGTTTCTCTGCTGATATACACGGCGGTCGGTGTCCTTGAATCCGTGGTGCTGAACAGTGTCGGATTCGCCGGTGTGCCCTGATCTAAATTGATTTGTCCGCCGTTGTCTCGATCATGAACTTCTGTTGATCAAGAGAATCGGCGGGTGTTCTTTGAAAGCGGGTAACTACCATCCATGACGGAGCGGCGGCCCGGAGCATGCGGAACCTGTGGAGGTAATTTTGTCCGCACCAGTAGGCATTCCCGTCATCGATCTCGCCACGGCAACCGGTGATGAACTCGTCGCCGGGCTGCAGGGAAACTCCTGCGTGTTCCTCACCGGTTTGGGCTCGATCCCGGCGGAGCTCGAGGCGATGCTGGCCGCCGCGCGCACCTTCTTCGATCAGCCGGAGGAGAAGAAGTCGTCGGTCCGGTGGAGCGGCACGGGCAAGTGGCAGGGTTGGCAGCCGGTGTACTCGGGCAAGTCCGGCGCGGCTCCGATGGAGCGGTTCGAGGTCGCCCTGCCCGACCCGGCCGACTTCCCGACCGAGGCGGATTGGCTCGCCACCTTCGCGCAGTGGCCGAGCGAGCCCGCGGAGCTCCGGGCCACGTGGGCGACGTACTACCGAGGCATGCGGGAGCTGGCCAGCCACCTGGTCACGCTCATCTCCGAGTCCCTGGCGCTGCCGTCGGGGGATCTGCCGGCCTGGACAAACGGTCAGATGTCCAACCTGTGCGTCAACCACTACCTGGCGCAGACCGAGCCGCCGCCACCCGGGCAGGAGCGCCTGCGCCCGCACACCGACATCGGTGGTCTCACCCTGCTGTGGGGCGAGAACACCTCGGGCGGCCTGCACGCCCAGTTGGGCCCCGACGGCGCGTGGGTGCCGGTCGAGTTCCCGGAGAACTCGTTCCTGCTGCAGGCCGGTGACCTACTGCATCTGTGGAGTGGCGGCACGATCCCGGCCAACCTCCACCGCGTCGTCAACCCGCCCCGCACGGCCGGTCATGTCGCGAGGGAGCGCTACTCCGTCGTCTTCTTCCACCACCCCGATCTCGACAGCTGGGTGGCTCCCGCGCATTCCGAGGCCGACGCCGTCAACGCCCGCGAGCACGTCCTGGCCCGGCAGAGCAACTCCTACCAGGCGTAGGCCTCATCCTCCGAAGGGGCACCATTGCGGTGTGCGGCCGGAGCGTGGGAATCACGACGCGGGGCCGGCTGACGAGGCTGTGCCTTCGCCGGCCGTCGTTCCCTTCGTCGAGCGTCGCAACCAGATCAGCGCCGCGCTGGGTCGGCTTTCGGCCGCCCGGTCGACGGAGGTCATCCGTGCCACCGCGCCGCGCGAGCTCGTCGAGGCATGCGGTTTCACCCGGGCGATGATCTCGGCCGTGCGGGGGTCCCGCTGGGTGCCGCTGAAGCTGCACACCCGCCACGATGTGGATCCCAGGGCGGCGGAGTTCCTGGCCTATGTCGAGAGCGACGCGGAGATCCCGCTGGCCAACATGCTGGCGGAGACCGACGTGGTCCGGCGGCGCACCGCACTCCTCGTGGATGAGCACCTCGTGGGCACGCGCGCGTTCAAGCCGATCATCGAGGTCGCCCGGAGCCCGGCCTATGTGGTCGCCCCGCTCCTGGTGGAGGGCCGCACGATCGGGTTCATGCACGCCGACCGGGCCGGCCAGGGACGACCGGTCGATGAGGATGATCGGCGCTGCATCCAGGCGTTCACCGCCGAACTGGCGGTGGTGTATCAGTGCGCGAGTTGGAGCGAGCGGGTGGCCGAGCGATCGCGGCGCGCGCTGAGCGAGCTGGAGCGGGCCGCTGACGCTATCCGGCTCTTCGACTCGCCGGTCGCCGAGCTTCCAGTGGTCGCCGATCGCGCGCCCGCTGTCCGACCCGACCCCAGGGCCGGCGGTGCGGTCCGGGAGGAGCGGTTCCTGACCGCGCGGGAGTACGAGGTGCTCGAACACGTCGCCGACGGCGCCACCAACCGGGTCATCGCGCAGCGGTTGTCGGTGTCGGAGGACACCGTGAAGACACACATGCGGGGCGTGCTCCGCAAGCTGCGGGTGACCTCTCGCGGCGCGGCGGTGGCTCGCTACCTGGACATCAGCAGGGGGATCCGGTGAGCGGATCCAGGACGGAACCCGGTGAGCGGCTGGCCTGGGACAGGTTGGACGCGACGATGGTGACGTTGCGGACAGCCACGTCGGTGGCCGAGCTCGTCGAGTGTGCCTGTGAGCTCGCGGTGGAAGGGTGCGGCGCTGATGCTGCCGCGGTCGGGCGGGTGACCGGCGGGGTCTGGGTGCCGTGGTTGCGGTCTGGTCGACCGGCGCTGTTCGAGTCCGACGAGATCGTGCCCGCGGGACCGGTACCTCTCGCGGGTGCTCGCCCGTTCGAGGAGCAGGTGCTCGGCTCCGGGCGTACCGCGCTACGGGAGCTGTCGGGTGGGCAGGGAGCGCCGGCCGTGCGCCGGGTCGCCGTCGCCGCGATCACGACCGGGGACACGGTCCTCGGGCTGTTGCATGTCGTCGGTGCCGATCTACGTGTGGAGATCGTGGGCTCGTATGCACAAGCGCTCGGCTCGATGTTCGGTCTGTTCGACGTGCGCCGCCGGGCGGAGGAGCAGCGGTACCTGCTGGCCCGGCTGCGGCACACCCTCGCTGACAGCGGGGAGCGTGCCATCGAGCTCTACGAGGCCTCCGCCGATCTGCGGGGTGCGCGGCTCGGTGCGGCGTCTGTGCGGTTGAACTCCTCGGCACTTCGCGCACGGCTGACCGCACGGCAATCCGAAGTCCTCGACCTGATGACGAGCGGGCTGTCGAACGCCGAGATGGCGGAGCGCCTCGTGGTGGCGTTGCCGACGGTCAAGAGCCACGTCCGCGCGGTGCTACGGGCCAGTGGTGCGGTCAACCGGTCGGACGCGGTCGCCCGTTTCGCCCGGGGTGAGTCAGCCGGACACGGCGCGGCCGCGAACTGACTGTGCGACGGCTCACCCCAGCTGTCGTCCGGGATGCCGATCACGGCGACCTCGGCCACGGCGGGGTGGTCGAACAACACGCCCTCGACCTCGGCCGGGTACACGTTCTCGCCACCGGTGATGATCATGTCCTTGATCGCACAACAGCACCGACCGGCCGGCGGACCCGATCTTGCGCAGGGCGTGCTCGGCGGTCAGGAACGACGCGACCGGCGATGCCTCCGCCAGCCCGTAGCCCTGGGCCAACTCGACCTGTCGTTCCTGGAACCGGCGGATCAGGCCCACCGCAACCGGCGCCCCACCGGTGATGATGAGCCGGAGACGGGAGAGATCGGCAGCCTCGAACCCGGGCAGTGCCGAGAGCGCCTCACACATCACCGGGACCCCGAACATGGTGGTGACGCCCTCCCGCTGGAGATCGTCGAGCACCGCCTGGGGCTCGAACGCCCGGTGGATGACCAGCCGCCCGCCCTTGATCCAGGTGGCGATCGTCGTGACGTTCAGCGCGCCGATGTGGAACATCGGCGCGCAGACCAGGGAGACGTCGTCGTAGGCGATGTCCAGGGCCAGTACCACCCCGATGTTGTGCCACCACAGGTTCGCGTGGGTCAGGACGACGCCCTTGGCGCTGCCGGTGGTCCCCGAGGTGTACATGATCAGCGCGGGTCCGAGGCGTCGACCGCTACCCGTTCCGGCAGTGGGCTCGCGCCGTCGATGAGCCCGTCGCCGTCCTCCCAGCCCGGGACGCTCCCGCCGGCGGCCACGCGGATGAACCGGGACGCGGCGATCTGGTCGCGGATGGCGTCGATGACGGCTGTGTGGTGGCTGTCGGCGAGCACTGTGTGGGCGCCGGAGTGGTTGATCGCGTGCGCAAGCTCGGGGCCGGCGAGGCGGAAGTTCAGCGGCACGAGCACCGCTCCGAGGTTGGCCGCGGCGAACAGGCCTCCAGGATCGCCGGGTCGTTGAGGCCGAGGTAGGCGACCCGGTCGCCCTTCCGAACACCTCCGTCGCGCAGGACCTGCGCCAGGCGTCGGACCCGGTCATGGACCTCGGCGAAGGTCAGCGTGCGACCGAGGAAGGTCACCGCGGGGCGTTCTGCGGAGGCTCGGGCCCGGCGTTCCAGCAGCGCTCCCAGGTCGATCTCGGCAGGGGCGGTGGGCAGGTCCGCGAAGTCGGCGCCCGCGAGCCCTGTCGTCTCGGTGGTCTGAGTGCGCATGAGGCATGAGCGAAGCAGCCAGGTGCCTGTCCGACAATCCTTCTACGCCTTATCAGCGAGGAAGCCCGCTCATAGGGATGAGGACCCAACTG